>SVLM01000037.1 GCA_015067945.1 Oscillospiraceae bacterium
CGGCCTCGATAGCCTTCATGTTGGCAGTATCCAGAGCCAGAGGAACATTGTTGAAGTTCTCCTGCAGCAGCTTGACAGCCCACATCATACGCTCGGGACCGTCCTTCTCAGCAGGTCCGATGTTGACGTCCAGGTAGGTAGCACCGGCAGCGATCTGCTGAGCGGCACGCTCCAGGATGGGCTTGGGATCACGCTCGTCCATAGCCTTGCGGATAGCAGGAGCGATGCAGTGGATTCTTTCACCGATGGTGACGAAGGTCTTGGATTCGGGGTTGTAGCCCTTGTAGGAAACACCCATATCCACAACTTCGATCTTGGGAACCTTGGTCTCCAGCAGCTCCTCGAAGCTCAGCTCCTTGACCTCGGTAGCCGCGCCGGCAGCAGCCTTGGCAGCATTCTCAGCAGCGGCGGCAGCGGCGGCAGCCTCGTACTCCTTGTCCTTCATGTACTTGGGCAGCTGTACAGCCTCCAGAGGACCGACAACCACATTCCACTCAGGCAGCTTCTCCTGAATTTCGCCCTTCATGACGGCAACCTTGCCGGGGATGATCAGGGTACGGTTCTTGATCTTGTTGGCGATGTCCAGCTCCTCGAAAGTCTTCTTAACAGTGGAGGAGGAGAACTTACCGGCAGCCCAGGCAGTCAGAACGGACATACCGGAAGCGTCGGTGATGATCAGGTTCACGGGCTGGTTGGAACGCTCCAGTTCGCCGGAAACCAGGAAGTAGGTCAGAGCGAAGTCAACGGTCAGAGCACAGGGGCTGTTCTCGTCGGCACCGTTCAGGGGGTAGATCTTAGCTTCCACCTTCATGGGCTTCTGAGGATCGGTGTAGATGTTCTGACGCAGACCGTACAGAGGCAGAGCCTGAGCGTAGGTCATGTTCTCCATAACGATGATGGAGGCGTACTTCTCAGTGAACATAGCAGCATAGGCGGTCTGCAGGTTTGCATCGCCCTTTGCGATCTTGGCAACATTGACGATGGAGGGGTAACCGAAGCTGCGGTCGCCATCCTTGATAGCGGTACGGCGAACCAGAACGGCATTGGCCAGAGTCTCCTTGGCAGTCTTGCCGGTAAC
The DNA here is from genome assembly GCA_015067945.1 of Oscillospiraceae bacterium. Lineage (GTDB taxonomy): Bacteria > Bacillota > Clostridia > Oscillospirales > Oscillospiraceae > Faecousia. The sequence goes on from SVLM01000037.1 coordinate 1,079, forward strand.
ATCCAGAACCAGGTTCTTGTTGCCCTTGGCTTCCAGATTCTTCACGGTGTCGTACAGGTCGGAGATGTTCTCAGCCCAAACGCCCAGAGCAACGCCCTTGGCGGTAGCCAGCTCGTTCATAGCCTCCCAGTTGGAGGGGGTTGCACCGTCCAGGATCACGTCCTTGCCGCAAACTTCCAAAGCAGCCTTGGCACACTCCACATCCCAGCACTCCAGCACCAGGCTGCGGCCGGTAGCGGCGGCCTTCTTGACCAGCTCAGCGTACACAGCGGGATCGTTCTGGTTGTTGCCAACAAAAACGAACTCAACGTACATTCTCTCACCGATACGCTCGTAGTCAACCTTCTGCAGATCAGCCAGCTTAGCATCAACGGTAGCAGCATCCATGCAGGTGCAGACGTTGACAGCGTACAGGTTCTTGTTAACCAGAGTCTTCTCGTGACGGAACAGGACAGTCTCGCCGCCCAGCTTGTGCTCGCCCACGGAGATGGTCTTCATGGGAGGTGCAGTCTGCTCGTTGAGCATTGCCTTTGCATCATCAGAGAAGTAGGGGCACTTGTCGATTTCAACAGCACCCTGAGCCACCTTCATGCAGAATGCCATACAGGTGGGGCTGCCGCACTCCTTACAGTTCTTCTTAGGAGACAGCTTAAAAATGTCAAGACCTTTCAAAGCCATTGTATGTATCCTCCTTCCAATTAGACGAGCTCGTTGATGAACTTCTTAACGGTAGCAACAGCGACAGGGTGACGCAGGATGACAGCGTCAGCACCGCCGGTCAGGTTAGCAGCGGCAGTGGCAACTTCCATGCCAATTGCACGCTCTTCTGCATTGCCCCATGCGGGTTCATCAGCTTCGGAAGCGGTGGATTCCTTCACGCCCCAGGTGTCGGTGGACACGGGAGCGATGATGGGCATCTGCAGGTCAGCATCGGACTGAGCCAGGGCGGCCAGGCGGATGCGGTCCAGAGTAGAAGCAACGTACTCGAAGCCGTAGCCGACAGCAGCGGTGCCGATGTTCATGACGATGGCGTCAGCGGGAACGTTGGCATCCTTCTTCAGCATGATGTTCAGCTGCTTGGCCAGGTTGATGTCGTCAGCGGTCTCAGCACCGACCTTCTGGCCGTAAGCCAGAACGACGGAAGCACCGACGGTCTTGCAGTTTTCCTGCTTGGCGGACATACAGACAATGTTCTTGCCCTGCAGTGCCTCGGAGATCTTGGCGAACAGCTCGCCGTCCTTCTCCAGGTTCTTGCAGCCCATGATGACGATGGGCATGGAAACGGCCTCGGCAACAGCCTTGGCATCGGCCACACAGTCAGCCACGGAGCGGTTGGCACCGTTGGGATCGGCGGACTCGAAGTTCAGCACGATGAAGTCGGCACCTTCCATGGTCTCAGCCTTCTTGGCATAGTCAGCCATGGTGGTGCAGCCGGCGTAGAACTCGACCAGGCCGGGAGCGGTCCACTCAGAAGCGGCATCGGAGATCTCAACACCGATCTTGGGTGCGTTCTCGATGGCAGCATCGAAAGTGTAGAACGGCAGCACATTCTGACCACCCAGGACAATTGCCTTGTCACCGGTGCCCAGGGTCACGGCATTGATCTTGCCGCTGAAGGGCTGCGTCTTAGGAACGAAAGACATATTTGGTTTCCCCCTTGTTTGATTTTGAATTGATAATTGAAAATGGAAAATTGAAACTTTCCGTTCTTAACATAAACTTACAGTCCGAGGGACTGCATAATGCCCCGCAAAGCGATCTTCATAGGATCGCTGTCGGGCAGCTTTGCGGAGGGTGAGCCGTCGCAATCGCAGCGGTACACCGCATCATCCTGGGGCAGAACGCCCAGCAACTCCAAGCCGTGCTTTTCGATTTCGGCCTTAATGCCGTCGTCCAGCACACCGCCGGGAGCCCGGTTGATGATCAAGCCCATTTTGCCGGGCTTCAACTCCATCTCACGGATCATTTCCGCCACCCGGGCCACTGCCTGAACGCCCCGGCGGGAGCAGTCAGAAATCAGCAGCATAGTGTCCACATGGGGCAGAGTACCTCTGGCCACGTGTTCCAGGCCGGCTTCGTTGTCCATAACGATGTAGCTGTAATTTTTGGCATACTTGTCCACCTGAGTCTTCAGGACGCCATTGACATAGCAGTAGCAGCCCTTACCCTGGGTGCGGCCCATGACGATCATGTCGAAGTCATCCTCCTCGATCAGAGCAGAATTGAACTTAAACTCGGCATAATCCGCCTTGGTCATTCCCGCGGGGATGGTACCCTTCATTTCAGCCTGAGCCATTTCCTCGCGGATGGCACCCAAAGAGGTGTCCACCTCCACGCCCAGAACTTCATTCAGGTTGGAGTTGGCATCCGCATCCACCACCAGCACAGGGCCGTTGCCCTTTTTGCACAGGTAGTCGATGATCATGCCGCAGGTGGTGGTCTTGCCTACGCCGCCCTTGCCGGCGACAGCAATGGTGTGAGGCGTTGCCATAGCCTATTTCTCCTTAGATCAGATCCAGCAGGCCGGCTTCCTTGGCAATGTAAGCAACATCCTCGAACTTGTTCAGTGCGTACAGATGGATGCCGTTGATGCCGCAGGCACGGTACTCGTCGATCTGGTTGATGGTGTACTCGATACCGGCCTTCTTGAAGTCTTCCTTCTTCTGAGCTGCGTTGGCGTCGAAGGGATCCTTGTCGAAGGGGTTGGGGAAGATCCAGTTTTTGGAGATGATCTCACACAGAGCACGGGGCATGACACAGCCGTTACGGGACAGAGCCATATTGATGGTAGCAGCCTGGTCCAGGATGGGCATGATACCCACGTCCACGGGCATCCAGATACCGGCAGCACGGATGGCATCCAGCCACCAGCGGAACTGATCCATATCCCAGCACAGCTGAGTCATGATGTAGTCTGCACCGTTGTCCTGCTTCTGCTTCAGAAAGGCGATGTCAGCCTCGATGGAGCGGCAGGCAATGTGGCCCTCGGGAGAGCCAGCAACAGCGATGGTGAACTTATCACCGAACTCCTGACGGGCGAACTTAACCAGCTCGGTAGCATAGTGCAGGTCGCCGCCGGTGCCGGTCCAGCCGAAGGGCAGGTCGCCACGCAGAGCCAGCATATGATCGATACCGTGATCCAGATAGGTCTGCAGCTGATCCTTAATACCTTCCTTGGTGTTGCCGATGCAGGTGAAGTGGGTCACGCCGACGGTCTTGCCGTCCTTGACGATCTTGTCCAGAACCTCCAGGTTCTTGCCCACGTTGGTACCGCCGGCACCGTAGGTGCAGGAGATGTAGTCGGGGTTCAAGGTGTACAGCTGATCCAGAACGCCGCCTTCACCGCAGAGCTTTTCCATACCCACATCAGTCTTGGGAGGGAAAACCTCAAAGGAGAATGCGCTGCGCTCTTCCAGGATTTCCATAACGGACATGTTTGTTTCCTCCTAAATAAAAAATAAACAAATGCTTTTTCTTTGTATTTTGGGCATAATACGCCCATATCGATACGAATGTATCATATCATACCTATCTGTTAAATTCAACCCGTTTTTTAATTTATTTCACAAATTTCCCCATGGGTTTTTGTAGTATTGCCAAACAGTGGACGGCCAATGGCCGCCCCTACAGGTTCTACCGAGGGTAGACGTAGGGGCTTATCATTGCTCGTCCGCACTGCGTTGGATGATTCGAGTCCGTCGGGAACTAAAAAGCAGCCATCCCGGATGGGATAACTGCTTTCTGCGAAAGGACAACCAAACGGAGCAGAATTGGGGCAAAAGTATACCTAATGTAATCTTCTTGGAATGTGTGCATTACACTTTTCTCAAAAAGTCATCTGTTTCTTTTCTGCTTTTGAAAATAATAATTTGTTTTTCTGTTCTATATTTTTCAATCAACGCATATATTTTCGGCAAAGAATTGTCTGCGAAATCCTTAATAAAGCCTTCGAATTCCGGATCCAATTCTTTTTCTATCCACGGCAGATCGTAACGGCCTTTCCCTAGGCGTTCCATTGCCCCCTGCAAGCAAACTTCTGTTGGCAAATCAAAAAGAATGGCCGTATCGCATTCTTTGAGCCGCATTTCAACTGTTCTGCTATAATTGCCGTCAATGATCCACTCGTCATTTGCAAATATTTCCATTATTCTTTGGTCAAATTCTTCTCTTGGAATATGCGTTCTATCGGGCTTATGCCAGATAGCATCAAGATAATATAGCGGAAGGCCTGTGCTTTTACTGAGTTTTTCTGCAAAGGTTGTTTTTCCGCTTCCTGGGCATCCAATTACAATTACACGTTTCATTTGTTATTATCCTTTGCAGTGTTAATGGAGGATATAAGCATAACCCGGATGCTTGTACAAGCAGCATCCAACGACTTGTATTCGTCTTCCGCAATATAGCCGGTTTTATATAGCAATTCCAGCCAGTAGCCGGTTTCGTTTGCTTCTTTAAGCGCAATTTGGAGTTTGGCGATGAAGTCAGCTTTGCCGTGAGCATACTGTGCCTCCCGGATATTAGCACCGGTGGAAGTACCGCTTCTGCCTATTTGGTTGGAGATGATGGATTCGTGCTTTTCTTTTAGTTTTTTTACGAGATTAATGATAGATACTGCAAAATCCATAGATTGTGTTCTTAATTTACTTTCAGACATAAAGACACACCTTCTGCTTATGTGCATTATACGACAAATTTCCGTGCTCTGCAATATTGGTGAAGTTTGGCTTCGCCAAGTGAAGCAGCACCTTTGCCGCTGTGAAGCATCGTGCTGTCGCACGAAACGAAGTTAAGTGTGCCGCCCACGCCCGCAGGCACTTCACGGTGCGAAGCACCACTTCACTACACCAGTAACTTCACGTGCCACAAGGCACACTTAGTTCAAAAAGCCTGATTTGTCCTATGGACAAATCAGGCTTTTTGTGGCGACCCCGAACGGACTCGAACCGTCGACCTCCAGCGTGACAGGCTGGCGTGCTAACCGACTGCACCACAGGGCCATAAGGGTGGAACGGGATGGATTATAGCAGATAATCTCCCGTTTGTAAACCCCTAATTTTTATTTTTTTAATTCTTTTCCCATGGTTTTCAGCACATACAGGTGAATGGGCACCGCACAGGCAAACGCAACCGCATCTGCGCAGGCCTGGGTCATCTCCACACCGGTCTGTCCCAGGAAGTAGGGCAAGAGCAGCACCAGAGGAATGAAGAACAGGCCCTGGCGAGCAATGGCTACGAAAGTGGCCGGCAAAGTTCTGCCCATGGATTGCTGCATCATATTACTCATGACCAGCCAACCGTGGGTGGGGAACGTAATACACTGGCACCGCAAAGCTGCCGCAGCACAGGCAATGGCCTCCGGTTGATCCAAAAACAGACCCACCAGATCCTCCGCAAAGATAAAGCCTGCCGCAGCGATGGCCGCCAGCACCAAGGTGGAGATTTTCACGCAGAACCAAAAGCCCTTTTTGACCCGGTCATGGAGACCTGCACCGTAGTTAAATCCGCAAACCGGCTGGAAGCCCTGGCCGAAGCCCAGCATGGCCGATGCGCCGAACATACTGATCCGCTGCACCACACCCATGGCCGCGGTAACCGCATCGCCCATTTCCTTGGCAACGATCACATTGTTCAAGCAAATGGTAGCCAAAGAGGATAGACATTGCCGGAACAAAGACGGCAGGCCGCCCCGGAAGATCTGGTAATAGTAGCTGGCCTTCAGCCGGAAATTTTTCAGTCTGATGCGGATATTGCTGCCCCGGCTGCAGCCGATCAGCAGCAGACAGAAGCTGACAAACTGGCTGACGATGGTTGCCCAGCCGGCACCGGCAATGCCCATGCCTATAAACTGAGGCAGGATCATCAGCGGGTCGAGAATGATATTCAGTACCGCACCGGTGGTGATGCCCACCATGGCGTACATGGCTCCGCCCTGAAAACGCAGCTGGTTGTTCAGCACAAACGACGCCGTCATCCAGGGGGCACCCAGCAGGATCACCCGCAGGTAGTCTCTGGTGTAAGGCAGGATGGTCTCCGAAGATCCCAGCAGATACGCCAAAGGATCCAGGAACAGCTGTCCCAGCACGCAGATGACCGCGCCTACCGCCAGGGATGAAAAAAAGCCGGTGGCCGCCATGTGGCTGGCTTGCTCATAATTCTTCTCACCCAAGGCCCGGGCAATAAAGGTGCCGCTGCCCTGGCCGAAGAAAAATCCCACCGCTTGGAGAATGGCCATCATGGAAAACACCACGCCCACCGCACCGGTGGCCGTATCCTGACCCAGCATACTGACAAAGAAGGTGTCGGCCATATTATAAAAGGAGGTGACCAGCATACTGATAATGCAGGGCACTGCCAGCTTGCAGATCAGCTTTTCCACCGGCGGCTCCGTCATGGCTCTATATTTTTTCTCTTGTTCGTCCATGGATATCCCTCTGTATGTATGGTATGGGGCTATTATATATCCGTTTTCCCAAAAATGCAAACAAAAAAGATATGAGGGATCTCTATTGTGCGGTATCCCGTAGGGGAGGGTCTTGACCCTCCCGCCTGCCATAGTACGAAGAATCGTAAGGGAGGGTCAAGACCCTCCCCTACGGATTCTGCCCATTGCCTGTCGACAAAAAGTGGTTGCTTTTTCCAAAGGCCTCTGCTATAATACCCTCACCGATGCGGGTATAGTTCATCGGTAGAATGCGAGCTTCCCAAGCTTGAGAGGTGGGTTCGATTCCCATTACCCGCTCCACAACAAAAGCCTCTTTTGTCGGTTCGACAAAAGAGGCTTTTTGGGTGGTATCCACTTTACTTTATTCTTCTTCAGAAAACAATTCTTCCATCGTTACTCCCAGTATTTTTGCTATAACAAATATCTCCTTATCCGTAGCACTTCTAATCTGGCCTTCAAGCTTTGAATAGCTTGTAGGGTTAATATCACAACCCATTACCTGCATCTTTGCTATGAAGTCTTTTTGCTTAATTCCTTTTTCTTTGCGTAATCTTTCGACGTTTTTGCCTATCATATTGGCATTCCCGTATTCCTGCTTTCGAATTTTCATAGCTTCCATCCTTTTTTGTTCCTTTTGAGAATTATATGTCGAAAAGCTGTTGACAAAATTCCAAAACAGAATTATTATATGAATAATTCCAATTTGGAATTAAACATCAAAAGGAGTGATACATATGGAAGGCAATAAGTATTTAAATCTGGCCCGGCAGGCCCGTGCAGAAAACAATTCCGAGGACGCAAAGCTTTATTACGGTAAGTTGAGAGAGGTTGAACCCGAAAATGCAGAAGCAAAATTCTTTTATGCTTACTATGCTATGTATGAAGGAAAAAACGGAGAACTCCTCACCCGCTTTACCAATTTGTGCAAGTCCTTATTGTCCTCTTTGCCCATGGTAAAACGGGCATCGATTTCCGAGGATGAGCAGTTAATTACGATTTGTGAAATCGTTTCCGCCTTTGTTCCCGAAGCCTGGTCTTTAAACCGCTATATGAATTCCAAGAACAGAGAAACCAAAGTCGGCGATTCCTATGTCAGAGTGTTTGATGCCAGCACGATCGCTTCCTGCTCCAAGGTGGGAATGAGCACAATTCGTGATCTGGGCGACGAAATTGTCAAGCTGTATCCCAACAATACGCAGGCAAGCAAAATCGCCGTCATTGCGTGGAAAGAATATGTGTCTCTGGCACAAAAGTGGTATGCGTATGCACCCAAGGGTGAAGCCGAGGTTTACGCTGAAAAGATCAAAAAAATTGATCCCTCTTATGAAATGCCTAAGAAGGCCGGTTGTATTTCCCTCGGTTAAAAACAAAAACGAATTATGCAAAATGATATTGATTTCTTCAGAAAAGAGTACCGTCGTCAAAAAAAGCTGGAAGAAATCGTTCATTCACGGAGCCTTACGCGGCCCAACACAAAAAAATGGCAGGTGGCATTAGCCTTTGCCATTTTCCCAATTTTAAGCATCATGGCCGTTTTTTTATCCTTGATAATCAAAACGACCATAACTTACAAAATGCTTTTACTTTTTGGGATGCTCATTCTTGTTGTTGAATTGTATCTAAGGTTTTGCTTGATACAAACGGTCAAATGCTATCAGCATTACGCAAGTGAAGCAGTGCGTCGCAGATGCCTGTGCATTCCCTCATGCAGTGAATATGCCATTGCCTCTTTGCAGAAGTTTCCTTTGATGATTGCACTTATCAAAATCCGGAAACGGCTTTACAAGACCTGCAAAGGAGAAGAATACACGCTGGATTTTCCATGCAAAAAGATGAATGTGCATTTTGAAAAGGAACACCTGTAGAAACTGATAAAACGAAAAGACTACCCGCCTTGGGTAGTCTTTTTCGTTTTCCGGTTTGATAGCGGATCGCAATCATAACCACCGGCCGTGCCGGTGGTATGCTCTAGCCCCCTTGGGGCATGCCCTCGGCTGAGCCTATAGGCTCGTCGAACAGTCTGCCAACCGCACGACTTTCACGGGCTGCCCCTAAAGGGG
>SVLM01000009.1 GCA_015067945.1 Oscillospiraceae bacterium
AACGTAGTTATCTTCACCGGTCAGCAGGCTCTTGTCAACGGTGAAGTCCAGACGGAGCATAGCTTCCAGAGTAGCCTGGCTGGACTTGATCAGGTCGATCAGAGTATGGCCACAGGCACAAGCATTACCCGTGTAGCTGTGAGCTTCGGTAGCGGTGTCACCACAGACAGCGCAGGCGTAAGTATGGGTGCCGTTGCTGTTGTCGGTGTAGCTGCAGCTGTGGCCGGTAGCGGGAATGGTATCGCTCGTGTGGCTCAGCCATATGCCACATGTAGCACACGGAACAACAGTCTCGATGAAGCCATCTACCGTGCAAGTCGCATCCCTTACATTCACTTCTGGTTCGCCCGGTGTGTGACCCGTGGGTTCTCCGTAAGGAAAAGTACCTACATCTCTTACCTCGCCACAACGCTCACAGACATAGTAGACATGAATACCGGCCGGCAACTCACAGGTAGCTTCAGCGACAATCTCCTGCTTCTCAATTTCTGAGTGACCAAGTGCAGGTATAAACTCGGGTGCAAAATAGGTAAAGTCACAGACAGTGCAGTAGTAATATGTGGCATTACAACCTTCCGTGATACATGTCGGTGGTGTATAGGACTTCTCCTCTACGATAGTGTGCTCCTTGACGGGGATCACAACGGTGTCGCGGCTCAGCTCAGTACCACAGACGGAGCAGTAAACGACGGTGTCGTAAGAGCCGGTAGCGGTGCAGGTGGAATCCTTGTAGTTCTCGGTAACTGCATCACCAGCGGTGTGGCCAGTAGCGGAAACAGCCTCGGTCTTGGTCTTACCACAAGCGCCGCAGGTGTAGGTCTTAACGCCCTCGCTCTCACAGCCGGGAGCGGTGGTGATTTCGCCATCGTTCCAGGAATGGTCGTTAGCAGGAATCTCTTCCTGTTCAACAATCACAGTGCCACAAACGGAGCAGTGAGAGCCCTCGGTCTTACCGGTGTTCTCACAGTCAGGAGCAACAGCCTCGTCAACGACGACAGTATGGCCGGTAGCGGCAACAGCCTCGGTGTAGGTCTTGCCACAAGTGCCGCAGGTGTAGGTCTTAACGCCCTCGCTCTCACAGCCGGGAGCGGTGGTGATTTCGCCATCGTTCCAGAAATGGTCGTTAGCAGGAATCTCTTCCTGTTCAACAATCACAATACCACAGACGCCGCAGTGGCTGCCGGCGGTCAGGCCGGTGTTCTCACAGTCGGGAGCAACTGCTTCATCAACAACTTCAGTATGGGACAGCGTATTCTTGTAAATAGTGGGTTCCATCCATGTGACAGCACCGCTGCTATTGGCAGTCTGTCCCTCAGGACGAGCGACTTCCAGCTTCAGGAAGTTGTAGCCGGTGATATCGATATCGAATTCACCGGTGGCATAGCCATAAATAGAGCCGGAGGTAGCCAGCAGCTCATAGGCTTCTACATCATAGGTCTCTGCCTTGCTTCCGTAGACACGGAAGACAGCACCCACATCGGTGGTAGCCTTCGCATTACCGTTAATACCCACCAGGGAGTAGAACCGGTCGCCCAGACCCTGCACATTCAGGGTAACATAGGTATCAGGCTGCGTGCTGCCGGAAAGGTGCAGGTTCAGGAAGGTAGCTCCCTGGCTTGCACTGTATCTGACGCTGGGATTGCCAACATCGATATACTTCAAAGCAGTATTATTGAAAGCGGTGTTGACACCAACCGCACGGGGATCAGTGGAACCGCTCTTGGGCATGACATAGGATGCCATGACCTTGCTGGCATCAGCCAGCTTGGTGGGCTGTGCACAATCGTGGTAGCCTACATAGTCAGTGTTGCCTTCCTCGTAGGAGGTAAAGCCTTCGGTGGCAGTGTAGCCATCGTTGTAAACCAGAGCATCGCCCCAGGCAACTGCACAGGAAGAGTTGGAGGCAGTGCCGGTCATCTTAACGACCAGCTTGATGTAGTCATAGCCGGTGATATCAACATCCATCTCTGCGATCACGTAGGAACGGATGCTGTCGGCATAAGCCAGTTTTACGAAGCTGGAGGGAGAGTTGTACTTGCCGCCCCAAACTTCGAAGGTAACCTTAATGCTGGTATCGCTGCCTTCGGTCAGAGTATTGCCGGTAGCACCTACCACAGCATAGAAGCGGTTTGCGTTCAATGTGCTGACATCAAAGGTGATATAGCGGTCAGCCTTGTTGTAGGCATCGGGATGCACACCGATACCCTTGGCATACTTGACACCGTTCCAACCCAGAGCGATGTCGGTGGGCTTATAGGTAACGCCGTTGTCCAGCGTACGCTCGCCGTTTGCGTCCAGGCTAGCCTTGATCTGCTTACGGGCACCATTAGAGAAGGTATACAGGTCACCGTTGTAGTTCGCATTGGCAACATTGGTGCCCAGATGTTCCACCTCATAATCGATGTTGCCCATCAGATCGGACAGGTAGGTAATGTTATGTGCAGTAGAAGGAACGCCGGGCAGACCTGCCTGCTGAGGTGCCTTGCCCAGGCCTTCGAACAGATCCACACGGGGAGCACCGCTGCTGGTGTAGAAGCAAGCATCGCCCCATGCGAGCTGGCAGCCGGAATTGGAGTTCACGCCATCTTTCAGATGGTTGGACTTCTCGGACATCTTGTAGACCAGCTTGATGTAGTTGTAGCCGGTGATATCCACATTGAACTCCGCAACCAGATAGGAGCGGATGTTGTCGACGTAAGCCAGCTTCACGAAGTCATCGGTGGTAGCACCGCCCCAAACCTCGAATGTAACATATGCGGTTTCTGCATTGGGATCGGTAATTGCAGAACCGGTGCCGCCGACAACAGCGTAGAAGCGATCCACATTCAGACCGGCGGTACTGTAAACGATATAGTTATCTTCTGCACCTTCAGGATTGGGAACAACGCCCAGGCCCTTGCCGTACTTAGTGCCCAGATAACCCAGGGCAATTTCAGACTTGTGATAGGTAATGCCGTTTTCCAGTGTACGGTTGCCGTTGGCATCAGCCTTTGCAGCGATCTGCCGACGGGCACCGGCTGCATTAAATGCATACAGATCGTTGTTGTAGTTGACATCCAAAGTAACTTTGTACGATCCGTTGTGGCTCTCTACCATATTACCGGTGGAGAACAAATCGGACAGGTACTGAACATTGGAGCCTGCCTCGTCCCTGCCGGCCAGGCCAGCCTGCTGTGGAGCTGTGCCCAAAGTGCCAACATTGACAGGGGTGACTTCCTCAGCGAATGTGAAGACGGGGCACAGTGACAGCACCATGACCAGAACCAGCAGTCCGCTGAGCATACGCTTGGTAAGTTTCATGCTAAGAATTCCTCCTCGTTTTGTTAATTGGGGTTTCCGGGGTTTTCTCGCTGTAGAAAATGAATGCAATGCATTACTTTCTATTTTATATAGTAACACTAACAACTGCAGTTTGCAAGCATTGATTGGAAATAATTTGGTAATCATTTAACAATATTTTTACATTTCAAAGAGCAATATGTGCCATATACACAAAAACACAGTCCCTTCCCTATCTATTTTGCCGAGAGCTTCTTGCAACTCCCAAACACGCAAAAACCGCCTTGCTTTCGCAAGGCGGTTAATTGTTAGGTGTGCTTTCGCTTTATGAGAACAACCACGGCGATAACTCCCGCTGCCAGGATAACAACAATCACCACAATCGGAATCGTCCAATCTTTATTGGATTCCTGCACATCCGCAGATCCGGTAGTCTGTGTTGTGTCTCCGGCAGACACTTCTTCCATTTGCTCCTGAGTAGGCTCCACGGTCGGTTCTACCGTCGGTTCGCCTGTGGATTCGACCGTAGGTTCCTCGGTGGAAGGCTCGGTGGTTTCCTGCGTGGGCTCCTGGGTATCAACGGGGGTATACACCACATTGATCGTGGTATTTCCGGTAATATTCTTGCCGTCGTGATCCCAGGAAGCAGTATAGCCCTCCTTTTCCGGCGGTTCCGGCAGGGTCACATTTCCGCCGGGCAGAACATTTTCCGTCTTAATAACCGTATTTCCATCCTTTAAGGTTACAGTATAGCCTTCGCCGCTCCAAACCGCATACAAAACCGTATTTGCCTTCAGCTCAATTTGATCACCGGCCGCATACTTTACCACACCGTCCGGAGTAGTTGCCCAACCCAAAAACAGCTTGTTTCCCGGGCCTTTAAAGGCATTCGCAGCCACCGTAACCTTCCCCTTGGGGCTGGTACCCTCGCTGGCATTGGAGCCACAGTACAGTGCACCGGTGGGTGCCATAACGCCTGTCCCCCCATTGGCATCATAGCGGATCGCAGGCACAAACATCGTATAGGTGGCCGATGTGGTGTAATGGACCCTCTGGCCGTTCCGCAGAACCTTGTTAAATCCAAAACCGCTATATGTACCCAAATGCCGCTTGTCGTGATAGAAAGAGGTATCCAGGCAGGGCCAGAAGCAGATATCCGGATCTACCACATTGTAGAAATCCGTTGTGCCGCCATTAGAGCCGTGGTGAATGACCTGCATCATATCACTTTGCAGATAACTGCCAAGAACCTTTGCTGCCTGCTTATTAGTTTCGACCTCTGCATCACCGGTTACCAGGAAACTCTTTCCCCCGTCGAAATTAAATCTCCAAATGCCGCAAGTATGGTTCGGCGAGGTCATTTTGTTGGGATAATGATCTTCCTGGGTATACAAAAATTCAATCTGGCACCCCGGCAGGTTCATAATCTGACCCGTGTGATAGATGTAATGCTTTGCCTGGGGGAAATAGGTCTGTGTATACGCCATAAAGCCGGTCTGGGTTTTCTTTGTCAGATCAGACACGCTATAATTACTGTTAAGTCCGATATTCGAAAAATTGGGGAAATTGTAGACCACCGCATTCAGATCAAACTGGCTGTGATAGGTTTGCATGAACACATACGGCAGCTGCACATGATCCGGATCGCCGTGTGTTATCATCCATGTCACCTGCGGACGGACGTCCTTGTTATTGATCGTGCCATCCCGATTCGTATCCTGCAGAAACGCCAACAGCGTTGCCATATCTTTTTTGTGGTCACGTCTATAAGTATAGGTGATTCCGGAGCCGTCACGGTGATATGTCTTTGCGGGAATCGTGGAATCGGTAGTGGGGCTGAAACCATAACCGCCGTCGATGACCACATAGCTGCCGTCCACCAGCTGCACCACCATGCACAGCAGGCCTTCCGTGCGCTCAATGATTGAAACCGAAGGCGTGACCACAGCTTCATAAGAACCTGCAGGGGTTGTGGGGATCAGATACTTTGCAGACCCATAGATGATTTGAAACTGATTCTTGCTCAGTGCCGGGAAATAATTGATATGAACCATTACGGCTGCATTGTTCACATAGGTGGCAAACCGGTTAGTATTGGAGCCGTTTTTGATTTCCCGCTCGTCGTACAATGTAAATCCGGCAGCACGCAGCTTCTGTTCGTAAGCCTGAACCTCCGCGGCCGTTACACCGGAATAGGTTTTCTCATAGTTGATTCCCCCATCCGGAGTGGGGCCTGCATCGTGGGCTGTGGAGCCGTAGGTGGCCGTTCCATCGGTAAAGGCAGGAATCTCCGGTTCCCCTGTGGTTGCATTTATGGGCAACGCTGGACTTCCGCTAAAGATTAAACCCAACACCAACGTTAAGGTCAGCAGCGTGCAGATCAACTTTCTTCTATAGTTCATAGTCATACTCCTAACTGTATGGCAGTTTCTCCAATTCGTAAAAAATTGCACTTATACTATAACACAGCCAATTTTGTATCGCAATACATATTATCTACAATCTTTTCCATCTTTTCCGCACAGCAAAAACCGCCTTGCTTTCGCAAGGCGGTTTTGAGCATTTAGCAAGAGGGATGTTTAATTAATAGAACTTTCTCTTGTTCTTACGGGCAGCTTCAGACTTCTGCTTACGCTTCAGGCTGGGGCTGACATAATGCTCGCGCTTCTTAACTTCGGCAATAACGCCCTCCTTGGCACAGCTACGCTTGAAACGGCGCAGAGCGCTCTCCAGAGATTCGTTTTCCTTAACGCGAATTTCAGACATGGTTTTCCCTCCCTCCGATGGCATCCGGCTAAATCCAGGATGCGTTCAGGGCCTGCATGCAGGCTAGAGTATTATATATGCTATTTCTGCAAATGTCAAGAAAGAAATCAAGAATTTGATCAGTTTTGTCAAAAAATTACTTCACGATCAAATTGACCAGCTTATTCTTGACCACGATGGTCTTGACAATATTGCCACCGTTCTTCTGCAGAAAAGCCCCGATCTTCTCATTGGCCAGCACATTGGCAACAACTGCGTCGTTATCCAGATCTGCCTCCATCTCCACAGTACCACGCATTTTGCCGTTGACCTGCACAGCGATGGTCACAACGCTGTCCTTGCACTTTGCCTCGTCGTAGGTGGGCCAGCTCTCATAGGCGATGGTATCATTATGGCCCAGCAACTGCCACATCTCCTCGCCCACATGGGGAATGATGCAGGAGATCATCTTGATAAAGCCCTCGGCGTACTCTCTGGGGCAAGTACCGTTCTTGTAGACTTCATTGACAAAGACCATCATTTGAGCAATGGCGGTGTTAAAGCCCAGCACCTCAAAGTCAGAGGTAACCTTCTTGACCGTCTGGTGATAGACCTTCGTCAGCTTGCCGTCATCGGTGTCGGTGATGTTAGCAGGCTCGGTAAAGAAGTTCCACACACGGTTGATAAACTTCTTCGCACCGGCAACAGCGGCGGTGCTCCAGGGCTTGGAAACTTCCAGCGGGCCCATGAACATCTCATAAAGACGCAGGGTATCTGCACCGTAATCCCGGACGATATCGCTGGGATTGACTACAAATTCCGGGAACCGTTTGCCCATCTTGATGCCGTTCTCACCCAGGATCATGCCCTGGTGAACCAGCTTCTTGAAGGGCTCTTTCACGGGACACAGACCGTTGTCATACAGGAAACGGGTCCAGATACGCGAATAGATCAGGTGTCCCACAGCATGCTCAGGGCCGCCAACATAAAGGTCAACAGGCATCCAGTGCTTTAGCAGCTCCGGATCGCAGAACGCATTCTCATTCTGCGGATCGATGTAGCGCATGAAGTACCAGGAAGAACCGGCAGATCCGGGCATGGTCGAGGTCTCTCGGACACCATTGATGCCATTTTTATCGTACTGCTTCCACTCTTCTGCGTTTTCCAGAGGAGCCTGACCGTTACGGCCCTTATAGTCCTCCAGTACGGGCAGAACCAGAGGCAGCTCTTCATCGGGCAGGAACACGGTCTTGCCATCCTCGGTATACACGCAAGGTACGGGTTCGCCCCAGTATCTCTGACGGGCAAAGATCCACTCGCGGAAGTGGTAGTTATTCTTTCTCCGGGCCACACTGGCCTTTTCCAGCTTGCAGGTAATGGCCTCCTTGGCCTCCTCCACCGTCAGACCGGTAAACTCCTCAGAGTTAACCAGCTTACAGCCCTTGCCCAGGTAGTCCTGTTTTTCAAAGGCACACTCGGAAACATCCCGACCCTCGATAACCTGAATCATGGGAATGTTGTGAACCTGAGCATACTCAAAGTCACGCTGATCGTGGCTGGGAACCGCCATAACCGCACCGGTGCCGTAGCTTGCCAGCACGAAATCACCGATAAACACCGGCACTTCCTTGCCGTTTACCGGGTTGATGGCATGCACGCCCTTCAAGGGGCAGCCGGACTTGGTCTTATTCAGATCCGTGCGATCGATATCGCTCTTCTTCACAGCCTCGTCGATGTACGCCTGAACCTCATCCTTATTCTCCACCCGATCCATCAGACTTTGCACGATCTTACCGTCGGGAGCCAGAACCATGAAGGTAATGCCGTAAATCGTTTCAATGCAGGTGGTGTAAATGGAGAACTGACCGCCGCCAACCAGCTGGAAATCCACCTCAACACCGGTGGACTTGCCAATCCAGTTACGCTGAATCTCCTTGGTAGAGTCCGGCCAATCAATCTCATCAAGACCTTCCAGCAATTTTTCTGCAAATGCAGGCTGGTCGATGACCCATTGCATCATATTCTTCTTCACAACGGGGTAGCCGCCACGCTCGGACTTGCCGTCGATAACCTCATCGTTGGAAAGTACTGTGCCTAGCTCCTCGCACCAGTTGACGGGCATCTCAATCCGCTTGGCATAACCTGCCTCCCACAGCTTCTTGAATATCCACTGTGTCCACTTGTAGAACTCGGGATCGGAGGTAGCCAGAACCTTGGACCAGTCGTAGTCAAAGCCCAGCTCCTTGAGCTGTCCGGAGAAGGTCTTGATATTCTCCTGTGTAAAGCCGTTGGGATGGTTGCCGGTAGATACGGCATACTGCTCCGCAGGCAGACCGAAGGAGTCATAGCCCATGGGGTGCAGAACATTGAAGCCCTGCATCCGCTTCATGCGGGACATGATATCCGTAGCGGTATAGCCCTCAGGATGGCCTGCGTGCAGACCCACACCGGAAGGGTATGGGAACATATCCAACACATAATATTTGGGCTTGCTGAAATCCCACACATCCGTATGGAACGTATTCTTCTCTTCCCAATATTTTTGCCACTTGTCCTCAATGGCGGTAAAATCGTACTGCATGAAAAAACACCTCTTTTAGATCGTTTCGTCGATGATGATATCCTTAAGATCCACGTTCTCAGCATCCGCCCACAGCCGTTCCAGGTCATAGAACTGACGGGCCTCCTCAGTGAAAACATGAACAACGATAGAGCCGTAATCCAACAGCTCCCAGCTGTTACCGCGGTGACCCTCACGGCCCAGCATAGGCTCGCCCAGCTGATCCAGCGTATACTCCGCATAATCGCAGAGGGTCTTGACATGGGTGCTGGAGGTACCGGTGCAGATCAGAAAATAGTCTGCAATGCTGGACACATCGTTGATCCGCAGCAGCTTGATATCCATACCTTTCTTTGCATCCAGTGCTTTGGTTACTTCGTAAGCGACTTCTTTTGCAGTTAACATAGGTTCTTTCCTTTCTTAAAGGGACTTATTCAAGTATGCAAGGGCCTCCCGGGATTCCGGGGATATTTCACTGCCCTGTTTTTCCAATAGTGTAAGGGTCATTTCCAGACCCAGCTTCATAGCTCCGTCCAGATCCGTAAACGCCAGCTTCCGAAGCTCCTCCACGCCGGGAAAATCCCGGTTTGGCTCCATGTAATCGGCAACATAGATGATCTTTTCCAGGGTATTCATGGCTGCCTTTCCCGTTGTATGGGAACGGATGGCACTAACCACCGCTTCGTTTTCACCAAAGATCCGTGCCGCCACCAGCGAACCGGTCAATGCATGGAGGGTTTTGGGATTTTTTGTAAAAAACGTATCGAGTATTATACCATACTCCCGGCACAAAGTCAATTGAAGCTTCCCGTCCAACGCTTTTGTAATATCGTGCAGCAGGGCAGCTCTGGCCGCATCGGTCTCATCCGCACCCCAGTGTTTTGCCAGTGCAATTGCGGTATCCCGGCAGCCGAGAACATGCTTCACCCGTTTTGGATCCAGCAGCTCTGTAACCACCGATTCCAGCCGCTCCATAGATAAACCATGATAGTTTTCCCCGGTGCCGTAGAGTTTATTGGCACGAATGTATTCCTCAACCTCACAGGTCAGGAACTGCCCGGCACAATCCATCACCAGCATCCGTCTGAGCTGAGTAGAAGAAATATCCACCACCGGGTTCTCGATCAATACAATCTTGGCACCCAGTGCTTCCATTTCTTCCTTGTGACGGGCGATAGCCACCACTTCATCCTTTTGACCCCGGTAAAATACGCCCAGGGTCACATTGTTCCATAGATATTCGGCATTTTTCCATTGACGGAAAGTCAAAAACATATCCGTTCCGATCAGCAGGTACAGCGAATCGTCCGGATATTGTTCCTTCAAAGCCTGCACCGTCTGATAGGTGTAGCTTGGGCCGTCCCTCTTCAGCTCCATATCCGTTACTTCCAGATACGGATCATCCCCGGCACACAGGCGTACCATCTCCAGCCGTTGCAGAGGCGTAGGAGACCCCGCAGGCATTTCCTTGTGGGGTGCAATGCGATCCGGAATCAGCAGGAGTTTCTGAAGTCCCAAAGCCGAAACCGCACAGCAAGCCGCCCGGATATGCCCAATATGCGGTGGATTAAATGTACCGCCATAAATGCCGATGTTTGCCATACATGCCTCCTAAAGGATCAATCCTCGCCCCGAAGCTGCTTCTCACGTTCCCGTTCAATGGCTTTGTCAATGGCCATCTGGCGGAAATACTGATTTCTCTGCTCACGCACCTTTTTCTGTGCGGCACGACGGGCACGGATGCCCTTGCCAACCGGATCAGCCTTACTGACGGGCGTTGCCTTCCGCTTGGCCCGACCGGTCTGATTCCGCTCTTCCTGACATTTTTCGCTAAAGCGATAGATCACGAATTTTGTACCGATCACCGCAACGCCGTCAGCACCGGTGGCCTCGCACAGTGCGTCGCTGACTTCCCGGGGGCTCAGCAGAGCACCTTCCAAAACCTTGCCCTTGACCAGTTCTCTGGCAGTCAGCAGATTCTCGGCCTCAGCGATCACCGCATCGGTCACGCCGCTCTTGCCCACCATCAGGGTGGTATCAATGGTATTTGCCTGGGCACGAAGCTCTGCTCTTTGTTTACTTGTCAGCATAGCCTGCCTCCTTCATTTTCTCATAAAACAGTTTCAGTGCATTTCCCCGATGGGAAACGCTGTTCTTTTCTTCCGGGCTCAATTCCGCAGTGGTCTTTCCCAAGGGCGGGTAGAAGAAAATGGGGTCGTAGCCGAAGCCATTCTCTCCCCTTGCCTCTCTGAGCAGCTCGCCGTGGATCTCCCCTCTTGCCTGCACCGTCTGCCCTTCCGGGGTCACCAAAGTGATGACGCAGACAAACTTCGCCTGCCGCTGTCCGTCCGGCACATGCTCCGTATTTTTCAGCAGAAGCAGCAGCCGGCCCCAATCGTCAAGGCTGTCATCAAATCCATACCGGGCAGAGTAAATACCCGGCTCGCCGCCCAGGGCATCCACAGCGATGCCGGAATCGTCCGCCAAAGCCGGCAGACCCGTAGCCTTCATCACAGCCTCCGCCTTAATAAAGGAATTTTCCTCAAAGGTGGTGCCGGTTTCTTCCACATCCAGGTCTATGCCCAGCTCGGACTGGAGAATCAGATCAATGCCGAATTTCTCGGTGATCTTGCTGATTTCCTCCAGCTTGTGCTTATTTTTGCTTGCTAAGACTACCTTCATACTTACAGCAGTGCCTCCACAAAATCCTTGGCAACAAAGCCCATCAAATCATCGGCCTGCTCGCCTACACCAACGAATTTCACCGGAATCTGCAGGGCATCCGCCACCGCAATCACAATACCGCCCTTGGCAGTGCCATCCAGCTTGGTCAAAGCGATGGCGGTCACACCGGCGATCTCCTTGAACTGCTTGGCCTGAATCAAGCCGTTCTGACCGGTGGTGCCGTCAAGCACCAACAAAACCTCCCTGGATGCATTGGGCAGCTCCCGCTCCACAATACGGCTGATCTTGTTCAGCTCGTTCATCAGATTCTGCTTGTTGTGCAGCCGTCCGGCGGTGTCCACCAAAATGACATCCACCTTTCTGGCCTTGGCCGCCTGGATACCATCGAACACCACAGAGGCCGGGTCTGCACCCTCATGCTGCCGTACGATGTCCGCACCGCTGCGACCGGCCCAAACCTCCAGCTGATCCGCAGCAGCCGCACGGAAGGTATCACCGGCCACCAAAAGCACTTTCTTTCCCTGCTTAACGAGCTGGGTAGCGATTTTACCGATGGTAGTGGTCTTGCCCACACCGTTAACACCGATCACCAGCACAACGGAAGGAGTAGTATCCAGCTGCAGCTCCGGGCTGCCCACCTCCAGCATCTCCACCAAAATCGCCTTCAAAGCTTCCTTTGCCTGCTCAGTTTCTTTCAGATGCTGCTCCTTGACGATCTTACGCAGACGCTCCACAGCCTTCACCGCGGTGTCCACGCCCAGGTCAGCCAAAATCAGGCATTCTTCCAGTTCTTCATAAAAATCCTCATCGATCTGGCCGAAACCGGAGAACACACCGCCAAGGGTGTTGCTCAATGCCTCTCTGGTTTTCGTCAGTCCGGCTTTGATTTTATCAAAAAATCCCATTGCACTATCCTTTCAAATTTGACTGTCATTCCGAGCCAGTCCTCAGACTGGCGTGGGAATCCCCCGGTATATAGAATTTCCTAAACCTTTGGAGATTGCCACACCGGTGTAAACACCGGTTCGCAATGACCGAATAATCTTACTCCACAATACCCAGATATTCTTCCATCTGGTTCAAATCCAGCCGCAGCAGCTTACTGATGCCCTGCTCCTGCATAGTCACACCGTACAGCACATCGGAAGCTTCCATAGTGCCTCTTCTGTGGGTGATGACGATAAACTGGGTTTTCTTGCTCAAATTCCGCAGGTAAGATGCGAACCGTTCCACATTCCGGTCATCCAGTGCAGCATCGATCTCGTCGAGCATACAGAAAGGCGTAGGCCGTACCTTCAGGATCGCAAAGTAAAGTGCGATGGCCACGAAGGCCTTCTCACCACCGGACAGCAGCGTAATGGTCTTCAGCTGTTTTCCGGGGGGCTGTACCCGAATCTCAATGCCGCAGGTCAACGGATTTTCCGGATCCTCAAGCACCAGAGAGCCTTTACCGCCGCCAAACATTTCCTCGAAGGTCTGACCGAAATACTGGTCGATCTTCTTGAATTCCTCCACGAAGATTGCGGTCATTTCCTTTGTCAGGTCACGGATAATGGTTTCCAATTCCTTCTTCGCGTTGAGCACATCATCTCTCTGCTCCGCAAGATAGGCATACCGTTCGTTGACACGGGCGTATTCCTCAATGGCACCCAGATTAGGTGTTCCCAAAGCAGCGATCTTTCGCTTCAGCTCCGCGATGCGGCGGTTACCGGCTGTAACGGACTCGATCTGTCCGCGGTGCTCAACGGCAGTGCCGGGGGTCAAGTCATAGTTTTCCCACAGCTTGTCGATGATCTGTTTTTCCTCCATGGAGGATGTGATCTTCTTCTGCTCCAGCAATGCACAAGCCCGCTCCATGTTGATGATGTCCTTGTTCTTTTCCTGAGCATCCCGTTCTGCCCGGGTCTTGGCAGCTTCCATCTGAGCCCGAAGGGTAATGATCTGTTCCATCTCCTGACGGAATGCGGCAGTTTGTGCGATATTGTCTTCCTGACGGACGCTCAAATCCCGAAACTGTTCCTCCAATCGGGCATTGTCACCCTCAAAGGCATCAATGAGGGCCAGCTTCCGTTCCTTGTCGCCTTCCATTGCACTACGCAAATTGGTCAGATCCGCAATATGTGCCTGAGCGGTAGCACGCTCTGCATCCAGTGCGGCAGCCTCGGTCTTTACCGCAGTCATCTGATCGGTAATCATCGCGGTGGCCTCCGCGGCCTCACTCTGACTGCCTTCCAGCATGGCGATGCTCTGTCTGGCTTCCTCCAGCTGGGCGGTGAAGAGCTGAATCTTGGCAGTGCCGGCAGCCAGTCGCTCACGGTCCATGGCATCCCGCTGCTGCAGATTCTCCAGCTCCTTCCGGGCAGCATTTTCTGCATCCACAATGGCCTGCAGCAGAATTTCATGCTGCTTTTCCTGACCCTGCATACGCAGCACCTGGTCCTCCGACTCACGAAGCTGTTCCCTTGCAGTATTGAGCTGGAACTCCACCTGATCGTAAAGCCGCTGTGCTTCCTGAAGCTCTGCTTCCGCAGCCAGCTTCTCATTCTGCAGCTGCTTTTCCTGAGCGGTCAGCTTTTCCAGTTCATTGGCACGGGACAAAATGCCCGCTTCCTTATTCACGCTACCACCGGTCATGGAACCGCCGGCATTCATAACCTGACCGTCCAAGGTGACGATCTTAAACCGGTTGCTGTACTTACCGGCCATGGCAATGGCGGCATCCAGATCCCGGACGATCACTGTCCGGCCCAGCAGGTTGTCCACCACATCCCGGTAAGTATCTTTCGCAGTTACCAGATCAGCGGCGATGCCCACATAGCCACGGCAGTCCTCCAGTCCCTTTTCCGTCAGCCGACGGCCCTGAATTGTAGTCAGCGGCAGGAAGGTAGCACGACCGTTGCCGGTACGCTTCAGATAGGAAATGGCAGCTTTGCCGTCCTGCTCATTGCCCACGACGATCTGCTGCATAGCAGCACCCAGTGCGATTTCAATGGCAACAGCGTATTCATCCTCCGTCCGGATCAGCCGGGAAACCGGGCCGTGGACATTCCGCAGACTGCCCCGCTCCGCCTCCTGCATCACAAGACGAACAGACTTCTGATAGCTTTCATAATCCCGCTCCATGGCACGGAACACCCGAATCTTGGCGGTAACCGCATCCAGTTTTGCAGTCAGTTCACGGCACTGCTGATCCAGAGCATCCCGACGTTTGACCCGGGTCTCCTGACGCATGGCATAGCCGGAAATGGTGTTGTTGGCGGCAGTGACCTCATCACTGGCCCTGCGTAATTCTGCCCGGCAGTCATCCAGATTCTTCTGAGCCTCTTCCCGACGGGAAGCACCGGCAGACAGATCCTCCTGCAGCTGTGCAGTGCGGACCTCGGTCTGTGCTCTGCTTTCCAGTAGGCCCCGGTTATCCGCCTCCTGTGCGGCGATATCCGAGGCCAGGCGGGTTTCCTTACCCCGCAGCTCCAGAAACTGGCGGGTCATACCCTGGGCGTTGGCAGCCATGACAGACAGCTGCTGCTGCAGAGATTCAATGGCAGCCTGCTTTTCCGTCAGCTCCTGCTGAATCTGCACGATCCGCTCCTGAGCCTGCTGGATCTGGGTGACGACACCGCCGCTGCGGTCTTCCGTACCCTGCAGCTCTTCCCGAATCCGCTGGATGTTTGCCTTGTTATTCTCCATATTGCCCTGCAGTACGGCCATCTGACCGTTGAGCTGCTCATGGGCTGCTTCCATCATGTTGACCTTCAGCCGGACGGTCTCCAGCTCGCCATCCTTGTGACGCAAGTCATTGCCAAACTGCTCTGCCTGAGCATACAGTTTTTCCAAATCGTCATGTGCCTGCTGCAAGACAAAGGTCGCAGAAGCATGATCCTCTTCAGCCTTCTTTGCGGCAGCGGACAGCTTGTCCAACGTGTCCAGCCAAACAGCCACTTCCACGCCCCGAAGCTCGTCCTTCAGCTCCAGATATTTTCTGGCCTTTTCGGACTGCACCTTCAAGGGTTCCAGCTGCATCTCCAGCTCGGAGACTTTGTCACCGATCCGCAGCAGGTTATCCTCGGTATGTGCCAGCTTCCGCTCCGTATCCTCCTTGCGATGGCGGTACTTGGAAATACCGGCAGCCTCCTCAAAGATCTCACGGCGATCAGCACTCTTCAACGACAGAATCTCGTCGATACGGCCCTGACCGATGTTGGAGTAGCCCTCCCTGCCCAGACCGGTGTCCATGAACATCTCATGAATGTCACGCAGGCGTGCAGACTGACGGTTAATGTAGTATTCGCTGTCACCGCTGCGGTAATACCGCCGGGTGACCATAACCTCGTCAGCGTCGTACATCAGTGCCCGGTCGGAATTATCCAGCGTCAGGGTCGCTTCGGCAAAGCCAACGGCACTACGCTTCTGGGTGCCGCCGAAGATCACGTCCTCCATTTTTGCACCGCGGAGCGTCTTACTGCTCTGCTCGCCCATAACCCAGAGGATCGCGTCGGAAATATTCGATTTACCGGAGCCGTTGGGGCCCACGATGGCGGTGATATCATCACCGAACCGGATCAAAGTCTTGTCCGGGAAGGACTTAAAGCCCTGTACTTCCAATGATTTCAGATACACAGCAAAACCTCTTCAAAATATGTATAAAGAATCAATTTATTATACTTGAATCCAACATAAATTGCAAGCTTTCTTTGCGAAAAAACAGCCGTTTTTTCCATTTTTATTTACGCTTGTACCGACCTTTGACACGGCATAATAAACATTGACTTTCCCATACAAATATAATATAATATTTTGGTCAAATATATCGATTTTCCTCGATCTTTCTGCAACTGCACTTATGTGCTGCCTGCCTAGATATACAAAAAAGGATGACAACAAATGTTCCAAACGTTCAAACGCACCTATCTATTGGCCTGTCAAGCGGCCTGTTTTTTGATTAATTTGGCAATTTTTCTTGTTTTGTTTTCTATAAACAACGACCATTTGCTTCGTCCCAGCCGTACAGCTGCCATAACAGTTTTGACCTTTTTCTTTGTTTATGTGCTGACCACCCGGGTTTACGGCAGCTTCGACATCGGAGCTAAAAAAAGCAAACCCATCATTTATTCCCTCAGTCTTTGCTTGTTTACGGCAGATTTAATCGCCCACCTGTTCCTGAGCATCATGAATATCACCGTTATCCATGACGGTCAGTTTGTGTATGAGCAACCCTGGATGCTGGTATTGGTCTTTGTTGCCCAGGTTGCCGTAACCTCTCTTCTGACCTACGGCTGCAACCATCTTTACTTCACCTTTATCCCGCAGCAAAAATGCCTGCTGATCTGCCACCGCACCGACAACATCAAAAAGCTCAAGAAAAGCATTGACAGCTATCGCAAACAGTTTGTGGTTTGCCGGGAAATGGACCTGAATGATCCCCAGCTGCTTTCTGCGATTGATGAGAATGATTGCATTTTTCTATGCAACCTGACCGCTACTGAGCGTGTCCACATCGTCGAGTATTGCTACGCCAAGCGTAAAAATATTTACTATACCCTCGAAGTGTCTGACTTCGTTTCTTTGGGTGCCCGGCGTATTATGTTCAGTGACACGTCTATGATGCACTGCCCGCCCAAGGGCCTGCATATGGAGCAGCGTATCATTAAGCGAGGATTTGACATTTTGGTTTCCGCTTTTGTTCTGCTGCTGACCTCCCCCATCTTCCTGCTGACGGCCATTGCCATTAAGCTGGAAGACGGCGGCCATGTTTTCTACCGGCAACCCCGGGCCACCTATGGCGGACGGGTCTTTAACGTTATTAAATTCCGCTCCATGCGGGAAGCCAATTCCGTCAATGTATCCGTCACAAAAAATGATGACCGGATCACCAAAGTCGGTAAGTTTATCCGCAAGTTCCGCATTGACGAGCTCCCCCAGCTGATCAACGTCTTAAAAGGCGATATGACTCTGGTGGGACCCCGTCCGGAAATGCTGGAAAATGTGGAGAAGTACACCTGCCAGCTGCCTGAGTTTTCCTACCGCCTGTGGGTAAAGGCCGGCTTGACCGGTATGGCCCAGATCTACGGCAAATACAACACCTCTCCCAAGGAAAAGCTGGCATTGGACATCGCCTATATTGAACAATACAGCCTTCTGTTGGATTTGCGGCTGTTCCTGCGTACTTTGCTGGTGCTGTTTACCCCGGAAGAAAGCACCGAAGCCTTTGACGATGAAGCCGAGGAGCTGCAGCTATGAAAACTGCTTTTCTCATCAGCTGTTCCGATCACTACGATCACCGTATGCACCTATGGGATTCCTGTTTGCAGAAAATGGGCTACCGAACCCGCTATATTACCGGTGATTTTGATCACTATAAAAAGGCAAAATTCACCTGCCACGTACCCGGTGCGATGCAGCTGCCGGTACTTCCCTACCAGAAAAACTTATCCCTTGCCCGGATTCTTTCTCACCGGATGTTCGCCAAAAACGCTCTGCGTCTGCTGCAGGAACAGCACCCCGACGTAGTGATTGCACTGCTGCCCCCAAACTTTTTGGCCCATTACCTTGCCAAGTACAAAAAACAGCATCCCGAAACCAAGCTGATTTTCGATATTTTCGATCTCTGGCCGGAGACTTTCCCGTCCAACAAGCTAAAGAAATTGCTTGCTCCCGTCTTCCGGGTATGGTCCGGTCTCCGGGACAGAAATCTCCATATGGCAGATTTTGTCACCACCGAGTGTGACCTGTTCCGCAGCAAGCTTCAGCTACCCCTTAACACCTCAGCCACAGTTTACCTGTCTGCTAAGCCCGTGGACACACCCACCGTATCCACATTGTCAGAAGATCGACTGGATCTCTGCTACTTGGGTGCCATCAATAACATCATTAACATTGATGCCATCTGCGATCTGTTGACAAAAGCTGTTGCCGTGAAACCAGTCACTTTGCACATTATCGGTACGGGCGAGCAGGAAGAAAACTTTGTTCGCAGAGCCCGGGAAACCGGTGCGGATGTGCAATTCTACGGTGCTGTATACGACACGAACCAAAAACAACAGATTCTGGGACGCTGCCATTTCGGTTTGAATCTCATGCGTTCCTCTGTCTGTGTTGGATTGACCATGAAATCTGTAGATTATTTCCGATTTGGTCTTCCCATCATTAACAACATCCCCGCAGATACCGCCGCATTTGTCCTTCATCGCCAGGTTGGCATCCCCCTGAACGACCGTTGTGCAGAACATATTGCTGCTATGACACCGGACGCATGTCTTGCTATGCGTAAGGCGGCAGCAGATTTATTCCGTCAGTTCTTTGACGAGAATACTGTGGCTGCACAAATGACACAGATTCTGGAACAAATCATATGTTGAGGCAATTATGAACGTTTTGAATGTACGCATCCTGCTGGCCGCCTACAATGGCCAAAAATTTCTTGCAGAGCAGCTGGATTCTCTCCTGCAGCAGGATTACCCTCATATTCAAATCATCGTTTCCGACGACGGTTCTTCCGATACAACTGCCTCCATTTTGGAAAGCTATGCATCCGCCCATCCGGAAAAGATTATCCACTATCGCTCCGGCAGGCGTTTTGGCTCAGCACAACGGCATTTCATGCATCTTCTGCGTACTTTTTACGATACCCCCTATCTCATGTTTTGCGACCAGGACGATGTATGGCATCCGGACAAGGTCAGCAAAACCCTGCATCTGATGCAGCAGTCGGAAAGTGACTCAGTACCATGTCTCATCCACACGGATCTTCGTGTAGTCAACGGCCAGCTGGAACCTATTTCGGATTCTTTCTGTGCCCACTCCGGCATAAATGGTCACCGACTTTCGCTGAATCAGCTGCTTGTGCAAAATGTGGTCACCGGCTGCACAGTAATGATCAACCGCCCTCTGGCCGAATTGGCCTGCCGGGAAAGCTCCGACGAGGATATGCTGATGCACGACTGGTGGCTGGCTCTGCTGGCTTCCTGCTGCGGCAAAATCCGCTTTTTGGAGGAAGCCACCATCGATTACCGCCAGCACGGCAGCAATGCGGTTGGTGCGAAGAATGTCCACTCCCCGGCTTATCTGCTGAACCGTCTACGCAGTAATTCCATGCGTAAGGCACTTAAGAAAACAGCCACTCAGGCCAAAGCCTTCCGTGAAACCTTCTGCGACCGGCTTTCCAAGTCACAGCTGGAACTTTTGGACGCCTTTATCACCACAAAGGATGCCAACATTTTTAAGCGGGACTACCTATATTTGAAATACAAGCTTCTAAAATCCGGTTTGATTCGTAAATTCGCCCAATTACTGGGTCTTTAATTTGGTAAAACTATAACACCCACGACTTTGAAAGGAAACGAACTATGAAAGGCATTGTATTAGCCGGTGGATCCGGCACCCGTCTTTACCCCCTTACCATGGTCACCTCCAAGCAGCTTCTGCCTGTTTATGATAAGCCCATGGTCTTTTATCCTCTGTCCACGCTGATGCTTGCAGGTATTCGGGATATCCTGATCATTTCCACCCCCACAGATCTGCCTAATTTTGAGCGTCTGCTGGGTGACGGCAGTCAGTACGGCATCCACCTGAGCTATCAGGTTCAGCCTTCTCCCGACGGTCTTGCACAAGCATTTATTCTGGGCGAAGAGTTTATCGGCGACGATGCCTGTGCCATGGTTCTGGGCGATAACATTTTCTACGGCAACGGCTTTGGCTCCACTCTTCGCAGTGCCGCCGCCAACGCTGAAAACAACGACCGGGCTACCGTTTTCGGCTACTATGTCAATGACCCGCACCGTTTCGGCATCGTGGAATTTGACGCAAACGGCAAGGTCGTTTCTGTGGAAGAAAAGCCCAAAAACCCCAAGAGTAATTACGCCATTACAGGCCTTTACTTCTACCCCAAGGGTGTCAGCAAGCGTGCCAAGGAGGTCAAACCCTCTGACCGCGGTGAGCTGGAGATTACCACACTGAACGAAATGTACCTGAAAGACGATCTGCTGGATGTCCAGCTTCTGGGAAGAGGCTTCGCATGGCTGGATACCGGCACCATGGACTCCCTGGTGGAGGCTTCCGACTTTGTCCGAATGGTGGAAAGCCGCCAAGGCATTCAGATCTCCGCATTGGAAGAAATCGCATACCTGAAGGGCTGGATCAACCAGGACCAGTTGATGGAATCCGCCGTCAAATACGGCAAGTCTCCCTACGGCGAGCACTTAAAACGCGTTGCCGAAGGCAAGATTCAATACTAAGAGGTGTCGCTATGAAAATCATTGATACCAAAATACCCGAGGTCAAAATCATCGAACCGGATGTGTTTGGCGATCATCGCGGCTATTTCATGGAAACATGGTCGGCCGGTAAATACGAAGCTCTCAATTTCACCGCCGTTCAGGACAATGAAAGCTTTACTGCAAAGAAAGGTACCCTCCGGGGCCTGCACTTCCAGCAATCCCCCATGGCTCAGGCGAAAATCGTCCGTGTGGTCAAGGGCAGTGTCCTGGATGTGGCTGTGGACCTGCGTAAAGGTTCCCCCACATACCTGCAATGGGTCGGTGTGGAGCTGACCGAGGAAAACAAACGGCAATTCTACATCCCCCGGGGCTTTGCCCACGGTTTTCTGACGCTGTCCGATGATGTAATCTTCTGCTACAAGGTGGACAATCCTTACTCCAAGGAGTGTGACCGTTCTATCCGTTTTGATGCCCCCTCCATCGGTGTTCAATGGGGTATTGCAGATCCCATTCTGTCCCAAAAAGATCTGGACGCACCGAATCTGTGCGACAGCGACTGTAATTTTATTTACGAGAATTAAGGAGAAACTGACATGACCATTATTGTAACTGGCGGTGCCGGATTTATCGGTTCAAATTTTGTGTTCCACATGCTGGATAAGTACCCGGATTACCGCATTATCTGCCTGGACAAGCTGACCTACGCAGGCAATTTGAGCACCTTGGCTCCCGTGATGGACAATCCCAATTTCCGCTTTGTAAAGCTGGATATTTGTGACCGTGAGGGCGTTTACAAGCTGTTCGAGGAAGAAAAGCCGGATGTAGTCGTCAACTTTGCAGCTGAAAGCCATGTTGACCGCTCCATCGAAAATCCCGAGATCTTCCTGCAGACCAATATTCTCGGCACCCAGGTGCTGATGGATGCCTGCCGCAAGTACGGCATCACCCGTTATCATCAGGTTTCCACCGATGAGGTTTACGGTGATCTGCCCCTGGATCGGCCCGACCTGTTCTTTACTGAGCAGACTCCCATTCACACCAGCTCTCCTTACTCCTCCTCCAAGGCCGGTGCTGACCTGCTGGTTATGGCTTACCACCGCACCTACGGTCTGCCCGTGACCATCAGCCGATGCTCCAACAACTACGGCCCCTATCACTTCCCTGAGAAGCT
Organism: Oscillospiraceae bacterium; assembly: GCA_015067945.1. GTDB lineage: Bacteria > Bacillota > Clostridia > Oscillospirales > Oscillospiraceae > Faecousia. The sequence goes on from SVLM01000009.1 coordinate 21,653, forward strand.
GATCCCCCTGATGATCGCCAACGCTCTTGCAGATAAGCCCCTGCCCGTGTATGGTGAGGGTCTGAATGTCCGTGACTGGCTGTATGTGGAGGATCACTGCAAGGCCATCGACCTGATTATCCACAAGGGTAGGGTTGGCGAAGTCTACAATGTAGGCGGTCACAACGAAAAGCAGAACATTGAGATCGTCAAGATCATCTGCAAGGAGCTTGGCAAGCCCGAAAGCCTGATTACCCATGTGGGTGACCGTAAGGGTCACGATATGCGTTATGCCATTGATCCCACTAAGATTCACACCGAGCTGGGTTGGCTGCCGGAGACCAAGTTTGAGGATGGTATCAAGAAGACCATTCAGTGGTATCTGGATAACAAGCAGTGGTGGCAGACCATCATTTCCGGCGAATATCAGAACTACTACGAGAAGATGTACGGCAATCGCTAAGGAGCGTTTTTTATGAAATTCTTTGTAACCGGTGTAGGCGGCCAGCTTGGCCACGATGTGATGAATGAACTGCATAACCGGGGCCATGAGGGCGTTGGCTCTGACATCGCCCCTGCATACAGCGGTATAGCGGATGGTTCTGCCGTGACATCCATGCCCTATGTACAGCTGGATATTACCGACAGAGCTGCCGTTAAGGCGGTTTTGTCGGAAGTCAAGCCCGATGTTGTGGTGCACTGTGCTGCATGGACAGCGGTGGATATGGCTGAGGACGATGAAAATGTGGCTAAGGTCCGTGCTATCAATGCCGGGGGAACCCAGCATATTGCGGACGCGTGCAAGGCATTGTGCTGCAAGATGATCTACATCAGTACCGACTATGTCTTTGACGGTCAGGGTGAAACGCCGTGGCAGCCGGATTGCAAGGACTATAAGCCCTTGAATGTTTACGGTCAGACCAAGCTGGAAGGCGAGCTGGCAGTGGCCAATACGTTAGAGAAGTATTTCATCGTTCGCATCGCCTGGGTCTTTGGTCTAAATGGCAACAACTTCATCAAGACCATGCTGAATGTGGGTGCCAAATACGACACACTGCGGGTGGTCAACGACCAGATCGGTACCCCCACCTACACACTGGATCTTTCCCGGCTGCTGGTGGATATGGCCGAGACAGAGAAATACGGCTACTACCACGCCACCAACGAAGGCGGCTATATCAGCTGGTACGATTTTGCCTGCGAAATCTTCCGGCAGGCCGGCTATACCACCAAGGTTGTACCGGTTACCACCGAGGAGTACGGTCTTTCCAAGGCGGCACGGCCCTTTAACAGCCGTCTGGACAAGGCGAAGCTTGTGGATGCCGGATTCCAGCCCTTGCCGACATGGCAGGATGCACTGGCAAGATATCTGAGCGAGATCAAATAAAAAATGCACCCAATCGTGAGATTGGGTGCATTTTTTAGTCTTCGAAAAAGCTGGCTTCCAGCATCAGGCACAAGCAATGGTAAATCGGCAGGTGCAGCTCCTGGATCTGGTATGTTTCATGACTGGGAGCAATCACATTCACATCCACCAGAGCATTGAGCTTTCCTCCGTCCCTTCCGGTCAAGCCGATCACTTTCATACCCTTAGCCTTGGCCACTACCGCAGCATATTGAATATTGACAGCATCACCGGAGGTTGTGATTCCCAGAAACACATCTCCTTCTCTTCCCAAAGAGCACAGCTGCTGGGCATAGGCCATTTCTCCGTTCACATCATTCATAAACGCAGTATTCAGTGCCGTATGAGACGACAACGCCACCGCAGGCAAACCGCCTTGCAAACACTCCGCCAGCTTCGTACCAATTTCCGCGTCCACAGAAATCAGTGCGTCACAAGCATCGCTGCTTATGTGCCGTCTCAGGACAAAGCCCTTCATCAGCTCACCGACAATATGCTCTGCATCCGCACAGGACCCACCATTGCCTGCCACCAAAAGCTTTCCGCCATTTTCGTAGCAAGTCTTGATCAGCTCAAAAGCCCCACAGATATCGTCTCTCACCGGCTTCAGCTGAGGATAACGCCCGATCAGCGTATCGAGATGAGTATATACCTCGTTTTTCATTTCATTTCACCTCGCACAACTTATCTTCCACGAAGCTAAGCAAATCCGGATAGTGCAGCACATCCGCATTATCTTCTGTCAGCAAAACCGGTGTGCATCCGCCGTTGATTCCGCATTGTACATCACTTTCAGAATCTCCGACCATATAGGATGCCGTCAGATCAATATGAAAATCCTCTGCAGCCTTCAGCAGCATACCGGCATTGGGCTTACGGCACTGGCAATCGATCTTCAGTTCAGGCACTTCGCCCTCATAGCCCTTGTGGGGATGATGGGGACAGTAATAGATTGCATCCACATATGCCCCCTCCTGCCCCAGCAGGGTTTCCAGCTTATTGTGGATCTCCTCCAGCTGGGAAACCGTGACCTCACCCCGGGCAATCACCGGCTGATTCGTCACAACAATGGCAAGATAGCCGGATTCATTGATTTTGCGAACCGCCTCTGCCACACCGGGCAACAATTCCAGCTCATCAATATTACGCAAAAAGCCCACATATCGGTTCAGCGTTCCATCCCGGTCCAAAAACACACACTTTTGAGGGTTACCCAAATTCTTGCTCCGGACCTTTCCGCTGCGGATATCCTCCGTTACAGAGTAAAACCGATCCGGTGTGCCCATATCCTTGACATACTCCGGACTGTCATAAACGAACAACTGCCCCGTGGGAATCAAGGGCTTCAAAACCTCCCGGTCCAGGTCCACTTTTTTCAGCTCTTGGAACAATCCCTGGTGAAAAATCTCACCGGAGAAGAAGTGCAGGCCTGCATTGACCCGGTTTCTGTACCAGGTTCTGGGATCCTCCTTATGCAGCCAGTTGGTCACCATGCCGGATTCGTCCGCCATGATAATACCGCTGTCATAAGGATGGCTGTTGGGGTGAGTAAACAGCGTTGCCACACCGCCCCGTTCTTTATGGAACTGATAAAAGCGGTTCACATCAATGTCAAAGATCACATCACCGCACAGCAGCAGAAAATCCCCGTCCAACTGATCCTTCAGCAGAAACAGTGCACCGGCTGTTCCCAGGGGCTCCGTTTCCACCACATACTGGATCTTCACGCCAAAGGGCTCACCCGTTGCGGGCGAATTGCCGCTGCCGTCGCCAAAGTAATCCTGAATGACGTGCCCCAAGTGGCCAACCACAAGAATAATATCATCGTAACCCTGTCTCCGCAAGCATTCGAGCTGATACTCCAGTATCGGCTTTCCCAAAATAGGGATCATAGGCTTGGGGACCTCTGCATTCACGGAGGCGATTCTTGTACCTTTGCCGCCTGCCATAATTACAGTTTTCACAGAATCTCACCTCTCGGGATGTAAATTTCAGGGGTGTAATGAATCACCCGTGTACCGCCGTTTTCAAACTCAAAGGGTACGCACATCAGCTTCTCCATGGCTTTTGCAACGGCTGGCTGTTTATCCTGCGGCACATAAAACAGCAGGAATCCACCGCCACCGGCACCCAAAAGCTTACCGCCAATGGCACCTGCAGCCATAGCTTTGTCGTACAGCTCATCAATTCCGCCGGTAGACACCTTGCTGCCGGTTTGCTTCTTCAGCTTCCAGCTTTCATCCAGCAGCCGGCCAAATTCATCCAAATCACCGGTCTTGTCCTCCAGAACCTTTTCCGCCTCATTCACCAGCTCCAGCATGTGCTTCAGCTGGGAGATCTTGTCCTCCACAGACTTGGATGCCTGCTGAATTTCAGAGGAGAACCGGGTAAAACCTGTAAAGAACAGCATTAAGTTGCTGTTCAGGAACCTTTTTCGCTCCGGAGAAATAATGATCGGATTGACGTCATAGCTGTCACCGTGAAAGTTGATCCGGTTCAAGCCGCCGTAGGCAGCCGCGATCTGATCCTGCCAGCCACCGGCTTCGCCGCACAGCTCACGCTCCAGGCGAATGGCTTCATCGGACAGACGACGCTTATCCGCATATTTTCCCTTCAATGCGTAAAAGGCGTTCAGCATACCCACAGCAAACGAGGAACTGGTACCCAGACCGGTTCTGGCCGGCAGATCTGCCTCATAGGTTAGACGGATATCGTGCATATCCAGAGCCTTCATGGCCTCCCGAATCGCAGGGTGCTCAATCTCAGCCACTTCCTTCACCCGTTCCATCTTTGCATAGGACAGCTCGGTGCTATATTCAAAAAATGGCGGTAAATGACGAACATTGACATAACAGTACTTGTCAAATGTCGTAGAGATCACGGCACCGCCGTGTTCGCGGAAGAATTCCGGCAGATCCGTACCGCCGCCGAAAAAGGACATGCGAAACGGTGTTTTCGTAATGACCATAGTGTTCTTCCTTTCACTGCAAGCCAAACTCCGGACCAATCACAGAAATGGCATTTTTTGTCGAATAATTATCCTGAATATAGCCAATGCAATTTCGGCTCATTTCTTCCAGTCTGGATGCATTGCAATACAGCTCGGCCATCTTTTTCGCCATAGTCTTTGCATCGTCCTCGATCAGAATGGCTTTCTCTGCATCGGGAATACCCTCGGCTCCAATGGTAGTGGTCACAACAGGAGTACCGTAACGCATTGCCTCCACAACCTTACCCTTAATGCCCGCACCATAACGCAGGGGCACCAAAGAAATACGGCAGTTCCGGTAGAACCACTCCAGCTGTTCATCCGTCACAAAGCCTTCCATAATCAGATGATCGTTAGCCAGTGCCAGAATTTCCTTAGGTGCGTTGGAGCCCAGAATATGGATCTTCACATCCGGCAGATATCGCAGCAGCTCCGGTAGAATTTCCTCTGCAATCCATTTCACCGCATCCACATTGGGTCGATGGCTGAAGCCGCCTATGAACATAATATCCTTGCGGGTGTCAAAATCGTAGCCGCCCCAGCTGACATTGTCAAAGATATAGGCAGGAATTGCCTTAACCGAAATCCCGGGATCAATTTTATGAATCTCATCCACTTCCACATAGGACGGATAATAGGCCATATCCGCCTTGGCCATGAGGGACAATTCCTTGTTTTTCCAATCTGCCGCAGAATCCTTCAGGGACAGATCGCCGGTAATCTCGTATTCCCGCATTTCCCGCAGGAAGGCCAGGTCATGACCGTAATATACGATCTTTGCCTTGGTGTTCTGCCGCAGAAAATCCAGATACTTTGGTGCAATGTGAGGCCGATTCAGGAACACATAGTCAATATGCTCCGAATTTTCTCTGATCCAGCTCTTCCAGCTCTCGGCATACTGAGCACCGTAAAGAACCTCAATACCCAACTGCTGCAACGCTGTGGTATATGGCTCATGCTGGTAGAAATTGTCACCGATAAACTTCACATTAAATCCTGCCTCAACAAAAAGCCGCAGATACTGATAAACTGTACGGCTTCCGGCATCCCGATCAAAATGGGGTACATAGTGATCGATCATCAGCAGAGTTTTCTTATCGTAAGAGTAATCCCGGGCCTGGAATACATTCTCGCCATTCTCGGGATGCTTCTGCAGCTCCTGTGCCCACTTCTCACGGAATTTCTTGGCGTTGATCACCTGGTACTGCTTTTGACCGGAACTTGTGTCTGTGCCGTTGGATACGCCTTCAAAATGCACTACAACAGACTTCGGCTGATACATGACCCGGTAGCCCAATTTGCGTACTGTAAACGCCAGATCACTGTCTTCGCAATAAGCGGGGGCAAAGGCATCGTCAAAGCCACCGATCTGCTCCCATAATACCCGGCTCAGCATAATCGCTGCACCGGAGATATAGTCCACTTGCTTGACATAGTTAAATTGCGGCAGTGCAGGATTTTGCCGATTGCCGAAGTTCCAGGCAGAACCGTCCTTCCACAGTATGCCACCTGCTTCCTGGAGCAATCCGTCCGGGTAAATAAGCTTGGAGCCCACCATGCCGATATCATCCGCACTCTCGATCAATGTCACCAGAGGCTCCAGCCAATCCGGCTGAACCTGAGTGTCGTTATTCAGGAACAAAATATACTGACCCTTGGCATACTGTGCCGCATGGTTGCAGTTACGCAGAAAACGCAGATTTTCTGCATTGGTTACACAGGTAACACCTGGCAGAATCTCTTCAATTTTTGTGGTCAGATCCGTAGAGCAGTCATTAGCGATAATGATCTCATAGGAGATATCACCGCTGTTGCGAATAATAGAGCAGACGCAGTGATAAGTATACTCAAACTGGTTGTATACCGGTATCACAATCGAAACCTTCGGATCATCCCACTGGGGCACCTGCACCACCGGGTAATCCTTTTGGGATTTCTTTTTGTCCAGCTCCACCGGAACAATCTGCGGTACGATCACATCAATGGTCGACGGTGCAGGCTCGCCGGTAATATTGCTTTGAATCAGCAGCTTGATTCCCTCTATGTTGCCTTTTCTCAACAAGCGGAAAAACTTCTTGAATTTCCGGAAAGAAAGGCTCTTAAAGAACTTAATCGGGTGTCTGACCATAGACCACAGCAGCCGCAGGGCCAGTGCCCGCTTGCTGCCAACCGGAACCAAAAATCGCACCGTTCCGGTAAAAATCCGGCCAATCTTCCAGGTGCGGCTGCTTCGCAGTTCCCGGACCTCCTCACGTAAACTGTTTTCCGTTTCCCTTAACTGCTTGCATTCGGCCTTGCAGCTTGCCAGTTCGTTGCTTAACTGCTCATTTTTCTCTTCTTCTTCAACAAGTGCCCTTTGCAAACGTCCGCATTCCGCCTGCGTATATTCCAAGCGTTGGCGAAGGATCCGTTCCGTTTCCAACCCCTGCTCATCTGTGCCATACAGCGAATCTTTATCTAACATTGCCATCAGCGTTCTCCTTTCTGAGAATCTGCAACACGCTGAAGTTGCTGCATTTTACGGCTGTCAATTGCCGTCGGTGTCCTCCAGCAGGACAGATAGCTTTCTTACATCGTTACCCGGAGACCGGGAGAAATTACTGTTGATGTGCACCGTTACAATGGTATCGGGCTTACCCTGAATCTCGAAGCTGGTGTGTTCTTCCTTAATCGCGATCACAATCGGATCTGCATCACCGTTGCAATCCAGAGTAATTCTGACTTTTTCGTTACCCGTCAAATCGTTAAAAGGACACAGCAGTGAACCAGACACCAAGCCCATAGGGCCGGTTTTGATCTTATAGGAACCCTCCGGCGGCAGCCAGTTATCCGGATACATCGTGATACGCTGAATATCATCCTTATGGCAACCGATCTCAAATTGGGGAGCGTTTTCAAAATCGATCAAACCTTCATAGGCATCACATACCATCTGGGGATCACCATCCATAACCACTCTGCCATGGTCCAGCCAGATCACCCGGTCGCACATGCTGCGAATTTGTCCCAGCACATGGGAGACCATCAATACAGTTGTACCGCCACTCATCATTTCCCGCATACGGCCCTCACTTTTCTGCCGGAAATGACTGTCACCGACGGACAGTATCTCATCAACGATCAATATCTCCGGATCGATCTGTGTAGCAATGGAGAAAGCAAGACGCATCATCATACCGGAAGAGAAGGTACGCACAGGCTGATCAATGAACCGTTCCAGTTCAGAGAACCTAACGATATCATCAAACTTACTGTCCAAAAAAGCCTTGCTGTATCCCAAGATTGCACCGTTGAGATAAATATTCTCTCTGGCCGTCAGATCCTGGTCAAAACCGGCACCCAGCTCCAGCATCGGTGCAATGTTGCCGTAAATATCAATCTTACCGCCAGTGGGCTTCAGAACACCGGCAATCATTTTCAGCAACGTGGATTTACCTGCACCGTTTCTGCCAACGATACCGCATACCTCGCCCCGTTTGATCCGGATACTTACATTGTCTACCGCACGGAAGTGGTCGTAGTGAAGTTTTCCTTTGAGGAGATTCACGAAAAACTCTTTAAAACTGTTGGTGTTTTCGTGATCCACATGGAAGTCCATTGTGGCTTCCTGAATATCGATCATAATATCTGACATATTGCCACCTCAGATATACAGAATAAAGTTACGCTTCAGCTTGCGGAAAACGGCATAGCCAAGCAGCAGGAAGCCTACGCAATAGCCAAAGCAGAAACCAAAGCATTGCAGCGAAGGCATTGCTCCCTCCAGCACCAGCGTGCGGAAGAAGGTTACATACTGAAACATCGGGTTCAGGCTGTAAACGCCCATCCACTCAGCCGGAATGATATCCACAGGATAGAACAGCGGAGTCAGGTACATCCACAGTACGATCACAACACCGTACAAAAATTGCGTATCCCGGAAATACACCATCAGCGAGGACAGAATCAAGCCAATACCAACCGTAAATCCGATCAGCATCACATACATCACAGGAATCAGCAGATGATAGGGATTCAGGGGCAAACCCTGAATAAAGATGATCAGATACAGTGCTAACGTGGAGAAACAAAGATTGATGCACGATGACAGAACTTTAGCCACGGGGAATACATAGGTCGGTATATATACCTTTGTGATCAAGGATGCACTGCCGGTAATGGAAGTTAATGCAGCCTGCGTTGCCTCAGAGAAGAAGTTAAAGGTAACCGTACCGATGAGCAGATAAACAGCATAGTTATCCACATCCCACTTAAAGAGATTCGCAAATACTATATACTGCACCGACATTGTTAACAGCGGGTTGAGCATACTCCAAAGCACGCCCAAAATACTCCGCTTATACCGTGTCTTAAAATCCCGGCTCACAAGCTGTGACAGCAGGAATCGGTATTTCAATATACCGGCAATACCGTTCTTATTCATAAACCATGATTCCTTTCGGTGTAAATCGCACTCAAGCGTTTCTTAATGATAGTTATAGAACCCCATAATCCTATTTATTATACACGCTCAGCGATAATATGTCAACTTCCGATTCCTCTCGCATATGGGTGTTGACAGCCGTCGTATAATAGTATTGGTGATCATATGGCAAACAAAACAAACGCAGTCCGCTTAGTGGAACAAGCTGGCATACCCTGCCGGGAGGCATTCTACGATTATGACGAAAATGACCTCAAGGGCACCCACGCCGCCCATGCAATGGGTATGCCCGAAGAGCAGGTTTTCAAAACCCTTGTCGCCCGGGGCGAACGCACCGGCATTCATGTATTCTGCATCCCCGTTTGCTGCGAGCTGGACTTGAAAAAGGCAGCCAAAGCCGCTGGTGATAAGAATATGGAAATGGTGGCTGTAAAGGAGCTTTTGGCCTTGACCGGCTATATCCGCGGTGGCTGCAGTCCCGTCGGCATGAAGAAAAAATACCCCACCCACATGGATGAAACCTGTATACTCTGCGACGAAATCGGCGTTTCCGCCGGTGAACGGGGCCACCAGATGATTCTGGATCCGCAGGCCCTTGTCAAGCTGATCGGTGCCGAAATCGCTGACATAATCAAATAAAGAAAGGAAATTATCATTATGCAGTACGAATACACTACCAAAGGCACCTGCTCCCGGAGCATTCTGTTTGAGATCGAGGATGGCAAGCTGAAGAACGTCCAGTACATCGGTGGCTGCAACGGCAACCTCAAGGGCATCGGTGCTCTTGTCGAAGGCATGGATGTTGACGCTGTCATCGCCCGCCTGGAGGGCATCTCCTGCGGTGGCAAGCCCACCTCCTGCCCCGACCAGCTGGCCACTGCCCTGAAGCAGATCAAAGCAGGCGAATAAATTAGCAAGTAAAAATGGAGTGAAGCAGTTGCTTCACTCCATTTTTTATTCATTCACAACACTCAAGATATGCCGTAGCAGCTCTTCCCTGCCGTTACCCTTCTCCGCGGAGAACGGTATCACCGGACAATCCTCCGGCAGCTCCAAGTCTACACGAATGGTCGCCAGGTTCGGCTCCAACTCACTTTTCTTCAGCTTGTCCATCTTGTTGGCTACCACCACAAACCGACAGCCGCTGTCCATAAACCAGCGTGCCATGGTAATGTCGTTATTTGTGGGCGGATGCCGATAATCCACGATCAAAACACCCAAATCGATCCGTCCGGCCGCAAAGTAGTCCTCCATCAGCTTTCCCCAACGATCCCGCTCGGATTGAGAGACCTTGGCATAGCCGTAACCCGGCAGATCCACAAAATAGCACTTGCTGTCAACCGTAAAGTAGTTCACATGGATGGTTTTACCCGGCTTGTCGCCCACACGGGCGAAATTCTTCCGCTGCAGCAGACGGTTGATCACCGAGGACTTGCCCACATTGGATTTGCCTGCAAAGGCGATCTCCGGCAACCGATTTCCCGGGAAATTTTTGGGATTTGCCGCAGAGAGCAGAAACTCGACTTTCTGTAAGTTCATAGCCACCTCACTGCCGGATTCCCGGCTTCTTATGTCTTCCCTGCACATCCTCGGGCAATGTGCCCAGCAAACCGGTATGTGCCACGGTATTCGGCTTAACCAATGCCGCCTCCAGCACCACATCCACAGTCTGTGCAGTAATAAAGTTCAGGGATTTGCGAACCGTCTGATCGATCAGCTCCAAGTCCCGTTCGTTCCGACTGGGGATGATCACCGTCCGGACGCCATGACGCAGAGCCGCCATGGTCTTCTCCTTCAGGCCGCCGATGGGCAGCACCCGACCGCGGATGGAGATCTCTCCGGTCATGGCCACATCCCGCCGCACCGGCACGCCGGTCAATGCACTGACCATGGCAGTGCAAACGGTTACACCGGCAGAAGGACCGTCCTTCGGCACAGCACCCTCTGGGAAATGCACATGAATATCCTTGGTCTTGTAGAAATCCTCCGCAACGCCAAGCTGCTTGGCATTGGCACGGATATAGCTGAGTGCCGCATGAGCAGATTCCTTCATCACATCGCCCAAATTGCCGGTCAGCTCCAGCTTGCCGGAGCCATCCATCACATTGACTTCTACTTCCAAAACCTCGCCGCCAACGGATGTCCAGGCAAGGCCCGTGACCAGTCCAATCTGATCCGAATTTGCCAACCGGTCCGGCAGGTATTTCCGCACGCCCAAAAACTCCGTCAGATTGCTGCCGGAAACGCTGATCCGCTTCTCACCGGACAGCAACCGCATATCTGCCTTCCGGCAAATTTCCGCCAGACAACGCTCCAGCTGCCGCACACCGGATTCCCGGGTGTAGCAGGTGATCATTTCCCGAACCGCATCTTCAGAAACCTTCAGCATGGACTTTTTCAGGCCGTGCTTTTTCATCTGCTTCGGCAGTAAATGATCCACTGCGATCCGCAGCTTTTCCTCGTCGGTGTACGAGCCCAGTTCAATGACCTCCATACGGTCAAGCAACGGCCTGGGCACCGTATCCAGCGTATTGGCTGTTGTGATGAACATCACATCGGACAGATCGTAAGGCAGCTCCAGATAGTGGTCCCGGTAGGTCTTGTTCTGCTCTGCATCCAGCACCTCCAGCAGGGCCGCGCTGGGGTCGCCACGGTAATCCGAACCCATCTTGTCCACCTCATCCAGCAAAAGCAGCGGATTGTTGCTGCCGGCCTGAATCATGGCAGACAGAATGCGTCCGGGCATTGCTCCTACATAGGTCTTTCTGTGGCCCCGGATATCCGCCTCATCGTGGACACCGCCCAAAGCGATTCGGGCCATTTTCCGGTTCAACGCCTTCGCGACGGAGTATGCGATGGAGGTCTTACCCACACCGGGAGGGCCAACCAGACAGATGATCTGGGGAGGCATTTTCGGTGCCATCTGCCGAACGGCAATGGTCTCCAAAATCCGCTCCTTCACCTTTTCCAAGCCAAAATGATCCTTTTCCAGAATCTTTCTGGCAGCTTCCACATCAATGCGTTCCTTGGTTTTGCTGTTCCAGGGAAGCTCCAGTACAGTGTCCAGATAATTCCGCAGCACCGCACCCTCGGAAGAGCCGAAGGGCTGCTTTTTCAGCCGATCCAGATCCTTCAGCAGCTTCGTTTCACTTTCCTCCGGCAGATTCAGCAGCAGAATTCCCTTTTCATACTCCGCAAACTCCGAGCGGTCATCCTCACCCAACTCATCCTGAATTACCTTCATCTGCTCACGCAGGTAGTAATCCTTCTGATGCTGGTCGATATTGAAGCGGGTTTTCTCCTGAATGTCGGATTCCAGCCGCAGCATCTCTGTTTCCTGCCGCAGCAAACGCACCGCCATTTCCAGACGCTTAATGGGATTCAGCTGCCGCAGAAGGCTGACTTTATCCTTGTAATCAAATCCGGAATTCTGACCGATGCTGTCGGCCACAAAGCCACAGCTGTCCGACGCCAGCATCCGCAGCTGCACCGCCTGGGCAGAATGCTCCGTCAACTCCACGTAGGCACCGTACAGTGCATTTGCCTCCCGGCGAAGAGCACGGCTGCGAAGGTTCTCCGTCACTTCCGTCTCGGGAACAGAAATCACCTTACCGGAAAGAAACGGCTCCTTCTGCAAGCCCTCCTGGATCCTTGCCCGGTACAAGCCCGTGACCAGAACCCGGATCGTATCGTTGTGAGATTTCAAAATCTGCTTGATCTTGGCAACCGTACCCATGGGATACAGGTCGTTCCAATCCGGATCATCATTGGCGATGTCCTTCTGGGGGATCAGCAGCAGATTTTGGTCGCTCTTCATGGCCTCTTCCAGTGCCAAAACGGACTTCATCCGACCCACCTCAAAGTGGATGGTCTGATCCGGGAACACCGCAAGACCACGCAACGCCAATATCGGCATATTGCCGATGCTAATCAATTCACTCATAGGGTTCTCCTTTGTATAACAAGCAAAAGGGGGTAGAACGCTACCCCCTTCGCATCGTTACTTATTTTTGCCCGGCTGGACCCGAGGATTCTTCGGATCACGCAGGATCTTCGGCTCACCGCCCAGAATTGCATCCCGGGTGATGACAACCTTCTTTATGGACAAATCAGAAGGAATGGTATACATGATCTTGGTCATGACACTTTCCATAATTGCCCGCAGTCCTCTCGCACCAATCTGACGGTCCAGTGCCTTCTTGGCAACCTCCTGCAGAGCCTGGGGCTGAATCTCCAGCTCCACATTGTCCAGCTCCAACAGCTTCTGATACTGCCGGGTCAGGGCATTCTTCGGCTCGGTCAGGATCTTCACCAGATCCTCCTGGGTCAGCGACTGCAAACAGGTAATCACCGGCAAACGGCCTACCAGCTCGGGAATAATGCCGAACTTCAGCAGATCGTGGGGCTCTACCTGAGCCAGCAGCTTGCCCACATCCCGCTGCTTCTTGCTCTGCACCGGTGCATCGAAGCCGATGGCGGACCGGTCTGTACGGTTCTCGATGATCTTATCCAGACCGTCAAAAGCACCGCCACAGATAAACAGAATGTTGGAGGTATCCACCTGGATCATTTCCTGCTGGGGATGCTTGCGGCCACCCTGGGGCGGCACACTGGCAACCGTACCCTCCAGAATCTTCAGCAGAGCCTGCTGAACACCCTCGCCGGACACATCCCGGGTGATGGAGGTATTTTCGCTCTTGCGGGCAATCTTATCCATTTCATCGATGTAGATGATGCCATGCTCGGCAAGATCGATATCGAAATTAGCAGCCTGCAGCAGTCGCAGCAGAATATTCTCCACATCATCGCCCACATAACCGGCTTCGGTCAATGTCGTTGCATCGGCGATAGCGAAAGGAACGTTCAGAATCTTGGCCAGGGTCTGGGCAAAGAGGGTCTTGCCGCTGCCGGTGGGGCCGATGAGCAAAATGTTGCTCTTTTGCAGCTCCACTTCGGAGTCCGTAGCCAGATAGATTCGCTTATAGTGATTGTAGACCGCTACACTCAGTGCGATCTTCGCTTCCTCCTGGCCGACAATATAGCCGTCCATGAAGGTCTTGATCTCCGCGGGGGTAGGAAGATGCTCGGGCTCGCGGAGCTTGCCCCGATAATCCACCTGGATCTCATCTCCCAGTAATTCGCTGCAGGCCTGCACACATTCACTGCAAATGCATACTCCGGGGCCGGCGATCAACCGCTCCACCTGAGTCTCGCGTTTGCCGCAGAAGCTGCAGCGGATGCCCTGTTCATCTTTTTTTGCCATGAACTTTGGTCGCCTTTCCTAAATCAGAATCAGTGACGCTCCAGAACCCGGTCAACCAGGCCAAATTCCAAAGCCTCCTGAGCGGTCATGAAGTTATCACGCTCGCAGGCGGCGGTAACTTCCTCCACGCTCTTGCCGGTGTTTTCGGCCAGAATCTTATTCATCCGCTCCTTGATGGTCTGCAGACGCTTCATGTGAATGGCCATATCGGTGATCTGACCCTGAGTGCCTGCAGAGGGTTGGTGGATCATGATCTCCGCATTGGGCAGAGCCATACGCTTGCCCTTGGTGCCGGCACTGAGCAGGAATGCACCCATGGACGCCGCCATGCCCACGCAAATGGTGGCAACATCGCACTTGATGTACTGCATGGTGTCATAGATGGCCATACCGGCAGTCACGCTGCCACCGGGGCTGTTGATATAAAACTGAATATCCTTGTCCGGATCCTGAGCTTCCAGGTACAGCAGCTGTGCCACGACCAGACTGGCAGTGGTATCGTTGACTTCCTCGGACAGGAAAATGATGCGATCATTCAGCAGACGGGAGAAAATATCGTAGCTGCGTTCGCCGCGGCTGGTCTGCTCAACAACATAAGGGATAAAACTCATGGTCATGTCTCCTTTCAGGTCCTTCGAAACATTCTAACCATTAATTAGCCGGGTTATTCCGGTATTTTACTCAGCCTTGGGAGCGACAGCAACGGCACTGTCCACGATCACCTTCACAGCCTTGCGGTTCTTCAGGTTAGCCAGAACCTCCTCAGAGGGAACCATGGACTTGATCTTGTCGACCTCCAGGCCATACTGCTCAGCCAGAGAAGCAAACTCAGCCTCCAGCTCCTCGTCGGAAACGGTGATACCCTCGACCTCGATGATCTTCTCCAGAGTCACGTTGATCTTAGCCTGCTTCTCAGCAGCGGGACGGAAAGCGTTACGCATGGTAGCCATGTCGCCGCCCATCATCTTGGCGTACTGCTCCATGGAGTAGCCGCTCATCTGCAGCTGGTAAGCAAAACGCTCCATCTGGTTGTCCAGCTCGGACTCAATCAGACCCTTGGGCATATCCACAGTGGTGTTCTCAGCAGCCTTCTCAACAGCAGCCTGCTCGAAAGCACTGTCGATCTGCTTCTGGGCATTCTCCAGAGCCTTTGCACGGATGTCAGCCTTCAGCTCTTCCAGAGTCTCAAACTCAGAAACGTCCTTGGCAAACTCATCGTCCAGTGCGGGCACATTGGTGGTGGTCACCTTGTTGCACTTAACGTGGAAAACCACAGCCTTGCCGGCCAGCTCAGCATGGTAATCCTCGGGGAAGGTAATGTCGATGTCCTTCTCCTCGCCGGCACTCATGCCGACAACCTGCTCCTCGAAGCCGGGAACAAAAGAGTTGGAGCCCAACTTCAGGTCATGGCCTTCGCCCTTGCCGCCGTCGAAGGGTACGCCATCCAGGAAGCCTTCGAAGTCGATGTTAGCGGTGTCGCCCATCTCAGCGGCACGCTCAACAGTCTCAGTAGAAGCCACATTCTGAGCCATACGGTCCAGCTCGGCAGCAACCTGCTCGTCGGTAACGGTAGCCTCAGCCTTCTCAATCTCCAGGCCCTTGTAATCGCCCAGAGTGACCTCGGGGTAAACCTCGGTGGTCAGGGTCAGGGTAACAATGTTATCCTCGCTGATGTCCATATCAGTCAGGCTGGGACGGCCCACGGCCTTCACGCCCTGGTCAATGACAGCGAACTGGTAAACCTCGGGGAAGATCTCCTCCAGGCCGTCTTCATAGAAGACATGAGCACCGTACATGGACTCAATCATCTTCCGGGGAGCCTTGCCCTTACGGAAGCCGGGCAGCATAATGTTCTTACGCTGCTTCAGGTATGCGGCATTGACACCCTTCTCCATCAGTTCCTTGTCGATCTCGACAACGATGGTGGTTTCATTGCCCTTCTTTTCGATATTCTTTACGATCATGGTATTTTCCTCCATATAGGCCCATAGTTGAGCCATTTTATTTTTATATTTACAGCCGTAGTATTTTATCAAAGAAACCCCGAAATGTCCACACTTTTTTTATTATTTTTTTGATTTTTTCTATTTTTCACGGCATTGGGCGATTTTCCTCCCCTACTTCTGCAAAATCCGCCAAATTTCTGCGTATTTCCAAAAGGAAAACCGGAGGATGCTGCCATCCTCCGGTCCATATTAAATCATAGGATTCTCGTCGATGATAATCCTTACATTTCCTGTCCGGGTAGAAATCTGACATTCTCCATGCCCCTCTTCGGATACCGGAACGTCAACATTGCCCGTATTGGTATTGACGCTGAAGATCTTACCGGATAAGAAGCTGCCTTTTATATCACCGGTGTTGACCTCCACCCGGATCAGAGCCATCGCATCGCAATGGTCAAACTTCACATTGCCGGTGCTTCTTCGGACGAATATCTGCTCATCCGTAAGCAGACGCTCCAGAATCACATCACCGGTGCTTCCCTCGGAGGAAAAGCTTTTACAGTGAACATTCATAACATTGACTCTACCGGTGGAGGCATCCACCTGAATGTCACTGCCGCAGGTCACACCAACCACCGTAACAGACCCCGTTGAAACAGACAGCTCCATCGCTCCGGCAGAGATATTCTCTACGAAAATATCTCCGGTGGTTGTGTGCAGGTTTATTTCCGTAGCGGAAACAAAGCAATTTACATCACCCGTACCGCCCTGCACCGAAATCGAACCATACATCGCAGAAACCGTACCATTATTTTCAGGCAGATACACCGTGATTTTCGGGCTGTCAAAATTGATACCGATATGGTCATACCATTCCCGCTCATCCTCCGCTGCAATAACCAGCGTGCCGTCCTCCACCGTGACCAAATGCCGTACCTTTTCCAACTCCTTGCATATCACCTTTGCCGTTTCATCCTTTGTGGGAATAAATACCACATTCGTCGTACCCGTGCTTACCCGGATATTTTGAAATTCCTCATCGATCACATATTCATTTGTTACATATTTCATTGTTGAAAGTTTTGATAAATCCCAACCCATAATTGACATCACAACTCCTAACATTATACAGCCTATTACGATTGCCGCGGTCGCGATCAGGAGCCACAATTTCATTTTCTTGCTCATACCGTGCCCTCCCTTTTCGCGAAACTTTTTTTCATCCACAGTACCGTTTTCTTCGTCAGTATCAGCACGCCTTTGGTCACTGCCCTACAGCCAAGGAATGTAAACACAGCCAAGCCTCCGCACACCAGTCCGGCAGCAATAACCGCCAATCCTGTCAGGGCATGATCCAAAACCGTAAATCCGATTCCGCCCACGATACAGCCCACAGCACACCCAACCAGCGAAACAAAGACCGCCCATACCGATGCGATCACCGCCCAGGCAGATATATACAGTGAAAAAACAACCGCAACAGCGGCCACCAGCAGTGAGAGCCATACAGGGCTGCCCAAGGCCAGCAGCAGAATTTCCCCTGCCCGGAGCCGTCTTTTCGGCTTACATTTATCCATAGCGATCTTCGTCAGTGGAATGTCCGCAATAATCTGCACAACGATTTCATCCACAGTTCCTATTGCCGCCACCGCCTCTTCCTCAGAAAGGCCCTCTTCCATCCGGTCATCGATCATTTCACTGTAAAAACTCAGCCGTTCCTCCACCTCGTCGAGTGGCAAACCGGCCAGCCTTTCATGCAGCAGCATCAGAAATTTAACCTTTGTCACAGCCGTCATCCTCCTTCATCACAAATTGATAAATGGAAAGGATTTCTTTCCAATCAGCCTTAAATTCTTCGATACGGTTACGACCAGTATCGGTAATGCGGTAATACTTGCGAAGCCTTCCCCCATGCTCCGCATTTCGCACTGTCAGCATCCCCGCCAGCTCCAACCGTTTTAAAATGGTATATAGGGTGGATTCCGAAAGCTCTATAAACGGCTTCATGTCCTTGATGATCTTGTATCCGTAGGAATCCTCATTTTTAATTGCCGCCAGTACGCACACATCCAAAAGACCCCGTTTCAACTGAATATCCATACCATACCTCCTCTTGTGTAATACATCGTACCACGAAGTATTGCTCTTGTCAAGAAAAAAGGCAGCACCGCAAATGCGATGCTGTCTTCATTATGGCAATACTTTAAAAGGTTGAAAATTCAGCTTATCTGCCGACACCAGACGGAAATCCACACCGTCCCACAGCCCCTCCATCGCCAAGCCGTGGCTGGCACCATGCAGGTGACCGTAGAAACACCGGGATACCCCGTACTGCTCCAGCAGCTTTAGAATTTCCGGGCATTCATAGCCCTTGTATCTGGGCGGATAGTGGAGGAAAACCATCTTCGGCAGCTCACCCGCTGCCTTCAGGGATGCCTCCAACCGAAGCAACTCCCGTTTGAACACCTTTTCGTCGTGCTCACCGCTTTTCTCTTCCTCAAAGAACCAGCCGCGAGTCCCGCAGATGGCGTAACCATCATACTCGAA
Source organism: Oscillospiraceae bacterium (assembly GCA_015067945.1). Classification (GTDB taxonomy): domain Bacteria; phylum Bacillota; class Clostridia; order Oscillospirales; family Oscillospiraceae; genus Faecousia. The sequence goes on from SVLM01000009.1 coordinate 40,205, forward strand.
ATGGTTATTATTCAAAATAAACATATCGGAAAAGCCGTTCTCTTCGCAGAATTTGTAAAATTTCGCCGCAGTGCTCCACCAGTAATCATGATTGCCCTTGAGAATAATCTTCCTGCCGGGAATTTCGTTGATCCATGCAAAATCCGCTTTGGCACTGTCAAGACCCAACGCCCAGCTCAGATCGCCCAAAAGCACCGTGGTATCCTCCGGGGTGATTACGGACAAGCCCTCTTTTAGCTTGTCCATATATCCAACCCAGGCACCGCCAAAAATGTCCATGGGCTTTTCTACGCCCAGGCATAAATGCAGGTCGCCGATGGCGTAAAGAGCCATGTCCATTTCTCCTTTACTTCATTTTTGCTCTCAGCTCCGGCACAGTCATATTCATGATCCGGGCCACAAAATCGCAGTCACACATAGGGCTGCGTTCTGCCAGCAGCAGAGCTCTGCGGTTTTCACCGGTCTTAGCCCGGTAGTCAAGCAATCCGCTGTATGCCAAAGCTGCTGCAGGTCCCAAAATATAGTCGCTGGTACGGTATACGCTGGGAATCGTACCGAACAGCCGATCCTTACTGATCACCGCCGCAAACATACCCTTACGCAGCTTCTCCGCGTCGATGCCCAGCAAGCTGTATTCGCCCTCCATGGCACAGATCTGGGCAAACCGGGTGCTTTCGTCCTGGCCCAAAGTCTCACAAATCAGCCGCTCCAGATGCTCCGGGATGGATTCATCGGTCTTCACCGCACCCAAATGCAGCAGATCCCACACGCAGCCGTTTTCCTCGCTGCTGCAGATGATATTGGCGATGGGCAGACCCATCTGTCTGGCATACCACACGCTCATGGGAATGGAAAAATCTCCCGCAGGCACCGCCACATCCAACGGATGCTCCGGATCCGCAACTCCTCTGCGGATTAATTCACCAAATACGCCGGTCAAAAATGCGATACGAATCGCAATCTTCACCCAACCGGTGGCACCTTCCCGGGGCATACTGTCTCCACAGATGTACTCTGCAAGGCTCTTTTCTGCCCAGGCGTAATCTCCTACCAGATTGTGCCAAGTCTGTGCCGCCAGGATCCGATGTCCCACATCTTCAATCTTGGCAGGATACCGGCCAATGCAGAACTCCACATCCCAACCGGTAATATTGCAGGCAAAGAATTGGTTCAGCGTTTCCGCAACGCACTGGCCGAAGCTCATCTGTCCAAGGCCAATCACCTGCTGACGGCTCAGCTCTGCCATTTTAAACGGCACATACATACCCTCATCCGGTGCCCGATCGGAACAAAGCGTTCTATGTGCGGTATGGGCATCGTGTCTGTTTCTTGTGGTTACGTACAGCATATTTCCATCACTCCCAATGCATTTTCCCAATAGATTTTGTGCAAAGTCTTATCATCCACGCCCCGCTCCAGCAGCTTTGCCGCCATAGCAGGATAGCTTTGTACGCCGTCAAAGCCCTCCGGCAGTTCATCGCAACCGTCCAGGTCGCCGCCGAGGGCAATGTGGGTACCCTCAGGATCCAGTTCCAAAAAGTGAAGAATGTGATCACACACCGTATCCAAATCCGGATTCTCTCCCACGAAGGGAGCACACTGATTAAAGCCGGCTACACCGCCGCTTTGGCAGATAGCCCGGAACATATCGTCCGTCAGATTCCGGCTGTTGTCGCATACCGCCCGGCTGTTGGAATGGCTGGCAACAATGGGTTTGTTCGTAATATCCATGATATCCCAAAAACCCTCGTCGCTGATGTGGCTAACGTCTACCATCATGCCCACCCGCTGGGCTTCTTTGACAAATTCCCTACCCTGATCGGTCAGTCTGCCGCCGGTTTTATGAGAGCCGGTCAGCACATTCATTTCATTCCAGCCCAGGGTTGTCATCCGGAAACCAATAGCATAAAGATCCTCCAGCAGAGCCGGATCGAAACCAAAGCCCGCAGGGCCCTCAATGGTCAGAATCCCGGACATAATCCCCTTTTCCAGATTCTTACGAACTTCCCCTGCAGAGTATACTTGCCGAATGATTCCGGGGTTTTTCTCCATTTGATGCAGGATCATCGCCATTTCCCGCTCAAATATCTCCACCGGCGACTTTTTGTACCACTCCTCCATAAAGGGCGTGGTAAAGCAGGCAAAACACTGGGCATAGCCGGGCAAAGCCCTTGCCCGATCCAGGTCAATGTGCAGCTCATTACTTTTCAGTTCATTACCACCGACAAGCTCCTTGCCCAACAAAGCCAGAGCAGTATCACAATGCAAATCAAATACAGGAAAGCTCATGTAAAGGCATCCTCCATGTGGATAATTTCCGGTTTTTCCGTCTGCTCCCCATGGGGTGCATACACTTCCACCACATCAAACCGGGGTTGCAGATTCGTGGGATTTTGGGACAGATACATCGAGGCAGTCACCCGGATTCTGTCCTGCTTGTTCCGGTCAACATATTCTCTCGCTCCGGCAAAATCACCGTTTTTACGGGTCTTGACCTCCACGAAAACCAAATACTTTCGATTTTGCACAATCAGATCGATCTCACCGAATCGGCACCGATAACCGGCCGCAACGACCTTATAATGCTTTTTCCGCAGATATTCCGCCGCCAGAGCCTCACCCCAGGCACCGGACAAATTATTTCTCGCCATAAAACTTCTTCAAAAAGGTCATTCTGTGAATCGGACTGGGGCCGTATGTACGCAAAGCCTCATAATGTGCCTTGGTGCCGTAGCCCTTGTGGATTTCAAAGCCAAACTGGGGGTACAGCTTTGCCTGCTCCTCCAGAATGTCATCTCTGGTCACCTTTGCCAAAACAGACGCGGCAGCGATATTGGCACTGCGGCCGTCGCCTTTGACCACAGTCATCACCGGTAGGCCAAAATCCTTTTCCCGGTTGCCGTCAATGAGGGCAAAGTCTGCCTTTCCCTCCAGCTGGTCAATAGCTCGCTGCATAGCCAAAAATGTAGCCTGCAGAATATTGATCTCATCGATCTCCTCATGGCTGGCCAAACCGATTCCGTAGGCAATGGCCTGCTCTTTTATGATCGGAAACAGCTCCCGTCTTTTCTTATCCGTCAGCTTTTTGCTGTCATTCAGGCCCGGGATTTCCAAGTGAGGGGGCAAAATCACCGCTGCCGCACACACCGGACCGGCCAAAGGTCCTCTTCCGGCTTCGTCAACGCCACAGATGTTCATAATTCCCCGGCTGTAAAGACCGTCCTCGATCTCCCACATATGATATTCAGACATTTACTGTCCCTCCGGCTCTTCCAGTGTAAACTTACCAAGCTTGCCGCTGCGGTATTCGTCCAGAAGCACCTTGGCCATCCGTTCCAGATTGACCTCACCTCTTGCAAGTAAGAAGCCACGCTTGCGGCCTGCCATTTCCAGCAGTTCCCAACCGGGCGTTCCCACCGGGGCTTCTACCTTGTACCGCTCCAGCAGAGTCTTCGGATAGAACCGGTTCAGCAGCTCCATAAGTCTGCAGGCCAGCTCATCCATATCAATGACGCCTTCCTTCACCGCACCGGTGTAGGCCAGCATCATACCAACCTCCGGATCCTCGAATTTGGGCCAAAGAATGCCGGGGGTGTCCAGCAGCAGCATGCCACTGTCCACCGTCACCCATTGCTTGCCCCGGGTCACACCGGGCCGGTTCTCTGCCTTTGCACCCTTACGGCCGGAAATTTGATTGATCAGCGTGGACTTGCCCACATTGGGAATGCCCACTACCATCACTCGCAAGGGTCTGTTCATACCTCTGGCCGCATCCCGCTGAAGCTTTTCGGCACAAGCTGTCCGGGCTGCGGGAACAAAATCCGCAATACCCTTCCGGCTCTTGCAATCCGTAGCAAGCACCGCATAGCCCTTACCGCGGAAATATGCCGCCCACCGTTTGGTCACTGCAGGATCTGCAAGATCCATTCGATTGAGCACAATAATCCGGGGTTTGCCGGCACAAATACTGTCAATATCCGGATTCCGGCTGGACAGGGGAATCCGGGCATCCACGATCTCACAGACCGCATCCACCTGCTTCAGGTCTGCTTCGATCTGTCGCCGGGTCTTGGTCATATGGCCAGGATACCACTGGATATTCATTTTTTCCTGATCCATCAATCCACAACTCCTATTCTGCCAAAGTCCCGTTCCTCCAGGGGCTGACCATTTCCGTCCGTTCCGTTGGTACCGGGAATCATCAGGAAAATCACTTTTCCCATCACTTCCCGCTTGTCAATCAGTCCGATATCGGGGCTGCGGCTGTCCCGGGATCCGTTGCGGTTATCTCCCATCACAAACAGACAGCCCTCTTCCACATACAAAGGAAACTGTACGCCCTCCTTCAAATTGGTAGGCGTATTCACATAGGGTTCATCCAACTGCCGCCAGGTAGTCATACCGTCATCACTGACAAATACGACGCCTGCTTCAAAATCGATATCCACCCACTGCCCTTCCGTGGCAATGACACGCTTGATAATGGATTTTCCGCCATCAAAGCTATCCTTGCTGGCAACGACAATGTCGCCATACTGAGGGTCATGGTAAAATGTGTTGCTCAGCAGCAGCAGGCAATCCCCATCCAGCAGCGTGCTGTTCATGGATGTACCCGAAACCATCACGATCCGGAAGCACAGGGCCAAAACCAAAATCGCAATCGGCAACAGATACACCAGATCGTGCAGGTACAGCAGCACGGTCTTCTGCCAGGTAGATTCTTTCTTCTGTTTCTCGGGATTGGGTTCTTGATTTTCTTCCAGTCGCTGCTCCCAAGCTTCATAATCTCTGTTATTCAAAACGGTCAACTCCCATAATTTATCCAAAATCGGCCTTTTGCAGGCACACTTTTCCATAATATAACCATTATATACGAAAAGAGCATAAAAAAAAAGAGGGCAAGCCCTCTTTTTTTTCGTTTTTTGGATTAGACTCTTTCCTTGACCTTGGCAGCCTTGCCCATACGGTCGCGGAGATAGTACAGCTTTGCACGACGAACCTTACCCTTGCGGACGGTCTCGATCATTGCAACGTTGGGAGCGTGCAGGGGGAATACCTTCTCACAGCCGACGCCGTAGGAGACGCGACGAACAGTGATGGCCTCAGAGATGCCGCCATGCTTCTTGGCAATGACAGTGCCCTCAAACACCTGAATACGCTCACGGGAGCCTTCCTTGATGCGAACATGCACACGAACGGTGTCGCCGACCTTAACCTCGGGCAACTCTTCCTTCATGTACTGGCTGTTCAGTGCTTTTACCAGATCCATAATACTTGTCCTCCTTAAATATTAGGCGTTCTTACGGCGCATATTCGCCCGCAGAGGACCCACCTTGATTTCAGACTAAGGCATTATAGCATAGCATTTTCCAAAAATCAAGTGCTATTTTCACAATTTTCCCGGAAAATGCGGCTCATCCGAAGATGAGCCGCAGAAATCTTTATACGCCAGCCTTGCCGCGGCGAATTAGCTCCGCCTCGTCGCAGGTGTTGACATTTTCGTAGCCTTCCAGGGGAACCAGCTTCTCGTTGATGGCATCGAGAATCCAGCTTGCCTGGGGGAAGAAGAACTCGTCGAACTCGAAAGGAGGAGTGATCCAGTTCTTTGCACCCACAACGATGGGAGGTGCATCCAGATCATCGAAGCAATACTCGGTGATGGTCTTGGCAACATCGTTCAGGTAGCTGCCACGGGCACAGGCATCGCTCACCAGCAGGACCTTGCCGGTCTTGCGGACGGACTCGAAGATCTTGGTGTAATCCAGAGGCACCAGAGAGTGAATGTTGATGATATCGGCTTCCATGCCGTACTTCTCACTCAAAGTCTTGGCAGCATCCACGGCACGGTACAGAGCAGCACCGATGGTCAGGATGGTGATATCCTTACCGTCGCGAACCTTATTGGTGTCGCCGATCTCGATCTCGTAACGCTCAGCAGGCACACCGCCCTCATGGAACTGCTCGCCCACGTCGTAAATTCTCTGGCTCTCAAAGAACACAACGGGGTCCGTGCCCTTCAGTGCGGTCTCCATCAGGCCCTTGGCCTCCCAGGGAGTTGCAGGGAAGCAAACCTTCAGGCCGGGGATATGTGCACACAGAGCGGTCCAGTCCTGGCTGTGCTGTGCACCGTACTTGGAGCCCACAGAAACACGCAGAACCAACGGCATCTTCAGAATACCGGCGGACATAGCCTGCCACTTGGACATCTGGTTGAAGATTTCGTCACCGGCACAGCCGATGAAGTCAGCGTACATCAGCTCCACCAGAGCACGACCGCCGGACAGAGCGTAACCGACAGCGGTACCGACAATGGCACCCTCAGCCAGGTTGGAGTTGAACAGACGGCAGTGAGGCAGAGCATCCATCATGCCACGGTAAACTGCGAAAGCACCGCCCCAGTCACGGCAGTCCTCGCCGTAGGCGATCAAGGTGGGATCCTCGTAGAAACGGTCCCAAATAACCTCAGACAGACCGTCGCGGAGGTTATACAGCTTCATCTTGGAAACGGGCTTGCCATCAGCACCGATGGGAGCACGCTCCTTGGCCTTGATCTTCTTGTAGCCCTCAGCCTCTTCCTTGGGCACGGTGTACTCAGGCTCACGGTCATCGAACTTCTCCACCTTCTGGTTGGAGAACATCAGACGCTCCACAACAGCGGGATCGGCCTTGAAATCGCAGTAGGGGCTGATCTCGGGATCAGCAGCAGCCTTGCAGATCATGGTCATCCGGTCGGAGGTCTCCTTCAGGATGGCGTCGATCTCTTCCTGGGTGGTCACACCGGCAGCGATCAACTTGGCAGGATAGGTGACGATAGGATCAACTTCCTTCCAGGCATCGATCTCTTCCTTGGTACGGTATGCATTCTGGTCGGACACGGAGTGGCCGGAGAAACGGTAGGTAATGGTCTCCAGCATCACGGGACCCTGGCCGTTACGCAGCAGCTCCAGCTTCCGCTCCATGGCATCAATAACAGCCAGAGGATTGAAGCCGTCCACAGTCTCAGCATGGAACTGGGTGGGGCTGACACCGGAAGCGATCCGGGACATATTGCCCTGGCCCATGGTCTCACCCCGGGTCTGGTCGCCCATGCCGTAGGAGTTGTTGAAAATGTTGTACAGAATGGGCATGCCATCGTTGTGGCTCTCCCACAAAGTCTTATACTGGTCCATAGCGGAGAAGTTCAGAGCCTCCCACACAGGACCGCGGGACATAGCAGCGTCACCAACGTTGCAGACGCAGATACCCTTCTTGTTGTTGACCTTCTTGTACAGTGCCGCACCGGTGGAAATAGTGCCGCTGCCGCCAACGATTGCGTTGTTGGGGTAAATACCGAAGGGCAGGAAGAATGCGTGCATGGAGCCGCCCATACCCATGTGGAAGCCGGTCTCACGGGCAAAGATCTCTGCCAGAGTACCGTACAGAATGAAGCGGATAGCCAGCTCCTTCACATTCTTGGCTTCACCCAGCTTCTGGGTGGAACGGAGACACTTGCCGTCCAGGAACTCCTCCATGACCTTCATCAGCTGCTCGTCGCTCATCTTATTGATGGTGGACAGAGCCTTGGCCAGAATTTCGGAGTGAGAGCGGTGAGAACCGAAGGCAAAGTCGTTCTCATCCAGCAGATAGGCCTGACCGACGCAGGCAGCTTCCTGGCCGGTGGACAGGTGGGCAGGGCCGGGATAGGTGTGATCGATACCGTTGTAGCTGCCCTGGGTCTTGATCAGGTTCAGCATGGTCTCGAACTCACGGAGAATGGTCATATCCCGGAAGATGCGAACCAGATCCTCCTTGGTAAACTTACCGGAGGCCAGCTCCTCTTCGATGGTCTTGTTGTACTGGTTGACAGGAATGTCGTTAAAGGTCACCTTACCGGGCTCTCTGACCACAGAAGGATCGACAAATAAACTCTTAGGCATTTTCTATTTCCTCCTTACTTGGCCAGCAGTGTGGTAAACTGCTCCAGATTCTTGCCCAGCTCCTGCTGGAATCTTGCAGCGGGAGTGCCGTCCACAGCACGGTGATCGTAGGTCAGGCTCAGGCCCATGGCGGGATAGATCTCGATGGAGCCGTCAGCAGCCTTGCGAACACGGTCGATGGTACCGCAAACACCCAGAATACCGGTCTGGGGAGGATTGATGACGGGAGTGAAGCTCTCCACGCCCATGTTACCCAGATTGGAGACAGTGAAGCTGCCGCCGGACAGCTTATCGGGATTGATGGCACCATCACGGCACTCAGCAGCCAGCTCCTTAACAGCCTTGGAGATCTCCAGCAGGCTCATCTCGTCAGCGTGGAAGATGGTGGGAACCATCAGGCCTCTGGGGGTATCCACAGCAACGCCCAGATTCACATGGTTGAAGCGGCGGATGGAGTTGTCATCCAGCATATTGGCGTTCAGGTCGGGATGATTCTTCAAGGTGCGGGAAACCGCATACAGAATAATATCACCCAGAGTGATCCCGGCATAGTCACCGCCGGCAGCCTTCAGAGCCTTGCGGTAGTTCAGGATGCAGGTAGCATCGAAGGAAGTGTTGTGGGTCAGCTGTGCCATGGTGGACAAGCTGGTGGACATGGACTTGGAGATGGCACGGCGGATACCGCTGAACTTGATATCCTCGTACTCGGTCTCGGGAGCAGCCACAGCAGCCTTGGCAGGCACACCCTGGGCGATCAGCTTCTGCACATCACGCGCAATGATACGGCCGTTGGGACCGGTACCTGCAGCCAGGGATGCATCCACACCGGCAGCCTTTGCCAGCTTGGCAGCTCTGGGGGATACGGGAGCACCGGGCTTAACCTCAGCCACGGGAGTCTCTGCAGCAACAGCGGCTGCGGGAGCTGCGGCAACCTCCACGACCTCCACAACTGCACCGGGCTTCAGGCAATCGGTGGGCTCACCGTGAGGACCGACCGCACAGACATTTTCCATGCAGGGCACTTCGTCGCCTTCATTATAGAAAATAGCCAGCAGCTCGCCCTCTGCAGTGGACTCGCACTCAAAGGAAGCCTTGTCAGTTTCGTATGTAAAGAGAATGTCGCCGACCTTAACCTGGTCACCGATCTGCTTCAGCCATTCACCGATGATGCAGCTTTCCACAGTGATACCGGCCTTGGGCATGATCACAGCCTGAGCCTTGGTGTTGCAGGCGACTGCGGCAGTAGCTGCAGCAGGTGCGGCAGCGGCTGCGGGAGCAGCGGTGATTTCTTCAGCGGCACTGCCGCCACGAAGAGCGGAGCAGTCCTCCCCTGCCTGGCCGATGGCACAGACATTCACGAGGCAGGGCACTTCGTCGCCCTCGCCAAAAAAGATTTCAAGCAATTGGCCCTCTGCGGTGGATTCACATTCGAAGCTGGCCTTATCGGTTTCGTAGGTAAACAGGATATCGCCGACCTTGATCTGGTCGCCGACCTTCTTCTGCCACTCACCGATGATGCAGCTTTCCACGGTAATACCCGCTTTGGGCATGATTACTGCGGTTGCCATAGGGATAATTCCTCCTTAGTTCATAATATTACATGTTAGTTATAACATTTTATAACATTTCCGTCAAGAAGATTTTTTCATTTTATAAAAAAGTTATAAGGAGTATGGCAAAACCATACTCCTTATCTCACAAAATACACAGTTTTGTCCCCGTTGCTGCCACTCTGACAGACTCCGGAACCTCCGCATCGCAGATCAGATAATCCACATCATCGAACCGGGCAAAGGTATAGGGCATCAGACGACTGAATTTTTCCCGGCCGCACATCAGCACACTGGTGCGGGCCTTACGTATGACCATCTGCTTGACCACCATGTCACTTTCCGTACCGCAGGTAAACCCCGCCTCTGCCGAACAGCCGGAAACGCCGATAAATGCCAGATCAACATTGATCTTTTGGAGCATTTCCAGGGTATTGGGGCCAGAAAGGGCCATATTTTTCCGGTTCATCGTACCGCCGCACAGCGTAATATTCGGGTTATGCAACCTGCACAGCTCAACGGCAATGTTCGGTCCGGTTGTGAAGATATTCAGATTGATATCCGGAAGACTCCGTGCAAGCATCAAATTCGTGGTACTGGCATCCAGAAACACGGTACTACCCGGCTGTATCAACCCCATCGCCTTCTGTGCCATCGCCAGCTTGCCTGCATTATTCTCCTGCATCCGCACATCATAGCCCGGATCGCCGGCATGATGTACCGACCGTGCACCGCCCCGCACCTTGACGATCGCCCCGGTCTTTTCCAGTGTGTCCAGATCCCGGTGAATGGTCATAACCGAAACATCCGGACACAGTGCCTGCAGCTGCCGGATCGTCACCACATGATTTTTTTCAATTTCCTTAAGGATTTTCTCCTGCCTGATTGTGTTCATAATGTTCACCCAATGTTAAATTCTCAATTTTATAACACAAATATAACACACATATCACAACTTGTCAACAGATCCTCCCCTATTTCCTATTTTATGTATGCACGAGCCAGCAAAACGCAATTTGCTTGTTGAAAATTGTCACAAAAGGTGATAGATTAATGACTGGAATCCAACAGCACACGAAAAAAATAACATAGTGAGGAATCGACATGAAAAAATTGCTTATTCTACTGCTGGCACTGGTCATGGTACTGGGTCTGATGGCCGCCTGCGATCAGGCACCCTCCACCAACGCCCCCGATACCACCCCTTCCAGCACCCCCACCGAGCCTCAGTATGAGGTCATCACCATCGCACAAGCACTGGAGCTGTGCGGTGAACCCGGCAACAAGACCGAGGAAAGATACTACATCCGCGGCACCATTGTTTCCATTGACAATGCGAACTATGGTGCTATGACTATTCAAGACGAGACCGGCACAATCTCCATTTACGGAACCTACAGTGCTGACGGTGCCATCAACTACTCCGCCATGACCGACAAGCCCTACAAGGGCGATGAGGTTCTGCTGCACTGTATCCTGCAGAACTACAACGGCACCAAGGAGGTCCAGAACGCCCGGCTCATCGAGTTCAAGCGTGCTGACATTCAGATCAACGAAGCCGATTACACCGAAATGACCGTCTCCAACGCCAGAGCCGCCGAAAAGGGGGCGAAAGTGAAGGTCAGCGGTGTAGTTGCCCAGATCACCTACGCCAACGGTCAAATCCCCTCCGGCGTTATGCTGGTTGACAACACCGGCTCCATCTATGTTTACGACTCCGACCTTGCCGGCAGAGTCAAGGTCGGCAACAAGATCACCATCTGTGCCGAAAAGACCTGGTGGATCCTGGCAGATGAGCAGAATCTTGCCGCATCCTTTGGTTACAAGGGTTGTAACCAGCTGGACAGCGTCACCCTGATCAGCAACGACGAAAAGACCGACAACGCCTACGACAAGAGCTGGATCACCGAGACCACCGTCAAGGATCTGCTGGACTCCCCCGTAACCACCGACATCACCACCCAGATCTTTAAGGTCACCGCTCTGGTCAAGAAGGCTCCCGGTAACGGCTTCACCAACTACTACATCAACGATCTGGACGGCACCACCGGTACTTATGTTTACACCCAGTGCAACGGCAGCGACTTCAGCTGGATCGACGCATACAACGGCAAGATCTGTACTGTATATGTCACCGTTCTGAACGCCAAGTCCACCAACGCCGGCTGTGTCTACCGCTTCCTGCCCATCGAGATCATCGATGAAGCCTTTGATGTTTCCACCGTCAACGGTGCTGAATATGCGGTCAAATACCACGGCGTAGGCCAGTTCCTTCCCAGCTACACCGGCAACCCCGCTCTGGAGTTGCTGACGACGGTGGACTCTTCCCTGCTGAATATGCAGGGCATTCAGCTCAGCTATACCTCCAGCGACAGCTCCGTCATTTCCATCACCACTTCCGGAGGCAAGACCGTGATGAACTGCCTGCAGTCCGGCACCGCAACCATCACCGTCACCGGCTCTTACGGTGATCAGACCTTCAGCAAGGAAGTCACCATCTCCGTCGATATCCCCGTGGTTGAGGTGAAGTACCCCACTGTTTCCGAGGCAATCAGTGCTCAGGTTGGCTCCACCGTTACTGTTAAGGGTATCGTAGGCCCCTCTCTTGTGAACAAGACCGGCTTCTACCTGATCGATGACACCGGTGTCATCGCTGTCCAGACCACCGCTGATGTGCTGGCAACTCTGCAGATTGGCCAGGAGGTCGTTCTGGAAGGCGTCCGCCACATCAACACCAACGGCGGTTCCGGCTACTTTGGCCAGTCCTGCCTGAATAATGCCACTGTGGTCATCAACAACTACGGCAACCACGCCTACTCCACCGCCAGCTTCAAGGGCGATATCAGCGTTGCAGATTTCTACAATTTGGATGTAACCAAGGACTTCTCCACCAGCGTTTACACCATGAAAGCCACCGTGGTGGTTAACGAAACCCCCTTCTACACCAACCTGTACCTGACTGACGGCACTACAAAAGTGAACCTTTACTGTGCCAGTGCTAATCAGTACGGTTTCCTGAAGGCCTATGCAGGACAAGAGGTTACTCTGGAAATCGCTGCCTGCAACTGGAACGATAAAAACTACTATGTTGGCTGCGTCCTGTCCGTCATTAACGCTGACGGCTCCAAGACCATCAACAGTCTGAACTTCCAGTAATCCTCAGCAAACAAAAGATCCGGGTGTGCATTCGGCACACCCGGATTCTATATTGTGTCATTGCGAGCCAGTGATTACACTGGCGTGGCAATCCCCCTGAATATTTACTTTTTCCTATCTGTTATCAAAATGCCCACAGCAGCACAGCCGGTAACCGCTGCCACTGCCACCACTACATATACCCATGCCGGAATATCCGGTTCTGCCGCATACACCGCTCCATTCACTGTCGCAGCCGGCATTGGCACTGTCTCCGAGGGCTGCGGCAGATAGGCTTGTGCACGCTTGGCGATGATTCTGTAAACCTTCTGCGTCCCATCCTCTGCCGTGCAGGTCACATATATGGGGTTATCGCAGCCTGCCTCAAAGCCTTTGTTGCCTACAACCGTTACCGAAGCCATGGCATCTGCAGGAGTTGCTGTAATTTGCACACCGGTGGTTTCATAGGGCAGCCACAGCACATACTCTGTAATTTCCGGCTGAAATTGCGGTGACAGCAGATAATCCGTTACCTCCAGCTTTTCCAGATCGCAATTGCTGCTTGGAATGCGATCCGGCGAATCCTCCCGGGTCACCGCTATGGTATACACCCGGACAGACTGATCCTCCGCCTTAACTGTTACCGTCACTTGAGATGTTTTTCCGTATTCCAGCACCGGAGAATCCACAGTCACCGATGCTCCGTCATCCATGGTCACAGCATTCACGGAAACCTGGGCCACAAAATGGGGCACCGTAGCCGTATAGCTCTGTTGATATGGCGAAAATTCCGGTGAAAGTACAGCGTCCGATATCTGCAGTGATGTCAGATAACTGTTATCACTGACAATACCTTCTATCATCCGTTCCCACAGAATGTCATCTATTTGCCAGGATGTATCCCCTGACCACAAGACGACATTTTTCATCTTAAACCATGCCCGGATGCCATCCTCCGACGAGATTACCCACAACCGTGCCCGAAATACGATCTGTTCGTCCTCTGCTGCGGTCTGTGACCGCTCAAAAACATATGTATACGCAGACGGCTGATACACCCAAGCAGGATTATTTGCCCACAGTGCCTGCAATTGTAAATTCTCCTGATCCATATCCAGGTCAAACACGATTTTGGTAATGTCCGCACAGTTTATTACCAGCACAATTTCAAAGGTTTCCCGTGGATAAATCTCCTCAGGGCCGGTCAATTCCAAATTATCATCTGCATAAACTGTGACCGACAGCAGAAAACATATCAGCACAATCAAGCATATTTGTATCAATCGCATTTTATTCTCCAAATTTCGACAGATTTTTACATAAGTATGATTATATGCCATATCGCCAAAAAATCAAGCATTCCATACGCCGGTCCCCCGGCACAACGCAATTCGCACAAAAAACCAGCTGCGATTTCGTAAGATTTTACAAAAAAGTCCCCGCGGGTTGACATTATCTTCCTTTAATATGTATACTGTACCTGTCAATCAACAACGAAAGGATGACCCCCATGAAAAAACTGATCGTTACATTACTCGCCATTGCTCTGCTCTGCTCTTTCGCAGCACCTGCCATGGCTGATGAATCCAATTCTCCCGTGAAGGACTACGCAACCGCCGAAGAAGGCGAACTGCTGTACACCTATGATTTCTCCGGCAAGGACGGCGTTCTGCAGATGGGTAACATCGGTAACCAGCATGCCGATGAATATTTTTACTACAACCCTTCCGAGGATGGCACCAGCCTGACTGTTTACGGCCGTGAGGATGCCGATAAAGAAACCTACGCTGCATATTATGGTGCCACCATCCCCTCTCTGGAGGGCAATTTCACCACTACCTACACCATGACCTACAAGGTCGCTATGCACGGTGATGTAGGCCTGAACAACAGCTGCGGTGTCGGTGCCTACTTTATTTCCGGCGACACCGGTGACAGCATGAGTGTTTATAATCTGTACGGTAACTACTCCACCAAGACTGCCAGCGGTAGCACCAGTATGCGTCGCAGCTCCCTGTCCATCAACAACCAGAAGCAGGCTGACTATGTTCAGTGGAACACGCTGCCCGCTTATGAAGTTGACGCTGACGGTTATGTCACCGCCATGCTGGTTTATGAAGGCTCTTCCCTGTTGATGACCGCTTACATTCGTGCCGAGGGTGCCGGTGATGGCTCCAAGGAATCTGACTGGATCAAGGTCGAAGAGCTGACCTACGTTCCCAGCGAGGACTGCATGGGCTTCTTTATTTACTCGTACTACGTAACCGACGTCAACGTCACCGTTAAGGACGCCAAGCTGTACAAGGGTAAGATTTTCGCTGAGGAAAAGCCTGTCCAGCCCACCGAGCCTGAAACCGAGCCTTCCGAAGAGCCCACCACGAAGCCTACCACCAAACCCACTACCGCTCCCACTGAAGCACCTGCTTCCGACTCCGCTTCCGAGTTCCCCATCGGCATCGTCATCGGCATCGCCGCTGCTTTGATCGTAGCCGTGGTTGTGGTTGTGATCGTTCTGAAGAAGAAAAAGGCTTAATTGACTATATCGCATCATCTGTCAGGCAGTCTCCGGACTGCCTGACTTCTTTCTTCAAACAACGGTACAATTTCTGAGTACAAAAGTATAATAATAAACGCATATAAAAGTGTATATTTTGATTGCAATTCTTATTGTTTTGTGGTACAATCTTCCTGCCATTCTATAAAAAAAGGAGTACATATTCATGAAAAAATTTTTTAGTCTCCTGCTGGCCGCCATTCTGGTCGCCGGTATGCTGACAACCTTCACCTCCGCAAACACCCTCCCCAACCTGGGCATGAACGACACCATTTCCGGCATGCCTTCCAATGCTGAAAATGTCCAGTACCTGTCCGACCTGTACAACACCAATGTTGTTGATAATCAGAATAAGACTGTCGAACTGGACAGAGGTTATCACGATTACCTGTTGGTCTTTGCCGATGGCACCCGCCGGGAGATCAGCACTTCCACAGGTGACGCTAATGGCAACCGCACAATTGAAAACGGCATTACCTACAACAAGAGAGATATCGCCCTGGGCTACTATGGCACCAAGTTCGAGAAGGGTCTGGGTGTCCACCCTGACGCAGTTGGCAAGCCTGATCGTTACATCGTTTACGACGTCAGCAAGCTGAATGTCAACCGCTTCTACGCTGTAGTTGGCGGCACCGGCAGAAATATCACCGACCCCAAGACCAAGGACTACTACCTGGAATTCGAGGTACTGGGCAGCAAGTCCGCTACCTATGATGCAAACAGCTTTGAGTCCCTGGCCATTGCTACCAACATCCGTCAGCATCTGATCGCTGAATTCGACATCGATATCACTGGCTATAATTTTATTAAACTGGCTGTAAGAATGACTGATAATTCTGCCAGCAACACCTCCTGTGGTGCCGCTTGGGGCGGTGCTTGTGTCTACACCGGTACCGAGCCTGTCGGACCCAGCTTCGGCGAAGCTGCTCAGCCCGATGCCTTCACCCTCAGCGACATCGGCATCTATGCCGGCATTTCTTCTGACTACCTGAAGAACTCCGCTTATCTGTCCGACCTGCCCATGGGTGATTCCTCCAACAACAATAATAACGCCAGCTCCATCAACGCTCCCTATGGCGATCCCGATGGCGTAATCAACATCGGCGACATGAGCACCATGCTCTGGAGCGGTATCGGCATGCACCCCAAGAAGCCCAGCGAGGGCGAGGCCTACACCATTTACGATGTCAGCGAGTACGCATGTGACCGTTTCTACTCCATCGTTGGTATCACCAACGCCAACGGTAAGAACGGTGCAGGCAGCGGCGTCATCTTCGGTGTCTATGGTGACTACGGTGACGGCAACTATGTGCTGCTGGCTCAGTCCCCTGTGATCACCAAGACCGCTTCCGGCGAGTTCGATGTGGACATTACCGGTGTTAAGAACCTGAAGCTGGCCGTCATCTGCGGCGGTAACACCAACGCATCCAGTGCCTGTGCCTGGGCAGATGCCAGCCTCTACTCCACCACCGGCACCCCCAACCTGCCCACCGAGCCTACTGAGCCCGAGACTGAGCCCACTGTCAAGCCCACCACGAAGCCTACCACCAAGCCCACTACCGCTCCCACTGAAGCACCTGCTTCCGACTCCGCTTCCGAGTTCCCCATCGGTATCGTGATCGGCATTGCTGCCGCTGTGGTCGTGGCCGTTGCAGTCGTGGTCGTGATCATTGTCATCAAGAAGAAAAAGGCAAACTAATTCCTAAATAATTTGCCAGCACCGGTTTCCCGGTGCTGGCTTTTTATTGTAAGAGAAAACCACCGGCAGTGCCGGTGGTTCCAAAAAGCTTTAGCTATGCCTAGAAAAAATATCCTCCTTTGGTAGAATAAGAGTAGGTCTGCCAACCACACTTAGAAACCAAAGGA
>SVLM01000038.1 GCA_015067945.1 Oscillospiraceae bacterium
CCCCTTTAGGGGCAGCCCGTGAAAGTCGTGCGGTTGGCAGACTATTCGACGAGCCTATAGGCTCAGCCGAGGGCATGCCCCAAGGGGGCTAGTGCATACCACCGGCACGGCCGGTGGTTATGATTGTTATGTAGGGATGGGCTCTTCTGTAGATTCAGAGGCATTCTCCGTCGGTTCGGAAGAAGGCCCGGTAGACGGTCCTTCTGTAGATTCGGAGGAAGATTCCTCGGTAGGTTCTGAGGTTGGCTCGGAGGAGGGATCCACAGTGGGTTCAAGGGTTGGCTCCTCTGTGGGTTCTTCCGTGGGCGGTTCGGAGGGATCGGTAGGTTCCGACACGGGCGTGTCCTTGAAATAGTCAAAAAGCTTGGTGGCACACTGATACCGGGAATTGAAGGTAGGTCCTTGGAAAACGCCGATGAGTATGTACCGCCCGTTGACCCAGAAGGCCGACAGCAGGCAGGCACCGGCGGCATTGGTAGTGCCGGTTTTGAGACCCTGAGCCTCGGCCCGATAGAAGGACGACTTAGGATTGAGCAGATAATTGGTGCTGGTGAAGGTGCGGTATCTGCCATCTGCATAGTACATCTTGATCTTGTGGTTGCAAACGGTGTCCCGGATGGTGGGAATGTTCAGGCAGTTGGTGGCGATGGTGACCAGATCTGCCATGCAGGTATAGTGGTAGTAGTCTGTGTAGCCGTCGCAATTGACAAAATGGGTGTTGATCAGGCCCAGGTATTCCACCTGACGGTTCATCTCTTCCACGAACAGATTTTCCGCATCCTGAGCGGGGAGGTTGGGATCGCCTGCCAATACACGGCCGGCGGATACGCCCAAAATATGTGCAGCATCGCTGCCGCTGGCAACCAGTGTTCCCAAAATGACATTGTATACGGTCATTTTGTCACCGGCGTAAAAGCCTGCCTTGGAGGTGTCACCGGGGACAATGCTCATCATGCCCGCATCCACAGTGATGACGGTATCCAGATCCAAAATCTTCAGAGCGGTGTACACATTCATCAGCTTGGTGATACTGGCAGGGTACAGCTTGGCGTCCAGCTCGCTCTTTTGATACAGATAGGTTTCAGAGCTGCAATCGAATACAAAGGCCTTTTTGACGGTCATACCGGGAATATCGGGGCCGATATATACGGTTTGGGAGGACCAGGGCTCCGGGGGTGGAGGTTCGGTCGGCTCTGTAGGGGGCTGGGTGGGTTTCGGTTCTGTGGGGTCATCCGTAGGTGTTTCCGTCACCGGTTCGGTAGAAGGCTCGGTAGCTTCCTCGGTGGGCGGTACGGTGGAAGGTTCCGTAGAAGGCTCGGTGGGCAGTGTTGTGGGAAGGGTGCTGGGGTCGGTTGTGATCTGGGTCGGCTGCGTTGTGGGTGTAGCCGGTGCTGCCGGGCAGCCCGACAGACAGGTTAGAACGATGGCGACGGTCAGAACGATGGCGAACAGCTGGCGAAAATTCATCATTGCCCACCTCCTTTCAAAAGATACCCACCATTATATGCGGTTTTTCTACAAAAGTCAACAAATGGAGTGACTGTAAATTCTTGGAAAAATTAAAATTTTTTTGCGAGTTGCACAAAAATGTGCAACTCGCTTTTCATTTTAGGCTGTAGGTGAAAAGGAGGGACACGATGAATAATCAAACCATTCCATCTTTGAATCAGCGAATCCGCAAGGGACGGCTTACCAAGGACGATGTGGCCCGTCGGTTGGCAGAGCTGGCATTTGGGAAGGCCAATGACTGCGTCCGGCTTGTTCTGGAGGAAAATACCGAGCTTGGAAAGCTGGACTTAAGTTTGCTCAGCGAGGTCAAACGCAATGACAAGGGCACTGTGGAGGTGAAATTGGTGGATCGGCTGAAGGCTCTGGAGCAGCTGGCCTTGCTTGCTCAGGAAAACGGAGAGGATCTGGAATCCTTCCTCAAAGCACTGCAAGGGGAGAACGGACAATGAGCTACACCAGCTTTTCAGCAAAGCAGCGGACGGTGCTGACATGGTGGATGCCGGGAAGTCCCTATGCGGGCATGGAAGCCATCGTCTGCGACGGAGCGGTGCGATCGGGAAAAACACTGGCCATGGGGCTGTCGTTCTTTCTGTGGGCCATGACCTGCTTCGACGGGAAACGGTTTGGTGTTTGCGGAAAGACGATCTCCTCACTGCGGCGAAATGTTCTGTCGGAAATCCTG
This sequence comes from Oscillospiraceae bacterium, assembly GCA_015067945.1. Classification (GTDB taxonomy): domain Bacteria; phylum Bacillota; class Clostridia; order Oscillospirales; family Oscillospiraceae; genus Faecousia. The sequence goes on from SVLM01000038.1 coordinate 2,192, forward strand.
CCGCGGATCAAGGCCTTGGGCGGTACATGGAGGGAAAAACGGTCGGAGAATTTGGTGACTGTGACATTTAAGGGCCACAGAAATCAGTTCTACATCTTCGGCGGTCGGGATGAAAGCTCTGCCAGCCTGATTCAGGGCATCACCTTTGCCGGGGTGCTGATGGATGAGGTGGCGTTGATGCCCCGCAGCTTCGTGGATCAGGCCTGTGCCCGATGCTCGGTGACCGGCAGCCGGCTGTGGTTTAACTGCAATCCGGCTGGGCCGAGCCACTGGTTTTACAAGACCTGGATTCAGGAGGCCAGGCAGAGAAACTGCCTGCGGCTGCACTTTACCATGGAGGACAATCCGTCGCTGACAGAGCAGATCCGCCAGCGTTACCAAAGGCTGTACACCGGTGTGTTTTACCGGCGGTTTATTTTGGGACAGTGGGCTCAGGCTGAAGGGCGGGTCTACGATTTCTTCGGCCCGGATATGGTTAAGCCGGTACTCCTTGGAGAGTACGAGCAGTGGTATGTTTCCTGCGACTATGGCACGGTCAATCCAACTTCTATGGGATTATGGGGGCTGCTGAACGGGGTTTGGTATCGGGTACGGGAATTCTATTTCAACTCACGGGAGGCTATGCGGCAGATGACGGATGAGGAGTATGCCGGGGCCTTGGCGGATTTGGTGGGACATCGAAAGCTGACGGCGGTGATCGTTGATCCGTCGGCTGCCAGCTTTATTGAAACGCTGCGGCGGAAAGGCTACCGGGTGATCAAAGCGGATAACGATGTACTGTCCGGAATTCGGCTGACCTCCGATTGCCTCAAGGATGGCAGGATCGTAATTTGTGAGGGCTGCAACGATTGCCTGCGGGAAATGGACGAATATGTCTGGGATTTGGGGAGCGGGGCCAAGGATCGGGTGAAGAAGGAAAACGACCATGCCATGGATGATATGCGTTATTTCGTTGCCACAGTACTCAAGTCTCCATCGGTGGGGTTTGCGGCTTGCACTGTGGAGCGAAAAAAATGAAAGGAGCGATCAAATTGAAGCAAAAGAAAAAAGATGTGCCGGTGACGGCCAGGGCGTGTCAGCTGCGAAGTACCCAAAGCTATCCCTTCGGGGCATTGCACAGCTTTGTGCCACTGGGCACCGGGGAGGAAACGGTATATCGCAAGCTCAGAGAGGCGATTCCCGTGCTGGATGCAGCGGTGGGGAAGCTGGTACGGCTGGCCGGAGGCTTTCAAATCAAGTGCCGCAATCAGAATGCTCAGAAAAAGCTGGAGCAATTCCTACGGTATGTACCCTGCGGTCGGGGGCAGGAGGGGATTGGGAGCTTCCTGGACGGCTATCTGAACAGCCTGCTGACCTATGGCAGAGCGGTGGGTGAGATGGTAGTTGCCGGGGGACATCTTCGGGCGGTTTGCTGGGGAGATGTGACCACCCTGCAGGTTCAGGAAGGGAATAACGTTCTGGATACGGTTCTGTACGGTCCGGATGAGAACGGGCATATGCGTCCCTTGCCCTATCCCCATTTACTGCTGTTTACGGCACTGAATCCGGAGCCTGCCCATCCCTACGGTGTGAGTTTGTTCCGGGGGATGCCCTTCTTGGCGGATATTCTGATGAAGATCTACGCCACCATCGGCAGCAACTGGGAACGAGCCGGAAATGTGCGTTACAGCGTGGTTTGCAAAAGCGATGAACGGATGGATGCTTCGCAGATCCAACAGCGGGGAACCCAGGTGGCCAATGAATGGGCAAAGGCCATGGAGGACAGCAAAAACGGCACCGTTCGGGATTTTGTGGCGGTAGGGGATGTGCAGATCAAGGTCATCGGTGGAGATGCACCGATTCTGGATTCTCAGATTCCGGTGCGGCAGATGCTGGAGCAGCTGGTGGCAAAGACCGGTCTGCCGCCCTTCTTGCTGGGACTTCACTGGAATGCTACGGAGCGGATGAGTGCTCAGCAGGTGGACATTCTCACTGCAGAGCTGTGGGCTCTTCGTCGGACGGTAGAGCCGGCTCTGCGGCGAATCTGCAAGACCTATCTGGCTCTGGAGGGGTTGGATGACCGGGTGGAGATCCAGTGGGACGACATCAGTCTGCAGGACATTACCCGGGAGGCTCAGGCTGAGCTTTACAAGGCTCAGACCGAAAAGCTTCGCCGGGAAATGGAAAACTAAGGCATATCCAAACAACAAGGAGGTAATTATGGAGATCAAAAAGGAAACCCAGGTGCACAGCAGCGGCGTGCCGACGCAGGTGCAGCTGGAGGCCATCAATGCCCAGGCAAGGGCGAAAATGACGGAGGAGCAAGTCTATGTGTTCTCGCTACGGCTTTGCGATGACCAGATTGACCGGGATTGGGAGCGATTCGATACCGCGGCACTGCCCACGCTGGCCAAGATGTTTATTGGCAAGACCGGCATTGTGGATCACTGCTGGAGCAGTGATTCTCAGGTGGCCCGGATCTTTGCCGCAGAGGTGGTCCGGGAGGAGAATGTCAGTTACATCAAAGCCTGGGCCTATATTCGCAGAGGCGGCCATGCGGATGAGATCATCGCCGATATCGAGGCCGGAATCAAAAAGGAAGTCAGCGTTGGCTGCTCCATGGGCTTTTCCAAATGCTCGATCTGCGGCGGCGAATACGGCATCTGCGGTCATCAGAAGGGTGAAAGCTACGACGGGCAGGTCTGCTGTGCCATTTTGCAGGAGCCTATGGATGCGTATGAGTTTTCCTTTGTGGCAGTACCTGCTCAGCGGTCGGCCGGTGTGATCAAAGGGATGGGCGGCAAGCAGATGTGCCTGAAGGAACTGGCGGAGCATTTTGGGGCACAGGCAGAATACCGGACACTGTATAAGCAGGCACAGCTTGGCATGGCCTACGAAAAGCAGCTTCGCAACGACGTGGTTCGGCTGTGCCTTGCTCTCGAATTGGGCGTGGAGGAGCCGGTACTGCACAGCATTATGGAAAAAGCCGGAGCAGAGGAACTGATGAAAGTAAAATCCGCCCTTGAAGAGCGGATGGGGGAATATATGCCCATGGTGACGCAGCTGGGCATCTGCAAGGAGAGCCGGGAAGCTGTGGAAAGCGGATTCCTGATCTGACAATCGGGTTTTGCCGGCAAAAGCCGGTGACCATACATTACACAAGGAGGAAAATAATATGGGTTATGAAAATCTGAGACTGGAAAAGGGTATGTACCGCCAGGCGGGCATGAACTTTACCCAGGTGCTGGAATCCCTCGATCCCAGCGAGAACTATCGCGGCACTGCACTGGAGGGCACCGATGCCTTTCAGCGTCAGCTGAAGCGTTTTGGCATTCGTGCCAAAGGTGCGGGCTCTTCCAAGGTGGAAAAGTTTTTCAGCACTGTGGACAGTGCTGTGCTGTTCCCCGAGTACATTGCACGAACCGTTCGGCAGGGTATGGAGGAGACCAGCATTCTGCCTGCAATCACAGCTACTACCACTGTGATTGATTCCATGGACTATCGTGCTATTTATTCCGCCGCTACGGACACAACGCTGGAACTGAAAAATGTTGCCGAGGGTGAGAGTATTCCTGAAACCAGCGTGATAACCAAGGAACACCTGATCAAGCTGTCCAAGCGTGGCAGAATGCTGGTGGCATCTTATGAGGCAATTCGTTTCCAGAAGCTGGATATGTTCGGTGTTATGCTGCGTCAGATCGGTGCATACATCCAGGCACAGCAGACGAAGGATGCCATCGATGTTCTGATTTCCGGTGACGGCAACAATAATCCTGCATCGGAGTTTGCCATTGGTGATGATCCTATTTTTGGCGAAGGCCTTGGCTATGATGAGCTGGTGGCATTCTGGGGTGTGTTTGATCCGTACACTATGAATACCATCCTTTGCTCCACTGCTACCATGACCAGACTGTTGAAGATTCCTGAATTGCAGAATCCTTTGACCGGCCTGAATTTTCAGGGCACCGGTAAGATGGGTACTCCTCTGGGTGCACAGCTGCACCGAACCCGGGCAATGGCAGATGACAAGATCATTGGTCTGGACAATCGGTACGCTCTGGAAATGATCAAGGCGGGCGACGTTCTGGTTGAGTACGATAAGCTCATCGACCGTCAGCTGGAGCGGGCTGCAATTACGACTATTGCCGGCTTCAATAAGATCAGTGATAGTGCTTCTGCGGTGCTGCTGGTATGATACTGACAGAGCAAATTGTAGCTCAGGCGAAGATCCTGATTCGAGATCTGGAAGAACGGGATCTGCCTATGCTGGAGATTCTGTGCCGCTCAGCAGAGACCACATTAAAGGCAAAACTCCGGGAGGGGATCTGCGCGGAGGACTGCATTGCGGATTTTGTGGCGGCTGCGGCTCTGTTTGCCGTGGCTGCCATGACGGAGCTGGATGAAATTGCCCAAATGGAAATGGTCACAGCCGGCGATCTGACATTACGCAGAAAAAGCAGCGATGCTTCTGCCTGCTGCCTGCGTTATCAGGCGGAGCTGCTGATGTCACCGTATATGGCGGATGCCTTTGCTTTCGTGGGGGTGTAATATGCGGCACACCGTGGAAAAGGTACTGTGCAAATACGGCAGGGAAATCGTGGTGGCACGAGGGGAGGAAAGCCTTGTATTTCAAGGCTTTTTCCACCATACAGGTTCCAAGGATTGGCACAATATGGAAAAATCCTGCAATGTACTTGGACAGATTCCCAGAGGCCAGTATTTGGTTCTGGCTCCTGCCTGGACAAATCTGGTTGTGGGCGATATGATCCTGTGCGATGGAAGACGGTTTTCCGTACGCCGGGTGGAATCGGAGAATCTTATGGAAGAGCAGCTCTACAGCTGGGCACTGTGTGTGGAGCTGGGTAAGGAGGATACATGGCCGATGTAGTAGCCAGCGTAGTGGCGGTTTTGCAGGCTGCCGGCTATCGGGCAGGAAATGCCAATCCCGGTGGTATTATTCCGGAAATCACGGAACCCGTGTTGGCGGTGAATTTGGAGCGTGCCAACATGGAGAAGAAGACTTTGGTGATTCGGGTAACTGTGGTAACACCCATCTCCAAGGGAGCAAAGTCCTGTGAGACCCAGGCACTGGCGGTATGCAGACTGCTTGGGGAGATCGGATGTAACTGCGAGATGCAGCCATGTAAATTTGATGCCAAAACCGAAGTGTTCAGCAGTGCGGTGTTGGCCAGCTTTCAGGGCAATATCATGGATCAGAACTGGATGATTGGTGATATGCTGCAGGTTCGGTTTGGCTCCGGTTATTATTTGGACAAGGTTACATCCTTTGCTGCCTGGCAGGTGCTGAATGAGGAGCAGGCATTGGGAGAGTGCGTTTGGAATATTCAGGTTGAGGAGACTTTGGATGCCATTCGCACAGAAAATGTGCCCAGCGGAACCACCAAGATTACGGTGTACTATGAAGGTGGGCAGGAGGCCTACAATGAATGTACACTCTGCGGGCGAAAGCGGATCATCCGGGATGGTAAAATCGTGCAGATCTGGGAAGCTACCGCAAAATCGCGAACGATCAGTACCTAAATAAGAAGAGCAGGGTGCATTTGCACCCTGCATTTTTTATTGTAAGAGAAAACCACCGGCAGTGCCGGTGGTTCCAAAAAGCTTTAGCTATGCCTAGAAAAAATATCCTCCTTTGGTAGAATAAGAGTAGGTCTGCCAACCACACTTAGAAACCAAAGGA
>SVLM01000010.1 GCA_015067945.1 Oscillospiraceae bacterium
CTGCTAAGGAAATGGGCGACAATGTTACCATCGTGGTCTACAATGCTCAGGGCCAGCAGCTGTCCATCCCCGAGTCCGACAGCATCAAGGCTTACGCATTCCGCGGCCTGAAGGCTCTGGCAGGCGTTGATGCCAACAGCAAGAACGGCATCCTGCGTACTCTGCTGGTTGACATGCTGAACTACGGTGCAGCAGCTCAGGTTCAGTTCAAGTACGACACCAATAACCTGGTGAATGCCGAGCTGACCGATGCACAGAAGGCATGGGCATCCGTTGCGGATATCACTCCCACCAACAACCAGATCAAGGACGCAGCAACCTACAACACCACTCTGGTTCTGGAGTCCGCTATCGAGATGGACTGCATCTTCTACGCAAGCAAGGTCGGTGCAGCCAGCACTTGGAAAGACCTGTATGCCATCGCAACCTACACCGACTTCAACGGTAATCCCAAGACTGTCCGCATCGAGGGCGAGAACTTCTCTATGTATTCCAACAGCAATTACGTACTGGTTCCTGTCATCGGCATGGCTGTGGCTGACTACCAGTCCATCGTGACCTGCGTGGTTTACGACGCTGACGGCAATGTTCTGGCAACTGCCATTGACAGCATGGAAAGCTATGTATACCGTGCACTGTCCTCCGGTGCTGCCGGCGAGACTCTGGAGAATCTGTGCAAGCTGCTGATGAAGTTCAGTGCTTCCGCAGACGCCTACTTCGCAAAGTAATTCCCTATAATACACAAGAGCCGGGAGATTTCTCTCCCGGCTCGTTTCTGTTATTTAACGGCTATTGCAAACCGTTCAGACGAGCTGCTGCTTATGACCTAAATAAACTCTTGGTGTAACCCAATTCCCAATGTAACACCCATCGTTTTACCGGTTTCCAACAGTTCGCGGACATCCTGAATCTTGCGTTGAAGTGTGAAACGGACTTCGTTTTTATTTATGTTAATTCCGTAATGACAATGCAATTTCTCATCCTTATGCAGTAGATTGTGATGTACAGCAGCGGTCCGGAAGGTCGTCCCGGAGGCTGTAACAATGATTTCCTGAGCAGTCGTACTGACTTCTAACCATATTTCGCGACCTTTCCATGGCTCAAGATGCACTTCCTGAGGTTCGGACGGCGGCAGATAGGGGACAAAAACTGGACAATTCATATCCCTTGCGTGTTTTGCGGACACAGCCACCGGGCAGGGGAGTGCGACGAGCTTTTGGATAATTTCCAAGGATTCCGCTGTGACCGGTCCCTCAAAATCCAACAGTAATCCTTTGGCGGATAACCTTGGCAGCGTTTGCGATAGTATCTGAAAGATCAGCTCCGGGTCGTGTCCGCGGATCGGAGTTCGGTCGCTGAGAATCAGCAGAGATCCCGGCGGTAATTGTTTGGGGATATTGGAAAGTCCCGGGCCGTAGGGGGAGAACAGACAGCTGAGCCAGGCTGGGTGCTCCGGTAATGGTGAATAAGAGCGAAATTCCGCGGCGGTCATGGCAAGATATACTGGAATTTCCATGGACAAATGCCTCCAGTCGTGCTATAATCTTCTATATCTTATGAAAGTGCGGGTGGATCTATGTCATTTTCACTGCTACCCAAATTGATAGTACCGGCTTTGACGGATATTACGCCGCAGTTACTGCGATGGCGGGGAATCCGGTTGCTCATGCTTGATTTTGATAATACTATCGTACCGTATACCACGGATATTCCCACTGATGCAATGGCTGCTTGGCTGGAGAATATGAAAGGTACCGAGATCACGGTTTGTGTGGTGTCTAACAGCAAGCGTGAGCGGGTTCGGATTTTTTGTAGGAAGTACGGCATTCCCTGCATTACCCATGCAAAAAAGCCGTTCTCCAAGGGGATCTGTGAATGCTTGGAGCTGTTTCAGATCCCGGCTGAGGAGGCGGCTTTGGTGGGCGACCAAATCTATACCGATGTACTGGGCGGAAACTGTGCCGGCGTGACTTCTATTTTGGTTAATGCGATTGACAATCATAATATCTGGCTGAAGCTGCGTCATGTCGCGGAAATGCCCTTTAGATTTGCTGCAAGAAACAGGAGGATTAAGTAATGAACAATTTGGACAAATTTCTGTCCCTGCTGGATGGGGAAGTGGATGGCCTGCTGCTGACCAGCCGTTTCAGCCGTCACTACGGTGCGGAATTTGATATCGCTGAGGGTGCTGCTATTGTGACCAAAGCAGGCTGCCGCTATTTTACTGACAGCCGCTACATAGAGTCTGCCCAAAATGGCATCAAGGGCTTTAAGGTTCTTGAAATCAATCGGGAAAATAACTATATTAAGCGAATCAATGATGCGATTGCTGATTTCGGTGTATCCAAGCTGGGCTTTGAGGAACACTATCTGACAGTTGCAGAATATAACTATTATTCTGAAAAACTTCATGCGGAGCTGGTACCCTTTAATGCAAAGATCAACGGCTTCCGTGGCGTGAAGGAAGAATGGGAGCTGGAGTTGATGCGGAAGGCCCAGAATATCACAGATCGTGCGTTTGCCGAGGTGTTACCCCGGATCAAGGCCGGCATGACGGAGCTGGAATTGCAGGCTGAACTGATTTACTGCCTGTACAAAAACGGCGGTCAGGGCCTGAGCTTTGATCCCATCGTGGTTTCCGGTCCCAACACCAGCCTGCCCCATGGCGTGGCAGGGGAGCGGGTGATCCGGGAGGGTGATTTTATCACCATGGACTTTGGCGTTTTGTATCAGGGTTATTGCTCCGATATGACCCGTACTGTGGCCTTGGGATACGCTACCGATGAAATGAAGAAGGTCTACGACACCGTGCTGCAGGCACAGCTGGCTGGTATTGCCGCATCCAAAGCCGGCGTACCCGGTAAGGACATTGACGGTGCTGCCCGTAAGGTGATCGAGGATGCCGGTTACGGACCCTATTTCGGTCATGGCTACGGCCACAGTCTGGGTCTTGAGGTTCATGAGAGTCCCAGCCCCAACGGTGCAAATACCGAGGGCATGCCGCTTAACAGCGTGGCATCTGCTGAGCCGGGTATCTATTTGCCGGGCAAATTCGGTGTGCGAATCGAGGATGTGGTGATTTTCAAGGAAAATGGCTGTGAAGACATCACCCACAGCCCGAAAAATCTGATAATTCTTTGAAAAAATTGTTATTCCCCCTTGAAATATTCCGATATTTAGGTTAAAATAACTTGGATAAACAATAAATTAAACAAATTCCTCGTCTAACGGGGAGATCTAGGAGGATAAAGAAATGATTTCTGCAGGCGATATTCGCAACGGTATTACTTTTGAGATGGACGGCAAGGTTATGCAGGTCATCGAGTTTCAGCATGTTAAGCCCGGTAAGGGTGCGGCTTTCGTTCGCGTAAAGATGCGTAATGTGATCACTGGCGGCGTGACTGAAACTTCCCTGAACCCCTCTGCCAAGTTCCCCACTGCTTTCATTGAGAGAAAGAAGATGGAGTACTCCTACACCGACGGAACTCTGTACTACTTCATGGATCAGGAGACCTACGAGCTGGAGCCCATCGACGGTGCTAATCTGGATGATTCCTTCAAGTTCGTCAAGGAGAACGACATCTGCACCATCATGAGCTACAAGGGCAAGGTCTTCGGCGTCGAAGTTCCCAACTTTGTTGACCTGGTGGTTACCGAGACTGAGCCCGGCTTCGCCGGCAATACCGCAACCAACGTTACCAAGCCTGCCACTGTTGAGACCGGTGCTGAGATTAAGGTGCCTCTGTTCATCAACGAGGGCGACAAGATCCAGATCGACACCCGTACAGGTGAGTACCTGGGCCGTTCCAAGGCTTAATTTCATACCCTTTGAGGGACGATATCCTATCGTCCCTCTTTTCAAAAATGAAAGGAGTAATCTAGTATGACTATTTCTGAAAAGTCCGCATATTTGAAGGGCCTGATGGATGGCCTGAATCTGGATACCGAGGCCGCTGAGGGCAAGATGATTGCTGCGATTGTGGATCTGCTGGGCGACCTGAGCAAGAAGGTTACCGATATTGAGGATACCACCATCGCAATCTCCGATGAGCTGGATGAGATCGAAGAGGATCTGGACGCTATCGAGGATTTCATCATGGACGAAGATGACGATTACGAAGATTTCGACGATGATGACTACTACGATGATGAAGACGAGTACGATGAGGAAGGCTTTGACTTCGGTGACGAAGATTCCACCATTTATGAAGTGGTTTGTGCCTGCGGCAATGTGATCAACTTCGACGAAGACACCTTGGAGGAAGGCTCCATCATCTGTGAAAACTGCGGTGAGACCTTGGAGTTTAGCTTCGAAGACGAGGACGCAGAAGAGGAATAAGAAGAAATGAGAACGGGGTGCGTTATGAAACGCACCCCGTTTTTAATAAAACAGACGGCAGGTGAGACTGGCAACAACAAAGCCCGTTAAATCTGCAAGCAAAGCTGCTGGGATTGCGTATCTGGTCTTGTGGATGCCTGCGGCACCGAAATAGACGCTGATGGTGTAAAAGGTTGTCTCGGTGGATCCCAGCATGATCGCCGCCGTGCGGCCCACAGGGGAGTCTACACCGTATTGCCGCATCAGGTCTGCTCCTACGGCTAAAGCCGCACTGCCACTGATTGGACGGACTAAGACCAGCATGGCAGTTTCCGGTGGAATACCGATATGCCGAAAAACCGGGGTGAGGAATTTGCTGATTTGTTCCATGGCACCGGAGGCACGGAGCATATGCACAGCAGTAAGCAGCATAATCAAAGCAGGAAGGATGGTTGCCAGCAACCGCAATCCCTCTGCCGCACCGTCAAGGAGCAGGTTGTAGGCATTTTCTTTTCTGTGCAGAGCAAGAAGAGATGCCAGAAGCAATAAAACCGGAATCAGGTAATCCATCATGCTTTGCACACCCTTCCAAGAAGAATTGCCGCCAAAAGGCCAAGACCTGCACTGCACAAGCTGGTGACCCAAACTGCAGGTAGAATATCAAAGGGTGTTGTGCAACCCAGTGATGCACGAACTGCGGCTACATTGCTGGGGATTAGCTGGATGGATGCCGTGTTGAGCACAATCAGTCGGCACATTTGGTCTGTGGCGTACTTTGGGCGTTTTGGGTCACGCATTTGCGTTACCGCTTGAATACCCATGGGCGTGGCTGCGTTACCAAGCCCCAGGAAGTTTGCACAGATATTGGCACTCAGGTGGCCTGCCAAGGTTTTGTCGGTTTTGCTGTCCGGAAAAACCCGGTGCAAAAGCGGCCGCAGGCATTTTGCCAGGAATTGGGCGATGCCGGAATGCTCCATGAGTTTCCCAACGCCGGTCCATAGGCAGACCGCACCGCCCATGGAGATTGCTAGGGTGATTCCAGCCTGACTGCCGGATATTATGGCTCCGGCCAATTCGCTGCCGCGGCCCTCGAAAATGGAAAATATTAGCGATATGCACAAAATTCCTGTCCAAATCCAACTCATTACCATAGACAAACCCTCCATATTGCACAATATGGAGAGAAAATTGCGTTATGTCTGCACAGATTCGACAAAAAATAGTTTATATCGATAAATAAGGATTGACATCCTTAAAAAGAGTGATATACTGTAACCGTTATAAAAAACTTAAAACGAATTGGTTGATGAAGAAAGGAACGTTAGACCGATGAAAGCTACTGGTATCATTCGTAAAGTTGACGAGCTTGGTAGAATCGTGTTGCCCATCGAGATCAGACGGACACTGGACATTGCTGAGCGTGACGAGTTGGAAATCTTCATGGACGGAGATCAGATTATTCTGCAGAAGTTCCAGCCCTCCTGTGTGTTCTGTGCTTCTACACGGAATTTGGTGACCTTTGAAGGTAAAAATCTTTGTGCCGATTGCGTTCGCAAGATCGGGCTGTTCTAAAAGAAATACAAACCCCTGCTTTCAATGGAACCATTGGAAGCAGGGGGGTTCTTTTTTTATGTCATTTTTGCTTGGCGGCGTTTCTTTTACAGAGCAGAATGATTGTGAATATGATCACGCAAAGGACAAACACGCCGATTACAACCGCATATACCACGGAGTTTAGGCTGCCCGCCGGAGCCGGTTCCGTTGCTGTGGATTCGGTGACCGATGTAGTACCCGAAGGCTGCGTGTCGAAATCGCTTGGCACGGAAGGTTGGGTTTCCATATAGTCCGGAGAAGAAGGTTCCGGCCTTACTTCCAAAGAGGGAAGACGCAATGTGGTGGTTGCTCCACAAGAATAGTGAGCCTTGGCAGTTTCTCGCAGGTACTTGTTGAAGGTCCATCCGGCCAACTGTCCGGTACGGCGTAGGTCATACTCAAAATGTTGCTGCGTGCAGGGCCACAAACAAACGGACGGGGCGATTTGACGATAAAAGCTATAGGTTCCGCCGTTGCTGCCGTGGTGTACGACCTGGAGGACATCGCTCTTGAGGTAATTGCCAAAGTGGCTGGCTACAGTTCTGTTGGGATCGGCCTCGCAGTCGCCGGTTACCAGAATGGTCTTATCCGCGATGGTAAGCCGCCAAATGCCACTGGTGTGATTACAAGAGGTCATCTTTGCGGGCCAGAAGTCTTCATGGGAATATAGAAATTCGATTTCGCAACCCGGGAGATACAATTTCATTCCGGTGTGATAAATATAGTGGTTTGCATTGGGGAAATGCGTTTGTACTGCACTAAGAAATTGATCAACGCTTCGTGTGAAGTTGTCCGGATTCAGGGTACTGCTCAGACCGATGTTATTGAAATTGGGGAAATTATATACGACGGTATTCAGGTCAAACTCATTGCTGTGTTTTTCTATAAACAGTTGGGGCAGTGCGATGTGATCTCCGTCAGCGTGGGTGATCATCCATGTGACTTGCGGACGCTGTCCTTCGGGCGTATTATTTTTCAAAAAATTCCAAATGGTTGCCAGGTTTGTTTCTACACTGCGATGCACTTCAAAGGCGTATTCATGCTCTGTGCCTTCGTTAAGAATGACGGTTTCATTTCTGTCAGTGCCGTTTCCACCGTCAATAATGATAAAGCTGCCATCTTCCAACTGGAATACCATGCACAGTTCGCTGTCTGTCATACCCATAATGCTAACAGAGGGAGTGACGACCTTTTTGTGATCGGTGACCGGGGATTGGGGGCCGGTATATGTCCGGGGTCCGTAAACGATACGGAAAACCTGTGTGGAATGAAAATAAGTGCAGTGGATTAAAGTATTGTCGTTTACATAGGTAAAGAATTGATTTTGTCCAATATTGTTGCGGGCGTACAGAGAATAGCCTGCCTGCTGCAGCCGGGTTTCGTAGGCAGCTATATCCGCAAGAATGGAATTGCCAAGGGATTCATAAACCAACTCGAAATTATCGTTTCCGCAGTAATGCGGTGCCAGAGCGGTAACGCCGGAGGATGTAAATTCGGGAATCTGAATGGAAGTATCCTCTTTGGGGACATCTCCCTGAGTGGATTTGTAAGCAGAGACATTGCACCAAGAGGCGGTGCGGGAATTGTAGTCTTTAGCGTCTGCGGTGAGGGAGACGGAAAGTTTGATTATGCTGTAGCCGCGAATGTCCACATGGAATTCGCCGCTTTCGTATCCGTAAAGATCACCGGAGGTTGCAAGCAGCTCAAACATTTCCTTGGCTTCGCTGTAACCGTAGACGGTGAATACCACACCTTTGTTGTTTGCTTTGCCCGTAGCGGCGGAAATGCCTACGGCACTGTAAAAACGGTCGCAGTCAAGGTTACTGACATCCAGAATCACATAGGATTCCTGATTGTTTGGGTGCAGTGACAGGTGTTCATTAAAGGAACAGTCAGCTTTGCCGATCACAGCAGGGGAGCGGGGAGTGTCGTTGTTGAGGTCAGTGGTATCGACCCGAACAAAACGATCCTTGCCGTCTTTGGGCAGGATGCGGGATTCCAGCACATACTGCACGTGGGACAAATCCACAATGGTGTTCTCTATAGCATCTGTAATACCTACATACGAGCCGTTTTGACTTGGTGTGAAGGTCGCTTCTGTGGCCTTACAAGATGCATGCCCCCAGAATAATGGTAAAAGCATGCAGATAATCAGGGAGAAGACCAATGTGCGAATGCGGATGTTCATATAAAAAACCTCCAGTGAATTAAGCGTTGTCAAGGGCCAGGGCGGCTTCGTACACCACATTCTTGGGCAGCTGCAGATCCTGGACGGTTTGGCGGATGGCATCCTTGCGACTCATGCCGTTTGCCATCAGCCGGGCAACGTGAGCACCGGCATCCTCAGCGGTGGCCACCTCCGGGATTTCGGGCGTTGCACCGGCAATCACCAGGACAAATTCGCCCTTGGGAGTCTGGGCGGTGTATTTTTCTACCGCTTCACCCAGTGTGGTGCGTACAACTTCCTCGTGGAGCTTGGTCAGCTCCCGACACAGACTAATGGGCCGGTCTGCACCAAAGATGGCGGCCATATCCTCAAGGGTGGACAGAAGCTTATGGGGAGCTTCGTAAAAGATCATGGTGCGTTCTTCTTTTGCAAGCATTTGTAGGTGATCCCGTCGGCTCTTTTTTGCGGTGGACAAAAAGCCTTCGAAGCAGAAGCGTCCAGTGCTTTGACCGGAAATACTCAGGGCGGTGATTACGGCACAAGGGCCGGGGATGGCACAGACAGTAATACCTGCTTCTGCACATTGTTTAACCAAATCTTCACCTGGATCCGAGATGGCCGGACTGCCGGCATCGGATACCAGTGCACAGGTCTCACCGGCGAGAATGCGGTCCAATATGACATTACCCTTGGCGGCCTTGTTATGCTCGTAGTAGCTGACAAGGCTTTTTTTGATGCCCAGGTAGTTCAGTAGTTTCAGCGTAACCCGGGTATCCTCGGCTGCGATGAAGTCCGCTTCCTCCAGCGTTTGGCGGCAGCGAACGGATATATCGCCCAGATTGCCGATGGGGGTGGGAACTAAGTATAACATTCCGGCCATGGTGAGCCTCCTATAATCGGTAAAGTTTCTTGTAGTAATCGGTTGGTGTTCCGTCGTTGTGGAACAAACACAGCTCCGTTAATTTCAGTCCTGGCTTGCCGCCCTTGCGGCATTTGAGAAGAATCAAATTGTGATCCGTATCCGGGCGGTGCCGTACCAGACAGAGCTCCTTTGGCTCCAGACCTGCAGCAGCTGCACAGGCACAGATATGAGCGAGGTATTCCGGCTTGTGAACCAGATAGAAATCCCCGCCATAGCGCAGTGCATAGGCAGCCGCAGAGCAAAGCTCCTTGGTGGAGCATTGATCCTGGCGACGGGCGGTGCTGTGTCGGCTGCTTGCCGGGCCGCCGGCAAAATAGGGGGGATTGGAAAGGCATACATCAAAGCTGCCGCCGGTCAACTCCTGGCGTGCACAGCGAATGTCGCCGCATATACTTACCATACGCGAGCCTAAACCGTTTTGGTTGATATTCTCCAGTGCAGCGGCATGGGCCGCATCGGACAGTTCAATGCCGGTAACCTGACATCCGGCGTCCCAGGCACACAGCAGGATTCCCAAAGTGCCGCATCCAGCACCCAGGTCCAAAACCCGGGCCTGCCGCGGCAACCGGACAAAATCTGACAGCAGCATAGAATCTGTACTTAAAGGAAATGCGCCGTCAGGAATATTCAGCGTAAATCCGTTAGCAAGCTGTTCCATTAGATCCTCCATAAAAAATCAGCCTGCGCAGCCGCTTGGGCAGCTTCGCAGGCTGTCTGCAGATTCGGAAGAATTAGCCTTCCTCGATGGCCTCGGTGGGGCAGTTGTCGGCACAGGCACCGCAGCTGACACAAACATCAGCGTCGATGACGTACTTGTCTTCACCCTCGGAGATAGCCTCGACGGGGCAGTTGTCAGCACAAGCGCCACACTTGACACAAGCGTCGGTAATGTTGTAAGCCATAGTTATTTTCCTCCATATATGTTTTTCAAGCGTCCGGTGAAATCCACGGGACTTATCATCATTCTATCACCATTTTTGAAAAATGCAATTCCTTTTTTTGAAACATTCGTATATTTTTTTCAACCTGTGGTGAAAATTTGAGGATGAAGGAGGGGATGGCTCTGCGATATACGGAAGAAGCCACCCAATTGATCCTTGCGGCAGCGGAATGTGCAAGACGATTGGGGCATAGCTATGTGGGCAGTCAGCACTTGCTGCTGGCCATGGCGGATGAGCCGGGGTGGCCCGGGCAATTGTTGCAGGTATCCGGGTTGGATCGGGAGTATGCCTATGGGTCGCTCTGCAGACTGTATGGAATGGGAGCAGGTACTTTGCCTTTGCCGCAAGGGTTAAGTAGGACGGCCAGATCGGTTCTCCGTGGGGCGGGAATAGAAGCCAAGCGGATCGGTCAAAGGGACATCCGTGGTGTGCATATCCTGCTTGCGATGCTGCGAAATGAAAAAAACGGTGCATGTGCTTTGCTCAGGGATGCGGCAGTAGATCCCAATGAGATTTTCACAAGAACGATTGATTATTTGCAATGGGAGGCCCAGGCACCTTCCAAACCCAAAAAGGAGGCGGTTGCTACGAAATTACTGGAACAATTCAGCGAGGATCTGATCCTGAAGGCTTCATCCATGGAGCCGGTGATCGGACGAGATCGGGAGATCGATATGGTCATAGGGATTCTAAGCAGAAAGAACAAGAACAACCCGGCTTTGGTGGGAGAACCTGGTGTGGGTAAGACGGCGATTGCAGAGGGTCTTGCACAGCGGATGGCTCTGGGAAATGTGCCGCCTCAGCTAAAGGATAAGCGACTTGTGAGCCTTAATATGGCCAATCTGGTAGCCGGAACAAAATACCGTGGTGAATTTGAAGAGCGGCTGAGAGATGTGCTGGCGGAGATTCGCAGGAGCGGTGATGTAATTTTATTTGTTGACGAGATGCACACCATCGTTGGGGCGGGTGCGGCTGAAGGGGCCATTGATGCGGCGAATATTTTTAAGCCTGCGTTGGGGCGTGGAGAGCTGCAGATTCTTGGTGCGACGACGATGACGGAGTACCGCAAATTTATAGAGAAGGATCCGGCACTGGACCGGCGATTCCGGCCGGTCACAGTGGAACAGCCAACGGATGCGGCAACGATGGCCATATTAAAGGGGTTAAAGCCGGGGCTGGAGCGGCATCATCGGATCCGAATCACGGATGAGGCGTTGCAGGAGGCTCTGCGGCTGTCTGTGCGGTATTTGCCGGATCTGTATCTGCCGGATAAGGCCATAGATCTTTTGGATGAAGGGGCAGCACATGCCCGTATGGAGGAGCTGCGGCAGGGTCGGGGCGGCAATGCACGGCAGGGTCTTGAGCAGGAACTTCATGAGGCGGTGCGGGAAAGCAAGTTTGAAAAAGCGGCAGAGCTGCGGGACAAAATGCAGAAACTGTCGGCCCGATCAACGGAAATGCGTAAGACTCGGTCGGTGACGGGGAGCGATATTGCATGGGCGGTGTCTGCTCGGACGGGGATACCGGTGGGCAGACTGACCGAAAATGAACGGCAGAGAATCCTGCGGCTGGAGGAAATTTTGTCCGGTCAGGTTATGGGCCAGCAAAATGCCGTTAAAGCAGTGGCTGAGGCGGTACGTCGGGGCTATTCCGGCATCCGGGATCCCAGACGGCCAATTGCCTGCATGATGTTCACCGGCCCTACCGGAGTGGGTAAAACGGAGCTTTGCCGGGTGCTGGCGGAGGAGGTGTACGGTAGTCGGGAGGCGATGATCCGGCTGGATATGACGGAGTATATGGAAAAGCATTCCGTATCCCGGTTGATCGGTGCTCCTCCCGGTTATGTGGGGCATGAGGAGGGTGGCAAGCTGACGGAGGCGGTTCGTCGCAGACCTTACTGCCTTGTACTGCTGGATGAACTGGAGAAGGCACATCCGGATGTGGCCGGGATCCTGCTGCAAATTATGGAAGAGGGCGACCTGACCGACTCCACGGGCCGCAAAGTCAGTTTCAAGAATGCAATTGTGGTCATGACCTCCAATGTGGGCAGCAGCATTCATGGAGAGGGGTTGGGATTTCGTCCGGTTGGCCATGCCGGGGAGCAGGAGAGTGCATTGCGGCATAGCTTTACACCGGAATTTATTGGCCGGTTGGATCGAATTGTGACCTTTGCACCTCTGGGAATGGATGCCATGAATGCCATTGGCCAGAAGTATTTGAAGGAGCTGACGATGCGGCTGGACGGTATGGGCATCAAGCTGCTGCTGCCCCAGAATCTGGCAGAAAAGCTGGCAAATAAGTGCAAAAACAAGGATGGAGCGAGATATTTGCGTCGCCTGGTTCAGGATACGGTGGAGGGGCCGGTGGCAGAATATCTGCTTGCTTGCAGTAAAAAAAACAGCGTGGTGGAGACTTATTGGGAGGGGGATGGACTGAAAATCATGCATAAATAATAGAACATGTGTTCGAAAAGTTCTAAAAAGTAGGATTTTTTGCGAAAAAAGTGAAATTTTTTGCAAAAAAAGATTGATTTTTTTTGAATGTGGTTGTATACTGTCATCAAGTGGAGAGAAATTGTAGTAAAGTGGAGCAAAATGGAGGAGGTGACACCCAATGATCGGCAAATACGCGGCAAAACTGGACGACAAGAACCGTTTGTTCGTACCTGCAAAGCTTCGTGATGAGCTCAGTGGAGAGTTTTATGTGACTTTGGGTGTTAACTGCGGTCACCGCTGCCTCACCGTTTACAAGGCTCCCGACTGGCAGACCCTCAGCGACAACTACAATGCGTTGCCCATTTCCCAAAAGGGTGCCGCAACCAGCCTGATCTTTATGAATGCCGCCCAATGCGAGCCGGATAAGCAGTTCCGTTTCACATTGACCCAGTTCCTGCTGGAATATGCGGGCATCAAGAAGGACGTTATGATCGTTGGTCGGGCAGGGCAGGCCGAAATTTGGGACAGGGAAGAATTCGCCGCCTTCGAGGCTGAGAATCTGACTCCCGAAAAGCTGCTGGCTTCGCTGGAGGCAATCGGCCTATGAGTGAATTTCACCACATTTCCGTTTTGCTGGAAGAATGTCTGGAAGGGCTGAATATTCGGCCCGACGGCATTTATGTAGATGGCACCCTTGGAGGTGCAGGCCACTCCAGTCAGATCGCTAAGCGGCTGACCACCGGACGGCTGATTGGTATCGACAGGGATCCTGTGGCACTGAAGGCCGCCGGGGAGCGTCTGGCACCCTATGGCGACAAGGTCACTTTGGTTCACTCCAATTTCTGTCGGATCAGTGAAGTGTTGAATGAGCTGAATATTGACGCTGTGGACGGAATCCTGCTGGATCTCGGTGTTTCGTCTCCGCAGCTGGATGACGGCAGCCGTGGCTTTTCCTACATGGTGGATGCACCGCTGGATATGCGGATGAACAACGGTGATGCACTGACGGCAGAAACCATCGTCAACACCTGGTCCTACGAGCAGCTTCGCCGCATCCTCTTTGATTACGGTGAAGAGCGTTATGCACCCCAGATTGCGGCAGCCATCTGCCGTCGCAGGGAAGAGAATCCCATCCACACCACCTTGGAATTGGTGGACATTATCCGAAGTGCGATGCCTGCTGCGGCACTGAGAGAAAAGCAGCATCCGGCAAAGCGTAGCTTCCAGGCCATCCGCATTGCGGTTAACGATGAGTTAGGTGCTGTGCGGGAAGTGATGGATGCGGCAATCCCAAGATTAAACCCCGGCGGAAGATTGGCGATTATCACATTCCATTCCCTGGAAGACCGGATTGTTAAGAACGGTATGGCAGAAGCGGCCAAGGGCTGTACCTGCCCGCCAAGCTTTCCCGTTTGTGTCTGCGGCAAGAAGCCTCTGGTCAAGCTGATCAGCCGCAAGCCTATTGTGGCTACGGAGGAAGAATTGGAACAAAATCCCAGATCCCGTAGTGCAAAGCTCCGGGTCTGCGAGAAACTGTAATTTTAACGAAGGAGAGATCGACATGGCAAACTACACCGAAGTCCGCTATATCAATGCGTATGTTTCCGGTAGTGCCGCACCGATGATGGCATCCAAGACCCAGCGGAAGCAGTCTGCGGCTATGCCTAAATTCCGTCCCAAGAGAAAAGTAGTTATTGCCGTCGATCCTGTGGCAATTTTCGGTATCATCGTTGCCTTTGTGATGGCTGTGATGCTGATGGTTGGTTTTATGACACTGAATCGTGTCAATGAGGAAGCCATTGTCATGGAGCAGTATGTGACTGCACTGCAGGAGGAAAATGTTTCACTGCTGACCACTTATGACAACGGTTATGACTTAGAGCAGGTTCGGCAGATCGCTCAGGCAATGGGCATGGTCAGCATCGACCAGGTTCCTCATATTTCCCTTGATGTGTCTGTACCCGTGCAGGAAGCTCAGCCCACAGCCTGGGAAGCTTTCCTCACATTCCTGACCGGTTTGTTTGCATAAACAGAGCCACGGCCAATAAGATTAGGATAGCAGCTGCAATGGGCAGTAAGGGATTCCCTTGCTGCCCATTCATGCAAAGCAGCCTAAGTGAAAGGCCGGTGGCATATGGCAAAAAAACAGGTAAAAACCGAGTATTTCCGGGTTCGTGGGGATACCGGTCAGCATATTCGCATTTTAGCGGTTATGGTGGTATTGGGAATTGCAGCGTTTATTCCGGTGGCACTGCAGTTGTACCGTCTGATGATCGGGCAGTACGATTACTATTCCCAAATGGCTCTGCGAAACCAAACACGAACAACCCAGGTTACCGCTGAACGGGGCGTAATCTACGACCGGAATATGAATATCCTGGCACTCTCCCAAAGTGTGGAAAATGTGTATCTTGATCCCCATGAGCTGAAGCAGTCCAAGGCGGATGTGGAAGCGATTTCCCTGGCTTTGGGAGATATTTTGGCTTTGGATCCGGAGTGGGTCAAACAGCAGGCAGCGGATATTACCATGCGGTATAAGCAGATCGCCGCCCGAATCAGCGAGGAAACTGCCGGGAAAATCCGTGCATACATCAATGAAAACGGTATCAGCGGTATCCATCTGGAGCCAAATACCCAGCGATACTATCCCTACCATACCCTGGCGGCACAGGTCGTTGGTTTTACCAATGCCTCCAACACTGGTTCAGAGGGGATTGAGGCTGCCTACAACCGCTATCTGGAGGGCGTTCCCGGAAAGGTCATTACCACCAAGGGCAACAACGAGATGGATATGCCCTTTTCTTATGAGAATTACGTTGCGTCCCAGCCGGGCAACAGCCTTGTCCTGACCTTAGATACCACCGTGCAGGCTTGCCTTGAAAAGCAGATGGAGGCTGCCATTTCCCGTTACGATGTGCAAAACGGGGCCTTTGGCTTGGTGATGAACGCCAAGACCGGGGAAATTCTGGCAATGGCAACCTTAGGGAGCTACGATCCCAACAGCTATTTGGAGATTGCAGACAGCGGCACATCTCAGCGACTGCAGGAGCTGAAGGACCGGTATTTAGCATTGCCTGTGGAAAGTCAGGGCTACGCGGACGGCAAGGCTGCCTATCAGCAGGCATTGAATGATGCCCGGCTGAAGCAATGGCGAAACCGGGTGATCTCCGACGGCTACGAGCCGGGCTCCACATTTAAGGTGCTGACTATGGCAGCTGCGTTGGATTGCGGTGCCATCGATTTGAATACATCCTTTCACTGTTCCGGCTCGGAACAGATTCCCGGCAGAGCCCAGCGTCTGCATTGCTGGCGTTCCACCGGTCACGGGGCGGAGAAAACGCCCCAGGCTCTGCAAAATTCCTGCAATATCGCCTTTGCACATATTGCACTCAAGCTGGGCGGTGAGCGGTTTTATGAGTATGTGCAAAAATTCGGCGTTACGGAAAAGACCGGAATTGACCTGGCGGGGGAGAGTAAGGGCGTTTTCTTCAGCAAGGAGCTGGTGACCGATACGGATAAATGGGGCACGGCATCCTTGACCTCCGGATCTTTTGGACAGACCTTTAAGCTGACGCCCCTGCAGTTGGTCAGAGCTATTGCGTCGGTGGTAAACGGCGGATACCTTATGGAGCCCTACATCGTTTCCGAGGTCGTCGATGCCGACGGCAACACGGTTTTAAAGCAGGAGCCTAATACAGTACGCCGCACCATCAGTGAAGAAACCTCAAAAACCATGAATGAGCTTCTTCTGTCCGTTGTAACAGAGGGCACGGCAAAAAATGCTTCCGTAGCAGGTTTTTCCATCGGTGGAAAAACCGGAACCAGTGAAAAGATCGATGTGTTTGATGAAAACGGACAGCGGGTGCTGGATAAGATCGTATCTTTTGTCGGCATCGCACCGATGGACGATCCGGAGTATATCGTGCTGGTTGCCTTGGATACGCCGTCCCGGCAAACCGGGATCTATATCTCCGGCGGTGTGATGGCTGCACCGACGGTGGGAGCGGTGATGGCGGATATTTTGCCCTACCTGGGGGTTGAGCAAAACTTCGCAAATGAAGATCCTGCAGGAAAAACTTTGGTAATGGAAGATTTGTCCGGCTTGACGGAAAAGGAATCTAATAATATACTAAAGGCACAGGGATTGACTGTTGTGAAGCAGGGCAGTGGCGAAACTGTTACCGGACAGATCCCGGCACCGGGGCAGAGTGTTCCCGGAGGCAGTCAGGTGATCCTGTATTTTGGAGATCCGTTGCCTGAGAATAGGGTAACGGTTCCGAATTTTTCCGGAATGAATCGCAAGCAAGCCAGCGATGCGGCCGGGGCACTTGGATTGTATATACAACCGATCGGAAACTTGTCCGTTTCTCCCCGGGTTACGGTTACAGTGCAAGATATACCCCCGGGCACAGAGGTGACTCAGGGAACGACAATTAAACTAACCTTTACCGATACACAAGCAGCGGATTGACCGCAAAAGGAGTGCTTATGAAACTGAAGGATATACTCAGTGGTGTTAAAATCCTGAAGACCAATGTGGATATGCAGATGGAGATATCTTCCGTTGCCTACGATTCCCGGAAGGTAACGCCCGGCAGCCTGTTTGTTGCCATTACGGGCTTTGCCTCCGATGGTAACCGGTTCATTCCCATGGCTATGGAAAAGGGTGCGGTGGTAATTGTTACTGCCAAAGAGCCGGAGGGGGATGTGCCCTATATTTTGGTGCAATCCGACCGGCTGGCTCTGGCACTGATCGGTTGCAACTATTATCGGCATCCTGCTCAGGATATGACTTTGATCGGTGTCACCGGCACCAACGGTAAAACCAGTGTGACCCTGCTTTTAAAGCAGCTGTTGGAAAAGGTGCTGGGTGCAAAGGTGGGACTGATCGGCACCATGTCCAATCTTATTGGTGATTTGGAGTTGCCTACGGATCGAACTACCCCGGAAAGCTTTGAACTGCAGGGACTTTTTGCACAAATGCGAGATGCCGGCTGCCGGTTTGTGGTTATGGAGGTCTCTTCCCACGCCATTGCTTTGGAACGGGTCGGCGGCATTACCTTTGATGTAGCCGCTTTTACCAATCTTACTGAGGATCATCTGGATTTCCACAAGACCATGGAGCATTACTGCGACACGAAGGCGGAGCTTTTTGCCCGGTGCAAAAAGGCTGTGGGTAATTTGGATGATGAGTGGTTTGATCGTATCACCGCAAAATCTGCCTGTCCTGTACTTACTACCTCTGCAAAGGGGGAAGCAAATCTCCGTGCAGAGAATTTGCTTTTAAAGGCCGACGGCATCTGCTTTGATGCGGTGTATCAAGGGGAAAAAGTGCAGGTCAGCCTGCCTATCCCGGGTAAATTTACAGTTTACAACGCCCTGACTGTACTGGGTATTGCCCTGCAGCTGGGGATCTCTCTGGAAGACGGTGCTGCTGCCCTGCGTAATGCTGTGGGCGTTAAGGGCAGGGTAGAGGTGGTGCCTACCCCGGGCCAGCCCTATACCGTATTGATCGACTATGCTCATACCCCCGACGGTTTGGAAAATGTCCTTTCCTCTGTCCGTGGCTTCTGTCAGGGAAGGCTCATTGCGGTCTTTGGCTGCGGCGGTGACCGGGATCCTATTAAGCGGCCGATTATGGGCAGAATTGGCGTCCAACTGAGTGATTTTGCGGTGATCACATCGGATAATCCCCGTACGGAAGAGCCCATGGCCATCATTTCGGATATTCTGAGGGGTGTGAATGAAAGCCTTGGCCAGTACACCGTGGTTGAAGATCGCAGAAAAGCCATTCGATATGCTATGGACATTGCCCAAAAAGATGATATTATAGTATTGGCTGGCAAGGGTCACGAAACCTATCAGGAGATCCATGGCGTGAAGTACCATTTGGATGAACGGGAAGAAGTAGCCGCACATTTGGCGGAATTGAGGAATTGATATGGCAAAGATCACATTGGCTCAGGCTGCTGCGTGGTGCGGCGGCTGGGTGGACCCGAAATATGCAGAAGTGGCCTTTCTGGGAGCCAGCAACGATTCCCGGAATATTCAGCCGGGACAGCTGTTCTTGGCATTGCAGGGCGTCCGGGATGGACATGATTTTATCCCCATGGCCATGGAAAAGGGGGCTGCGGCTGTTCTGTGCAGCCGTCCCCAGGAGAATATACCGGCCATCGTTGTGGATGATGTTCGCATCGCTTTGGGTAAGATAGCGGCCGGTGAGCGGCAACGGATTGGCATGAAGGTCGTGGGCGTTACCGGCAGTGTAGGCAAGAGCACCACCAAGGAAATGATCGCCTGCGTGTTGGGGGCGGCTTACAAGGTCGCCAAGACACCGGCGAACCATAACAACGATATCGGTATGCCCATGGCAGTTTTGTCCATGCCCGAGGATGCCCAAGTGGCTGTTTTGGAAATGGGCATGAACCATTTCGGCGAGATTTCCTATTTGACAAATATCGCAAAGCCGGATGTTGCTGTGATCATCAACATCGGCACCATGCATATTGAACATCTCGGCTCTCAGCAGGGCATCCTGAAAGCGAAGCTGGAAATTCTGGAGGGTCTGCAGCCCAACGGAGAGCTGATGCTGTATGGCGATGATGCTCATTTGTGGAGTGTTCGGGATTCTTTGGCGGTAAAACCGGTGTATTTCGGTTCAGAAAATCCGGAATGTGAAATAAAGGCCTCCGGGGTCCGGCTTGACGAAAATGTGTCTTATACCGCATCCTGGTCAGATGGATTTATGAATATCACCATTCCGGTGGAGGGAGGACATTATGTGTCCGATTCTCTGGCGGCGGTGAGTGTTGGCCTTGCCATGGGTGTCAGACCGGAGAAAATCGTGGAGGCTCTTGCCGTTTTTCAGAATATGGAAGGCCGCCAGGAGATTTTTGAAGCCAAAGGCTGCACCATTATCAAGGACTGCTACAATGCCGGCCCGGAGTCCATGGCTGCGGCATTGGCGGTTTTGGGCAACCGTCCCGGCCGTAAGATCGCGGTGTTGGGTGATATGCTGGAACTGGGCGTTTGTGCACCGGCAGAGCATTACAAGGTTGGCCGCATTGCTGCAGAAAGGGCAGATGCACTTTTGTCCTATGGTCCAAACAGCACACGGATGGTCTCCGGTGCGTTGACCGGTGGTATGGCAGAGAGCATGACCGGTGCGTTTACCGACCGGGATGCCTTGGTGGCAGCACTCAAACGGATGGTAAAGCCCGGTGATGTGCTGCTGTTTAAGGGTAGCCATGGTATGCATATGGAAATTACATTGGAAAAGTTTTTGAAGGACGAGACATAAGCGGAGGATAAAGCATGGATAGAATCATCATTACAGCAGGCATCTCCCTGGCATTGACGGCACTGATCGGATTTTTGATCCTGCCGGTGCTTCGGGCATTGAAAGCAGGACAGTCCATTCGGGAAGCAGGCCCTACCTGGCATAACTATAAGGCCGGTACACCCATGATGGGCGGTCTGATGTTCATTTTCAGTCTGATCATCTGCCTGCTGATCGCACTGTTTGTAATCGAGGATTACTCCGTGTTTTATGTTCTGGCCCTGAGCCTTTGCTTTGGTTTGGTCGGCTTTTTGGATGATTTTACCAAGATTAAGTTTAAGCGGAATCTGGGCCTGACCTCTCTGCAAAAAGCATTGCTGCAGATGGCAGTTTCTGCCATTTTCCTGTACTTACTGTACCTGCAGGGAACCGTGATTACCAATGAAGACGGCACTGTGCCGGTAATGATTCCCTTTGTTGGTACCAGCTTTGATCTGCATCCGCTGCTTTACATTTTCTTTGCCATGTTCGTGATGGTTGGCTGTGTCAATGCAGTGAATTTGACCGACGGCGTGGACGGTTTGTGTGGCAGTGTTACCATCCCGGTGATGGTGTTCTTTACCGCTGTGGCGTTCTTCAAGAATCAGCTGGATCTGGCACTGATGCCTGCATCGTTGGTAGGCGGTTTGATCGCATACCTTTTTTACAACTGGCATCCTGCCAAGGTGTTTATGGGCGATACCGGCTCACTGTTTTTGGGCGGTGCGGTCTGCGGCCTGGCCTTTGCATTGAATATGCCCTTGATTCTGATTTTGGTTGGCTTTGTTTACATTACGGAGACGCTGTCCGTGATTTTGCAGGTGGGTTATTTCAAGCTGACCCACGGCAAGCGGCTGTTCAAGATGTCTCCGATTCATCATCATTTTGAAATGTGCGGCTGGAAGGAAGTCAAGATCGTTCTTGTATTCGCTGCCGTGTCCGCAATTATGTGTGTGATTGCCTGGTTCGGAGTGACCGGCTAAATTTGAAAGGAGAGCTCATGGCAGCAGGGAATGCTCTGTATGCCAAAGAGGACCGCCGCCGATTTCGGGCGGAGGAAGGTGTGGATATTCCGTTTTTGTTGCTGGTGCTGCTGCTTTTGGCCGTTGGTCTGACCATGCTGTATTCAGCCAGTGCCGCACAAAGCCAGTATGACACGGGATACGCCATTTCTACAAAATACTTGCAAAAACAGGCAGTTTGTGCTGGCGTGGGATTGATCTGCATGTACTTTTTCAGCAGAATCCCCGCACAGGTATGGTTTAAATTCTCATGGGTGACCTATGCTGTCAGCATTTTGCTGCTGCTGTTGGTGCTCGTTGCCGGACAATCCGTCAACGGAGCAAGACGCTGGATCAACATTGCCGGTATCCAGTTTCAGCCTTCGGAGATCGCGAAATTTACCATGATTGTGCTCTTTGCCCGGCTGACGCGGAGCTTCGGCACAAAGGCGAAAACCTTTCGTTACGGCGTATTGGGCTTTGGCTGTGCGTTGCTGGGGATTCTGATACCACTGGCATTGGAGAAGCATCTATCTGCCATTATGCTTATGGGTATGGTGGCAGTGGTCATGATGTTCGTGGCCGGAACCAGTCCAAAGTGGCTCCTTGCCGGAGCCGGTGCAGCTGCGGCTTTTGTGCTGATTTACATTACCTTTATGGGCTATGCCGGTGACCGTGTTACCGCATGGCTCCATCCTGAGCAGGATCCCGGTGACACCGGTTATCAGATTCTGCAATCGCTGTACGCCATTGGTTCCGGAGGCGTATTTGGCCTTGGATTTGGAAAGAGCCGGCAGAAGTATCTGTACCTGCCGTTTCAATACAATGACTATATTTTTGCCATTATCTGCGAGGAACTGGGGCTTTTGGGTGCGGTGCTGATTATCGTACTGTTTGCTCTTTTAATCCTGCGGGGATATTGGATTGCCCTGCGAGCCAAAGATCGGTTTTCTACGGTCCTGGCTGCAGGTTTGGTGACATTGATCGCCGTACAAACCATACTCAATTTATGTGTGGTGACCAATCTTTTGCCTTCCACCGGCATTGCTCTGCCGTTCTTTTCCTACGGTGGCACGGCCTTGGCGGTAAACTTGGGGGAGATGGGCATCGTGCTCAGCATTTCCCGTTACAGAAATCAGACAAAAACACAGGAGGTTCCTATATGAATGTGATCTTTACTTGCGGCGGCACCGGCGGCCATATCAATCCTGCCATTGCTGTTGCCAATGCCTGGCGTGAGCGTCACCCGGACAGCAAGATTCTCTTTATCGGAGCAAAGGGTCACATGGAGGAACGGCTGGTTCCGAAGGCTGGCTTCGAGCTGAAATGCCTGGAGGTTTCCGGCATGGTCAGAGGCAAGTCCTTTAAAGCCATTACTAAGAACTTTAAGACAGTTTTTCAAACTGCCAAGGCTGTCAGCCAGTGCAAGAAGATCATCAAGGAATTTCAGGCTGATTTGATCATGGGCACCGGCGGCTATGCTTGCTTTCCGGCACTGATGGCCGGCTCACAGATGGGCATTCCCACCTGCGTCCACGAAAGCAACGCCATGCCCGGCCTGACTACCAGAATGTTGGCGGATAAGGTCGATGTGGTTATGGTGGCCTTTGAGGAGAGCATCAAGCGTTACAAAAAACCGAAAAATATCCAAACCGTTGGTATGCCGGTTCGCCGGGAGTTTATTTTCAGCGATAAGGCAGCCGCACGGAAGGAATTGGGCCTGGGCGACGGGCCGGTAGTGGTTTCCGCCTTTGGAAGTCTCGGTGCGAAGGCTATGAATGAAGCCATGGCAGAAGTATTTCGCATGGAAAAGGAAGAAGGCTATCCCTTCCACCATATTCATGCTACCGGTAAGTTTGGTTGGGAATGGATGCCGGAAAAGGTGGCAGCGGCCGGTGTGGAACTGGATAGGACGGAAAGCATCGATATGCGTGAGTATATTTACAACATGCCTACGGTTATGGCCGCTGCGGATGTGTTTATCAGCCGGGCAGGTGCTTCCAGCTGCAATGAGATTGCCGCCTGCGGCACACCCTGCATTTTGATTCCTTCTCCCAATGTGACAGACAATCACCAAGAGAAAAACGCCAGGGTACTGGAGCAGCAGGGAGGTGCAGTTGTGGTTCTGGAAAAGGATTGCACGGCCAAGGGATTGTTTGATGAGATCAAGGCTTTGCTTGCTGATCCCGACCGCCGGGATGCCATGGGCACCGCACTGCGGAGCAACTGCATTTTGGATTCTACGGATCGGATCTGCAATATTATGGATCGGCTTGCAGGAAAAAAGAACTGATACGAAAGAGGAAAACCTATGGATACAAAGCATAGAGAAAGGCAACCGCAGAGCCGGCGAAATCCTGCTCCGGCAACTCGCAGACGGACGCGGCCGGCCAAGCAGGAGCAGACTTCTCCCGATGTGGTATATCTGCCTGCACAGCATTTTAACCGGAATCGGTTGATTCTGGTGCTGGTGACGGTGGCTGCTGTGGTGGTTGCACTGCTGGTGGGTGTTTCTGTTTTCTTTAATGTGGATGCAGAAAAGTACAGCGTCAGCGGCTGCGATAAATATACGCCGGAACAGATTTGGAAAGCGGCCGGTATTCGGGATGGGGAAAACCTCCTGACCATCGGAATTCCTCAGGCGGCTGCAAAGATCATGAAAGAACTGCCCTATATCGAATCTGTTCGTATCGGTATCAAGCTGCCGGATAAGGTCTATATTGAAGTTGTGGAAAGCAAGGTCGTGTATGCGGTTCAGACCAGCGATAATGCATGGTGGCTGCTGAACTCCGAGGGTAAGGTGGTGGATCGGGCACCGGACGGCGTGGAAACCAATCACACGAAGCTCCTTGGCGTGCAGATTCAAAATCCGGAAGCCGGACAGGCCGCACAGGCCTACGAGATTGGCAGCACCGGAACTGACGAAAACGGCAATCCGCTGCCGGTGACAGTGACCCAGGCACAGCGGCTGCAGACAGCTCTGGATATCGTCCAGTATCTGGAGGAAAACGGCATCATCGGACTTGCCGCCAGTGTAGATGTGACGGATATGGGCAATCTGGAAATGTGGTACGGTCATCAGTACCGTGTGAAACTGGGCAATGACAGCCAGCTGCTGTATAAAATCAGCTGCTTTAAGGCCTTCCTGAGTGATCCGAAAACCGATCCATACGAGGAAGGGGAGCTGGATATCAGTTTTACCACTTGGCCTAATCAGGTTGGATTTACACCATTTGGGGATCAAAACTGAAAAATTGTAAATTTCTTTGCCGAAAAATCAGAAAATATTCAAAAAGGTTATTGACCAATTCATTTTTTTGGGATAGAATACAAAGGTACGATTGTAAATTGAAGCGGTATTGTCAATTTGAGCCGCGAAACGATACATAGGAGGAAGAATTTATGTCTGAGATGTTCCAGGAACGCGTTGTTAAGATCAAGGTAATTGGTGTTGGCGGCGCCGGTAACAACGTTATTAACCGGATGATCGAGTCCGGCATTGAGGGTGTTGACTTTATCGTTGTCAACACCGATAAGCAGGACCTGAATAAGTCCATTTGCAAGAGCAAGTTGCAGATCGGTGAGAAGCTCACCGGCGGCATGGGTGCCGGCTCCAAGCCCGAGGTCGGCAAGAAGTCCGCTGAGGAGAGCCGTGCACAGATCGCCAAGATTCTGGAAGGCACTGACATGGTCTTCATCACCGCCGGTATGGGCGGCGGCACCGGCACCGGTGCTGCTCCTATCGTTGCAGATCTGGCTCACGAGGCCGGTATTCTGACCGTTGGCGTTGTTACCAAGCCCTTCAAGTTTGAAGGTGCAAACCGTATGCGTCAGGCTGATGCTGGCATCGCTGAGCTGGCCGGCAAGGTCGACTCCCTGATCATCATCCCCAACGACCGCCTGAAGTACGTTACCGATCAGAAGATCACCTTCGCCAATGCATTTGGTATCGCTGACGATGTTCTGAAGCAGGCTGTTGTTTCCATCTCCGAGCTGGTTGGTTTCTCCGATCGCGTGATCATCAACCTGGACTTTGCTGACGTTTCCGCTGTTATGAAGGATGCCGGTCGTGCCCACATGGGCGTTGGTACTGCTTCCGGTCGAGAGAAGGCTGAGCAGGCCGCTCTGGCTGCCATCAACAGCCCCCTGCTGGAGACCTCCATCAACGGTGCTACCGGTGTTCTGGTCAATGTGACCGGTTCTTCTGAGCTGACTCTGGACGATGTGGAGACCGCTGCCGGTATCGTGCAGGAGAATGCAAACCCCGATGCAAATATTATCTTCGGTGCTACCTCTTCCGACGAGTTCGAGGATGAGATGCGTGTTACCGTTATCGCCACCGGCTTTGAGCAGAAGCGTGAGAGCACTGCTACCGCCAAGGCTGACTCTGCTGTTCCTGCTGATGCAGCCAATAGTAGCGATGTGAGCGATATTGACGACATCTTCAATATCTTCAAGCGTTAAACTATCATGCTTTGCATCCCGGGCTTAACTGCCCGGGATGTTTTTTAGGAGGCTTCATGGAGGCTTATCGTGATTTGGCGGTCAGCTATGACCGGTTGACAAATGATGTGGATTATGCTGCGGTTGTGGAATTTTATGAAAAGATTCTGGAGCAGGAGGGCTTAGAGCCCCGTACTGCCGTGGATCTTGCCTGCGGTACCGGCTCTGTAGCACTGCTGCTGGCACAAAGGGGCTTGCTGATAACGGCGGTGGATATGTCGGAGGATATGCTGAGCGTTGCTTGGAGCAAAGCCCAGGAGCTTGACAATCCGCCCGTATTTGTATGCCAAAAGCTGCAGAAGCTGCGGCTCCCCAGGGGCGTGGATTTGGCTGTCTGTGCATTGGACAGCATGGACTATATTACTGAACCTGCGGACTGTGCGGAGGCTATCCGTCGTGTGTACAAGGCACTGAATCCCGGAGGGATCTTTATTTTTGATGTCAACACGCCGGAAAAGCTGAAGGCCATGGACGGTCAGGTGTTCCTTGACGAGGATGAGGATGTTTACTGCGTCTGGCGGGGTGAGTTTGATGAAGCTGCCAATATCTGCTCTTACGGTATGGATCTGTTCCAACGGCAGGGCGATGTGTGGCACAGAAGCTTTGAAGAACACCGGGAGTATGCATACAGTGCAGATATGCTGGTGGACTATTTGAAAAAGGCTGGCTTTACGAATATTCGGGTTTACGGTGACCGTCGATTGGAAAAGCCGGATGATCGTGATCTGCGAATTTACATTAAGGCCAGAAAGGGTAGAGTAAAATGAAGGATTATCTTGTCAGAGGCATGAGCATGGATGGCTTTGTGAAGGTTGTGGCCATTCGCTCTACGGAAATAGTACGAAGGGGTGCCCAGATCCACGGCACTACGCCCAACGCCACAGCGGCCTTTGGACGGGCTCTGACCGCGGCGTCTATGATGGGTAATATGCAGAAGGTTGAAAACGGTTCCATGACCCTGCAGATCAAGGGCGGCGGCCCCATCGGCAGCATTACCTGCGTGTCCGATCCAGAGGGTAATGTTCGCGGTTTTGTCACCGAACCGAAGGTGCCGTTGGTAGAGAAGTATCCGGGTAAGCTGGATGTGGGTGCAACCGTGGGTATCGACGGAACGCTGACCGTGATCCGGGATCTGCAGATGAAGGAGCCATATGTGGGCACGATTGAACTAATCTCCGGTGAGATTGGTGATGATATTACAGCCTACTTTGCACAAAGTGAGCAAACACCCACGGCTTGTGCATTGGGCGTTCTGGTGGATCGCGATCAAAGCGTGCGGGTGGCCGGCGGTTATCTGCTGCAGCTGCTGCCCGGCGCGCCGGATGATGTGATCGATCGGCTGGAGGCCGGCATTCAGCGCGCCGGTGCGGTAACTGCCATGCTGGATCAGGGCATGACCCCGGAGGATATTCTGGGTCAGGTCTGCGGCGAACTTGGCGTGGTGTTCATGGAGACTACAGAGGTCTGCTACAAGTGCTACTGCTCCCGGGATCGGGTGACCAAGGCACTGATCAGTCTGGGTAAGAAAGAATTGGAAGAAATTGCCGTGGAAGGGAAGGACTTCCCGGTGGAATGCCAGTTCTGCGACGAACTGTATACCTTCACGCCGGAGGATATTCGTCAGATCCTGGAAAAGATTTAATTTGTCGATAAAATGGTGGGAATTAGCCTTGATTTTGCTGTGAAAAATTCAGTAAAAAATTTAGGAAAAAGTGCTTGACAAATAGGTGAGTGATGTGTATAATAATACCCGTCGCTGAGGTCAAGACCTCTGGCAACAAATTGGGGAGCATAGCTCAGCTGGGAGAGCATCTGCCTTACAAGCAGGAGGTCACAGGTTCGAGCCCTGTTGTTCCCACCATAATTTGGCCCTGTGGTGCAGTCGGTTAGCACGCCAGCCTGTCACGCTGGAGGTCGACGGTTCGAGTCCGTTCGGGGTCGCCATATAATGCATCTGTGGAGAGCATAGCTCTCCACAATATGCCTCTGTAGCTCAGTAGGTAGAGCAGCGGACTGAAAATCCGCGTGTCGTTGGTTCGATTCCGACCGGAGGCACCACGGTTCCCATTCGGGAACCGAGATGCGGGTGTAGCTCATCCGGTAGAGCGCCACCTTGCCAAGGTGGAGGTAGCGAGTTCGAGCCTCGTCACCCGCTCCAATCAAATAGAATAGGAACGCAACAGCGTTCCTGTTTTTATAAATGGTACCGTAGCCAAGTGGTAAGGCCCCGGTCTGCAAAACCGTTATTCGCCAGTTCAAATCTGGCCGGTACCTCCAGAAAAAACGACCTGTTTCGACAGGTCGTTTTTTCAGCTAAATCCACCCTTGCGGGTAGGTGAAATCATCTTCGTTGATGAAATCTCCTGCGGAGATGAAATCCGCCTCGACGGCGGAAGGGTGGAATTAATTTCATCTGCGTAACAGATTTCATCCGTGGATACACGGATTTCATCGTGAGCGAAGCGAACGATTTCATTAAAATCAAGGCATTTAGATGTTTGTCTTTTCGTGGGACAAGCACAAAAAGAAAGGCACACCGAAAGGTGTGCTTTTCTTTTTGGAAACTAGGTGTGCCTTACGGCACGTGAAGACATGCTACGTATAAATCTCTTGCACCTCCGCCGTTTTTATGCTATACTACCCACAAGGCGGTGATCGTGTGAAAAAAGTCAGAGTCTTGATCAATATGGCTTTCATTCTATTGATTATTTTAGGTCTTGTTTTTGCGACATATTATTTTAGTGTTTATGTTAGGAATACAAGACATTTTATTTATTTTGTATTTGCTTTGTTTGCGGTTGCCGAGTCGCTGTTTACTGGATTATCATTTGGTTTACACTTAAGAGAATTGCAAAATAAATATGTGAAAATCATATATATAATTTCGGCTATCCTTGCCATACCAATTCTGTTATTTACATTGTTTTGGATTCTATATTGTTTTGGAATTCAGATCGTGCCACCGACACAGCAGTAGTTTGTTGTGTTTTCCCGGCTTGCAAACAGTTTTTGTACCAGAGAGTCAAGAATAAAAGCACTGCTTATGCAGTGCTTTTATTCTTGAAACGATGTATGCCATACTGAATCCAAACGGGTTTTGTTTCTACGGAAAGTATTCTCTTATTGCATATACCGACGTTCTGTGCTAATATTAACACAAAGGATTGCGTTTAGGAGGCCTACTATGAATTGGCTGTATGATTTGGTCACGAATCCGTTTCTGATCACGCCCGTAAGTTCCTGGCTGATCGCACAGGTGCTTAAGGTGATCATTCACGGGATTATATATAAGAAGCTGAGCTTTGAGCGGCTGTTTGGTGACGGCGGCATGCCCAGCGGCCACTCAGCAACTGTATCATCGCTGGCGGTAATGTGTGCATTGGCCTGCGGTACCGGCAGCGTGGAGTTTGCCATCGCCGCTATTTTGGCCATTATTGTGTGCCACGATGCAACCGGCGTGCGTAGAGAAACCGGTAAGCAGGCAGTGCTGCTCAATGAGCTGATCAAGGCATTTGAAGTTTTGGGGGAGGACAAGCTTCCAGAAGTCAAACTGAAGGAGTTCGTGGGCCACACGCCTATTCAGGTCATTTTTGGTATTTTGATTGGCGTAGCGAATGCCTTTATCATGTATGCTGTCCTGCTATAACGATGACAGTGTGAATTTTCAGGAGGTTTTGTGACTATGAAAAGAATTTTGGCTTTGTGCTTGACTTTGCTGATGGCAATGTGCTTGTTTGGCTGCAATAAGCCCATCGACCCGGAAGCTGTATATTATGCGGATATCGTGATTGAGAATTACGGTACGGTCACGGTCCAGCTGGATCAGTCTGCGGCACCCATCACTGTGGAAAACTTTGTTAAGCTGGCTCGTGACGGCTTTTATGACGGACTTACCTTCCATCGCATCATCGAGGGCTTTATGATGCAGGGCGGTGCACCCAAGAACAATAATTATACGGTTAAGCCAATCAAGGGCGAGTTTAGCATAAACGGTGTGGAAAATCCGTTAAAGCATACCCGCGGTGCCATTTCCATGGCTCGTACAGACGCTCCGAACAGTGCCACCTCCCAATTCTTTATCGTTCACGAAACCAGCCCTCATCTGGACGGAAAGTACGCTTGCTTCGGCTATGTGGTCAAGGGCATCGAAATCGTGGATGCGATCTGCGAGGGGGTTCAGAACTCCGGCAGCAACGGTGCTGTTGCAGCAGCGGATCAGCCGGTGATCAAGACCATTACCATCCGGGAAGAAAAAGCCTGAGAATTTCCAAAAGGGAGAGATAGTATGAAACCGAGAAAGATCATGAAGATTTTTAAGGATACAGCTTATGTCCGTATGGGCGGCAGTGAGGCAGAGCTGCGTGCTGCCGAGTATCTGCGATCACAGTGTGCTGAGCTTGGTCTGAGTGCAACCATCGAGGCCTTTGAGGTGGATATGGCTACCATTCAGACGGCGATGCTGGAGATCGACGGCAAGCAGATTACCTGCAAGGGCTATCTGTGTGCAGGCAGCGGCGAGGTGGAAGCACCCTTCTACTATCTTCGCAACACCGATCCGTACAGCTTGTCGCTTTGCAAGGGCAAGATCGTGATGATCGACGGCTATCTGGGCTACTGGATCTACCAGGATCTGCTGGAAAACGGTGCTGTGGGTTTCATTACATACGACGGCAATGCAAACTATGCCGACCGGGATATCGACCAGCGGGAGCTTCGGAGCTTCGTCAGCAAGGGCAACAAGATCCCCGGTGTGAACATCAATGCCAAGGATGCCATCGCACTGATCCGCAACGATGCCGCCGTGGCCAAAATTACGCTGAAGCAGGACGAATACAAGGGTAAGTCCCATAATGTGGTACTGGATCTGCCCGGTCAAATCGACGAGTACATCGTGCTGACTGCCCACTATGATTCCACATCTCTTTCTCAAGGTGCCTACGATAATATGTCCGGTAGTGTGGGTATTTTGGGCGTTGCAGAGCATTTTGCCAAAGCTCCCCACCGCTACGGCCTGCGGTTCATCTGGTGCGGCAGCGAGGAGAGGGGACTGCTGGGTGCAAAGGCATACTGTGCAGAAAATGAGGAAGCACTGAAGAAGATTGTCCTTAACATCAATCTGGACATGATCGGTTGCATTATGGGCAAGTTCATTGCTTGCTGCACCTCCGAGGAGGCCTTGGTGCAGTATGTGAAGTATATGTCTGCCGAGCTGGGCTTTGGTGTGGCTCCGTATCAGGATGTGTACTCCAGCGATTCCACGCCTTTTGCAGACAAGGGCATTCCGGCAGTTTCCTTCGCCCGCATTGCCCCGAATAATACTGCCACCATTCATAACAGCTATGATACTGTGGCGGTCATGAAGGGCCAGCAGATGGCCGCTGACATCGATTTCATCATCGCCTTCACGGAGCGTATGGCAAATGCGAAACGCTGCCCCGTGGCCCGGGAAATGCCCGACAACATGAAAGAGAAGCTGGACATTTATCTGTGCCGCAAGCGGGAAAAGAAATGAGTGCCTTGTGCAGACAACATGAATAAGCACTCTTGATGGCCCTTTTCGTAGGGGCGATTCACGAATCGCCCGCGAGTCTGTGAATACAAAGCACAGCACCCCTATTGGGTGCTGTGCTTGCACTTTGTTAACTTAAGTTTGAGAAAGTAGGTTGCATCTATTAGTCATTTATTCATTTCGTCTACAAATGTTGCAGGCTTCACGGTCATCTCCACCCACGCGGGCCGAAATCCGCTTTTAACTGCGTTTTTTGCGGATTTTATGTTTGACCAAGCACAGCAATAAAATGGCACCTTATCTCTATCCAATATTTCTATTGCCAATCTGCTTGTCAACGCAGATGCGATTCCTTTTCTGCGATATTCCGGTAGCACATCTACGCCTATTTGCCACATTGCTTCACAGTCGGCGGAGCACCCTGCCAACCCAATGAGTTTGCCGTTGTGATATGCTCCAATACCAAGAACATCAAGTTCCTTACGATCTTCACACAATGCATTGCTCCACTGTTCTGTGTATAAATCTTTAAAATCGTCCGACTCCAAAAGCTTTAATTCAAAGTCGCAGGGTAAAGCGTGTAGTGATTGTACATCTGGTAAGAAATACTCGGACATAAAGCATATACGATTCTCAAACTTTTGAAAGGCATCGTTCAGAACATGCATATTTGGCGTTTCTAAGCAATGTGCAACGGGATATTTTGAGAGATAGCTTCTGACGATGTCCGCATATTCTTCCGCAACAGAGGCCACGATGTTACTTCCGTATGAGATAAGATTGCAAATGTGCGGTAGTTTTAAGTATTTTCGTGCGGATGCATTTGGTTTGGAGATGGTAACTATATTTTCCTCTCGTGTAAAGTCTTCAGCATTGCAGTTCGAATCGATTGCTGATTGCTGCATTGCAATTTGGAATATCATTTCATTTGTGAAGTTCATTTAGTTTCACCTACAATTTTGATAGTGTTTTCGGGCGATTCGTGAATCGCCCCTACGATTCATATCGATAGAGCGTGTAGGGGCAGCCATTGGCCGTCCGTCGTTTGTTATTGCAAGCATCCATGCGGACGAGCAATGCTCACCCCCTACAGCTGGTCAGTGCCTTTTATATCACCTGCAGGAAGTATTCAGTGATGGTTTCCGGGGATTCGGTCATACCGTTTGCGATCCACCATTTGAGCGTTTCCACAAAGCTGGAGGCAATGTGGTTTCTCCAATAGCTATCCGGAAGAATGTCTCTTTTGCGGGATTGAAGATAGGGAAGCTGGCTTTCGATCAGCATATCCAGATTGGAACGGAAATACTGTAAAAACAGCTCGTTGTTTTGAGAAGACAGTAAGGACAAAAGGTTGTTATCGTTCTTTTGAAAATGCTGATACAGATGCAGAAACACGGAGTCAGTACCCTCGCAGCTGAAGATATGCCGATGGTCATGC
Source organism: Oscillospiraceae bacterium (assembly GCA_015067945.1). Lineage (GTDB taxonomy): Bacteria > Bacillota > Clostridia > Oscillospirales > Oscillospiraceae > Faecousia. Next base: position 32,146 of record SVLM01000010.1, read on the forward strand.
TCCCGGGAAGCGGTATCGAAGACATGGCAAAACAGCTCCCGGCAAAATTCCTTCAAGAGAAATTCCTTGGTTTCAAAATGGGCGTAGAAGGTGGCTCTGCCCACATCGGCCCGGGCGATGATCTCGCCCACGGTGATATGATTAAAATCTTTTTTTGAAAGAAGTTCGGTGAAGGCGTGGAAGATCGCCTCCCGGGTTTTTCGCTGTCGTCTGTCCATATTTCCTCCGTACATTTCTGCAAAATTGTTCAGTAGCGAATCCCAATGGGATTCTGTATGTGGCATTTGTGTGAAGTTTGCGTATAATGATACTGAACATGATGTTCGGTAGTGAATGAAATATATCATAAACTGCCGTGCAGGTCAATGGGAGGTAAGCATGAAAACTGATAGAAACATACTTGTTGCGTTTATACTGAACCTGATGTTTTCGTTGTTTGAGTTCTTTGGCGGCATCTTTACGGGCAGCGTAGCCATCCTTTCCGATGCAGTGCATGATTTGGGTGACGCAGCCAGCATTGGTGTTTCCTGGTTTCTGGAACGGAAAAGCAAACGGCAGCCGGATGCTGCCTACACCTATGGCTACGGAAGATACTCGGTTGTTGGCGGTCTGATCACAAGCCTGATTCTTTTGTTCGGCTCTGTGGTGATGATCGGCAAAGCGATCAGTGGAATCCTGTCACCGCCGCAGATCGACTACGATGGAATGATCTTATTTGCTGTTGTAGGCGTAGTGGTCAATTTTCTGGCGGCATATGCCACACACCGGGGAGATTCCCTCAATCAAAAGGCTGTGAATCTGCACATGCTGGAGGATGTCCTCGGCTGGGCGGTGGTTCTGATTGGGGCGATCGTTATGCGATTTACGGATTTTGCACATTTGGATCCCATTTTGTCCATCGGTGTATCGGTCTACATTCTGTATCATGCAGTACGGACACTGGGGGAACTATTGGAGATCTTTTTGGAAAAAGCACCTCATGCATTGTCGCTCGCAGAGCTTCTGGAGCGTGTGGCAGAGGTTGACGGTGTGGTGGATGTTCACCATATTCACTTGTGGAGCATGGACGGCAACCGCCATTATGCGACCATGCACATTGTAACAGACGCAGACCCTCATGCGATTAAGGATCAGGTTCGTCAGGAACTGCGACACCATGGCATTGTCCATGCGACGCTGGAGCTGGAGTCCACTGGGGAGCATTGCCACGAAAGGGAATGCTATGTGCACACAGATGGGGCATCCGGACATTGCCATCATCACCATCATCATTAAAATGAGACAAGGCACTGCTGGTTGGCAGTGCCTTGTTGATTATTCAGCGGGTGTTTCAATGGGTGTGTCAGTGGTTTCTGCCTCAGCGGCCTCAGCGGCCTCAGCGGCCTTAGCGGCTTCGAGAGCCAGAGCCTCGGCAATGAACTCAGCGGCATCGTCGGGGATGTCGTCCAAATTGTCGCTGCCGATATCCACATTCTTGGGATTCTTTTTGAACAGAATGTCGTAGACCACGGGAACGATAATGAGGGTCATGGCGGTGGCGTAGATCATACCGCCCACCACGACGATGGACATACCGCGACCCAGCTGACCGGCCATGTCGTCGCTGAGAATTAGCTGGAACATGGCAAGAATTGTGGTCAGAGCGGTCATAAAAATGGGCCGCATTCTGGTCTTACCCGTGGCAATCAGGGCACTGCGGCGATCCATGCCGCCGATACGGAGCTGATTGACATAGTCCACAAATACAATGCCGTTATTAACTACCGTACCCATTAGAAGAGCGAAGCCCATCAGCGACAGCAGGCTCAGCTGCTCACCGCAGATGATCAGGCCGATAATACCGCCGGTAAAGGCCAGAGGTACAGTAAACAGAACAATGAAGGGCGACAGCAGACTTTGGAACTGTGCCACCATGACCAGATACACAAACAGACCCCCAAGTGCAATCAGCAGAAGCATCTGTGCCACCATGTCGTTGACAGTAGAGCTTTCACCGGAAAGCTCTATGCTGTAGCCGTAGGGCACGTTTCCGCTATTCTTGTAATCGTCCAGTAAGGTGCTGAGCTTCCGGGACAGCAGCGTGGCGTTATAGCCCTCGGCAATGCCGGCAGATACTGTCACATAGCGGGTCTGGTTCTCACGGCTGATGGAGCCGATAGAGGAGGTCTGCTGCAGGCTGGCCACATCGCCAAGCTTGATTGTCTTGCTGACCGACACGCCGGTAGCATCAATGACCGAGGCTGTCAGCGGCATATCCAGCAGGGTTTCTACAGTCAGCTGACTGTTGAGATTTTCTACATTGACGGACATAGTAACGCCGTTGAGGGTCACATTGGTGGAGGTTGCAGAGGTGCTCATCCGGCTGGAGATCTCCATGTAGATCTGTGCTACGGTCAAACCGTTGGCCATGGCCTTATCCTTGTCAATGACAAGGTGGATAGTTTGGTCGCCTTCACCAAAGCTGGTGGTGATTTCTGTGTAGCCGTCAACCTTTTTTACGATTTCTACAATCTCCTGGGAAATCTGCTTCATGGTGTCAAGATCAGAGCCGTAAATGTTGACAGACAAACCGCTGCCAAGCAGAGCGACCATATCATCCATACTGCCGGCGGAGACGGAAACCTCGCAGGGAAGGCTTGCTGTCGCGTCGGCAATATTAGCGGTGATCTCGTCAATCCGGGTGGTGGAGGTGCCGTCGGGCAGGAGGATATAATACATATAGGTGCCATAGTTGTCGCCGCCACCCATGGACATACCACCCAGCATGCCGGCAGACGCACTGCTGTCCATGACGCCGACCTCGTCCACACCGTCCACATCCAACAGAATATCCAGCACATCGTCGGCCATGGCGTAGGATTCCTCCCGTGTCAGATCCTCAGGAGTGGTAATGGTGACGGAGATTTGATTTCCGCTCATTTCCGGAATCAAAACGATGCCCATGTTCAAAACGATGACGATACACAGAACCAACAGCAAAATACTGGCAGACAGAGGAACAGCCTTGTGGTCCAGACACCAGTTGAGGAATTTTCCGTAACCTTCCTGGAACTTATCGAACCAGGGATGTTTCTTTGCCTTGGAATTTCTCAGAAGGGTAGAGGCCGATGCGGGAACTACTGTCAGTGCAACAATCAGCGATGCCATCAGGCAGAAACCGATACAAAGACCCAGCGGTAGCAGCAGTTCTTTGACCATGCCGGTGGTAAACACCAAAGGCAGAAACACGCATACGGTGGTCAGCGTGGAGGACAGGATCGGGCCTGCCACCTGACGGGTACCCTGAACGGCAGCACGGGGAGCACTGATACCCCGTCCCCGGAGACGGTAAATATTTTCAATAACCACAATGGAGTTGTCCACCAGCATGCCGATACCCAAAGCAAGGCCGGACAACGTCATCATGTTCAGGGAAATATCTGTAAAGTACATCAGTACCAGTGTAAACATTACAGACAGGGGGATACTCATGGCTACGACCAGAGTGGGTTTTACGTCCTTCAGGAACAAAGCCAGTATGATGATGGCCAAAATCGCACCGGTCACCATACTGGAGACAACGGATTTCACGATAATGTCAATATAGCTGCCCTGATTCATGAGGGTGACCAGCTTGGTTCCGGGATATTTTTCCTCCAATTCCTCGAAGGCTTCCAGACAGTTATTGGCGGTTTCGTTGGTGCCGGTGACGCTGTTCTTATAAATGCTGAGTATCACAGCCTGCTCGCCGTTGAGCCGGGCATAGCTGAGGCCTGCGTTATCCAATATGGTGACAGTTGCCACATCGCAAAGACGGACATCACCCAAGGCATCGGTGCGGATGAGCAGTGCATTGGAAAGATCGTCCAGGGTCTCGAATTCATTACCGACCTTCAGCAGCCAGGTGTTGTCCTGGGCGTCGTCAATATAGCCTGCAGGCATGGAGAAATTTTGTGCGTAGATCAGCTGGGACAGAGTGTTCACGCTCAGCAGCTGGGTCATATTTGCACTGTCCAATGCACCCTTTTTGGCTTCCTCAAACTGGGCACGGGCCTCCACTAATTTGGCCTCGGCGTTTGTCAGCTCGTTGCTGGCTGTGGCAAATGTCACAGCGGCATCCAGCTGTGCCTGGGTCAGGCCTGCATAGGCATCCTCCAGACCGGCAAGGATCTGGGGTATGCTGTCCAGGGTGGTGGAGATGCCCGTGAGTGTAGCTTCCATATCAGTCAGCAGCTGACGGACATCGCTGACAGAGGAAGATGTGTTGTTCACATCCAATTCCTTGTCCAAAAGCGTCAGCAGATCCCGGGTGTTGTTGACGATGACCCGCAGGCTGCCTGCGGCCTTCAATAGATCCTCCACACCCAGGGGATTGGTGCCGAGAATTTTGGACACGGTGTCGAGCTCTGCAATCAGCGAATCCAACAGCTGACCGGTCTGTCCACTGGTTATCTCCTGACGTAGATCCTTGACCTGCTGCAGGAGATGATCGACTTTCAGCTTCAGATCTGCTGCACTGGAAAGCACAGTGCCTTCGATCTGTCCGAAAAGGGTGCCGGCCATGGTGGCACCGAAGGCTGCCTGAGCCTTTGCCAATTCAGCCTTGCCGTCCTGCACCTGTTTTTCCGCAGCGTCCAGCTGAGCGGAGGCGTTGGCCAGGCTGTTGTTGATGGTCAGCAGCATCTTCGTGTTCAGATCGTCGATTTTCTTTTGATCCAGAGAAACATGGATGTTCTGCTCGACAAGGCCAATACCGCTGATGCTTGCAACACCGTTCTGCCGTTCCAGATAGGGCTGGACTGTGTCTTCTACGAAATTGGAGAGCTGGTAAATATCGAAGCCCTCCCGGCTGACAGAGACATACATGGTAGCCATCATGTCCATACTCAGCTCGATGATGGAGGGGCTGCTGCAAAGCTCCGGCAGGCTGGCAGAAATACCCTGAAGGGCGGTGTTTACCTTGACCAGCGTGGAGTCCATATCTGTGTCGTCTTCAAACTCCAATTGCACCATGCCGTAGTTTTCGGCAGAGGTTGAGTAGACATTGGACACACCGCTGATGGTGCCCAAGGCGCTTTCCATGGGCTTTACAACCTCGGCTTCTACCTTTTCAGGGCTGGCACCGGGGTAGGTGGTGACAACGATGAGATAGGGCAGACTCATAGGAGGCAAAAGATCGGTGGTCATACTGGTTAACGAGACCACACCCAGTACCAGAACCATGATCACTGCGACCAATATGGTAAATGGTTTTTTAACACTTGTCTTAATCATAGATGCATCTTCCTTCAATTAGGCTTCACACTAATTATACAGCAAAAATACAGCAAAAGCTGTAAACAAATTATGAATGATTACGTAATTTTAAATGGATTTGGGAGGTTACCCGGTAACCTCCCAGAATTTATATGGTACGCAGGTATTTCATGACGGGATTTTCACCTTCGGCAAAGTAGGTAGCCAATCGGCGATAGTGTTCATACAAAGCGACATACTGCTCGTGACGCTGCATGTCGGGCACATAGACCGTCTCGCATTTGTCAGCCAAAGCATCGGCAGCTGCGTAAACATTTTCAAACTGACCGCTGGCCGCTGCGGCGAAAATACAGCCGCCCTTGCAGCCGGGCTGGATGCTGTCGGTTACCCGGATGGGCATACCCATCACATCGGCGTATATCTGCATCAGCATGGGATTTTTCCGTGCAATACCGCCACCGGCCCGGATGTCACGGATCCGGATGCCGCCCTTTTGATACACATCCATGACGGTTTTTGTGGCATAGGCACAGGATTCAATGATGGCACGGTAAATTTCTTCCGGCTTGGTATTCAGGTTCAGACCCAGAATCATGCCTGAGAGGTCAAAATCGTTGTAGGGTGAGCGGTTGCCGTTCCACCAGTCCAAGGCAAGCAATCCGTTGGAACCCGGGGGCAGGAGGGAGGCTTTTTCATCCAACAGTGCAAAAATGCCCATGTTCCTGTCCTTTGCCTCTTCCATGTAGGCTGCGGGAACGCAGTTGTTCACAAACCATGCAAAGGTGTTACCCATACTGGGTTGACTGGCCTCGTAGGCGGTTAGTCCGGGGAGGATACCATCCTGAATGCTGCCGAAAATGCCGTCAATCAGTCGATACTCGTCGTCCATAACGATGAACCCTGCGGAGGTGCCCAGGATCAGTAACAGCTGTCCGGCGTTGACCGCACCGGCAGAACACATGGGGGCGTGGGCATCGATCAGGGGCAGTGCTACTGCTGTGCCCACATTCAGTCCCGTGAGCTCCGCACCCACCTCGTTCAGACCACCGGCAAATGCACCGGCGTTGCGAACATCAGTGGTGACCTTTGTGCCGATGATCCCATCCATGCGAGGATCAACCTTCGCCCAGAAATCATTGCCGGGGTAGCCGGTATTGGGATTCCACAAGGCCTTGAACCCAGCGAAGGAAGCGGATGCAATCCGGTTGCCGGTGAGGAGCCAGGTGAGCCAATCGCCGGCTTCCATATAATGGGCGGTCTTTTCGTAGACGCGAGGGGCCTTGTGCAGAATTTCATAGAGCTTGGGGAAGAGCCATTCAGCGGAAACCTTGCCACCAAACAGCTTCAGCCAAGGGGCGTTCTCCGCCTTGGCGGTGCTGGTGATGTGCTCGGCTTCATCCAAAGCGGTGTAGGAATTCCACAGCTTGACATAGGCCTGAGGTTCCTTGGAAAATTCCTCCAAAAAGCACAGGGGTGTGCCGTCGGCTGTCAGGGGAAGAACGCTGCATGAGGTGAAATCAAAACCGATGCCGCAGACTTCATCTGCTGTGATGCCGGCTTTTGCAACCACATCACGGACAGTAAAATGGAGGGCATCCAGGTAGTCTTGAGGATGCTCCAGACTGGCGGACCTTTCCAGAGCGTTGGGTGCAAAGAAATCTGCCTGCAAAATGCCGTGGGGATATGTAAATTCCGATGTTGCAATTTCGCGGCCCGTTTCGATGTCCAAAAGCAGGGCTCGTGCGGACAGCGTGCCGTAGTCAACACCGATGGTGTATTTTCCCATAGGATTGCCTCCTGTATGTTTTTCTTTATTGTACAGGATTTTGACAAGATTGCAAGGGGCGATTTTGCAGCAAACGAAAGCCCCACGCCAAAAGGCGTGGGGCGATGGGGTTATTCTTCGTTGTCGGGCAAATCCGGGCTATAGCAAATGACCATTTTGTCGTAGGAATGGATGGATTTACTCATGATGCTCCAATCGTCACGATAGCTTGCATACAGAGTGGGATAGCCATATTGGTTATATTCACTTACTGTTATGGTTTTCATATCAACTTTGTGTGTTGTTTCGGTTTTTATAGAATTGTTATCATAATACTGCCACTCGGTTTTTTCATCTATGTTGCCATTTTTGTCATATTGAATTTTCAGGGTCATATTACCGTTTTGGTCATATTCGTATTCCCAGGTGTTCGTGGATTCCGTGGAACCCAGGCGATCAATCTTCTTGATATGAGTCAGATTGCCATATTCGTCATATTCATAAACATTTTTGAAGCTGAGGTTACCGTTTGATGAATATTGAATCACAAGCGTTCTTTTGCCGTCTTTGTTGTAGGTGGTCTCTGTCCAATACTGAAGCACATCGCCTTGGTGATACTTGCATTGGAGGATCAAATTACCATCTTCATTGTATCTATACGCATATTCTCTATATGTGTTATTGGGGGAGTTATATTCGGAATACAGGATCTGTTTGTTATTTTCATCGTACTGGTATACGGTTTTTGTCTCTAAGCTCCCACATTGACCGTAATATGATTCTGAGAGCAGATTACCTTTATCATCATACTCGTATTCTCTTTTTGTATTGGTTGACGAATAGAGGATCAAGATGCTGTTTTCGCTGTAGTGGTATTCAGTTTGGTCGATTAATTCGCGGTTACTGTTATAGAGGTTAGTAAACTTTCGGTTACCGTTTTCGTCGTATATGTATTCTACTATCTGGCCAATGTCACCGTTTTCATAATAGTGTGTGTAACTGAGAATGGTACCATCAGTGGCATATTTCTGCACCATACGATTCGTTTCAGAAATGTTGAGGGAACCATCAGAATTGTAGGTCTCAATCAGGTGGGTAGTTTCCTCATAGTACACCGTAAAATGAAGGAGGATATCCTGTGTATCCTTGTATGTGGGATTTTTGCTGAGCAGTTCGAACGCCTTGGCATACTCGCCGGATTCAATCAGCTGAAGGGCTTTGTTGTAATTATCCATATCTGTGTCGTTGCTCGGGTTGAACATAGGTATGAAGATGAAAATTACAGACAGTGCAATGGCTGTTGCCAGCAGGACTGAAATACCTGCGATGATGATCGCTTTCAAGTTTCTGGTGGGGTGGGGAGCTGTGTTCATATCCATATTGGTATTTTCCATAATCGTGGCTCCTTTCGGATGGGATATAAATATAGTATCATACAGTGATATTATTTGCAAGACCGCGATGGGAGTGAGAGGGATTTGCTTTTCTGCGGAAAAGCCAGGTTGGTTGCAACATGCCACTGGCATGTTGCCAAGAGCCGCCTTTCAAATCCCTCTCAACAAATGCCCATGCCAACAAAAAGACACCACCCGTTTGGGTGGTGTTTTTATTGGCGGAGTGAGAGGGATTTGAACCCTCGCGCGCTTTTTAGACGCCTACTCCCTTAGCAGGGGAGCCCCTTCGGCCTCTTGGGTATCACTCCGAATCAAAGTATATTCACTTGATTGCCAAAGTATTCTAGCACACCCATAAATGTTTGTCAAGCACAAAAGGCACATTTGTTATACCTTTTCGCAAATCAATTTTGCGTTGGCTGTTACTGCTTGGGTGTCAGCTTTTTCTTGGTGCCGTCGGGGGATACAATATAGGTGTTGTCCAACTGTCCAACGAGGCTTGCCTTTACGGAATCAATATAGATCCGGCGTAGCTTGTCACGCTCGGCGATCTCTTCGTCCGTCAAGCCTTCGCTTTTTGCCTTCTTCGCAAGTGCGTTGATTCTGGCGATGACTTCGTCCATGTTCATGTTCATACCTCACAATTCGCTGTTTTGCATTTATTATACCATCCTTTTTGCGGTTTGCAAGCAAATAATTCTTGTGTAAAACCTGGCTTTATCGTATAATGGGGAAAAAGAAAGTTGGTGATCGTATGGTGATCGGTATTATCGGCGGCGGTGCATCGGGAATGGCAGCGGCTTTGGCGGCAGCAGAAAATCCCAATGTGCAGGTTTTGTTGCTGGAACGTCAGGCCCGGGTTGGCAGAAAATTGCAGGCAACCGGTAACGGCCGTTGCAATCTATCCAATCTTCATGCCAGGGTGGATTCTTATCATGGCGACAGTGCGTCCTTTGCGGAATATGCACTGAATACTTACCCGGTAAGCAAGACTCTGGATTGGTTTGCCGGACTGGGGCTTTATACGGTGACGGAGGCCAGCGGTAGGGTCTATCCTTATTCCGATCAGGCGAATTCCGTGGTGGATGTGCTGCGGTTTGCCTTGCAAAAGGAGAATATCCAGCTGATTACCGGTGCGGAAGTAACTCGCGTCAAGAAGATAGAGCAGGGTTTTGCCATTACCTGCAACGAGGGCAGCTATGAATGCGACAAGCTGATCGTCGCCTGCGGCGGTTTGGCAGGAACGAAGCTGGGCGGTTCCATGTCCGGATATAAGCTGCTGCGTAGCTTTGGTCACCGCTGCACCAAGCTGCGGCCAGCCTTGGTGCAACTGAAATCCGATTGGAACGGTTGTACGGCGTTAAAGGGCGTCCGTGCCAATTGTCATGCAGAGATTCTGCATGACGGATCGCTGCACAGCCATAGTATCGGAGAGCTGCAATTTACAGAATACGGTCTTTCCGGCCCGGTGATTTTTGAGATTTCCCGGGATGTGTGCCAAAGTGCAGGTCAGTGGGACTGCAAGCTGGATTTTTTACCGGATATGGCGGAAGATGTGCTGCTGGATATTTTGCGGAGTCGCAGAAATATGCCCATCACCACGGATGATCTGCTTACCGGTATTCTCCACAATCGCCTGGGCCGGGTCTTGACAGCCACAGCCGGTATCCGCATGCAACTGCCAGTCATAGAGCTGTCAGAGGAAGAGCTTTTGCTGGTCGTGTCGGCGGTAAAGGGTCTGGAAGTGAACTTGACAGATACCCTGGGCATGGACAGTGCCCAAGTTACAGCCGGCGGTGTTTGCACGGATGAATTTGATCCCATGACGATGGAAAGCCACCTGATACCCGGTTTGTATGCCTGCGGTGAGGTGCTGGACATTGACGGCGATTGCGGTGGATATAATTTACAATGGGCATGGAGCTCCGGTAGACTCGCCGGACACAGTGCTGGAGGAAACACATGATCAGAATTCGCGATATTTCGCTGCCTGCGGAGCATGATGCCAATCAGCTGCTGTACGAGGCGGCAAAGCTTTTGAAAATTTCGGGATCAAAGATTCGCAAATTGGCTCTGGTGCGACGTTCCGTGGATGCCCGGAAGAAGCCCGATGTGCGGATTATCTACACCATTGATGTGGCTGTTGATGGTTCGGAGCAGAAAATTTTGCGGCAATCCGGCTGCAAACGGGCTCAGATCGCCAAACAGGAATACTATAAACCGCCCAAAAATGCAGTTGCAGGTGTGCATAGACCGGTGGTGGTTGGCTTTGGTCCGGCAGGTATGTTTGCTGCGTTGATCCTTGCCCGGGCAGGTTTGCGTCCCATTGTTTTGGAACGGGGCGAGGATGCCCAAAGCCGCAATGATAAGATTAACCGGTTCTTTGCAACCGGAGCACTTGATCTCCGGAGCAATGTCCAGTTTGGCGAGGGTGGTGCCGGTACGTTTTCCGATGGAAAACTCAATACCGGCGTGAACAATGTGCGGATCAGCTGGGTGCTGGAGCAGTTTGTAAAGGCCGGTGCCAGAGAAGATATTCTCTACGATGCCAAGCCCCATATCGGCACAGATGTACTGCTGACGGTGGTGCAGAATCTGCGAAAGCGGATCATTGAGCTTGGTGGCGAGGTGCGGTTTTCTACTCAGGTTACCGATATTCAGCAGGAGAGCGGGCGGCTTACCGGTCTGATTCTTGCCGACGGCAGTACGCTTTCCTGCGATCACGTCATCTTTGCCATCGGTCACAGTGCAAGAGATACCTTTGCTATGCTCCACGAACGGAATTTACCAATGGAGCCGAAACCCTTTGCCATGGGTGTGCGGATCGAGCATAAGCAGTCCATGATCGATCAGGCTCAGTACGGCAGTGCTGAGCTGCCCTTACCGCCTGCAGATTACAAGCTGGTGAAGCACTTGCAGGACGGTACGGTTTATACTTTCTGTATGTGTCCCGGTGGTTATGTGGTGGCTGCCGCGTCGGAAGAGGGCGGTATTGTGACCAACGGCATGAGCAGGGCAGACCGGGACGGTGAAAACGCCAATGCGGCGTTGCTTGTGACGGTAAATCCTGCGGACTTCCCATTCCCGGGAGTTTTGGGCGGTATGCAGTGGCAGCGGCAGATCGAGCAGGCGGCCTATACACTGTCCGGCAGCTACCGGGCACCGGCACAAACCGTTGGTGATTTCCTGCGGGGTGTACCCAGTACCAAGGGCGGCTGTGTGGAGCCGACTTACCGGCCTGGGGTGATCTGGTGCGACCTCAACCGGATATTACCCGAAAAGATCAGCCGCTCACTGAGAGAAGCACTGCCTTTGCTCGATGGCAGCCTGAAAGGTTTTGCAAGTAATGATGCGGTGCTGACGGCACCGGAAACCAGAAGCTCCTCCCCGGTGCGAATCCTGCGGGATGAGAACCGGCAGTCGGCACTTCGCGGATTCTTCCCGGCAGGCGAGGGAGCAGGCTATGCAGGCGGCATCATGTCCGCCGCGGTGGACGGAATTCTAGCTGCAGAAGCGGTAATTGCTGCACTGGAGAGTGAAAATCTATGAATGACCATCCGTTGATTCGCAATGCCTTACGCAAGGAGTTCGGCAAGGTGGGCTTTACCCTAATGCTGCACTATGCCATTATGAATCTGGGCATCCTGTTGGTGCTGGTCGGGTTTTGGATCGTGGTATACTTAGCCATTCACACCGGTCCCGGAGCAACTGTTCAGCAGCTGCAGCAGATCAATGTGCTGATAGAGGAAAATCTTCCCTGGGGCTATACATTGGGTGTGCTGATTTGTTCTGTTTTACTGGTTTGGAAACATCCGCGACTCTGCTTCAGGACGATGTGGAAAACGCGAAAGCCCATGAGTTGGGGCCGATTTTTCCTGATCCTGCCCATTTTTATCAGCGGTCAGGCACTCTTTCAGCTGCTGACACCCCTGCTGGAATGGCTGTTTGGGTGGATGGGATTGTCTTTGTCGGAAACGATTGCGTCTGCAACCGGTTCTTCAGATTCCCTGAGTATGTTCCTCTATATATGCCTGCTGGCACCGATTTGGGAAGAGATTCTGTTCCGGGGATATGTCCTTCGGACGCTGGAACCCTTTGGTAAGAAATTTGCCATTGTTGCGTCGGCATTTCTCTTCGGAGTATACCACGGTAATTTGGTTCAAATGCCCTATGCCTTTGCGGTTGGTCTGGTGCTTGGTTATGTGGCCGAGGAACACTCTGTCGTATGGGCCATGGTGCTGCATATGATCAATAATCTGCTGCTAGGAGATACCATGGGTAGATTGCTGCAGAATTTGCCGGCGGTGGTTCAGGAATTTACGTTCTTGGTACTTATTTGGGGCTGTGCCTTGGGGGCGGTAATTATTTTGATCTGCAAACGACGCAGCGTTGCCGCATATCTTCGGAAGGATAAGATCCATCCGCGATGTTTGAAGTATTTTTTCACCAGCCCGGGCATTTTTGTGTTTACCGGCGTGCTGCTATTGTTCACAACACTGCTTCTTTACCTGTAAAGGTAATAAAAATGACCGGGGATTCCCGGTCGTTTTTATATGCTGTAAAGGATGATGCCGATCACGATCTGCACGGCCATAATGGCAGGGATTCCGGCTGTGAATGCAATATGCTTGGTTTTGTGACGGAATATATGCATTCCCAGCAGTATGCCCAGACTTCCGCCAACTGCCGCGATGGAAAACAAGGTGGACTCGGCAATACGCCATTTGTTTTTTCTGGCTTTTTGCTTATCTACAAGCATAAGTACAAAACCTACCGCATTGAATAGGATCAGGAACAGAAACTCAAAAGTCATTTTGTAATCCTTTCGGGAGGGGATCGTGTGAAAAAACTGGGAATGATGATTCTTGCGGTAGCACTTCTGCTGTCCGGCTGTACGGCGATGCCTGTATATGAAACCTTGGATGGTCTGGATATCAATGACGAAGTGCCGGCTATGAAAAAGATCTGCTTTGATTTGCCGGAGGATGCGGCAGTACAAACGGTACAGGGCAGCTCCGGCAGGATTTATTTCTGCGACGGATATGAGATCATGGTAGAAACCTTCCGTTCCGGTGATCTGGATAAAACGCTCCGCAGCCTGACCGGCTTTTCACGGGACGCTCTGACACTAATGCAGACCAAAGTAGAAGGAATGGATCAGTATAGCTGTGTGTGGACATCTATCGGTGAAAATGGGGAACAGCTCGGCAGAACCGCGATTTTGGATGATGGTGGGTATCATTACTGCCTTAGCGTTACTGCACCGGCTCAGGATGCTTTGAAACTGCAGACTGTGTTTGGGGAATTGTTCGCCTCGTTTACGTTGGAAGCTGCTTAATCCATGGCATCCAGGCACATTTGACGGCAACGGTCGATCACGGACTGTGGATGAATAATCCGTGCTTTTTTGCCGAAGCCTATGACCCAGCTCAGGAACATGGGGGACACGGTGACGGGCACAGTGAAGGTAAAATGCTCCTCACCGTCGGGAATCAGCATGGTGTCCTTGCCAAAGCGGTCAATGACCACGTTGATAAGATCCCGATGGAAACGCATTTTGACCGTTACCGCATCACCGGCAAACATTTGAAACAAGCTGTTGGCGTGCTCAATCAATGCCTTGCCGGTCAGCTCGGGGCAGGGAATACGGCTTTCTGTGGTGACCTGAATATCGCTCATTCTGTCTACCCGGTAGGAAGTGATGCCGTACCGGGGAGAATGGCCCAGCAGGTAGCAGTTTTCGTTATCCTGACAAAGACCGTAGGGGCTGATATGGTAGTCTTTATCCCGGTATTTTCGCTGACCGTCCATGCCCCAGTCGAAGTACCGGAATTGGATTTGTCGGTTTTGAGAGATCGCTTCTTGAATGGTATCGACACTGTAGTAAATGGTCTCATTCATGCTTTTGACCCGGCCGGAAACCAACACATTCCGCTTCATCAGGTTTGCATCGTGCTCGTTGCACTGGTTGCAAAGCTTTTCGATCAGCTCCCGGGATTTCTTTTCGGTCAGGTAGCGGCTGGACTGTACCGCGTCGATCAGAAGCTTCAGCTCCGGCAGCTCAAAGTTCCGGGATGCAATGTAGTAGCCGCCGTTCTTACCGGGTTTGGTGACAATATCGATGCCGTAATCGATCAGTGCGGCAATGTCGGAATATATGGTTTTTCGATCGCAACGAATATTGTGCTGACGGTCCAGCATATCGATCAGCTCTGATGCTCTCACGGGTTTATCCTCGTGAGAGTTTTTTTGCAGGTGATCCAATATGTAAAAGATTTTTAGCTTTTGATTGTCGGATTTTGGCATAAGGGCACCTCTTTTCTTGACGATAGTATATCACAGCAGAGCGAAGCTTGCAACAGATGGATTTGCTATTTGCTTTTTGCCGGAAATTGTGGTATCCTAATCAAAAAAGGAGGTGACCGTATGGATAGCTGGTTTGCGTCAATTGCCCAGATGGACAGAACATTCGTCTATGTTTTTCAGGGGATTTTACGCTATTTTGTGCCGATTTTGGCAGCATTCATTCTGATTCGTACGGTTCGCCCTTTGTTGACCTTCCGTCGTGAGCCGGAAATTTGGGCATGGCTTGAGCTGACTAACGGCAAGATGCTGCCCCTTACGCATTGGGAAAATGTGGTAGGCCGCAGCAGACGCAGCGATGTGGTCATTGATGTGCCCACCATCTCCCGTACTCACGCGGTGCTGACCCGTTATGACGACGGCAGCTGGACGATTGCAGATGCGGGCTCCAAAAGCGGTGTATTCGTCAACGGGGAAAAGATCGATATCTGTGCTTTGGAGCCTGAGGATGTAATTACCATTGGCGGTGTGCCGATGAAGCTGCTGCCTCGTTCCCGTGAGCAGGAGATCACGCTGGCACTGTTGCGTACGAAGGCTGCCAATCCTGTGGTCAGCGTTTTGAATACACTGCTGCTGACGGTGCTGCAAATGCTGATTTGCTTTTCCTATCTCATGACCGCAAAAGCTGAGGTGGCAGGCAGTATTTTTGCAGGCTTTACCGGCATTGTGGTTTGCCAGTGGCTGTTGCTTACCTTTTATTTATTTATCCGTAAACCCAGCTTTGAATTGGAAACGATTGTGTTCTTTCTTTGCACACTGGGTATGGCGGCCATTGCTGCGGTGAAGCCGGATGAAACGGTGAAGCAGCTGATTGCCTTCGTTATGGGTCTGGGACTGTTTTTAACACTTGGCTGGATTCTCCGTGATCTGGAACGGGTCAAGCAGCTTCGCTATTATGCCGCAGCAGTTGGTATTTTGCTGCTGATTATCACCTTGGTGTTTGGCAAGGAGTATCACGGTGCGAAAAACTGGCTGATCATCGGCTCGTTGTCTATTCAGCCTTCGGAGCTGAGCAAGGTTTGTTTTGTTTTTATCGGTGCGGCGACTATGGATCAAATCGTAAACAAGAAAAATTTGATCCTCTTCATCGTCTATACCCTTGCCATCTGTGCGTGCCTTGCGGTGATGAACGATTTTGGTACAGCCCTGATTTTCTTCGTTGCGTTTTTGCTGATCGCTTATCTGCGATCCGGCAGTGTAGGCACGATAGCACTGGCTTGCACATCCCTTGGCTTTGCCGGTGTGATTGCATTAAGGATCGCTCCCCACGCCCTGCGTCGCTTTACGAGCTGGCGGCACATTTGGGAGAATCCGCTGACCACCGGCTATCAACAGACCCGGGCATTGATGTGCATTGCATCCGGCGGCTTGTTTGGTCTTGGAGCCGGCAATGGCTTTATGAGTCATATTTTCGCTGCCGATTCTGATGTGGTCTTTGCCACCCTATCCGAAGAGTGGGGACTGCTTATCTGCTTGATGATGGTGGGCTGCGTGATGGTCTTTGGCCTGTTTTCTATGCGGACTGCGGCTATGGGACGCAGCAGCTTTTATACCATCGGATCTTGCACGGCCGCAGGCATCTTATTGGTGCAGACCATGTTTAATGTTTTGGGAACACTGGATATTCTGCCCCTGACTGGCGTTACGCTGCCCTTTGTTTCCAACGGTGGCTCCAGCATGATCTGTGCCTGGGGACTGATGGCCTTTGTCAAGGCGGCAGATACCCGGCAGGATGCCAGCTTTGCCGTCCGGCAAAGCAAAGAGGGGAGGCCCGAGGATGAATAGAATTATGGGCCGTGCCCGGGTTTTGCTGATACTGATTCTTGTGCTGGCACTGGGGACAAGCTTATTTGTGGGTGAGTATTTTATCAAATCCGGTGAGTGGGTCATGTTTGCCGGATCTCCCCATATTTACAATGCCGCCAATATCGGTTGCGGTATGATCACGGACCGGGATGGCAATCTGCTGCTGGACCTGACCAACGGCCGCACCTATACGGATAATGTACAGCTTCGCAGTGCCATTATTCACTGGTTGGGCGACCGGCAGGGCAATATCAGTGCTCCTGCCTTGCCCCATTACGCTGAAGCGATTGCAGGATTCAGTAAACTGGACGGATTGTATGCCTACGGTGGTACCGGCGGTACGGTAAGCACCACCTTTTCTGCCAAGGTGCAGATGGCGGCACTGGAGACGATGGGCGATTACACCGGCACAGTTGCTGTCTATAACTATAAGACCGGCGAACTGATCTGTGCCGTATCCACACCCAATTATGATCCTGATAATGTACCGGATATTGCGAATCTTCCCGAATTTGAAGGCGTGTATGTGAATCGCTTTACTCAGACCACCTATACACCGGGTTCAATTTTTAAAATCGTCACAGCTGCTGCTGCACTTGAAACGATACCGGATATTCTGGATCGCACCTACGACTGCACCGGTTTGCTGGAATTTGGCGAAGACCGGGTCACCTGCGAGAGGGCACACGGCACACTCAGCTTTAGGGAGGCCTTTGCCCGCTCCTGCAACTGTGCCTTTGCCAGAATTGCCAATCAGGTGGGCGGAGATGTACTGCAGCGGTATGCTCAGCAGTTCCGGCTTACCGAAGGCGTATCCTTTGACGGAATCACCACTGCCTCCGGCAGCTTGAACGCCGCTGGACAGATGCCGGTGAATGTGGCCTGGAGCGGCATCGGTCAGTTCAAAGATCTGATCAATCCCTGCCGTTTCCTCGCCTTTGTGGGAGCAATTGCCAATGACGGTGTGGAGATCACGCCCCATTTTGTAGAGGAAATCAAGGTCGGCACACAAACTACCTATCAGGCAGGTAATCAGGATGCTGGCAGGATCATGTCCAGCCGAACAGCTCAGGTTTTGCAGGAGTTTCTGCGGAACAATGTGGAAAACTACTATGGCGACAGCAGCTTTCCCGCCGGCTTGCAGGTCTGTGCCAAGTCCGGCACTGCCGAGGTAGGTGGCGATAAGAAGCCCAACGCCATGTTCACCGGGTTTGTTGCCAATGAGGAATTACCGCTTGCCTTCATCGTTGCTGTTGAGGATGGCGGCTATGGCCGTCCGGTCTGTACACCCATTATTGCCAAAATTCTGGCGGAATGCCAAAACGCTCTGCTTGGATAAAAGAATGCCCTCCCGCTTGAAACGGGAGGGCATTTTGCAGAATCAAACCGTTGCGGCGACTTTCTTTTTGCCGGTGAGCAGGTGGCATAGACCGTAGATTGCAAGAACCGCCAGGAAGAATACGATGGGGTTAATGACCATCAGCAGCCATTTGGGGATGATGCCGTTTTCCACAAGGCCGATGTAGAAGGCGTCTTCATTGAGGAAGAACCAGTTGTGCTCCATCAGCACATTTCCCAGCTTTGCCCACAGCGTGATGGCCACCAGCAGTACAGCTGCCTTCCAGCAGTTGCGGATGTTGGGCTTGACAATGCCCAACGCAAGATTCAGAATGCCCCAGGCCATCAGCACGCCATGATAGAACATGGTCTGAACGGCTTGGTAGCACCAGGGCTCACCGTCACCGATACTGGCGGGGTAGCACAGGTACATCATAGGTGCAAGCACGGAAAGCATGACGATGGGCTCTTTGATTTTGCTGCCGTTGCGGTTAAACTGAGCAATAGCCATCAGCGGACACAGCACGGTGCAGATGTGGAAGGGAAGCTTGTCGGTATTCAGTCCTCCGTAGACAAACTCATGGACAAAGAAATCGGACAGATAGGAAACGACCAGGGCGTAGGCTAAAAAACGCATAGCCTTTTCCTTGGCTGCGTCATCCTTGCGTCGCAGGATGAACCAGGCTCCGATAATACCACCGAAAATCAAAGCCAGATACACAAAATGGGGGATCGAGAAGGCGGTAATTGTGATGCCGGTGTTAAAATGGGACATGGCGAAAAGTTTGAAAAACAACTCTCTCATAATCAGTTCCTCGCATCGGATTTTTTATACCAGCGATCTTCCTTGTGAAGATGCAGTTGCCACAGATTTATGATTGTAAACAGCACAGTCGTAACGATCAGTGCAAGCACCATGGGTGGAAAACGCAAATTGTATGGATTGGAATGCAGCCACATACCGTCCGGAGCCTCCATGCCGAAATGCTGAAACAGTTCGTTGGTTAGAACACCGCAGAAGATGAAGCAGCTGAGACCCGCGATGACACTGACAAAGTTAAACATCCGGACTCGGACAAATCCTCCGAAGTATAGGTACAGACAGCCAAAAAGCATGGTGGAATGGCTGAGCATGCCCTTCAGGATATCGTAGTCTGCCAGGGTGGGGGTGTTAGCGAAATTGAAGTTCAGCACGATACCCAAGGTGCCGCATACCGAACCGATAAGGAAGCAAAACTCGCCCAAAATCTGAAACAGTCGTCGCTGCTTGTCACGCAGAAGTGATGCGATCAGGAGCATCCACATAATCACATTACAGGGGTAAATGGGTAGAAGCTGATTGCTGGCGACGGTGGAATTTCCTCCTGTTGTAAAGTAGTCAACCCACAAATTGCTGTAATGCAGAACCACGGTGATGATGGCGAAAAATTTGAGTATTTTGTTTTTGGAGGCATCATCCGTTGCAAAGTGATTTGACAGCACAAGCAGTGCGGCAGTGATTGCACCGGAGATGAGAATATATAAAATGTGTTGTGTGTTAAACATAGCTACATTATACTCTTTTCGACGAAAATCGTCAACAGACACACGGATACCTGAAAAAACGGACTGAAAGTTGGTGCTTCGGTGAGAATGTAATGATATGCCGGTAAATTGAATTTCAGAAAGTTCAGTAAATACCTATTCCGTGTCTAACCTCGGAATCCTTAAGTTTTTCTTATTATTAGGCGTAAATATTACCGTGATTTCCGGAAAAAACCTGCTTTACCGGTTCAAAATCCAACACCCCCTGCATAAATTTACGCAGGGGGTGTTACTATGTGCCGACGAAACCAATTGTGCGGCTGTGCGTTGATCGCTTTCGGTTTGGGAATCCTGATCGGCAGCTGCCTGGAATCCGGTTTTTTCTGCTTCTGCCTTGGAATGGGATTGATGTCCATGGGATTTTGGTGCTGCGGCAAAAAATAATTGGCATAAACTTGTCCCTAGGGGAATAGGATGTAGTGTAAAGCGGGATAAGGAGTGATTTGCATGGACTTGCAATTTTCAAAATCCGTCTGTCAATGCCTGCGTAAGGCCACCTGCCAGGCGGTGAATCAGGAACAGACTCAGGAAATCCGCCTGCCGGATACCATGCCGGACATTGGCCGGGTCTTGGGCAGTTGGGGACAGATCATTGTACGCGGTAAGGAATGGCGAGGCAACGGCATGAGCGTAAACGGCGGCGTGATGGTGTGGGTACTCTACGCCCCGGAGGATGGTTCGGCCGTCCAAAGCATCGAGGGTTGGATTCCCTTACAGTTAAAATGGGATTTTCCCCAGACCCAGCGAGACGGTGCCATCTGCGTATCGCCGCTTTTGAAGGCACTGGACGCCCGGAGTGTATCGGCAAGGAAAATTATGGTCAGAGCATCCGTCAGTGCTTTGGGCGAAGCTCTGGAGCCTATGGAGCAGGACATCTATACACCGGCCGAAGTACCGAAGGATGTGCAGCTGCTGCGTCGTAAATACCCCATGGAGCTGCCGATGGAGGCTGGGGAAATGTCCTTCCAGATGGAAGAGGAGCTGACCGTGCCCGCTTCTGCACCCCGGATTCACAAACTGGTCCGATGCAATCTGCTGCCTATGATTGCTGAGCAGAAGGTCTTAGCCGGAAGATTGGTTTTTCGGGGGAATGCACAGCTGCAAATCGTCTATCTGGATCCGGATGGGAATCTGTGTACGAATCTCTGGGATCTACCGTTTTCTCAGTTTACAGAGCTGGACCGGGACTACAGTGTCCATGCAATGGCGGATATCCTTCCTATTGTAACCGGAATGGAAACGGAGGTGTTAGAGGACGGAAAGCACATCTGTAAGCTTGGTTTATCTATGCAGTATACGGTGTATGACAGACACATTATGGATATTGTCTGTGATGGCTACAGCACCCAAAGGCAACTGTTGATGGAGAAGGAACAGCTCCGGCTGCCGGTGCGGTTGGACCGGCACATGGAAGATCTGCAGCTGCGGCAGCAATGGCCCGTGCAGGGGCAGAAGATCGAAGATGTGGTGTGGTATGCAGAGCAGCCCCATAGCAGCCAGGAGGACGGAAGGCTCCGATGGCAAATTCCCGGTCAGTTCCAGGTTTTGTACCGGGATGATTCCGGTCAGCTTCAAGGTGCGAGCGTTCGGGGTGAGATGACCGCGGCGATGGAAAATGACCCTTCCAACCGCGTAGATACCTGGCTTTCCTTCCCAACCGGGGCAGAGGGCGTGTTTATGGCAGACGGAGGTCAGCTGACCGCCAATGGCACACTTGCCTGCGATGTGTTTGGTGAGGAAGGACTTACCATGGTCACCGCATTGCAGTTAGGGGAACAAATTCCTGCCGACCCCAACCGTCCGTCGCTGATTCTTCGTCGCAGCGGGGATAATGAGCTTTGGGAGATCGCCAAGGAATGCGGTTCCACAGTGGAAGCAATTTGGAAAGCCAATGCTCTGACCTCTGAACCGGAAGCAGATACCATGCTCTTGATTCCTGTAATCTGAATCATAACCACCGGCCGTGCCGGTGGTATGCACTAGCCCCCTTGGGGCATGCCCTCGGCTGAGCCTATAGGCTCGTCGAATAGTCTGCCAACCGCACGACTTTCACGGGCTGCCCCTAAAGGGGCT
>SVLM01000011.1 GCA_015067945.1 Oscillospiraceae bacterium
CACCGGTCAGCAGGCTCTTGTCAACGGTGAAGTCCAGACGGAGCATAGCTTCCAGAGTAGCCTGGCTGGACTTGATCAGGTCGATCAGAGTATGGCCACAGGCACAAGCATTATTGGTGTAGCTGTGCTCGCTGGTGGTGGCATCGCCACAGCGGTCGCAAGCGTGGGTGTGAGTGCCGTTGCCGTTATTGGTGTAGGCGTAGTTGTGAGCACCGGTAGCATTCACCAAAAAGCTTTCACAACTCAGTTCTTCGGAACATACAGAGCACTTGGTGACCATATCAAAGGTACCAGTCTTGCCGCAAGTGGCAGGAACATAGTTCTCAACAATGGGGTTGTCGGGGGTGTGGGGCAACTTGTCACAGGTGATGATTGTTTCACGGCTAAGTTCCTCGCTACAAACTAAGCAGTAGATCACAATATCATAGGAGCCGACGGTACTGCAGGATGCTTCCACTTCGTTCTCAATGACCGCATCGGCAGCGGTGTGTTCGAGTTTCGTCAGGGTAATGGTTTCGCGACTGATTTCGTGGCTGCAGTTGTTACAGTAGATGACCAAATGGAAGGAACCGGCTTTGTCGCATGTGGCCGAAACATAGTTTTCCACCACTGGATTAGCCGGCATGTGGTCTAAGGCAGCACCCACAGTTGCACCACAAGCGGAGCAGGTCTTAGGTGCAGCACAAGTGGCATCGACCCAGCTATGGGGCAAAACCGCTCCCTCAGTCATACGACAGTACTGACAATGTTTGGCGGCAGTGCAGGTTGCTTCGACCCAACTGTGATACTGGCGGGTTGCATTGGTTAGATAGGTGTTGCCGCTATCAATTAAAATCGCATTCCACTGCTCTTCTGTGCCGCAGTAAATCACCTCTGTCAGTCTGGTGCAGCAATTGAACGCATAGAAGTCAACGCTGGTGACGCTAAGAGGAATCATAATGCTGGTCAGGCTGGTGCAGTCAGAAAACGCTTGATAGCCAATACTGGTGACGCCATCTGGAATTACAATAGTAATCAAACTGGTGCAGTCATAGAATGCATGATTGCTAATACTGATAACACTATCAGGAATGTTGATTGTGGTCAAACTACTGCAGTCTTCGAATGCACGACCGCCAATGGCAGTAACGCCATCCGGGATATTGATGCTGGTCAGGCCGATACAGCCACGGAACGCAGAATAGCCAATACTGGTGACACTTTCCGCGAGGGTGATAGCAGTCAGCCCAGTGCAGCCATAGAACGCATAATCCCCAATGCTGGTGACACTGTTGGGGATGGTAATGCTGGTCAGCCCAGTGCAGCCATAGAACGCATAATCCCCAATGCTGGTGACACTGTTGGGGATGGTAATACTGGTCAGGCCGGTGCAGCCACGGAACGCAGAATAGCTGATGTGTGTGACGCTGTCCGGAATTATGTAGCTACCGAACAAGCCGTTGCTTACCCAAATCAATTCCGTCTTATTCTTATTATATAAATTGCCATCTTCGCCACAACAGAAATAATTATTGTTTTCATCCACATAAATATGAGCCAAATTGCTACAACTCAAAAATGTCCCATTGCCAATGCTGGTGACGCTGTCGGGGATGGTAATGCTGGTCAGCCCAGTGCAGCCATAGAACGCATAATCCCCAATGCTGGTGACACTGTTGGGGATGGTAATACTGGTCAGGCCGGTGCAGCGGGAGAACGCTTCGCTGCCAATGCTGGTGACGCCGTCGGGGATGGTAATGCTGGTCAGCCCAGTGCAGCCATAGAACGCATAATCCCCAATGCTGGTGACGCCGTCGGGGATGGTAATGCTGGTCAGCCCAGTGCAGCCGGAGAACGCACTATTACCAATGCTGGTAACACTGTCGGGGATGGTAATGCTGGTCAGCCCAGTGCAGCCATAGAATGCATGATCGCCAATGCTGGTGACGCTGTCAGGGATGGTAATTCTGGTCAGGCCGGTACAGTCACGGAACGCAAAATCACCAATGCTGGTGACACCGTCAGGGATGATAATGCTCGTTAATCCACTACATCTACGGAATGCGGCCGGGTCAATCGTAGTGAGACTATTAGGGAGTGTGACTGTGGTCAGGCCGGAGCAACCTTCGAACGCGTCCCCGCCAATGCTGGTGATGCTGTTGGGGATGGTGATGTTGACAAGGTTGGTGCACCAGTAGAATGCACCCGCACCAATATTGGTTACGCCATTTTCGATAACAACGTTTTTGATAGAAGTATCAACACGCTGCCAAGGCGTAATATACATATAATCACCGGATTCCCAAGTGTCTAATTCACAATCTGCCATCGCACCTGTGCCGGAGATGGTCAGTGTGCCGGTGTCGTCCAGGGTCCATGTCAGGTTGTCGCCGCAGGTGCCGCTGGCGATGGTTGCTGCCTGGGATTCGGTGGGCAGCAGGGTGACACAGATGATAATCACCAATGCCAGTACAGCCAAAAGTGTCAGGAATTTTTTCATGATTTTCCTCCTTGTGCGGGTAAAAGGAATGTTTAAATTTTCCTATGATAAAGAATAGCACATTCCGCCTGTATATGCAAGGAGGATTTTTGGCCGCGAAGGAGAAACGGATCCTTCGACTACGCTCGGAATGACATGCCCTCATCCGTCACGGCTATCGCCGTGCCACCTTCCCCAAAGGGGAAGGCTTTGCGGACGGCCAATGGCCGCCCCTGCAAGTTCTATTAGAGTTGCGTGCAGGGGCTTATCATTGCTCGTCCGAAACAACCTCATAGAATAAAAAAGCACCGCTGCCCAATGGACAGCGGTGCGGTGCAATTTGGGATTACAGGTACTTCTTAATGTCCTCGGAAGCCAGAGCGGGATCGTCGGAAATGGTGATGGTGATGTTCATGTTGTTGGTGGCAGCGAACTTTGCACACCATGCCACGAACTCCTCACCGACAGCACGATCGTTGCCGATGGTCTTGTACAGATTGTCGATGTACACGTTGGTAATATCAAAATTGCCGGCATGCAGGCCGCTCAGGAAACCCTTGAGCATATCTGCGTTGCTGATAGCGTACTCCTCGGAGTCTACCAGACGGACACGGTAATTGATGTCATAGGTCAGTTTCTTGCCGTACTCGATGCATACAACATCGCCGCTGGCCTGTGCCACGGTTGCGTTGATGGAATCGATCAGCTTCTTGGTTTTGCCGGAGCCCTTCAGGCCCATAATTACTTGAATCATCGGAATTTCCTCCTTTGCAGTTTTGCTTGGGTGATACAATAATTCTAACAGCTATCACAAGAATTTGCAATAGCTAATTGTGAATTTTATACCAAAATTTTTTACTTAATAGCCGGGCTTGCCGAGCAGCTGGAACATGTTACGCTTGTAGAACTCCACACCGGGCTGGTTGAAGGGGTTAACGTCCAGAATATAGGCGGAAACGCCACAGCACAGCTCGAAGAAGAAGAACATTTCGCCCAGCTTTTCGTCGTTGAGCTCGCCCATGTCCATGGTGATTACCGGCACACCGCCGTCAACATGGGCAGCCAGAGTGCCAAGGTAGGCCTTCTCGTCCACGAAATCCAGAGTTTTGCCTTCCAGATAGTTCAGGCCGTCCAGGTTCTTTGCGTCACCCAGGATGGTCATCTTGTTCTCGGGAGCATCGAAACGGATCATGGTCTCGAAGATGTTCCGTTCGCCCTGCTGGATCATCTGACCCAGGGAATGCAGGTCGGCGGTGAATTCTGCAGAGACGGGGAAAATGCCCTTGCCGTCCTTGCCCTCGGACTCACCGAAGAGCTGCTGCCACCAGCCGCCCATCATCTTGAAGCCGGGCTCGAAGGATTCGAACAGCTCAATGGGCTTGCCGTTGCGGTACAGCAGGTTACGGACACCGGCGTACAGCCAAACGGGGTTCTCGAAGGAACGCAGGTTGTCGTAGTACTCCCGTGCGTCATATGCACCCTTCATGACCTTGCAGATGTCAATACCGGCCACGGCCATGGGCAGCAGACCTACAGCGGTCAGCACGCTGTAACGGCCGCCGGCATCCGGGGGGATGACGAAGGTTTCCCAGCCTTCCTCGGTAGCCATCTGACGCAGAGCACCCTTATTGGGGTCGGTAATGGCCACGATACGCTTCTTGGCACCGTCGGTGCCGTACTTACGCTCCAGCAGCCACTTCAGGCCCCGGAATGCGATGGCGGGCTCGGTGGTGGTGCCGGACTTGGAAATGACGGCCAGGGAGAAGTCCTTGCCCTCCAGCAGACGCATCAGCTCATTCCATGCACGGGTGGACAGACCGTTGCCTGCGAAATAGATCTGGGGATTACCCTTGCCCTTGCCGATGTTGTGGTTGCAGCCCTGCATCAGCTCAATGGCGGCTCTGGGGCCCAGATAGCTGCCGCCGATGCCGACGACAATGAATACATCGGAGTTTTCGCGGATCCAATCAGCTGCAACCTGAATACGCTTCATCTCCTCGGTGGGCTCGTTAACGGGCAGGTTTCTCCAGCCAAGGAAATCGTTGCCTGCACCGGTGCCCAGTGCCAGTGTGTTGTGGGCAGCGGCTACTTCGTGCTCAATGGCCAGTAGATCCGGCAGAGAGATCTGACCCCATACATTGGAAATATCAACTTTAATCATGGTATAGATACCATCCTTTCGTATTTGTGTATTTCTTACATATGTTACAGCAAAATGGAAAAGAACGCAAGAGAAAAGAAAAAACTTTTGTAAAAAATATATTTTTTCCCCTTGTCCTATGGCTTTTTTTGAACGGTGCGTGTATAATGAAGAAAAAATGCACAGGAGGAATCCCTATGAAGTATGGGTTTGGCGTGGATTTGGGCGGTACAACGGTGAAGCTGGCCTTCTTTGACCGGGAGGGTACGATGCTGCACAAGTGGGAGATCCCCACAGTGACTGCCGAGGGTGGCAAGCAGATCCTGCCGGATATTGCCGCTGCCATCATGGGCTTCTTGGCAGAAAAGAGCATTGACAAGAGCGAAATTATCGGCATCGGCATTGGTGTGCCGGGTCCGGTGGACGGCAAGGGCGTGGTCAATCGCTGCGTGAATTTAGGCTGGGGTGTGTTCAACATCCATGAGGAGCTGTCCGCATTGACCGGCCTGCCGGTTAAGGCCGGAAACGATGCCAATGTGGCGGCTTTGGGCGAGGCCTGGAAGGGCGGCGGTGACGGCTGTGAGAATATGATCATGGCTACTCTGGGCACAGGTGTCGGCGGCGGTATTATTATCAATGGCAAGCCCGTGGAGGGTGTCCACGGTGCCGGCGGTGAGATCGGCCATTTGGTACTGGAACCCAAGGAAACGGAGCCCTGCGGCTGCGGCAAGTATGGCTGCGTGGAGCAGTATTGCTCCGCAACCGGTGTTGTCCGGGTGGCAAAGCGGTTTATGGCAGAGCAGGATACCGAAAGCACTCTCCGGAGCATTGAGAATCTGACCTGCAAGGATGTATTTGATGCAGCCAAGGCAGAGGATGTTTTGGCTTTGGAGATTTTGGAAAAGGTCTACGACTACATGGGCCAGTTCCTGGCCAATGTCTGCTGCGTGGCAGACCCGGAGGTCGTAGTTTTGGGTGGCGGTGTCAGCAAGGCTGGTCAGCCTTTACTGGACGGTGCAAAACGTTATTTCGACAAGTACATTTTCCACGCATCCCGTGGCATTCGTTTTGCTCTGGCATCCCTGGGTAACGATGCCGGTGCCTACGGCGCATTCAAGCTGGTGCTTGATCTGTACGGTTAAGACGATAACATAAACCCACCGCCTCTGGGGAAAGATCCGCATCCGATAGAGGAAAGCAGGAGGAATCAATATGAAAAAGACCGTATTTCGCTGGATCGCTCTGTGCCTGGTGATGCTCTTTATGCTGACCGCCTGCGAGTCGATACTGCCGCAAGTCATAAATCCTACCATGCAGACAGATCCTTCCGATCCCTTTCGGGATACGGCACTGACTGCTTTTAAGGACATGGAGTACAGTCGTCAGGAGGTGGCTCCCATTGAGGAGCGTCAGCAAGCGGTGCTGGACAGCATCGATGCGGAAGAGGATGTGCCGACCCTGATGGAAAAGGTGTTCGCCTTTTACGAGCTCTACCATGATTATTACACAGGCTATGCTCTGGCAAACATCCACTACAATCTGGATTTGACCGACAGCTATTGGGAAGAGGAATATAACTTCTGGATGGACACCAATTCCGAAGTGGATTCCTTGCTGGATAATATGCTCTATGCTCTGGCGGAGCACCCCAAGAAGGAAGAGCTGGAGGTGGAAGCGTACTTTGGTGAGGGTTTCTTTGATGACTATGAGGGCGAAAGCCTTTGGGATGAGACTTTTACCGCTTTGATGGAAAAGGAAGCCGAGCTGCAGACCCAGTATTATGAAGTCAGTGGTGAGGCAGTGAATGCTGATCCGTATTCGGATGCATATCACCAGACCTATGGCTCGCAGATGGCGGATATATATGTGGAAATGATAAAGGTGCGACAGGAGATCGCCACCTACGCCGGCTATGAAGATTACGCCAGCTTTGCTTACGATTTCTATTACAATCGTGACTATACCCCCACCCAGGCAGAAGCACTGATGGGAGATATCCGGACACAGCTGGCACCGCTTTATCAGCATATGGATTATTCCGATCTGTATGATTTGTTCAGTATCAAGGTTTCTCAGGATGAGACCTTCCTCTACACAAGAAGCTGTGCAAACAATATGGGCGGCATTATGTGGGAGGCCTTTGATGCGATGGTGAAAGCCGGCCTGTACGACATCACCTACAGTGCCAAGAAGTACGATGCGTCCTTTGAAATTTACATCAGCAACTACGATTCGCCCTTCGTGTTTGTGAACCCGGCGAAAAATGTGCAGGATAAGCTGACCTTTACGCACGAGTTTGGCCACTTTGCCAATGACTACGCATCCTATGGCACATCTGTGGGTATCGATGTGGCGGAGTTCTTCTCTCAGGGTTTGGAATATTTGAGCATTGACTATGCCACCGGCGGTAAGAAGCTGGAACAGCTGATTATGTTCAACAGCGTGAGCTTGTATGTGGAGCAGTCGCTGTATGCCGCCTTTGAGCAGGAGGTCTACAAGCTGACCGGAGATCAGCTTACCAAGGAGAATATTTACAAGACCTTTGGAGATGTTGCTGACGACTTTGGCTTTGGCACATCCGTGGACAGCCGGCTCTTTGTGCTGGTGCCCCATTTCTTCATAAGTCCCATGTACATCATCAGCTATGTGGTCAGCAACGATGCGGCTCTGCAGCTGTATCAGCTGGAACAGACGGAAAAGGGTGCGGGTGTTGCCAAGTATGTGGATAATCTGGACACCATGGAGTCGAATTTTCTGAGCTTTGTTCAGGCGGCAGGTCTGGAGAGTCCCTTTGCTGAGGGTCGTGTGGAAAAGGTTGCCGCGACTTTTGAGAAGATTCTGAAATAAAGTAAAAAATAGCAGGATGCGATGCATCCTGCTATTTCTTTGTCATTGCGAGGAGCGAAGCGACGTGGCAATCTCCTGGATATTTCTCTTAACCGGGGGATTGCCACGGCCTTGCAGGCCTCGCAATGACAGTTTAAAAGAGTTTTTGATCCAAGTGGCGGGCTTTGATGGCATAGTAAAGAGCCGTGCCCAAGGTCAGCAACACTGCGGCTTCGCCGATGGCCACATACAGTGCGTTCAGCCAAAAACCGCCGCCGATGTAAACCGACAGCTCCCAGCCCACCAGCACTGCGTTGGTGATCGCCGGCAGCAGCAGACCGAAAAGCGGATATCCCCGGATGGTCCAACGGCGGCTGAGCCACATTCCAGCGGTGGCCAGGACGGTGGCGGAGGTGCCTACCAGTGTGTCCAGAGGCAAGGCTCCCGAAAAGGAGAGGTTAAAGAGAAGACAGCCAATGCTCAAACCGGGAATGGCAGAGGGGGTAAAGAATGCCAGAACGCACAGGGCTTCCGAGGCCCGGAACTGGATGGCCCAGCTGGCAGAGCCGGGGATCAGAAAATTCTGAAGGTAGGTAAGGGCGGCATAGAGAGCAGCGAGCAATGCTGCGTGGGTCAGGAAATGGGTTTTGCGACGCATGAGTTCCTCCGAACAAGAAAAATGGGTGCAGAACGCACCCAAAAATGAAAAGGGCACAATGTGCCCCTTTGAAGACCTAGTTTTGTTTACCGACAGGAGGGTTGCGAACTGTCCTATAAAATTGGGACTATTCTAGCACCGGGACAGAAGGCTGTCAAGCCTGATCTTCATTCACAAACTCGATAATATCATTTGGGGTGCAGTCCAATACAGTGCAAAGTTTTTCCAGCGTGTTCATAGTAATGGATTTATTCCGCCGCAAGCTGGTGATGGTATATGCACTAAAGCCATTCTTATATATCAGTGTATAGGTTGTAACGCCCCGCTCTTTCATGGTTCGCCACAAAGGTTTATAGCTGATCATACATGCACCACCTCGTCCAATAGATGCATATATTATCTACTCAAAATTGTATCTTGAATATTAGCAAATATTTGCCTATACTATATATCAACTTAATCAGGAGGGGATAGAATGGTTTGGCAAGAGCAAGATCCGATTCCTAAGGAATGTAGACACTGTAAAAAGGATTGCTACAACTGCGATGTTGCCGGTAAACGGTGGACACTTATACAAAAGGATGAACTGCGTATACAACGCAAAATGTTGGTGAGAGCAGTTGAACGATTACAGCGAAAAATCCAAGAAATTGATCACGCATTGGAAATGTCGGAAGGCTAGATTGCTTAGGTTCTACAAAGCAAAAATTGCCGCTTCCAGACCGCGGACGATGTCAGCGAGGGGAAGGTTCGGGGTGCCTTGCTCCGGCAGGTAGGGGACATGGATGAAGCCTACCCGGACAGCGGTGCCGGCATAGTGATGCAGCAGGGAATAAAGGGTGTCGTTGCACACAAATGCTCCGGCACTGTTGGAAGCCACAGCCGGCACGCCGGTGGTGCTGATGGCGGCGACCATATCGGCAACGGGCAAAGTGGTGAAGTAGGCGGCAGGGCCGTCAGCCGACACCTGCTCACCATTGGGTCGGAAGCCTGCGTTGTCCGGAATCTTACCGTCCCGGATATTCACGGCGATCCGCTCCGGGGTGATGGCACTGCGGCCTCCGGCTTGTCCGATGCACAAAATGGCGTCGGGGTGGCAGCTGTCTGCAAAGGCAAGGACTTTTTCAGCGGCAAGACCGAATACAGTGGGGATTTGAAGTTTACATAACGTATATTCGCCAACTTGCTCCGGCAAAGCATTTACCGCCTCCCAAGCGGGATTGATCTGTTCGCCACCAAAAGGGTCAAAACCGGTGATCAGCAATTTTCCCATACCTACGCCTCCTTTTTTGGAAATTTTAACACAAACACAGGCTTTTGGCAAGATTTACACTTCCAATTTTGAATAATAAGGTGTATAATATATAAGTTATAAGAAATGTATGCAAAATAATCCGCCAAGGAGGACATACTTATGAATCAGAAACTGACATTGACCGCTGCTCAGGGAAATGCCCTGCGAACCGGTTTTCAGAGCGTTTTCGGCAATGCCCCGGAGCGTTATTTTTCCGCTCCCGGCCGCACGGAAATCGGCGGCAACCACACCGACCATCAGCGTGGCCATGTGCTGGCGGCTGCGGTGAATCTGGACACCAATGCGGCAGTAGGGCTCAACGGAACCAATTGGATCCGTGTCCAGTCTGCCGGTTACCCCATGTGTCAGGTGGACATCACCGACTTGACCCCCAAGAACGAGGAGATCAATTCCACTGCCTCCCTGATCCGTGGCGTTGCTGCCCGTTTTGCACAGCTGGGCTGCGAAGTCAAGGGCTTTGATGCCTATGTGGAGTCCACAGTTCTGCCCGGCTCCGGTCTGTCTTCCTCCGCTGCTTTTGAGGTGCTTATCGGCACGATCATCAACCACCTGTTCTTCGGGGGCAAGGTTTCCCAGCCCGAGGTGGCTATGATCGGTCAGTATGCGGAAAATGTGTTCTTCGGCAAGCCCTGCGGCTTGATGGATCAGACTGCGTCCGCTGTGGGCGGCATGATTACCATCGACTTTTTTGAGAAGGATCATCCCGTCATCGAGACTGTGGACTTTGATTTTGCATCCTGCGGTCATGCTCTGTGCATCATCGACAGCCGGGCCAGCCATGCTGACCTGACCGACGAGTATGCCGCCATCACCCAGGAGATGAAGTCTGTCTGTGCCCATTTTGGCAAGGATGTGCTGACGGAAATCGACGAAAAGGACTTCTACGCAGCCATTCCGGTGCTCCGGGAAACCTGCGGCGATCGGGCAGTGCTTCGCTGCATCCACTTCTACGCCGATAATGCCAGAGTGCCCATGCAGGTGGCGGCTCTGCGGAAGGGTGATTTCTCTGAATTCCTGAGAATGGTCAAGGAAAGCGGACACTCCTCCTGGATGTATCTGCAGAATGTGATTCCTGCCAACTACAAGGCTCATCAGGATGTGGCTGTGACGCTGTGTCTGTGTGACCACTATCTGCAGGGCAAGGGTGCTTACCGCGTTCACGGCGGTGGCTTTGCCGGCACGGTGCAGGCCTTCGTTCCCTTTGAAATTCTGGAGGATTTCCGCAAGGGCATGGACAGTGCCCTGGGCGAGGGTGCCTGCCACGTTCTGTCCATCCGTCCTCAGGGCGGTGTTGAGGCGTTTTGTTGATTTATCAATACGTAAAGATCTTTAAAAACAAAGGATTACATATAGATGGAAATCAATTACCGATGGAAAAAATCCTATAAAACCGCCAAATATCCCATACGGCAGCCAAAGTGGCTAACCTGGGTGATTTGGATGCTGTCTAAAATCGCTCTGATTGGTAAGAAGTATGAGCTGGAGACCATCGATATGGAGGGCCTAGAGCCGCCGTATATCATTTTCAGCAACCATATGGCCTTTATTGATTTTGAACTGGCAGCCATGGTCACATATCCCAAACGGGTGAGCAATGTGGTCAATATCGACGGCTATCACATGATGCCATGGCTCCTGACCTGGATCGGTTCCATCTGTACCCGGAAATTTACAAATGATATCCATCTGGTCAAATCTGTCCGCCGTGTGCTGCAAAATGGAGACATTTTGTGTATGTATCCCGAGGCACGGTATACGCCCATCGGCACAACCTCCTTCCTGCCGGACTCACTGGGTCGGCTGGTGAAGATGAACAAGGTTCCTTTGGTAGTGGTGACCCACCGGGGAAACTATCTGTATTCTCCCTTCTGGGCATACAAAAATAAGCGGAAAGTGCCCATGAAAACAACTTTCCGTCAGGTGCTAACTGCCCAGCAGGTGGAGCAAATGAGTGCGGAGCAGATCAACGCGGTGATCTGGGAGGCAATGCAGTATGATGAGTACCGCTATCAGTTGGACAATAGCATTTTGATTACGGAGCCGAATCGGGCTGAGGGTCTGCAAAAGGTGCTGTACCAGTGTCCTCATTGCCACACAGAGTTTCAGATGGCTACCGAGAGGGCGGAAATTTTCTGCAAGCATTGCGGTAGGCGGTGGCATATGCAGGCAAACGGTCAGCTGCAGGCCCTGGAAGGACAGACCGAGTTTGCCCATATCCCGGACTGGTTTGAATGGGAACGGGAGCAGGTGCGGCAACAGATTCTGGCGGGGGAATACCGCTACGAGGATGAGGTGGAGGTTTACTCCTTCCCGCGATGCTACCGCTTTATTCCTTTGGGAAAAGCTAAGGTGTGCCACGATTTTGAAAATGGATTCACCATTGATGGCCACTACCGGGGAGAGGATTATCATATCCGCCGTCCGCCCAGGGGCATGAACAGCCTGCACGTGGAATATGATTTCCACCGGTTCCGGAAGGAAAATTGCTTTGATATTTCCACTCAGGATGATTCCTTCTACTGCTACCCAACCAATCCGGATATTATTACCAAACTGGCCTTTGCCACGGAGGAGATCTACAAGATTCACGCCGAAGAAAAAAGACGGCAAAAAGGACTAAAAATATAAATGGAAAAGCCGACAGGGTGCACCCTGTCGGCTTTTTGCGGGCGATTCGTGAATCGCCCCTACGTTCATTTCATGGAGTTGTAAGCGGCCAGAACCTTATCTGCTGCATCGCCTTCAATACCGGTGATCTCGGTCAGGGCACCAATGACGCCCTTCTCGGCGATCAGAGCCTGCAGCTGTACGCTCTGGGGATCCTCGGAATTGTCATACAGCATGGCAGCAGCTACGCCGATGGCGTAGTTATCAACCGGCAGGCCGTATTCCATCGCCAGTTTCATGGGGCCCACCAGACGGTCGTTGGGAGCCAGCTTACGCATGGGCTCACGGGCAACACGCTTGTTTTCGTCCACAAGGTAGGGGTTGCGGAAGCGGTTGACGGCAGTGGCGGAGTATGCTGCCATTGCCTCGGGAGCGAAGCCGTGACGCTTGCACAGAGCAGCACTGCACTCTGCCATAACGCCGGTGACGATCTTCTCAATCTCAGGATCGTTGATGGACTCGCGAATGGTGTTGTGACCCTTGACACAGCCCAGGCAAGCAGTGATGCAGTGGGGGCCGTTGAAGCCGTAGAGCTTCCGCTCAAGGTAGGGCTCCAGCTTGTCCACGATCTCCATGCCGTCAAGACCGGCGAAATTGCCCTTGATACCGGCACGCTCCACATCCCACTCGCAGTGACGCTCCACCATCACATCGGTGATGTTCTCACTGCGGAAGGGGGGCACGATCCGGTCCACAACACAGTCGGGGAAGCCAACATATTCATCGGCGTAGGCCTTATCCGCGTCACTGAGTCGGTCATAGACATGGGCCTTCAGCTGAGAGGATGCCCGGATTGCGTTCTCGCAGGCGATAATATTCATGCAGGACTTCACACCGGCAGCCCGACGGGCGGCAATACCGGCGGCAAAGGTACCGGCAATTCGAGGCAGGATGGTCAGGCCCACGGCAGTGGTCACCAGCTCGGCATCCACAAATTCGTTGGCCAGCTCGGGGGCGGTGGAGTTCATGGCGGAGATGTTGGAAACAACTACATCCTCGCAGTTTTCGTCCACAATGTGAACGGTGTATTCCTTGCGGGTGTTGATGGCGTCAAGCAATGGCTGGAACACATCGGCGAACAGCACATGGTAGCCTGCCTTTTCCAGCAGCAAGCCGATGAAACCGCGGCCAATGTTGCCGCCGCCAAACATAATTGCTTTTTTCATAAGAAACCTCCAAATGTACAAGATTGTAAGGCTGTGTTAACCTGACTATCATACTGCAATTGGACAAAAATGTCAATTTATACGCAAAAAATCGTGGGTACGGATGTACCCACGATTTTGTATAAAAGGGAATTACTTCTTTGCACCGGCGATCTGAGCGGCAACCTCGTCAGCGAAGTTCTCTTCCTTCTTCTCAATGCCCTCACCCTTAATGTAGTGGATAGCATTGACGAAGGTGATCTTGCCACCCTGCTTCTTGGCAGCGTCAGCAATGTAGCCGGCAACGTCGCCTTTGAACAGGTCGCTGCGGACGAAGTCCTGCTGCAGCAGGCAGATCTCCTTGAAGAAGGCAGCGATCTTGCCCTGAGCGATCTTCTCCTTAACCTGAGCGGGCTTGGAAGCCATCTTGGGATCGTTGTCCATAGCAGCGATCTGAACGGCCAGCTCCTTGTCGATCTCGGCCTGGGGAACCAGGTTCTTGTCCCAGTATCTGGGGTTCATAGCAGCGATCTGCATAGCCACGTTCTTACCGACCTCGGTAGCGTCAGCACCCTCAACGGCCAGGTTGACCAGAACACCGTGGGAACCGCCGGCGTGGACATAAGCAACGCTGACGTTCTCGGCGAAACGGTCGAAGCGGCGAATCTGCATATTCTCGCCGATGGACATGACCTTCTCCTGCATGATCTCGGTGACGGTCAGGTTGGAGTTGGGATAGGTGCAAGCCTTCAGAGCCTCAACATCAGCGGGGTTCTGAGTAGCAACAACGACAGCCAGGTTCTTGACCAGGTCCATGAAAGCATCGGTCTTGGCAGCGAAGTCGGTCTCGGAGTTGACCTCGATGACAACGCCCACACCGTCAACGACGGTAGCGTAAGCAACGCCTTCAGCGGCAATGCGGTCAGCCTTCTTGGCAGCCTTGGCCAGGCCCTTCTCGCGGAGCCAGTCAACAGCCTTGTCCATATCGCCGTCGGTAGCAGCCAGAGCAGCCTTGCAGTCCATCATACCGACGTTGGTCATTTCACGCAGCTTCTTAACATCTTGAGCAGTAAAAGCCATTTTTGTTATCCTCCTAAAGTATTCAGTGGTTGGAATTACTCTGCAGCGGGAGCTTCGACAGCCTCGGCGACCTCAGCCACGGCGTCCTCGCCCTGGCGGCCCTCGATGATGGCGTTAGCCATAGCGGAGGCGATCAGGCGGATAGCACGGATAGCGTCGTCGTTGCCGGGGATAACATAATCGATCTCGTCGGGATCGCAGTTGGTGTCAACGATAGCCACGATGGGGATGTTCAGCTTGTGAGCCTCGGCAATGGCGTTACGCTCACGGCGGGGATCAACGATGAACAGAGCAGCGGGAATCTTCTTCATTTCCTTAACGCCGCCCAGGTACTTCTCCAGCTTCTCGATCTCGCCCTGCAGCTTGATGACTTCCTTCTTGGGCAGCATTGCGAAGGTGCCGTCCTCTTCCATCTTGCGCAGCTGAGCCAGACGGTCGATACGGGTACGCATGGTGCGGAAGTTGGTCAGCATACCGCCCAGCCAACGAGCGTTGACATAGTAGCTACCGCAGCGGGCAGCCTCTTCCTTGATAGCGTCCTGAGCCTGCTTCTTGGTGCCGACGAACAGGATGTTGCCACCGTTAGCGGAGGTCTCACGGATGAAGTTGTAGGACTCTTCCAGCTTCTTAACGGTCTTCTGCAGGTCAATAATGTGGATACCGTTACGCTCGGTGTAGATGTAGGTACCCATCTTGGGGTTCCAGCGGCGGGTCTGGTGACCGAAGTGTACGCCGGCCTCCAGCAGTTGTTTCATAGATACGACAGCCATTTTTGATATTCTCCTTTTTGTTTGTTCCTCCACCCCGTTCATCTCGCATTGCCCGTTCTTGCGAACACTGGGGGATGCGATCACCGGGTGTGTGGGATAATGATGTCACGGGCCTTTTTGCCCATGCCGAAACATTATATCCGATTAGATACAGATTTGCAAGTATTTTTTCCAAAATTTTTCAGAAAAATTCAACAAAATTACAAACAAAAAGGAAGGATACATTTGTGACGGGGGAAGAGGCATTCGTTGGGCTTGATGTCCACCAAAATAATGTCCGGTCCGATCCGCCGGATGCATTCCCAGGGGATCACGAAATCGTCTTTTCTGCCCAAAATCCCAAAGAATCGACAGGGACCCGGGACGATCAATGCCCGGACATGGCCGCAAGGGATCTCCACCTCCACATCCGACACAAATCCAAGCCGCCGGCCGTCGCACAGACAGATGACTTCCTTGCATTGCAGCTCCGCGATTCTGGTACCCATACCCATACCTCCCCCAAAAGATGGTAAAGGATATGCGTACGGGGCAGGAGATATGCAGGGGGAGAAAAACCTTCTCCCGGGGAGAAGGTGGCCGAGCATGGCGAGGTCGGAAGAGGAATTCGGGTGTCCAAGGTAAAATACGGTAAATTTTTCAGACCTTTTAATAACTTGCCCATTACGAAGTCCGAAACGAATACAAAACCATAACTTTACTGCCCGCATTCCTCTTCAGTCACCCAAATCGGTTCTAAAGAGCCGATTTTGGTGACAGCTTCCCCTCGGGGGAAGCCAAAGCGGCTTCGCCGCAAAGATTTGACTAGGACACACTGATGCTTTTCCGCATGGCGTTGATAGCACCCTTTTCGAGCCGGGAGACCTGAGCCTGGGAGATGCCCAGTACCCCTGCTACCTCCATCTGGGTCTTTCCGTCGTAAAACCGAAGGGATAGGATCTGCTTTTCCCGGTCGTTCAAGGATTGAAAGGCACTTCGCAGAGTGATGTGCTCCATCCAATGATTCTCGGTGTTCTTCGTATCCCGCACCTGATCCATCACCGTCAGAGGGTCACCTCCGTCGGCATACACCGGATCGTGGAGACTCACCGGAGCACACACCGCATCCAAGGCCTGACTCACATCGCTTTCCGGCAGCTGCAGCTCCTTGGAAATTTCCTCCAGGGTTGGCTCCCGCCCCAGCTGCAGGAGCAGGTATTCCTTACATTGCAGAACCCGATAGGCTACATCCCGGACGGAGCGGGATACCCGGATAGCACTGTTGTCCCGCAGATACCGCCGCACTTCACCGGCAATCATGGGAACGCCGTAGGTGGAAAAGCGGACCTGTTTGGTGGGGTCGAAATTGGCGATGGCCTTAATCAAGCCGATACAGCCCACCTGAAACAGATCGTCGGGACTTTCGCCCCGTTTATCAAATCGCTGGATCACGGAAAGCACCAAACGCAGATTCCCTTCGATCAGTGCCTGCCGGGCGTTTTCGTCGCCAAGATTTGCTTTTTGCAGCAATTCGTCCATCTGGGCAGGGGTCAATGTCTTTAAGCGGGCGGTGTTCACACCGCAGATCTCTACTTTTCCCTGCATGGTGATCCTCCTGTTTAAAAAGGTTGTTACCAGTATTTCCATTTGGCTCAGGATGATACCTCCAAAAATTTTGGCAGTTTTTCACAAAGTTTTTTTACAGCATCATCCTCGGTGACCGGTACGGAAAAACACAAAACACCTTTTTTGGAACTTTTCCGGCAAAAACAACGACATAATTATTTTTTTGCTTTGTTTCCGTAACACAGTTACCTGACTGTTACGCACAGTGGAAAAAGGAGGGGGTTTTCCACAGAAAATGGGGTCTCAGGCTGGAAAAATGGGGGAGATACCTGTTGCAGACATGGAGTTTTCCACATTATCCACAACTTTTTCCACAAGGGAGGGCAAAATGTGTTCATCAAATGCAAAAACATATCAGTTGACATAACGATATTCGACGGCCTTCGACAAACTTCCCACTTTTCCGTCTATGGTGCTTTTGCCAGTTGCAAAAATACAGGGTAAAAATTAGGTCTTGACAGGCATAAAAATGCACAGAAAAGTCCACCGCCCTGTGAAAAAAGGAAAAAAGTATGGCCGGAATTGAAAAATTTTTGAAAAAGGGATTGATTTTATGGAAAAGTGGCGTTATAATGCATATCTGTATGAAAAACTTTTGGAAACAGGAGGTGTAACAAAATGCCCAACATTAAGTCCTCTAAGAAGGATGTCATTTCTTCCAAGATTGCTTACGAGAAGAACAAGGCTAACAAGTCTGAGCTGAAGACCACTCTGAAGAAGTTTGACGCTGCTCTGGAAAATGGCGACAAGGCTGCTGCCGAGGTTGCTTACAAGGCTGCTGTCAAGGCTGTCGACCAGGCTGTGATCAAGGGTCTGCTGCACAAGAACAACGCTGCCCGCAAGAAGAGCAGCATGACTCTGAAGCTGAATAAGCTGGCCTGATTTCTCTGAAAATATCTCCTTCCGATCTATTACTCGGAGGGAGTTTTTTCATTTCTGGCGACGGATCTTTTTCCGTATCTGTGCAGAACGCAGATCTACAATTCGAATTGCCTTTGAAATTCCGGAAATGTATGCTATACTATATAAAGAGGAGGCGATACCATGGCCAGACTGTCAGATCCCATTACCATATTAAAAGGTGTGGGCCCTACCAAGGCAAAGCAATTTGCCAATTTGAATATCTTTACCTTGGGCGATCTGATCTGCCATTTTCCCAGAGGCTATGAGGATCGCACCCAGCTGCGTACCATTGCCCAGCTGGAGGTGGACGTGCCTGCCTGCTTTAAGGCCATGGTGATGAATACCCCCAGAACAAACCACATCCGCAAGGGACTGGATCTGACCAAGGTACAGATCGCCGACCACACTGCCCGGCTGACGGTGACCTTTTTCAACAACCGTTTTGCAGCAGAACAGCTGCAGTACGGCAAGGAATACATTTTCTACGGGGCTCTTTCCGGGGATTTTGCGGGTTACAGCATGACTAATCCGGTGTTTGAAGCACTGGATTCTCAGCCGGTAACCACCCGCCGGGTGCTGCCCATTTATCCCCTGACCGCAGGGCTGACAAACGCTGCTATGCTCAAGACGGTACGGCAGGCCCTGGCCATTTGTGATGTGCCGCCAGAGATCCTGCCGGAGTCTGTCCGCCGGGAATATGGCATCCTGCCCGCGGAGCGTGCCTACTATGCCATTCATGAGCCCAGCTCCATGGCAGAAGCGGAGCTGGCAAAAAAACGGCTGATCTTTGAGGAGTTTTTTGTGTTCTCTGCAGGTTTGGCACTGATGCGTGCCAGCCGTGCTAAAAAATCCGCCGAAGCCTACACAAATACCAATCTGCAGCCCTTTTTGGGCTCGCTGCCTTTCCGGCTGACCGGGGCACAGCTTCGGGCGGTGGAGGATATTTTGTCGGATCTGACTGCCGGGGCACCCATGAACCGGCTGGTGCAGGGCGATGTGGGCAGCGGCAAGACCATGATCGCCGCCGCTGCGGCCTACTGTGCGGTGAGCAACGGCGTTCAGGCAGCACTGATGGCTCCGACGGAAATTCTGGCCGAGCAGCATTATGCTTCCCTGAATAAGCTGTTTGCACCGCTGGGCATCCGCATGGCTCTGCTCACCGGCTCCATGACCCCCAAGCAGAAGCGGGAGGTTCGGGAAGCACTGGCCGCCGGTGCGGTGGATTTTGCGGTAGGCACCCACGCACTGCTGTCTGACAGCACCGAATTTGCGGATCTGGGGCTGGTGGTCACTGACGAGCAGCACCGGTTTGGCGTTGCTCAGCGTTCCCGGCTCAGTGCCAAGGGAACAGATCCCCATTTGCTGGTTATGTCCGCAACCCCCATTCCCCGTACCTTGGCACTGCTGATGTACGGCGATCTGGAGGTGTCCATTGTCAATGAGCTGCCCCCCGGCAGAGAACCTGTGGATACCTTCCTTGTAAATGAATCCTACCGTCCCCGGATCAACGCCTTTATCCGTAAGCAGGTGGCGGAAGGGCACCAGTGCTTTGTGGTCTGTCCGGCAGTGGAGGAAAGTGAGGACTTGGGTATCAAATCCGCCACTGTGTGGGCAGAAACCCTGCAAAAAACCGTATTTCCCGATTTGAAGATCGCCCTGATCCACGGCCAGATGAAAGCTGCGGAAAAGGAAGAAGCTATGGCATCCTTCGCCCGTGGCGAAGCGGATGTGCTGGTTGCCACCACGGTGATCGAGGTGGGTGTGGATGTACCAAACGCTACTTTGATGGTCATTGAGGATGCAGACCGGTTCGGTCTTTCCCAGCTCCATCAGCTCCGGGGTCGTGTGGGCAGAGGTGGCAGCAAAAGCTACTGTATTCTGACCTCCCAAAATCGCAACCCCGATACCCAGCAGCGGCTGAAGGCTCTGTGCAAAACTACCGACGGTTTTAAAATCGCGGAGGAAGATCTGAAAATGCGGGGACCCGGTGATTTCTTCGGCTCCCGGCAATCTGGTCTGCCGGCTTTCCGGGTGGCCAATCTTTCCATGGATCTGCAAACCCTGAAGGATGCCCAGGCAGCATCTGCCCGGTGGATCGACACCGAGGGTACGGCAGATACTCCGGAAGGGCGGGCACTCCGGGACCGGATCGGCGTTCTGTTTGAAAGAGCAGAGGGCACGATGAATTAAAATCTCCTGTCATTCTGAGCGACCCTGTGACGTAGCTGAAGGGGAGTCGAAGAATCCGCATGCTTCTTCCGGGAAAAGCGGATCCTTCGGCTACGGGCCTTCGCCCTACGCTCAGGATGACACAAAAATGAACGGTTACTTAATATTTCCTTAATAACCTCCGGGACAATTGTGCAAAATAGCATGATGACCGGAGGTTTTTTGTTCATTATGGGAAAAAATGAAATTTTGCTTGTATCTTTCGCTGAAATGTTGTAAAATAGTACAACTGGTAATATGTCAATTCATCGATGTCATCGATTTTCGGAGGTATTTTATGAAAAAACCGATTGTATTAGTCATTATGGATGGTGTGGGCAAGGGCGACGGCGGCAGCGGCGATGCTGTGGTTGTTGCCAAGACACCCACTCTGGATCATCTGCTGGCAACCTGCCCCCATACTTATCTGAAGGCTCACGGCACTGCCGTCGGTCTGCCCTCCGATGAGGATATGGGCAACTCCGAAGTTGGCCACAACGCACTGGGCTGCGGTCAGGTCTACTCTCAGGGTGCCAAGCTGGTGGGCGAGTCCATTGAAAACGGTACGCTGTATGCGTCCGAGACCTGGAAGGATCTGGTTGCCAATGCGGTTGCCGGCAAGGCCATGCATTTTATGGGTCTGCTGTCCGACGGCAATGTCCACTCCAATATTACCCATCTGATCGCTCTGCTGAAGCAGGCCAAAGCTGAGGGCGTGAAGAAGGCCTACTGCCACATCCTGCTGGATGGCCGTGATGTGCCTGCCACTTCCGCACTGGAGTATGTTGGCCAATTGGAGGATGTGCTGGCAGAGCTGAACACCGAGGGCTGCGACTACGCCATCGCCTCCGGCGGCGGCCGTATGCAGGTGACTATGGACCGCTACGAGGCCAACTGGGGCATGGTGGAGGCCGGCTGGCGTACCCATGTTCAGGGCCTGGGCAGAATGTTTGCATCCGCTGCCGAAGCCATTGAGACTTACCGTGCCGAGACCGGCTGCATCGACCAGGATCTGCCTGCCTTCGTCATCGGCCGTAACGGCGAGCCCGTTGCCAAGATTGCAAACGGCGACAGCGTGATCCTCT
Organism: Oscillospiraceae bacterium; assembly: GCA_015067945.1. Classification (GTDB taxonomy): domain Bacteria; phylum Bacillota; class Clostridia; order Oscillospirales; family Oscillospiraceae; genus Faecousia. Next base: position 20,861 of record SVLM01000011.1, read on the forward strand.
TCAACTTCCGCGGCGACCGTGCCCAGGAGATTTCCCTGGCCTTCGACCGTAAGGATTTTGCCAAGTTCGACCGGGGTGATTACACCGGTGTGAAGTTTGCCGGCATGCTCCAGTACGACGGCGACCTGAATATTCCCGAGAATTATCTGGTGCAGCCCCCTGTCATAAAGAATACCCTGACCGAGGTTCTGTGTCAGGCCGGTGTCCATGAATACGCCGTGTCCGAGACCCAGAAGTACGGCCATGTGACCTATTTCTGGAACGGCAACCGCTCCGGCAAGGTTTGCGAGGAGTTGGAGGTGTACGAGGAGATCCCCTCCGATGTGATCCCCTTCGAGCAGGCTCCTGCCATGAAGTCCAAGGAAATCACCGGGAAGATGGTGGAGGCTATGGCTTCCGGCAAGTTCCAGTTCCTGCGTTGCAACTTCCCCAATGGCGACATGGTGGGTCATACCGGTGTTATGGACGCTGTGGTTTACGCCATGGAGTGCGTGGATAACGGCCTGAAGGCAATTATCGAGGCCGCTGACCAGTACGGCTACACCGTGCTGATCACCGCCGACCACGGCAACGCCGACCAGATGACCGAGACCAAGAAGGGCAAGACTTCCGTCCGCACCGCCCACTCTCTGAATCCCGTTCCTTTCATTATTTATGACAAGGATCACGATTGGCACATTCTCGAAGGCAATTACGGTCTGGCCAATGTGGCACCCACCGTGGTGCAGATGATGGGACTGACCGCCCCTGATTGCTGGGAAGCCAGCATGGTTTGATTTTTAGGAGGTACTGATTATGATTCGTCAGAAGAACGAAAACGGCAGCGTAAATGTCAGCACCAATGTCTACACTGACATCGCCGGCACCGCCGCATCCAACTGCTTTGGCGTGAAGGGTATGGCCGCCCGGTCTGTCACCGATGGTGTGTACCATCTGCTGCGTAAGGAATCCATGTCCAAGGGCGTTCGTGTGGAGTTCCACGAGGACGACAGCATTTCCATCGACCTGCACATCATTGTGGACAACGGTGTGAACCTGACTGCGGTGGGCAATTCCATCATCTCCGAGGTTCGCTATGTTGTCAATAAGTGCACCGGCACCCAGGTCCGGGCTGTCAATGTGTTCATCGATTCCATGATGAACGGCTAAGGAAATTGGGAGGTAACATCAAGTGAGGCAGACAATTAGAGGAGGCACTTTCCGCAGAATGATGATCAATGCGGCAGCCTCTATCGAAATTAACAAGCAAGCTCTGAATGAACTGAACGTGTTTCCCGTGCCGGATGGCGATACGGGTACCAATATGTCCATGACCATCAACGCTGCCGCCGCAGACCTGCGGAAGCTGGAAGATCCTTCTCTGGAGAAGGCTGCCGCTGCCTCTGCATCGGCTATGCTTCGGGGTGCAAGAGGCAACTCCGGCGTTATTCTGTCCCTGCTGCTGCGTGGCATTTCCAAGAAGCTGAAGGGTACTGAGGAGTGCGACGGTGTTCTGTGGGCTCAGGCTCTGCAGGAAGGCGTGGACGCTGCCTACAAGGCGGTCATGAAGCCTGCTGAGGGCACGATTCTGACCGTTGCCCGGTTGGCTGCTGCCAAGGCCCGCCAGGCATCCGAGGAAAATAACTACTTTGAATTTGTCCATGAGGCTGCTATTGCCGAGGCAAAGGTGGCTCTGGCCAACACCACCAACCAGAACCCCGTCCTGAAGAAGGCCGGTGTTGTGGATGCCGGCGGTAAGGGCTGGTTGGTAGCTCTGGAGGCTATGCTGCTGGCCCTGAAGGGCGAGGATATCATCGTTCCCGAGGGGCTGGATACCGGCGATGTGAAGGAAGCTGCCGATTTCAGCGACTTTAACACCGAAGATATCACCTTTACCTACTGCACCGAGTTCATCATCTCCCGGGAGAATGATCTGGATCCGGAAAAACTCCGGGAATTCCTCTCCAGCCTGGGCGACAGCCTTGTGCTGGTGGATGACGAGGAGATCATCAAGGTTCACGTTCATACCAACGATCCCGGCAAGGCTTTGCATGAGGCCATGGATTACGGCTCTTTCGTGACCGTTAAGATTGAAAATATGCGTCTGCAGCACACCGAAAAGGTGATGAGCGAGCAGGAGCTGGCTCCCAAGATCGCTGAGCCGGAAAAGCCCATCGGTGTTGTTAGCGTTTGCGTGGGCGACGGTATTGCCGATGTGTTCCGCAATCTGGGCGTGGACGGTGTCATTTCCGGCGGCCAGACTATGAACCCCAGCACCCAGGATATTCTGGAAGTGGTCAATAAGGTTCCTGCCGAGACCGTGTATGTGCTGCCAAACAATAAGAATATCATTATGGCTGCTCAGCAGGTGGATGCACTGACCCCCAAGAATGTGGTGGTCATCCCCAGCAAGACCATTCCCCAGGGAATCACCGCCATGCTCAGTTTCAATCCCGAGGGTGAGACTGAGGAAAATGTGGCTGCCATGACCGAGGCTATGGGTACTGTGGACACCATGCAGATTACCTATGCTGCCCGGAATTCTGATTTCGACGGCTTCATGATCCATGAGGGCGATTACCTGGCTCTGTACGGTAGTGCTCTGTTTGGCACCAGCAAGGATATCAAGATCCTGCTCAAGTCCCTTGCAGAGAAGGTCCGCGACGAGGGTAAGACCTATGTGACCATCTACTACGGTGATAATGTGAAGGAAAAGCACGCACAGAAGGCTGCGGATATCTTCGCTGAGATCTGCCCGGATGCAGATGTGAATCTGCTCCATGGCGGTCAGCCGGTCTACTACTATATGATTTCTGCAGAATAAATGCTTTTTACGCCCACTGCCCATCGGGCAGTGGGCGGTTTCCATGATATTTTTTCGCCTGCGGCATAAGCTATTAAGAGCTTTTGTCAGGAGGGAAAACTATGGAATGGCCCAAAGGTGGATTGATCGGAAAAGCGGTGGCACTGATCCGTCGGCTGCAGGAAATGAAGATTCCAAATCATGCTGCTCATGCCGGTTATTTTATCGTCATGTCGGTGTTTCCGGCGTTGGTACTGCTGCTGAGCCTTCTGCGATACACCCCCTGGGATGCCCGGGCGTTATTGCAGCTTTTGGAAGGCTTTTTGCCGGAGGCCCTGATGGGTGCGGCGGAAAATTTGGTGATCAGCACCTATGCCCATACCTCCACCGCGGTGGTGTCGGTATCCGCCATCAGTGCTTTGTGGTCTGCCGGAAGGGGAATCTATGGGCTGCTGACGGGCCTGAATGCCATATACGGTGTCCGGGAGGACAGAGGGTATCTCAAAACCCGGCTGCTAAGCATGGGCTACACCTTTTTGTTCCTGCTGGTGCTGCTGGCTACCCTGTTTTTGGGGGTCTTTGGTGATCACCTGCTGTCCTTTCTGCCACCGGCTTCCGGAGGTTTGGGGATTTTGCTGACGGAAGTGGTGGACTGGGGCTTCTTTCTGATGCTGGCATTGCAGACGGCTCTGTTTACGGCTATGTTTATGGTTCTTCCCAACCGAAAAAACGGATTTCGGGAGAGCCTGCCCGGTGCGATTCTGGCATCAAGTGGCTGGCTGATCTTTACGAAGCTTTTTTCTTTTTATGTTGAGAATTTTTCCAATTATTCCAGTATTTACGGCTCGGTCTACGCTGTGGCACTGAGTATGCTGTGGCTTTACTGCTGCCTGTCCATTCTCTTTTACGGGGGAGCCTTGAACCGGCTGCTGGCACAAACGGAATAATTGTGTAATTCTCATAAAATTTGCAATTTTTTATACTTTGTTCACAACCTGTCGGTATGATAGAAGCAAAGAAAAGGAGGCATGGCTATGTTCGGTTTGGTCAATGCTAATGTCCGGGAACTGACTCCGGAGCAAAAAAACCGTTATAACAGTGTTTACTGCGGCATTTGCCGACAGATCCGCCTGCGTACCTCCTCGGCATCCCGGTTGGGATTACGCTATGATATGGCCTTTCTGGCCCTACTGCATATGAGCCTGTATGAGCCGGAGGAAACGGCGGGCAAGAAAGCCTGCGGCTTGCATCCTCTGCGGCCCAGACCTTGGGTGGACAATGAGGCTGTCCAATATGCGGCGGATATGAATGTGGCCTTGGCTTACTACAAATCCATGGACGACTGGTGTGATGATGCCAATTTGGGTGCCAAGGTGATGGCAGGGGTGTTCGGCAAGCATATGGATGCCATTTCCCAGCGGTATCCCCGGCAGTGCGAGGCTATCCGGGAGAATATTGAGAATTTGAATCGTTTGGAAAAAGAAAACTGCCCCGATCCCAACGCCCCTGCGTTTGTGTTTGGGCAGCTGATGGGAGAGCTGTTTGTGTACCGTGAGGATCTGTGGGCACCGACGCTGCGGAAAATGGGCATTGCCCTTGGCAGATTCATTTATCTGGCGGACGCGGCTATGGACTACCGCCGGGATCAGCGTAAGAAAAAATACAACCCCTACATCGCTCAGGGGGCAGGTGAGGATTGGCCCCGTTGGGAGCAGCAGCTGGTGCAGGCCATGGCCCGATGCACCCAGGAGTTTGAACGGCTGCCATTGGTGCAGGATAAGGCGATTTTGGATAATGTACTGTACAGCGGCGTGTGGTGCGGTATTAAAAGAGAAAAAGAGGAGGATGGGAAATGATCCATGATCCGTATAAGGTCCTTGGTGTCAGCCCGGATGCCTCGGACGAAGAAATCAAGCAGGCCTATCGCCGCCTGGCGAAAAAATATCACCCGGATTTGAATCCCGGTGATGAAACGGCTGCCAAGAAAATGCAGGAGATTAACGCGGCCTACGAGCAGATCAAAAATCCGGAAAAGGCGGCAGGCTCTGCAGGTTATGGCGGCTATGGTCCCTATGGGTACGGTGGCTACGGCCCCTACGGCGGCTATCAGGAGCCAGTGGACAATGATGACCAATATCAGACGGGTGCGTACCGCTATGTGCAGATGGGGCGTTATCAGGAGGCACTGAACATTCTGAGCAATTCCACCCGGCGGGATGCCCGGTGGTATTATATCAGTGCGTTGGCCAACGACGGCCTTGGTAATGACGCAGTGGCTTTGGAGCACATCCGTAAGGCGGTGAGCATGGAGCCGGATAACTATTTGTATCTGCGGACGCTGCAGCGGATCGAAAACGGCGAGACGGTGTATCGAGAGCAGGCGGGCAATTACCGCGGCTTTACTGTGGGCGGTTCGCCCTGTGCCAGCCTGCTGCTGTGCTGGCTTTCCTGGTTCTGCTGCCGCTGCTGAAGAAGGAGATTCTTGCGGCCGCAGGCCGCCATGGCTTCCCCCGGGGGGAAGCTGTCGCCCCAATCGGCTCTTCGGAACCGATTGAGGCGACTGATGAGGAATGCGGGCGGTAAACTTTTGGTTTGATATGTATTTCAGACTTTGTAGAAGTACGCACTTTCACCATATCAAAATCAATTTCCCGTGTTCCTCTTCCGACCTCGCTGATGCTCGGCCACCTTCCCCTCGGGGGAAGGTATTGAGCGTGGTTACTCTTGACAGGGTAACTATGCTGTGCTAAAATAACCAAGACAACTGGATAGAAGTTTCGTGGCAGTTTGGGCGAGGAACCCGGGCTGCTGAACAAGATAATCGGGTGAAAATCCCGAACGGTACCGCCGCTGTATGTGCCTATGGTGTTGCTCTTTTGACGAAAGTCAGTCACTGGGATGTTCCCGGGAAGGCAGAGCCACCGCAGTGTCCCCAGACCTGCAAGCACGAGTCAGAAGACCTACGAAACGGATTTTTCCCTCTTCTTTGCGAGATTACAGAGAAGTGCGTTTGTCGCAGAAACACGGCTGCGGCACCAAGTATTTGGTGCCGCAGTTTTCGTATTTTAGGAGGTAAAATTTATGAAAACAACCAAAAAAATCCTGTCCTGCCTGCTGGCAATTCTGGTCCTTGCAAGCACCATACTGCTGACCGGCTGTAACGGTGAGCCATTGATTAAAAATGATCCTTTGGTGATCAAGGATTCCGACACCTATATCGTGATCAAGACCACCCAGGATGCCATGGGCGACAAAACCGATATGCTTTTGATCGAATATATGGAGCTGCTGAAGGAAAAGGGCGAGCTGGAGTTTCGGGTAGAAAACGGCATGATCACATCCATCAACGGCATTGATAACCCGGCGGATTACAGCAGCTGCTGGATGCTTTACACCAGCGATGAAACGCTTTCCAATGTCTCTTGGGGCACGGTGGAATATGAAGGCAAGGAATACGGCTCCGCTGTATCCGGTGCAGAAACACTGCAGATCAAGCCGGATCAGCTGTATATTTGGGTGTATAAATCTTTTTAAGCAATGAGTAAGACAAAGTTTATCGTTCGCGTGGCAATGTGTGTGGCAATGCTGATCGGCAGCCAGCTGGCACTGAGCAGCATATCCGGCGTTGAGGTCGTGACAGTCATGATGCTGTGCTTTTGCTTTTGCTACGGCATTCGCCATGGCGTTGCTGTTGCCATCACATTTTCCCTGCTGCGGTGTTTTATTTTCGGATTTCAAATCAATGTCATTGTGCTGTACCTGATCTATTATATTCTGTTTGCGGTTTATTTTGGCTGGCTGGGCGGACGTTTTTCTGGGGAAATGTCTGTTCTCAGAACAGTGATTGTGGTAGCGTCGGCAGTGGTGTTCACAGCTTTCTTTACGTTGCTGGACGATATCATTACGCCGCTCATGTATGCATTTCATCCGAATGTGGCGAAGATTTATTTCTTTAACTCGCTGTATGCGGTGATTCCGCAGTCCATCTGTACGGTTGTTACAGTTTCGGTGTGTTTTTATCCGCTGACCAGAGTGATACGGAAGATCAATTTCTAATAAAAAAAGAGGAAGCCTTTGGCTTCCTCTTTTTTTATACTTCCTTGTACATAGCACCGGCATCGTCCTTGCGGACGGTTTCGGCGATCTGCAGGACTTCCACCGCTACGGTTTTGGGTCCCATGGTGATCTCAATGCGATCGCCGATCTTGACCTCGTAGCTGGCTTTGACCACACGGCCGTTGACGCCGATGCGACCGTTGTCGCAGGCTTCATTGGCAATGGTGCGGCGTTTGATAAGCCGGGAAACCTTCAGATATTTGTCAAGCCGCATAGATTACTTCTTGACAGCGTCCTTCAGAGCCTTGCTGGCCTTGAAAGCGGGAACGCGGGTAGCAGGAATTTCAACAGTCTCCTTGGTGTGGGGGTTGCGGCCGGTGCGAGCCTCACGGTCGCGAACTTCAAAGATGCCGAAGCCGGACAGAGCAACCTTGTCTCCCTTGACCAGAGAAGCGGTGATGGTGTCAACAGTGGCGTTCAGAACACGCTCTGCGTCTTTCTTGGAGACACCTGCGTTCTGAGCAATAGCGGTGATGAGTTCAGTCTTGTTCATAATAAAGTACCCCTTTATTTTATTTTTGGTTTCCTTAGCTAAATTACCATAAAACTGGCAAAAAATCAAGGATTATTTTACAAATGGAGCAAATTTGCGATTTTTTCGCCCTTGGGCAGGAGTAAGCAGTCCTCGCGGGTGATCGCCTTGAGTTTTATGGCCGCAAGCAGGTAGACAATTACGCCAATTCCCAAAGGAACACCGCAGGAAATGATCCGGCCCAAGCCGGGCAGGAAGGCCTCGATTGCGTAGTAAACACCGAAGACCACAACGCCCATAATCACAGCGGAAAGGATAGCACGGAGCATATTACGGACGATCCTCGGGGCGTTGGGGAGCACCTTTGCCATGGTGATCAGATTCAGCACCGTGATGCACACGTAGCACAGCAAGCTTCCGATGGGCGTGCCCAAAATACCGATTTCCGGATTGCCGGTGAGAATAAATACGGCAACCAGTTTGACGATGCCGCCGATGAACATATTGATTACCGGCAGATTCACATGGCCGTGAGCCTGCATAATGGCATTGGTCAGCAGCACTGTGGCGTTAAACAGAATGCAAAGACCCAACACGCTCATCAGGTCGGTAGCCAGCACATGCCGCTGGCCGGTATATCCACCCAGCAGACCGGTGATAGGCCCTGCCAGCACTGCCAAACCCACAGCACAGGGTGCACTGATCAGGGCGGTGACCCGGGCGGCGGATTCTTCTGTTGCCTTGGCAGCGGAAAACTCCTTTTTGGTCAGCTGTGCGGTAATGGCGGGGATGGCACTGATGGTAATGGGGGTGATAAAGGCACAGGGCATGTTAAAAATCTTTTGTGTGAAATTGTAGATGCCCTTTTGCACATCCGCAGACTGCTGGGTCATGGTTTGCAGCAGCTGGCTCATGTAGATCTTGGTTTCCAGTACAGTAAGAATCTGCAGACCCGCAGAGCCGATGGTGATGGGAATGGCAATGGCCAGCAGACCCTTGGCAATATCCTTGCCGGAGGAAATATCTTCGTCGGTAGCGGGCAGATCCTTGTAAGCCTTGCGGAAGCAATGGTTCAGATAGAAGCAGGACACCAGACAGCTCATGGTCACGCCAAAGATGGCACCGGCGGCTGGATAGGCAGCGGAGGTGGTATAGGTGATGAGCAGCACCGCGGCGGCGATGCCCACGATGAGCTTGCACAAAGCTTCCAGCACCTGGCTGACGGAGGTGGGCTTCATGTTGCTCTGTCCCTGAAAGAAGCCCCGGTAGGTGCTCATCAGGCAGATCAGGAAGCAGCAGGGGCCTAAGGTGCCGATGGCTGCCCAGGCGTCGGGTTGCTCCTGGAAATTGGCCAGCTGACGGCAAAATACGGTCATCAGCAATGCACCCACAAGACCAAGTGTCAGAAATATGGTGCGGGAAACGGTGTAGATCTTGCGAACCTGACGGTAATGGCCCAGAGAACTGGCCTGACTGATCATCCGGCTCATGGCCACCGGCAGACCGGCAGTGGAGATCATCAGCAGCAGGGTGTAGATTTCATAGGCGGTAGAATAGTAGCCAAAGCCATCGTCACCGATGATGTGCTTGAGGGGGATGGAGTAGAAAGCACCGATCAGCTTAACGATAGCCGTGGACATGGCCAGCAGCATGGTGCCGTGGAGGAAGGACTGCTTTTTGGATGTATCAGACATACTCAGTTGCTTCCTTTCTCATCATGGAACAGACGGCCGATAGCATAACCGGTAATGTCCTCTACAACGGATTTCAGGTCAATGGTGGGGAAATGACCGTTTTGATACAGAATCTTACCGCCCACCATGGTCATAGCCACATCGCCGCCCTTGGCACTGAAGCACAGGGCGTTCAGTACATTATGGCAGGGCATCAGATGGGGTGCGGAGAAATCCACCAGGCACAGATCGGCAGCAAAGCCTTCCTTGATCATACCGATCTGCTGGGCACGGCCCTGAGCCCTTGCACCGCAGACGGTGGCCATCATCAGTGCAGCAGGGGCGGGCAGAGCAGAGGGGTCGCCCTTGGCACTTCTTGCGGCCATGGCAACGCCCCGAATCACTTCGAACATATCCAGATTACCGGCCTCGATGGCACCGCCGGTGCCGAGGGCAACATTCATACCGGCTTTGACGCAGTCCAGCACGGGAGTCATGGGACTGCCGTTCTTTGCGGCCTCCAGAGGCAGGGCTACAGCGGTGGCCTTTTTCTTGCCAAGCAACTGCTGCTCCTGTTCGGAAAGACAGCCGCAACCGGCAGCGGTGACGGGCAGATTCCACAGTCCGTGGCAGCCCAGAAGCTCGCCAGGGCCAAGGCCGGTGCGGTCCAGGCAGGAATCCACCTCATTTTGGGTTTGTGCAAGGTGGAGCTGGAAGCCCAGATTCTGCTCCGCGGCATAGCCAACCAAACCCTCCCACAACTTGTGGTTGCTGGTGTATTCTGCATAGATGCCGGCATCGATCTTGATCCGTCCTTCGTCGTGTCCGTGCCACTTTTCCACAACCCGGCGGAGCTCAGCACACTGTTCGTCGGTTTCAAAATCAAAATCCTCATTCTGATCGATGAACCGATAGGCAGACAGAGCGATGTTGGCCCGGATGCCGCTTTCGGCGGCGGCCTCTGCCACCGCGTCGGGGTAATAGTACAAATCAGAAACGGAGGTAATGCCGAAACGCAGGCACTCGGCAATGCCGAGCAATGCAGATGCCTTGGCACAGCGGCGATCCATTTTCGCCTCCAACTGCAGCTGCTGCTCCAATGCTTCTGTGGCGGTCAGGTCGTCGCAGTAGCTCCGCATCAGGGTGGTGGACAGATGGGTGTGGCAGTTCACCAGACCCGGCAGCAGCACCATGCCGGTGCCGTCGATGATGGTCTGGGGCTTTTCCTCCGGGGCGGTTTTACCAATATAGGCAATTTTGCCCTCAGCAACGCCCAGATATGCACCGAAAAGCACATCCATCCGTTCGTTCATGGTCACAATGGTGACATTGGAAATTAAGGTATCCAAAATTGATGCTTCCTTTCGTTGTGAAAGTGTATATGGCTTCCCCCGGGGGGAAGCTGGCACAAAATACCTGAAAGGGATTTTGTGACTGATGAGGAATGCGGGCGGAAAAGCTGTAATTCTGAAATAGCTTCAGACTTTGACATATGTCTGGAAATGCTACCGCATCGCAGTTTATCTCCCGTATTCCTCTTCCGACCTCGCTTCGCTCGGCCACCTTCTCCTCGGGAGAAGGTTTTTACAGCAGTTCGAAGAGCTTGATCTTATCTTCCAGAACACTATCAATCATTTCAATATACTGCTCCGGGAATTTGGGGTTGTGGAATCGCTGAAGATGACCGTCGGGCAGGTTGACTTTATTCATGCCGCCGCCACCGAGAGAGACAATGGAGTGGAGCTCCTCCATCATGTAAATGTTATACAGACAGTCCTTGCCGTCCCTGCTCCAGCCTACATTTTCAAAGGAACCGGACATATATTTCTGCCGGTAGAGGTAGTAAGGATTGTAGCCCAAAACCCGGAGAGTGCGGTTTGCGTACTCCACCATTTGGGTAACCTCTGCGGCAGAGGGCAAATTTACCCGCTTTTCAAAAAGATCCGCACCCTTTTTCAATGCCAGTGTGTGTACGGTGATGTTGGCGGGGGACAGTGCGGCAACGGCATCCAAAGAACGGCAGAAGCCGTCCAAATTGTCCTGAGGTAAACCGGCGATCAGATCCATATTGATGGCGTCAAAGCCGGCATTTTCCGCCCAGCGGTAGGCATCCAGCACATCCTGGGCTTTGTGGGGACGACCGCAGGCCTTCAGCACCGGGTCGCACATGGTTTGGGGATTGATGCTCATCCGGTCAGCTCCGTGCTGACGGATGGCGGTGAGCTTTTCTTCGTCCAGTGTATCCGGACGGCCGCCTTCGACGGTGAACTCAATACAGCGACTCAAGTCAAAGGATTCCCGGATGGTGTCCAGCAGGTGGATCATCTGGGGTGTGGACAGGGTGGTGGGCGTACCGCCGCCTATGTAAATGGTACGCAGGCTCTTGCCGGATTTTGCCATCAGCTCGCCGGTAAAGCGGATCTCTTTGTACAGTGCCTCCAGATAGGAATCCAGCAGCTCTGTCCGCTTGCCGATGGTGCGGCTGACGAAACTGCAATAGGCACATCGGGTGGGGCAGAAGGGGATGCCCACATACAGAGAAATATCCTGAGGCTGCATTTTCTGCACCGCACCGGCGGTGGAGAGGGAGCAGTCAATTGCCAGCTCCCGTCGGGGTGGAGTCACATAATAGGTGTCCCGCAGCAGCTTGTCTGCTGTTTTGGGCGTGCCGCCCTCCAAAAGATGCCGGGTGGTGATTTTGGTGGGGCGAACACCGGCCAATGCTCCCCAGGGGGGCAAATTAGGCAAAAGCTGAATGGCAGCGGCATAATAGCATTGCTGCAGGGTCTGCCGGCGGAGCTTCACGGTTTCCGCCCCGGCTTTCAGCCGCCGACGGGCGGTGACGGTCCTGCCGTCTTTTTCTATGGTGGTAACGGCGGTGAGCCAGATCTTGCCCCGGTGCAGTGTAGAAACGGCACTGCCTTCCCCGGTGTGGTCAAACAGTGCCATTTGCAGCTGCTCCACGGCATATCGGTCCTCATGGCCGATGAGTGTAAGCGTCATAGGAATTTCCTTTCAGGAAAGTTACATACCCCGCAGATAGGGGTTGTGTCGTTTCTCGGTAGCCAGATCCGATTCTTCACCGTGGCCGGGGAGAATGTGGTAATTCTCTTCCAATGCGGCAAGGCGGGAAAGAGAAGCTTGAATCGTTTGATAACTGCCGCCGGGTAAATCAGTACGACCGATGGAGCCGGCAAAGAGGGTGTCACCGGTGATCAAAATGTCCTCAAATTGATAGCAGACAGAGCCGTTGGTGTGACCCGGGGTGGCCAAAACTGTAATTTCCAAGCCGGCCAAATGTAGGACATCGCCCTCGTCGCAGTAGCGGACATCGGACAATTCTTCTTTGGACAGCGGGTAGAAAAACTCCAGCATTGCACCGGTTTCCGGGTGGTGATCGCCCTTGTGCATCCAGACGGGGCAGCCGGTTTTTTCGGCAATCTCCTTTACCGCCAGCACATGGTCAAAGTGGCCGTGGGTCAGCAAAATGGCTTCAATGGTTAATCCCATTTTTTGGGTCTTTTCCAGAAAACAGGGTGCATCACAACTCGGATCCACCAGTATGCAGGTGGGGGAAGCTTCGTCCCTTACGATGTAGCAATTGTTTTCGTAAGTGCCCAGGATCACATTGTCGATTTTTTGCATATCAGTTCCTCCGGGGGGTGTCCATCAGTTGATCGGTATCCAAAATCAAGGTCACCGGGCCGTCGTTGACGGAGGCTACCTTCATATCGGCACCAAACTGGCCGTGTTGGGGCGGATATCCCAGCTCTTCGCAAATTGCCAGGAATTTCTCGTAGAGAGCATTGCCCAGCTCCGGACCGGCAGCATCGGTAAAGCTGGGGCGGCGACCCTTGCGGCAGTTTCCATAGAGCGTAAACTGGCTGACGACCAGAATCTGACCGCCTACAGCGTCCAGTCCCAGATTCATTTTTCCGTTTTCATCCTCAAAAATCCGCAGCCCCAGGGCTTTTTCTGCCAAATAGCGGCATTCCTTTTCAGTGTCGTTGGGGCCAACGCCCAGCAGGATCAGAAAACCCTTGCCGATTTGACCGACGGTCTGACCGTCGATGGCTACGGAAGCGGAGGATACTCTTGTCAAAATAGCACGCATAGGAAATTCCTTTCCAATAGTAATGTCATTCTGAGCGAGCACAGCGAGTCGAAGAATCCGTCCATTTCAAGGAAGAACGGATCCCTCGGCTCCATGTCATTCCGCTCGGGATGACAGATTGGTTTGATATAATTTAGTTCTGTCCTCTGCGGGAGCCTACCACATCCCGGATGTTCAGCAGCTTGTTGCGGATGGCATCCAGCTCGGTCACGTCCTTGACCTCAAAGCGGACAACGAACACACTGCGTCCGCCGGGCAGATCCCGGCCCTGCAGCTCCTTGACCCGGACACGGGCGGTGGTCATGGTGGTGGCAACGTCCAGCAACAGGCCGTCCCGGGTTATGCAATCCAACTCCAAAGTGGTCTCAAAGGGCTGTGCTTCCACATTCGCCCAGCGGACACGCACCCAGCGGTTGGCCTGAATGGGCTCATCCCGGTGGGCGGCATTGGGGCAATCGCACCGGTGCACGGAAACGCCAAAGCCTTTGGTAATAAAGCCAACGATGGCGTCACCGGGGACGGGGGTACAGCATTTGGCGAATTTGATCATGCACGAGTCGATATCCTCAACAATCACGCCGTTGACCGCATGGCGGTTGTTCTTCACACTCTCACTGTCGGGACTGGTACGCAGAGGATTCTGCTGCAGCACCTTGTCGTTGGCCTGGATCTTCATGGCCCGGTTAATGTCGTCGCGGATCCGGCCTACGGCCTTAACTGCAGTCAGTCCGCCGTAGCCGATGGCGGCGTACATATCCTCCCAATCGTCAAAGGCCAGCTTTTTCAGCAGCTGTGGGCCAATCTCCGGGTCGATGGTGATACTCAGGGGCAGACCCACACGACGCATTTCGGCTTCGAAGGAGGAACGGCCGTGGAGGACATTTTCCTCCCGTTTTTCCTTCTTGAACCACTGCTTGATCTTGGTACGGGCCTGATTGGATTTGCAGATATTCAGCCAGTCACGGCTGGGACCCTTGGCGGCCTTGGAGGTCAGAATCTCCACAATGTCGCCGTTTTTCAGGGTCATGTCGATGTTGGCGATCCGGTTGTTGACCTTGGCACCGATCATGGAATTGCCCACGCCGGAGTGAATGGCGTAAGCAAAATCAATGGGCGTAGAGCCGGCGGGCAGGGAAACAATACGACCCTTGGGGGTGAACACGAACACCTCATCGTCGAACATATCGATCTTCAGGGATTGGACGTATTCCTCCGGATCGGATTCCTGCTGGCTTTCCAGCAGATGACGCACCCACTCAAAGGCCTTTTCGTTGCCGTCTCCGGTGCCTTGCTTATACTTCCAGTGGGCGGCAATACCGTATTCAGCGGTCTGGTGCATATCCCAGGTGCGGATCTGCACCTCGAAGGGGATGCCCTGGGTGCCGATAACGGTGGTGTGCAGGCTCTGGTACATATTGGGCTTCGGTGTGGAGATGTAGTCCTTGAACCGGCCGGGAACCAGATTGAACAGGTCATGAATGTGACCCAAAACATTGTAGCAGTTGGGGATCGTATCGACAATAACGCGGAATGCGTACACATCGTACAGTTCATCCATGGTCTTGCCCTGGGACTGCATCTTCCGGTAGATGGAATACACATGCTTGATGCGGCCGTAGGTGGTATTGGAAATGCCCACCATGGAAAGCCGCTGGGAAATGGTGGCCTGAATGGTGTTCATGAAGGCTTCGTCCTGCTCCTTGTGGGCATTCAGATAGTTCATGATATTGTCGTAATCCTCTGGGTCCAGATACCGCAGGGCGATGTCTTCCAGCTCCCATTTGATCTTCTGCATACCAAGGCGGTGCGCCAGGGGTGCATAGATATCCATTGTTTCCCGGCACTTGCTGATCTGCTTGCCGCTACTTTGATACTGCATGGTACGCATATTGTGCAGGCGGTCGGCAATTTTGATCAGCACCACCCGGATGTCCTTGGACATGGCCATGAACATTTTTCGCAGATTTTCCATCTGTGCCTGCTCGGTGCTGGAGAAATTGGCACGGGTCAGCTTGGTAACACCCTCCACCAGTTCGGCAACGGTGGTACCGAAGATTTTTTCAATTTCTTCGTGGGAAGCGTCCGTATCTTCAATACAATCGTGGAGCAATGCCGCCAGCACTGCGTCCAGATCCAGACCCATTTCTGCCACGATCTCGGCCACCGCCAGAGGATGGATGATGTAGGGGGATCCGTCCTTACGCTTTTGATCCTTGTGCTTGTTTCGTGCATATTCCACTGCCCGTTCCACAAGATCCATGTCACTGACCGGCAAGCATTCCAGAATTGCCTGTCGCATGGTTTCGTAATGGGCTTCAAAGGTTTCCAAAATAATCAGCTCTCTTTCGCTCGCAGAAGCGTTTGCATGGTTCGGCTGGCGGTGAGGTCGGCCTTACCGGCCAGAGGAACCAGATCAATTAACATATATTTCCGCATCCGGCGGGTCTGTAAAAGGCCAACGTCCCGGAAAATGTCCAGACAGACTATCAGCTGGCCCAAACTCAAAGGCATTCCGGACCAACGGACGATTTTTCGGCAAAGGCACAAGGGGGCTTCCCGGATGGTTGGACCTGCTCCTGCCAAATAACGCCAAACAGTGGCCAGCGTGTTTCGGTCCGGGAGCAGAGCTCCGGCCTCAGCGGCACCGATGGTACCGGCAATCAGCGAGGGATATCCGGCGGTGCTGGGGGAGCATTCTGCCGCACAGCTGGGTCGCAGATCCAGTACGTTCATCTGCACGGAACGCTCGCCCCGGAATTCGTTGATTTGAGGACTAAAGGCTACATCAACCACATCGCCGGGTTCAATGGAAGCGGTTTCCGGGGTGGCGGAGAAGTAAATGGCGTTGATGCTGTGATTGCCACTACGCAGCCGCAGTCGCATATGCCGTCCGTTGCCTACCAGATTGATGCGGTCGATGACCAGATTTTTCATCATCAGCACGGGCTTGGGGCAGCCGTTTCCGGTGGGCTCCAGGACGCTGAGGGATTCTATACCGCGAATGGTCAGCAGTTCCGGCTGAATACAGCAATCTACATCCAGAACGGTTCTGGGGCCGGCATCGGCATAAAACTCCCCTGCAAGACGGCAGATCTCCCGACGGAAATCACCGATTTTGCTGCGGTTGATGGTAAAGCCGGCGGCAAGCTCATGTCCGCCATAGCTTTCCAGCAATTTGGACAAGGATGTCAGAGCTGCGAAAAGGTTAAAACCGCCGTAGCTCCGGGAACTGGCCTTGCCGTGGTCGCCATCCAGGCAGATCAGGAAGGTGGGGCAGCAGTATTCCTCGGCAATGCGGCTGGATACGATACCCACCACGCCCTGATGCCAGCCTTCGTCTGCCAAAACAATGGCATCCGGGGTCTCTCCCTCTGGGAGCATGGCGATGGCATCCGCATAAATCTGAGATTCCACCTGCTGACGCTGCCGATTCAGCTCACAAAGAGCCTTGGCCAGCTCTTCTGCATGGACGGGATCCTCCGTCAGGAACAGCTCAATCGCCAGATGGATTTGCCCCATGCGGCCGGAGGCGTTGATCCGGGGTGCCAGCATGAAGCCAATGGAGGCGGCGGACACATCTGCCGGCAGGCAGCCGCATTCTTTCATCAGTGCCACGATGCCGGGGCGGGTGCTGTTCTGCAGCAGCTGCAGCCCCCGGGAAACAAATACCCGGTTTTCTCCCTGCAGCGGCATTACATCGGCCACAGTGCCAAGACAGACCATGTCCGCATAGCTGCGAAGCACCGATTCCTGAGAGCCGCACAAGGCGGCAGCCAGTTTAAAAGCCACGCCCACGCCGGACAGCGTCCGGTGGGGATAGGTATCATCGGGACGGTGGGGGTCCACCACGGCGACAGCCAGAGGCAGGTATTCCTTGCACTCGTGGTGATCCGTGATGATCAGGTCAATACCCAAACTGCGGCACAGCCGGGCTTCTTCCACAGCGGTAATGCCGCAATCCACGGTGATAATCAGCTTGACGCCCTCACTGTGCAGCTGTCGGATGGCAATGGGATTCAGGCCGTAGCCTTCCTCCAGCCGGCCGGGTATGTAGCTGACGCATTCTGCACCACGGCAACGCAGAAAATCCGTAAGCAGGCAGGTGGCGGTGATGCCGTCCACATCGTAGTCGCCAAAAATGGCGATCTTTTCCCGCCTGGACAGGGCAAGACGTACCCGGTTCACCGCCTGCTCCATATCCTTCAGTGCGAAGGGATCGGGCATTTGGGCATCGCAGCCAAGATAGGCCTTGGCATCCCGGGGTGTGGACAGACCCCGGGCAGACAAAATCATGGCAGTCAGCGGAGAAAAACCGTCACTCACAAGGGCGTTGACAGCATTCATCTCCGGCTCCTGCACATTCCAAACTCCATACTTCAAAGCAATACACATCCATTATATCTTTTTCTGAATATTATATCATAAATACCCCTGAAAGTACAATAGGAAATTGGATTTTTATCGATTTTCTCCTTAGGTTTCCGGCTTGCGGAGCAGCTGGGCAAGGGCAACTGTCAGCAGAGGAGCCAAAAGCATTCCGAGGATACCCCAAAGATGGTAACCGGCGTACAACGCAAACAGCGTCACAAGGGGGTCTAACCCCAAATGCTTTCCCACAAAACGGGGCTCTAAAATGCACCGAAGCAGGGCAGCAACACCGTAGATGCTCAATAGCCCCACTGCCTGCAAATGGTCTGCCTGCAAAAAACTGACCAAGCTCCAGGGGATCAGCACTGTACCGGTACCAAAAACGGGCAGGGCATCGATCAGACAAATCAGTGCTGCCCAGGCGATGGCATAGGGGATGCGAAGCAGGAGAAAACCCACCGACAGCACAGCGAAGGTGACAGCGGTGAGCTTTAGCTGGGCTGTGAGCCAAAGTCCCAGGGTATGCCGCAGCCGCTTCAGAGTGGGCAAATATTGATCCGTCCATTTTTGTGGCAGGTGATTGACAATATACGCTTTGATCTGGGGCAGCTTTGCTGAGGCCATATAGGCAGCCAGGATCCAGGTACCCAGACCCAGGGCACTGTCCGGAAGAGCCTTGAGAACCCCGGAAGCGATATTCAGCAGCCAGCCGCTGACCCGATCCAAAATCCGGGAGCTGCCGGAGAAAAGATTTTCCACACTGTGGGTCAGCACCGGACGGATTCCCTTAGGTGCTTTGCCGGACAGATAGAGGAAAAAATCCTCCAGAGAAGCGATGCCTTGCGCGGCACTGCTCTCCAAATCCGGTACCACATCCGCCAAACTGCGAAGCTGCCGCAGCAAAAAGGCACACAGCGTCAAAATGATCAGCACCGCCATCAGCAGGCAAATGCTCACACCCAAACCGGTGGCGGCGGCCCGGGGCAGATGCAGCCGCTTTTGGAAGGTGCGTACCAGAGGTTCGGATATCAGTGCCAAAACTCCGGCCAGCAAAAAGGGCATTGCTATGGGCAGCACATATCGCAGACCCAGCCAGATACCAAGGGCCAGACCGAACCATAAGAGAATTTTCCGCGGATAATTACCGGTCATATATATCTCCTTTCGTAGACAAATGTGCGTCATAGGGGTTGCATTTTTTAAAATATATGCTACAATACCAGTGATAACTCATAAAAGGGCACTGTGCCTATCGAGATAGGGAGGATGTACCATGTACCAAAAACCGAGATATTACATCATTGAAGCTTCGGCACTGCCGGAAGTTTTTTTGAAGGTGGCAGAAGCAAAGCGGCTTCTTTCTACCGGCGAGGCCTCTACTGTGAACGAAGCGACCCGTATGACGGACATCAGCCGCAGTGCATTTTACAAGTATCGGGATGCCATTGTCCCGTTCCAGAACATGATGACGGGCCGGATCATCACCTTCCAGTTCATGCTCCACGACGAACCCGGTACACTGTCGTCTATTTTGGCTGCATTGGCACAGGAATCGGTCAATATTCTGACCATTAACTCCATTATTCCCACCAACGGCTATGCCTTGGTGACTATTTCTGCACAGACCAGCGAGATTTCTCTGACGCTGGAGGATCTGCTGACACATTTGGGATCTATCTCCGGTGTGATCAAGGCAGAGGTTTTGGCAGGCTGATAAACACTACGATACGCCCCGCTTCCGCGGGGCGTCAGCATGTCACAAAAGCTGCCAACCGTCAAAAAGCAGAATGAAGTAATGCTTTGGAGAAAGTCTTCTCCTTGAGGAGAAGGTGGCAAAAATCTCCGATTTTTGACGGATGTGGTGTCCCTAAAAGCTTGCTATGCAAGGCTTCTTGACTTACTGCACAACTGACCCCTCTCGAGTATCTATATACACTTCGGGGCTCAGATGCTTGTCTTGCCAGCTTTATTGACAGACGGATGCCCCGCTCTCGCGGGGCGTTTTCACAAATCGACATACTTTTGCGTAAGATGGGGCGGAGGTGACAGCAATGCTGATCGTGCAAAAATACGGGGGAACATCCCTGATGGATACAGATCGCGTCCGGGTGGCGGCTCAGCGGGCGGTGGATGCGGTAAAGGCAGGAGACCGGATTGTGGTCGTCGTCTCTGCTCAGGGAAAGACCACAGATCAAATGGTAAATAACGCCCGGGAAATCACTGACAGCCTCTCAGCGAGGGAAATGGATGCCTATCTTGCCTCCGGCGAGCAGATGTCTGCCAGCCTTATGGTTATGATGCTCCACAGTCTGGGGCAGAAGGCCGTCAGCCTGACCGGATGGCAGGCGGGATTGCTGACGGACAGTGTGCACGGCAATGCCAGGGTCAAAGGTTTGACCAATGACCGGATTCGCAAAGAGTTGGATGAGGGGAACATTGTGGTTGTTGCAGGCTTTCAGGGAATCAATGAGGCCGGAGATATTACGACCCTTGGCCGTGGCGGTTCCGATACCACTGCGGTGGCTCTTGCGGCGTTGCTGGGTGCGGATCTTTGCCGGATCTATACCGATGTGGATGGGGTTTACGACAAGGATCCCCGAAAATTCCCGGATGCGGTCAGATTCGACCGGATCAGCTACCGGGATATGCTGGTTTTGGCACAGTCAGGGGCTCAGGTGCTCCATGATCGGTCCGTGGAGCTGGCTATGCAGTACCGGGTTCCGGTGCAGGTTCTGTCATCCTTCCGGCCAGGGCCGGGGACGATGGTTATAGACTAGTATGACCGGGTTTGGCCGGATTATTCTCGGAACAAGTGGGAAAATACCTGCAAAAAGCCCTTGACAAGGAATGAAAACTGTGCTAAAATGCACGGGTAATAAAGAAGGCTGAACATCCGCCTCACCGTTCGCAATCAGCAAAACGGTTCATATTCCACCTTCCTCATGGGGAAATTGTGCGAATTATGCGGATGCTTTGGCATCCGCTTTTTTGTTGTAAAATGGAGGTGCTTACCATCGCAAAGTTAGATCATCAGCTCAATGAGGAAATCCGTGACAAGGAGATCCGCCTGATCGGTGCCGACGGTGCCCAGCTGGGTATTATGTCTGCTGCAGAGGCCAATGCTATGGCTGAGGAGCAGGGCCTGGATCTGGTCAAGATTTCTCCCAATGCGGCCCCCCCCGTCTGCAAGATCATGGACTATTCCAAGTTCTGCTTCGATCAGAAGAAGCGTGAAAAGGAAGCCAAGAAGAACCAGAAGGTTGTGGAAGTCAAAGAAATCCGCATGAGCCCCAGCATCGACACCAATGACTTCAACACCAAGGCAAAGGCTGCTATGAAATTCCTGGCAGACGGCAACCGTGTTAAGGTCAGCGTCCGCTTCCGCGGCCGTGAAATGGCACATACCAATCTGGGCGAAAAGCTGCTTATGGATTTTGCCGAAGCCTGTGCCGAGATTGCAACCATGGAAAAGAATCCCAAGCTGGAAGGTCGATTCATGGCGATGTTCTTAACCCCCAAGAATAGCAAATAAGCTTATTATAAACGAAAGATACGGAAGGAGAAACCTACTATGCCCAAGCTGAAAACCCATAGCGGTGCTAAGAAGAGATTCAACCTGACCAAGTCCGGAAAGGTAAAGAGAGCCCACGCTTACAAGAGCCACATCCTCACCAAGAAGACCACCAAGCGTACCCGTCATCTGCGTGCAACCGCTTACGCCGACGTAACCAATGTCGACGCAATCAAGAAGATGATTCCGTACAAGTAAGGTAGAATAGGAGGATTATAGAAAATGGCAAGAGTTAAAGGCGCGATGATGACGCGCAAGAGAAGAAATGCTACCCTGAAGCTGGCTAAGGGCTACTGGGGTTCCAAGTCCAAGCACTTTAAGATGGCCAAGCAGGCCGTTATGAAGTCCGGCAACTACGCTTTCGTTGGCCGCAAGCAGAAAAAGCGTACCTACCGCACTCTGTGGATCACCCGTCTGAGTGCTGCTGTTGCTCCCTACGGTCTGAACTACTCCACCTTCATGAACGGTGTGAAGAAGGCCGGCATCGAGCTGAACCGCAAGAGCCTGTCCGAGATGGCTATCAATGACAGCGTTGCTTTCGCTGCAATCGTTGAGAAGGCTAAGGCTGCTCTGAACTAATCATGAAAAAGACCTCGCTGTAAAGCGGGGTCTTTTTGATACATAAAGTGTCATTCCGAGCCGGTGTGCACACCGGCGTGGGAATCCCCTTGGATCGGAGGAGATTGCTACGTCGGGCTTTGCATTTCTATTGTAATTGCTTACGCAATTGTTGATTTAGAATCGCTTCGCTATTCCTCGTAATGACATAAAGAACGGAAGTTACCTTATGGAACTAAAGCACATTGCAACCCGGCAGGGACGGCTGTCGTCCTTTTTGCTGGGCGAAATGAAACTGTCCTACGCTTTGATGAACAAACTCAAATGGGGTGATTCCCTTCGGGTCAACGGCCTTCCGCAACGGACGAATTACACCGTGAAGCCCGGGGATGAAATCTGCGTTTTGATGGATGAGCCGGAGCCGGACTACCCGGCGGAGCAGGGGCATCTGGAGATTTTATATGAAGACGAATACATTCTGGCGGTGGATAAGCCTGCCGGGATGCTGATCCATCCCTCCCGTTCCCGGAACACCGGAACGCTGGCGAATTTTGTGGCGGGATATTATCAGAAAACCGGACAGAATTCGGCGTTCCATCCGCTGACCCGGCTGGATCGGGATACCTTCGGTGTGGTGCTGCTGGCGAAGAACGCACATGTCCATACCCTCTTGCAGCAAACCACGGTGCAAAAGACCTATTTTGCCCTGACTTGGGGCGTTCCTAAGGAAAACGCGGGTGTGATCGATGCACCCATTGCCCGTCGCCCCCTGCCCAGTTTACTCCGGGAAATCCGGGCAGATGGCAAGCCCTCCGTCACAGAATATCGGGTGCTGGAGCAGCAGGGGCACATCTGCAAGCTGGCTTTGCGGCCAGTGACCGGACGGACCCATCAGCTGCGGCTGCACTGTGCCTACATGGATTTTCCAATTTTGGGCGACCCACAATACGGTACGGAGGAATCCATACAAATCAGCCGGGAATTGGGATATTCCTACCAACAACTTTGTGCCGGTGAGCTGGAGCTGAGCCACCCCATGACCGGGGAACATATTATGCTCCAATCACGCTTGGAAGTGACAATTTCCAAGAAGAAAGCGGATTCTTAAAGTTCCGTTAAACCCATGATCAAGGGTTGCGAAAGCGGAAATTAGTGGGTATAATAAGGGTATCCTATTCGGGGAGTGAATCACTTTGAAAAAAGCACTGCTTGCCATGAATCCCTATGCCGGTACCCGTCAGGGTGTGCGGTATTTATCGGATGTGATCGCGATTTTCAATCGGGCGGACTACGAAGTTCTGGCCTACATGACCAGTGGTCAGGGCGATGCACAGCGATATGTGGAAGCAAAGGCCGGGGAAGTGGATTTGGTGGTCTGTGCCGGCGGCGACGGCACCTTCAACGAGGCTGTCAGCGGTATTCTGACCAGTAAGACAGATGTGCCTCTGGGTTATATTCCCTGCGGATCTACCAACGATTTTGCCACCAGCCTGGGCTTGTCTACCAATATTTTGAAAGCAGCTCAGGAGATTGTGGAGGGAACCCCTGTCCGCTATGACATGGGTCTGTTTGGCTCCCGGCATTTTTCCTATGTGGCGTCCTTTGGTGCTTTTACCCGGGCGTCCTATGCAACACCCCAGAATGTGAAAAATGCCCTGGGTCATATGGCGTATATTTTGGGCGGTATCTCTGAGCTGTCCCAGATTCGGAAGGAAAAAATCCGCATTGAATTAGAAGACCGGATTATTGAGGATGAATTCCTCTTCGGTGCTGTGAGCAACTCCACATCCATGGGTGGCATTCTGACCCTGGATCCCAAGCAGGTGGACATGAGGGACGGAAAATTTGAACTGCTTTTGGTTCGGGCACCAAAGAATTTGACGGAAATCGGCGAATGCCTGCAGGCGTTGCAGACCCAGAAGTACAACTGTGCCATGATCACATTTTTGAGTACCGATATCCTGACGGTGAATGCCAATCCCGATATGCCCTGGACGCTGGACGGGGAACGGGAGGATGGCCACGCCCGGGTGGAGATCCGGAATCTGCACCATGCGGTACAGCTGGTCAAGAAGGGATGAGCTATGTTTAATACAACACTGTGCTATGTACTCCGGGGCAATGAAGTGCTGATGCTCCACCGAGTGAAAAAGAAAAATGATGTCAATCAGGATAAATGGATTGGCATTGGCGGCAAATTCGAGGGGGACGAATCTCCGGATGAGTGCCTGCTCCGGGAAGCCAGGGAGGAGACCGGACTGACCTTGACCCGCTGGCAATGCCGGGGTGTCATTACCTTTCTGACCAACGGCCCCTGGGACGGAGAGCATATGTATCTGTTCACCGCCGATGGCTTTGAGGGGGAACTGACCGATTGCACGGAGGGGGAACTGAAGTGGGTCAGTCGGGAATTTTTGGATCAGCTGCCCAAGTGGGAGGGCGACCAAATCTTCCTCGACCTGCTGTGGCAGGATGCACCCTTTTTTCTGTTAAAGCTCCGCTATGATGGAGATAAATTGGTAGAAGCTGTCCTGAATGGTGAGAAAATACGGTAAAAAAAGAACCGCCCAAGGCGGTTCTTTTTTGTTATTTCTTTGCAGCCAGGCGGCGGGCTTTCCGCTCTTCCTTGGTTTTGCAGAAACGCTCCAGCTCCGGCACCAGGATGATGCAGATCAGTGCAGCGGTGAAGCCACCGTTGTACAGACAGAAGCCGCCGTGGAGGGTGGGAACGGAGGTAACCAGCAGGTAGTGCATGATGGCAGCTACGAAGCCGTAACGCCAGCCGTATTTGTCGGCGATGGGGCTCAGGCCGTTGGCGTAGCACAGACCTACGCAGATAGCCTGGGCGTTAATAGCACCGGCAAAAGTACCGCCGGCCAACTGGCTCAGCCAGCCGAATACGAAACTGGACACCACATAGCCCAGCATGATGGGCCACACATTGCCGGGATGGCTGCCGCTGTTGCAGCAGGCCAACATACAGAAAATGATACCGAAGGTTACACCGTTGAAGGTGGCACCCACCAGATTGTAGTAAGCCAAAATGAACAGACCGTACACGCCTACATTCATCAGGAAGGTGGCATTGCCATATGTGGAGGAGAAATTGGTTACCAGGGCTGGATCTTTCAGCAGATTCCAGTAGTCCTTAGGCTTGCAGCCCAGCAAAAATGCGAACACAATGCAAAGCCCAAACAAGGCAATGCAGAAGATGTTGACGGTCAGCTGAGATGCTACCTGCAGGGTGTCGGCAGCCGGGGCGGCGGGCAGAGCCACACCCATGGTCTTGTACAGAACAGCCTGGAGGAAGAATGCGGTCATACCAACGGGCAGAGCGGCAGAGTACAAGTCGAAACCCTTATGTACCTTGGGAGAGGCAGCAAGGCCTGCAGGCAGGAAGAAGCCGATGGCCAGGCCTACCAGCATCGCAACGCCCAAACCGGGCCAGTTGAAGCCGATGACCTCCGCACTGGGGTAGCGGATCAGCAGATCGGTGACCAGCGGAGCGATACCGGTGGAGAACAGCATGGCGTTGACCAGGGAGGTCAGCTTTTCCTTCTTTACCAGACCGTAGAGCACTACGCCCAGGAAGGTGGGCCAAATGTTCAGTACATTGATGCCCCAGGAGCCGAAGCCAAGGGTCAGAATGAAGGCCAGGTTGGAGACATTGGTAACAACCACGCCGGGGATGCAGTACAGTGCCAGGCAGATCAGTGCCACCAGGCCCATGTTTAGGAAGGTGGCAGCATAGCCACCCACGGCAAAGTAGTTGGTAGATACCTTGCTGGGTCCGGTGAGAATCTTCCACAGGCCGGTGAACATATCGCCCCGGTCGGGCATACAGACAGCGGCAATGAGGAATACGGCGGTGAAGAAGGCGAACAGCAGTTTCAGGAAATTGCTTTCGTTGAGAGCTTTGATCTTTTTCATAACGCACCTCTTGTGTCAAAATAGTATCTTCATCATAGCATATCTTTCGGAAATTGCAAGAAAAAAGGGCAATCCCGTTACAAAACAGGATTGCCCAGACGGTCGGCATTCAACTTCTGCACTCCCTTGCGGTGCTCCGCAATTCCGTCAGTTATGCAGAAGGTACTTGTATTGTAGTATAATTCACATAAATTGTCAATATCGAAAAGGCATTCGCAACAGCAATTATATGCCGTCCATAATCTCCTGGTGACGCTGCTCCTCCATGGATTGCCAAATTGCCGCTTGTTCTGCACGCACCTTTTCGGCCAGCTCTATGGGAACCGCTATGCGGTCGTAGGTATAGTTAATAGTCTGAGGGGAAGATTCATAGACTGGATATGTAAAGGACAGCAAATTACCCGCATCGTCGTAGCTCCATAAATATTGCGATTGTTTTGAGCCGTTTTTTCCGGAGTAGACATGCTTTTGAATCAAACGCCCGGCGTGGTCGTAGATGAAAGTAGTATATACAATACCGTACCAATCGCGATATTCGCTCAGCACGTTGCCGGCTGTATCATAGGTCCATTCCGCATATCTTTTACTACCATAAGACGGTGTATAGGTTTCTGTTAGCTTATTTCCGCTTATGTCATAGGTGGCAACGAGAATACTTACATCACCATGCCAGCTGGTTTCCTTCCATTCCAACAGATTTTCGTTTTCGTCGTAGATCCATACAGAGGAGGATTCGTAGTACTGTCCATCCTCGTGGAGATAGCGTGTCGTCAAAACCTTGTTTCCGGCAGCGTTATAAGTATGGGTACTGCCACTTTTAGGCTGACCGTAGGACTCGGTATCCTCCGTAAGAATCCTGCCCTCTTGATCGTAGCTGTACCTATAGAGAAGATATAATTCACCATTCAAATAACGCCGTTCTTCTAAAACATTGCCGTATTCATCGTAATCCCACTCTGTGCTGTTACCGGGAGTGGTTTCGCCTTGTCCATAAATATGCATACTGGTTCGGTTTCCGTGTTCGTCGTAAGTGTTTTGATAGGTTTCCCGAGCCGTTCCGTCGGCATTTAAGAAAGACCAGCTGATGCAATTTCCTTGTTCGTCGTAGGTGTATTTAATATCGCTATACCGAGATTTTGCTGTCAGAACATCGCCGTTTTCATTATAGGTGTAAGTAACGGGGCCATCATTTGTGTTTTCTTGCAATAGATTTCCCTGTGCGTCATAAATAGTTTTTCCAGTTCCACCATTGTCCAGGGTTTTGATATGTTCCAACAGATTGCCGTACTCGTCGTAGACAAAGGTAAGGGAATATCCCTTGCCGGAAGAACGTTCGGTCAGGCAATACACCCATACATGACCTTCCGGGGGAGGGTCTGGAGGCGTGTCCGCAGGTATATCCGGTGTTTCTGCCTCGCAGCCGGAGAATAGAATCAATAATAGGGAGAGGATCAAAAGCACAGATAGTTTTTTTATAGTGACACCTCCATTCTGGAAATAAAAAAGCACATAGCTAACCCGTTGCCGGTGCAGCTAATGTGCCATTACCTATATCCGTGAAAAATGCCGAATGTACTGACAGGCTGCACCGATGCTGTCTTCCAAGTCGGGCTTTGCACAGTCTATTTCTCACTATTGTTATATTACTACAAGCTATATAAAATGTCAATGGTATATCAGAATGCTAATTTGGAGATTTCTTTCGTTTTGGCATTGACTTTTCGCGAAATCTGTGTATACTTTTCTTTAAGAAAACAAAATACTCCCTGTGAAGCATCCGGAGTGACAAGTCGGACCGGATGATTGAGGACTCTCTGGAGAACACATTCAGTTGTGTGCCGAAGGTGCAAGGCAAATGCCGAATCTCTCAGGCAAACGGACAGAGATGCGTAAATGGGTAGTGGATACCCGTGCTTTGAGCAGTCCTTTGAGGGGCTGCTGTTTTTATTTCAATACAAAAGAAAGTAGGAATTTACATTATGCTCAGCAAACCTATTGACTCCATCGGATTTGTGTCCCAGTTCGATGCGGAATTGGCGGAAATGATGGACAGAGAATTTTCCCGCCAGAAGGACGGTCTGGAACTGATCGCGTCTGAAAACTTTGCCTCCCCTGCGGTCATCGCAGCGATGGGCTCTGTCCTCACCAACAAGTATGCCGAGGGTCTGCCCGGCAAGCGTTACTATGGCGGTTGCCATGTGGTGGACGAGATCGAACAGCTCTGCATTGACAGAGCCAAGGCTCTGTTCGGTGCGGAATTTGCCAATGTGCAGCCCCACTCCGGTGCCCAGGCCAACATGGCTGTGGAGCTGGCGTTCCTGAACCCCGGTGACACTCTGATGGGTATGAGCCTTGCCAACGGCGGCCACCTGACCCACGGCAGCCCTGCCAATATCTCCGGCAAGTACTACAATGTAGTTTCCTACGATGTGAATCATGAGACCGGCCGCATTGATTACGACGAAATCCGGGATATGGCCAAGAAGAATCAGCCAAAGCTCCTCATCGCCGGTGCTTCCGCTTATCCCAGAGCCATTGACTTCAAGATCTTTGCGGACATTGCCCACGAAGTGGGTGCGATCTTTATGGTGGATATGGCCCATATTGCCGGCCTGGTGGCCGGTGGTGCTCACATGAGTCCTGTTCCTTACGCCGATATTGTGACTACCACCACCCACAAGACCCTGCGAGGTCCTCGCGGCGGCTTGATTATGGGCAAAGAAGAGTTCGCCAAGAAGATCAACTCCGCTGTGTTCCCCGGTACACAGGGCGGCCCTCTGGAGCATGTCATCGCCGCAAAGGCCGTCTGCCTGAAGGAAGCAATGTCTCCCGCGTTCAAGACCTATGCAGCCAATGTGGTGACCAATGCCCAGGCTATGGCAAAGGCGTTGCTTGCAGAAGGCTTTGATCTGGTGACCGGCGGCACCGACAACCACTTGATGCTGGCTGACTTGCGACCCATGAACATCTCCGGTAAGGAACTGCAGGTGCGTTGTGATGCAAACAATATTACCTTGAATAAGAACGCCATCCCCGGAGATCCCGCAAAGCCCTCCGTCACTAGTGGCGTCCGGATCGGCACTGCAGCAGTGACCACCCGGGGCTTGGGCGTAAAGGAAATGGAGAAAATTGCCCACTGCATTGCCCTGACAGCCAAGGATTTTGAAGGCACAGCCAATGAGGTTAAGGCAACCGTCGCCGAGATTTGCAAGAAGTTCCCCATGTATATCTAAGGAAAAATCCCTGTGATCGAAAGATCACAGGGATTTTAATGTTATCAGATCTTTTCAGCGGCTTCCACCACGTGCTTCATCAGCACGGAAGTGGTAACGCTGCCAACACCGCCGGGAACGGGGGTGATAGCCTCAACGATGGGCTCGACTTCGTCGAACTTGGCATCGCCGGCGATGGCACCCAGAGTGCCCCGGGCATTGGGCTTGTTGGCATCCCAGTTGATGGAAACGTCGATGACGATCTGGCCGGGACGGACGAAATCAGCGGTCAGGCTGTTCAGCACACCGGCGGCGGACACGATGATGTCAGCGTTCTTGCAGATCTCAGCGGTGTTCACGGTGCGGGTGTGGCAGGTGGTGACGGTGGCGTTCTTGCCCATCAGCATCATGCCGGCAGGCTTACCGACCACCAGGCTGCGGCCGATGACCACAGCGTTCTTACCCTTGCAGTCGATGCCGTAGAAATCCAGAATTTCCATGCAGGCAGCGGGGGTGCAGGGGGCATAGCCCAGGTCAGACAGGCCTTCGAACACGCCGGCGTTGGACATATGGGTCATGCAGTCCACGTCCTTCTTGGGATCCAGGCGGTTGCAGATCTCATTCTGATCGTTTTTCAGGTGCTTGGGCAGGGGACGGAACATCAGCACGCCGTGGATGCTGTCGTCAGCATTGACCTGGTCGATGACAGCCAGGACATCTTCCTTGGAAGCATCAGCGGGCAGGATGTAATTCTTGACCTCAACGCCTACCAGCTCGGCACGCTTGGTAGCCCCCTTCTCGTAGGACAGGTCGGAGGGGTCTTCACCCACGCGGATGATACCCAGGCAGGGGACAACGCCCTTTTCACGCAGGGCAGCGGTACGGGTCTGCAGATTCGCATTCAGGGCATCGGTAACTTCCTTGCCCAGCAGCAGCTTTGCCATAGTTATTTCCTCCAGATTATGTAGTGTGTAGTGTCATTGCGAGGAGTAGCGAAACGATTCTAAATCAACAATTGCGTAAGCAATTACAATAGAAATACATAGCCCGACGTGGCAATCTCCAAAAGGTTCTAATCACCGGGGGATTGCCACACCAGTGACATAGGTCACTGGTTCGCAATGACGGAGATTTTACTGACCGAAACCGGCCTTGACGGTGTTGAAGATCTCGTCAGCCATGGCACAGTACTTGTTCAGCATGCCGTTGGCCTTGGCGTTCATTTCTTCAGCAACTTCTCGGTTCTTCAGGCTCTTGGTGTTGATAAACACGTTCAGAGATGCGGCCTGCAGAGCGGCCTTGCAGCAAACAGCACCGCAGCCGGCATCGGAAACAGCCAGACGGCTGCCCTTGGCGGCAAATACGCTGATGTACTCAATGGCTTCGCAGCACAGCTCCATGATGTGCATGGGGGTAGAGCAAGCGATGATGGTGGCTTCCTCCATGACCTGATCCCGGTTGGGATCGTCCTTGGGAATGCCGTAGGCCTTAGCCAGGGGCAGGAAGTTGACTTCGTCGGCTTCCACCTGGTTCAGCAGCTCCGTCTGCAGAGCGTCGCATTTAGCCTTTAGAGCGATGATCTCGGCCTCAACCTCGGCATACTTCTTCTTGCCGACGGTCAGAGAGCCAACCATGTTGCCCAGAGCAGTGCCGATGGCACCGACCAGAGCAGCGGCACCGCCGCCGCCGGGGGCGGGAGCGTCGGATGCCAGAACCGTGACAAACTCACGGCAGGATGCTAATGTCATATCCATACTTTGGGTTCTCCTTTGTATATTTGTCAGTTGACTTTTTCTGCAAAGCACAGGCCGTCAACTGCGAAGGTATCTTCGGCTAGTGCCAGGGCTTCTTCCAGTGTGATGCCGGACTGGCTCTCATAATTCAGCCAGAAGTGATCTACCTTTTTGAGAATGTTCTCCATAAGGTTTTGACTTTCCGTGTACATGGGTACCACCCGCAGATCATATTCGGTGAAACCGCCGGAAGTATATGTAAACAATGCGGTCATACCGGCGATATACGGGTCGCCGCAATTATCGTAGCCGTAGAGCCAGTAGGCCTGTACCATGGTGGGGTTGCATTCTTCCGCATAGGCGGTGGCAACCGCACGCTCCAGTTCGGGATACAGCTGGTCATAAGCCTCCTGATTGTACTCCCGAAGTGCTTCGACCAGTCCGGAAACGGTGTAGCTTTTGCTGACCTGCGTGAAAGTAATACCCAGGGCTTCCGCGGCGGAATGGGAGTACTCCAGGGAAACGGTGACCACATCACCGTTGTGCAGATGTTCATTTTCCACATCCATTTCCACATTCAGCTTCACGGATTCCAAAAAGTCTGTCAGATCCCCATTGGTCTTATCGTAGTCAAGATTGGAGATCTTTTTACTGAATCCCAAATAGCCGGAGCCGCTGACTGCACGGTAGGAAACCGTGGAGACACAGGAGAAAAAGTCAATTTCCGTCAAATTTGTAGTGGGAACGGAACTGGAAGGATCAGTATGTGAGGGTGCAGGAGGTGTGGCACAGGCGTTTAAGCAGGCAAGCAGAAAAACCAGCACCAGCATCAGTGAAAAGCAATGTCTCATAAAAACCTCTCAGTCTTCTTGAAATGTACCGTAGGTACTCGCTCTACCATACATTGGAAAATGTTATAAATGCCACACAAGCACAGGCAGTTGCCTGCCTGTGCCTGGATGGAAATAGAATTAGAACAGGCCGGAAACCTTGCCGGTTTCGGTGTCGACATCGACACGGCGGTAGGCAGGGTCAGCAGCGGTACCGGGCATCATGGAGATGGTGCCGGCCATGGGGCACAGGAACTTAGCTCCGCCGTACTCCAGAATGTCGCGGACGGTCAGCTTCCAGCCGGTGGGCACACCCTTCTTGGTGGGATCATCGGACAGGGACAGGTGGGTCTTAACCATCATGGTGCAGTAGTCAGCGTACTTGGGATCGGACTCGAAACGCTCGGCCTTCTCCACAGCCAGGGGCTGCCAGATAACGCCGTCGGCACCGTAGACTTCCTTGGCAATCAGCTCAACGCGCTGACGCAGGGGCATATCCAGGTCGTACAGGAACTTGACTTCCACGGGATCCTCACAAGCCTCAACAACCACACGGGCCAGCTCAGCAGCACCCTCGCCGCCGTAACGCCAGTGGTTGGACTCAGCACAACGGACACCACGCTCAGCACACAGCTTCTTCAGCAGGGCGATTTCAGCGTCGGTATCAGTGTAGAAACGGTTGATGCAGACCACGGGGTTGATGCCGGACTTCTTGATGGTGTTGACATGGTGGAACAGGTTGCAGGTACCCTTCTCCAGCAGCTCCAGGTTCTCTTCCTTGTACTCCTTGGGCAGGGGTGCACCGGGAGTGACCTTGGGGCCGCCGCCGTGCATCTTCAGGGAGCGGACGGTAGCAACCAGGACGGAAACGTTGGGAGTCAGGCCGCTAAGACGGGTCTTAACATTCCAGAACTTCTCGAAGCCGATGTCGGCAGCGAAGCCGGACTCGGTGACATGGTAGTCGAACAGCTTCAGAGCCAGACGGTCAGCGATGACGGAGGACTGGCCGATAGCAATGTTAGCAAAGGGACCGGCGTGGATCAGCACGGGCTGATGCTCGACGGAGTAGCACATGGTGGGGTTGATGGCGTTACGCATCCAAGCGGTCATAGCGCCGGCAACATCCAGATCCTCACAGGTAACAGGCTCGCCGGTACGGGAGTATGCCACAACGATCTTGCCGATACGCTCACGCAGATCCTTCAGGTCCTTGGCAACGGCCAGGATAGCCATCAGCTCGGAACCAACAGCGATGCCGAACTTGCTCTCCATCATGAAGCCGTCCAGACGGCCACCGATACCGATGATGATGTTACGCAGGCTCTGAGCACAGAAGTCGATGATCCAGCCCATCTCCACACGCTTGGGGTCGATGTCCAGACGCTTCAGGCCCTTCTTGGCCAGCCACTCGTCGGTGTTGTTACGCTCGTGCTGCATACGGGCAGTCAGGG
>SVLM01000012.1 GCA_015067945.1 Oscillospiraceae bacterium
CTCCTTTGGTTTCTAAGTGTGGTTGGCAGACCTACTCTTATTCTACCAAAGGAGGATATTTTTTCTAGGCATAGCTAAAGCTTTTTGGAACCACCGGCACTGCCGGTGGTTTTCTCTTACAAAAAGGAATCGCAGCACCGCTATCGGTGCTGCGATTTATTGTATTAATTTTTATCTGAAATACTTGTCCAAAATATCCCAGTATTCCCTTGGGATTCTATAACAGCCCACCTGATAAGATTCCGGCATGACATATTCATCTGGTTGATCATAGAAAATCTCCGTTGTGATAACCCATTCGCCATTCACTTTACCCATAAGTCCTTTGTAGACCGTTGTCACCGGGCAATTCTCATAAGCAAAATACAGGACTTTCATTCGCTGATCATCCCGAGAAGCATAAATTGAATCCGTTTCATAAGTAAAGGATGTGGTTTTTTCTGCATCTATTTTCGAAAGAGCATCTAAAAATGCAGCATCTGTAATATAGGTTCTGTCCCAGCAAACTGTTGTCAATTCACCCGATTGGGGAATATGATAACTTTTCAATACATAAAGCTGATCATCAAGAAAAGATCGCACAACCACAAATGTATGACTGGGATCTTCCTCGACTTCATTGATTTTGGCGTTGCCATCTTTCGTTTTTGCGATTGCTCTACCCTCTGAATACCGTCCGGAGATTTCTACATATCTTTTTCCGTTCCACTCCATAAATTCCACATATACCGCAGCAGAATCGTCTGTAATAAAAACACCCAAGTCCCACATCACATAAATCGCCCCGCCTGCAATCACCAAAGCCAATGCAATCAGTATACAACGGAATGCGATCATCCCTACCTTTGACATATTAGTACCTCCTAAAATCCATTTCATTGAGCTACCAATAATATTATACTATGCCCTTTTCGCGAAAGTCAATTCTGTATAACTTACAAAAAAGCAAGGCAGGAGAAAACTCCCACCCTGCAGTTTTTTATGCAATTTGTCCGCGGCAAACATAGGGGTTTTGCACCGGATTGCTCCCTTTACTCCAGTTCAAAAACGCCGGTGTACAGCTTATAGTAGGTTCCTTGCAGCTTGATCAAGTCCTCATGGGTGCCCCGTTCAATAATCCGTCCGTGATCCAAAACCATGATGCAATCGGAATTCATAACCGTACTAAGCCGGTGAGCGATCACAAAGGTAGTCCTGCCATGCATCAGTGCATCCATGCCCTTCTGCACCAATGCCTCGGTGCGGGTATCAATGGAGGATGTGGCTTCGTCCAAAATCATCACCGGAGGATCTGCCACAGCCGCCCGGGCAATTGCGATCAGCTGTCGCTGACCCTGGGATAGGCTCGCACCGTTACCGGTGAGCTCCGTGTCATAGCCATTGGGCAGCCGGGTGATAAAGTCATGGGCATTGGCCAGCTTTGCCGCCCGGATGCAATCCTCATCCGTGGCATCCAGCTTACCGTAGCGGATATTTTCCATCACCGTACCGGTAAACAGATTGGTTTCCTGAAGCACCACGCCCAGGCTCCGCCGCAGATCGGCTTTCTTGATCTTGTTGATATTGATGCCGTCATAACGGATCTTGCCGTCAGCAATGTCGTAGAACCGGTTGATCAGGTTCGTAATGGTGGTCTTACCGGCACCGGTAGCACCAACAAAGGCGATTTTCTGACCCGGATGGGCATACAGCGTTACATCGTACAGCACCTGCTTTTCTTCCACATAGCCAAAGTCCACGGCATCCATCACAATGTCGCCCTTCAGCTCTGTGTAAGTCAGTGTGCCGTCGCCGTGGGGATGCTTCCATGCCCAGTGACCGGTACGCTCCTGACTCTCGGTGATGGTTCCGTCCTCGTCAATATGAGCATTGACCAAGGTCACATAGCCGTTGTCCGCCTCCGGCTCTTCATCCATCAGTTCAAAGATTCGCTCCGCACCGGCCAGTGCCATAACAATGGCATTGATCTGGTTGGAGATTTGACTGATGGGCATATTGAATTGCCGGGACAGTGTCATGAAGGCCATCAGGCTGCCTATGGTCAGCAGAGGCAGCGCATCGCTGGACATCACGCACAGCGTACCGCCCACGATGGCAAGGATGGCATACTGAATATAACCCAGATTATTATTGATGGGGCCCATGACATTGGAGAATTTGCCGGCGGAGTAGGCGTTTTGCCGAAGCTGCTCGTTGAGCTTGTCAAATTCCGCCTTGCTGACCTCCTCGTGGTTGAAGACCTTGACTACCTTCTGTCCGGATATCATTTCCTCGATATAGCCGTTGACCGTACCCAAGGATTTCTGCTGGCCGATAAAAAATTTCGCAGCCTTTCCAGCCAGTGTCTTGGTGATGAAAACCACGCCCAAAACCGTGATCATCATGACGATCGTCAGAATCCAGGACTGTGTCAGCATGGTGATGAACACCACCAACAGCGTAACCACTGCGGATACTGCCTGAGGAATGGACTGAGAAATCATTTGCCGCAGGGTGTCAATATCACTGGTGTAGCGGGACATGATGTTGCCTGCGGTATTGGAGTCAAAATAGCGAATAGGCAGGGTCTGCATTTTCCGAAACAGATCGTCCCTGACTTTCTTCTGGATTCCCTGGGTAACGCCTACCATGAGGAAGCTTTGCAGGAAACTGGCGACCATTCCAAGAACAAAAATGCAGGCAAGCTTCACAAGGAACTCCCATACGGGGGTAAAATCCGTCGAACCGGACGACACCATGGGAAGGATGAATTGATCCACCAGGTTGCCCAGAGCCGTGGAGCTTTGTGCATGGGCATAGGCATTGGCGAAGATACACAGCAGGACAATAAAGATCGTCAGCTTATACTTCATCAGGTATTTCAGCAAGCGGCCCAGTGTCTTTTTCGGGTCTTTTGCCATGCGGCCGTCGCCTTGCAGTCTGACAGGAGGCATTATTCAATTCCTCCCTTCTGCTGAGAATAGAAGACTTCCTGATAAATGGAGGAGGTCTGCATCAATTCATCGTGGGTGCCCACAGCAACCACCTGACCATTGTCCAGGATGATGATCATATCCGCATCCTGCACGGAAGCCACACGCTGGGCGATAATCAGCTTGGTGGTGCCGGGGATTTCCTCGGCAAAGGCCTTGCGGATCATCGCATCGGTATGGGTATCCACCGCAGATGTGGAATCGTCCAAAATCAGGATCTTGGGCTTTTTCAGCAGTGCCCGGGCGATGCACAGACGCTGCTTCTGACCGCCGGACACATTGGTGCCGCCCTGCTCGATGTGGGTATCGTAGCCATCGGGGAAGGACTCAATAAAATCGTGAGCACAGGCCAGCTTACACGCGTGGATCAGTTCTTCGTCGGTGGCATTGGGATCGCCCCAACGCAGATTCTCCTTGATCGATCCGGAGAACAGCACGTTTTTCTGCAACACCATGGCTACGTTGTCCCGCAGAATTTCCAGATCATAGTTTCGGACGTCCACACCACCCACCTTCACAATGCCCTCAGAAACATCATAAAGCCGGGGAATCAGCTGCACCAAGGTGGATTTACTGGAACCGGTGCCGCCCAAAATACCCACCGTCGCACCGGCAGGAATGTGCAGATTCACTTCCTTCAGTGCCCGGTGCTGGGCCGTGGCACTGTAACGGAAGGATACATCTTCAAAGTCGATAGAGCCGTCGACAACTTCTTTCACTGCGTCGGCAGGAGATGTCAGATCCGGTTCTTCGGTCAAAATCTCATAGCATCTTCTCAAGGGCGTGCGACTCATGGTCATCATAACGAAGACCATGGACATATTCATCAGTCCCATGAGAATCTGGGTGGTATAGGTGAACATGGAAGACAGCTCACCGGTAGTCAGCCCCTTCATCGGATTGTTACCGGAAGCCACCACCATCTGGGCACCCACCCAGGAAATCGAAAGCATACAAGCGTAGACGCACAGCATCATAATGGGCGAATTGAGGGACAAAATCTTTTCCGCTTTGGAAAAATTCTTTGCCAGATCACCGGAAATGCCGGTGAATTTATCCACTTCCTTGTCGTCACGAACAAAGGATTTTACTACCCGGATACCGTGGACATTTTCCTGAACCACATTGTTCAGCTTATCCATCATCTTAAATCCGCGGTCGAAGATCTTAAACACCAACGGCACCAGGCACACCAGTGCCACGATCAGCAGCGGCATGACCTGCAGGTAAATGGTGCTGAGCTTGACAGACAGCCGCAGAGCCATAGTCAATGCCAGCACCAGCATCATGGTGCAGCGGATGGTCATACGGATCATCATCTGAAATGTCATTTGCAGATTGGCCACATCCGAGGTCAGTCTGGTAACAATAGAAGCACTGGAGAACTTATCAATGTTGGAAAAGCTGAAATTCTGGACGCGGTAGAACATATCCTGCCGCAGATTTCTTGCAAAGCCAGTGGCCGCCTTGGATGCAAAGGTAGCCGACGCCACACCAAAACTCAGCGATGCCAGTGCACACAGCACCAGCTGAATTGACTTTGTGATGACTACTTCCATATTTTGTAACGTGACACCGTAGTCATACAGATCCGCCATCACCAGCGGGATCAACACCTCCATGGCCACCTCGCCGACCATGCACAGCGGGCTTAGTATTGCCGCCCACTTATATTCCCGGATGCACCGGGCTAATCGTCTGAGCATTCTAGACCTTCCTTCCTGTTGGTTTTGAAAATTATCTATCCTGAAATTTTACCACAGCTGTTTCCCAAACGCAACCCTATGGAAAAAAAGTTTACAATTTCAAAGCCTTCCCCTCTGGGGAGGTGTTCTGCGCAGCGAATATAAAATACCTATGCTTACCGGTGGCAAGCATACCGCAATTCATAGGTGGATTCAAATTTGCAATCTCTGGTTGCTTCGCACAGAATGATGCCCTTCTTGTAGGGGCGATTCACGAATCACCCGCGGACGGCCAATGGCCGCCCTTACACGCTCTGTCGATAGGAATCGTAGGGGCGAGCATCGCTCGTCCGCAAAGGAATAGCAATCCATCTTGCACCCCACCTGAAAATCTGCTATACTATCCTCCAAAGAAAGGAAGTGAGTCCATGCGTTCCGATTGCCATATGCACATGATTTTGGACGGCCAGTACTGGAAATCCGCCATCGCCCGGCACAGCAGCGGCCCGGATATCCCTTGGATTCGCCAAGTGCTATCCCAATACAAGGCCCAGGGCTTTACCTACCTCCGGGATGGCGGTGACCGGTGGAACGCCGGCAAAGCCGCCCGGGACATTGCCCCGGAATACGGCATCACCTACCGCACACCCTTAGCCCCCTTATGTAAAGCCGATCACTACGGTGCATTCATCGGCGAAGTCTGGCACAATATGGCAGAATTTTCCGCTCTGGTTCGCAACCATCGGCAAAATGGTGCAGATTTTATCAAAATCATGATCTCCGGCCTGATGGATTTTGATCGTGCCGGTGTACTCACAGAAGAGGGTCTTTCAGCCAACGAAATCAAGGAACTGATCCACATCGCCCACGAAGAGGGCTTTTCTGTCATGGCCCACGCCAACGGTGCACGCACTGTAGAAGCCGCCGCAATTGCCGGGGTAGATTCCGTGGAACACGGTGCGTACCAGGACGAAGAATCCCTGCTGGCCATGAAAGAAAATGGCACAGTTTGGGTTCCCACCCTTTCCACTATGGGCAATCTCCGTGGCAAGGGCCGCTACAACGAGACTGCCGTAGCAGCTATTTGGGAAACTGCCGCAGAAAATGTCCGAAAATTCGCCCGGATAGGCGGTCTGATCGCCCCGGGCAGTGATGCCGGTGCCTGGGCCGTCCCCCACGGTGCCGACACCGAACATAGGCTTCTTACCGACCTCCTCGGCCCCAACGCCGATGCCATTCTCTCCCCCGCCACCGCCATCATCCAACAAAAATTCTAAAGCCTTCCCCTTTGGGGAAGGTGTCACGGCGAACGCCGTGACGGATGAGGGCCTGTCATTCTGAGCGGAGGGCGAATGCCCGTAGTCGAAGAATCCGTCCCCTACATAAAAAACGACCCGCCTTTCGGCAGGTCGTTTTTATTCACATTCTTAGCACAGCTTTGCACCGGCGGGGATATCGTCGCTGATCATGATCAGATTCAGCTTCTCCTCACCCTTTTCGGTGTGCACCGCACTCATCAGCATACCGCAGGACTCCCGACCCATCATCTTCCGGGGCGGCAGATTGGTGATAGCCACCAGGGTCTTGCCGATCAGCTCCTCAGGCTTGTAGTATTTTGCAATACCACTGAGAATCTGCCGGTCAGTGCCGGTACCATCGTCCAAAGTAAACTGCAGCAGCTTGTCGCTCTTCTTCACCGGCTGGCAGTCCTTGACCTTCACCGCACGGAAATCACTCTTGCAGAATGTGTCGAAATCCACCGTTTCTTCTGCGTAGGGTTCAATTTCCAAAGCAGGCAGCTTCTCCTTGGCCTTAGCCTCGTTGAAGGCATTGATCTCAGCCAGCTTCTTCTCCATATCCAACCGGGCGAACAGAATCTCGCCGGGGCCCACATTACCGCCGGGAGCCAGCACGCCAAAGGTGTTCAGGCTCTCCAGACCACCGTTTTCGGTGTTCAGCTGCTTCAGAATCCGGGCAGAGGTATCCGGCAGGAAGGGCTCCAGAGCCACAGCCGCAAAGCGGATGCTCTCCAGCAGATTATACAGCACAGTACCCAGTCTGCCGTGGTTTGCCTCGTCCTTGGCCAGTGCCCAGGGAGCAGTCTCGTCAATATACTTGTTGGCACGACGCAGCAGCACGAAAATCTCGTCAATGGCATCGGCCACCTTCAGTTCATCCATCATCTGTGCCACCTTGCCGGGCATAGCCAATGCAACTGCCTTCAGCTCTTCATCCAAGGCATCGGGGCAGTTAGGCTCACAGATCTTGCCGCCAAAGTATTTGTTGTCCATGGCAACGGTGCGGTTGACCAGATTACCCAGAATGTTGGCCAGATCGGTGTTGATCCGCTCAATCATCAGCTCGTCGGTCATAATGCCATCCGCTGCGAAAGGAATCTCGTGCAGCACAAAGTAACGCACCGCATCCACGCCGAACAGCTCCACCAGATCATCGGCATACTTCACATTGCCCAGGCTCTTGGACATCTTGTCGCCCTTGACCAGCAGCCAGGGATGGCCAAAGACCTGCTTGGGCAGCTCCTCGCCCATGCTCATCAGGAAAATGGGCCAGTAGATAGTGTGGAAACGAACAATATCCTTGCCGATTAAATGCAGATCCGCAGGCCAGAACTTCTTGTAGTGCTCGCTGTGGTTGCCGTCAGGATCATAGCCGCAGAAGGTGATATAGTTGCTCAGGGCATCCAGCCACACATAACTGACATGACCGGGAGCAAAGTCCAGGGGCACG
Organism: Oscillospiraceae bacterium; assembly: GCA_015067945.1. Lineage (GTDB taxonomy): Bacteria > Bacillota > Clostridia > Oscillospirales > Oscillospiraceae > Faecousia. The sequence goes on from SVLM01000012.1 coordinate 7,406, forward strand.
CCCCAGGTAAAGCTAGAACGGGAAACGCACAAATCCTGAAGACCGGGCTTTAAGAAATTGTTGACCATCTCGTTCTTCCGGCTTTCCGGCTGGATGAACTCAGGATGCTCCTCAATGTGCTTCATCAGCCGGTCAGCGTACTTGCTCATCTTAAAGAAGTATGCCTCTTCCTCGGCATCCACGCATTCGCGGCCGCAGTCGGGGCACTTACCGTCCACCAGCTGGCTCTCGGTCCAGAAGCTCTCACAAGGTGTACAGTACTTACCCACATACTTGCCCTTGTAAATGTCGCCCTTTTCGTACATTCTCTTAAAGATCTTCTGCACCTTGGACTTATGCTCGGGATCGGTGGTACGAACAAACCGGTCATAGGTTGTGTTCATCAGATCCCAAATCCGCTTAATCTCACCAGCCACGTTGTCCACATGCTCCTGCGGACTGATACCGGCTGCCTGGGCCTTCTGCTGAATCTTCTGGCCGTGCTCATCGGTGCCGGTCTGGAAATACACATCGTAGCCGGCCATCCGCTTGTAACGGGCAATGGCGTCAGCCAGGACGATCTCATAAGTATTGCCAATGTGGGGCTTGGCAGAGGTATATGCGATCGCCGTAGAAATATAATAAGATTTCTTTTCGCTCATAATCTTCCTCCTGAAATAAAAAAGACGCCCCTGGGGAAACCCAAGGGCGAATAAATCCGCGGTACCACCTTGATTCGCAGAAACTCGTGTCATTGCGAGCCAGTGCGAACACTGGCGTGGCAATCTCCACAAAATTTCCACCTCAACACGCATTAACGGGCGCACCCGGGACTGCTTACCTATCAACAGTCCGGCTCCGAGACCATGTTCGGCAGCTTCCTCCGTATCCCCTCTCACCAAACGGGGACTCTCTGAACGGGCTTGGCGGCTTACTCTTCTCATCAAAGCCTTTGTATATCTTGGTTATTATATTCCAGCACAGCGGATTTTGTCAATATAAATTTTGCTGTCCCTTTGCCTTATACCGAATCATAAGGATATACAGCAAACTGCTGATGCGATTCATGGCCTGCAGGATGTCGGGTCTGACGGCAACGCCATCCCCATCAACAAATGCTCGGCATGCCGCCAGCTCTGCACTTCTTGCAATGCAGCGACAGCGATTCAAATGCAGGATTTCAGGTCCATCGGTGTATTCCGGCATAAAATGGGGCTGCCCAAAAAACTCCTGAGGGCGATGACTTTGCTGCCGAATCTGCTCTTCCTTCAGGCCGCAAAGCTCCCTGCCCGGTACCGGCTCGTTCATCACGTCGCACCGGATCAGCATCCGGGCAAGTGTCAGAATCTCTCCCAATTCCTTCCGAAACGCCGGCACATTAAGTTGACATAACATCAAATCCGCTTCCAGCAAATCCACCGCTCCCCGGAATGCAATCCGGGGGTGAGTCTTTCGCACCAGCACATCCCCATGCAAATGGGTCATATGCTCCGGCTTTTCTGTCAACGTACTGCCATCGGGCAGGCGATACACTTCAATTTTCGCAGTTTCCGCAGAACGAATCTCAATTCGCTCCCGGCGAAGATAATCCCTTGCCCCGGAGGTAAGTTGATCGGCTTTGCTTAGGAAAAACACCCGTTTTCCATCCCGGTTGCGGATATTATCCCGGACATTTTGCTCCGTATAGAGCATCAGGCCTTAGGTGCAGGGCCGCTTTTGCGATCCTTGGGCAAAATTGCATCCACCTCGGAGTGGGGACGGGCGATGACGTGTACGGAGATCAATTCGCCAACCTTCTCAGCAGCGGCAGCACCGGCATCAGTAGCCGCCTTGACTGCACCCACATCACCGCGAACCATCACGGTCACAAGACCACCGCCAACCTGCTCCTTGCCCACCAGCTGCACGTTGGCAGACTTAACCATAGCATCCGCTGCTTCAATCGCACCGATGAGCCCCTTCGTTTCGATCATACCCAAAGAATTTGTGTCCATATTATTGACTCCTTTACATATTTTGTTGCACTTTTATGGCTCCCTTGTGTAAAGGGAGCTGGCATTTGCGAGGAACGAGCAAATGACTGAGGGATTGTCGTCTTTCACAACCCCTCCGGGTAAAAAGCTTTGCTTTTTACCCACCTCCCCTTGCACAGGGGAGGCTCGCACTTCGTGCTCCATCCAGGTAAAAACTCAAGTTACTTCAATCTCTCCAAAATTTTCGCTGTCAGCAATTCCACAAGGTCGTGATCCACACTAACCGTGGCCTTACCGACCCTTTCTTCCTGCCCCCAGGCCACCCGGCGGATGTTAATCAGGTCCAGGGGCGAAATATTGTTGGACGAGCTGCTGCCGCCCACTGCTCCGCAGCCTAAGGTCAACGCCGGGAACAACTTTGTGGTTGCACCAATGCCGCCCAATGCCGCCGGAGTGTTCACCAAAAAACGGGAAACCGGGATTTGCAATGCAAATTTCCGTACCACGGCTTCGTCCTCCGCATGAATGGCAAAGGTGTGACCGCTGCCCTCATGCTCCAAAACCTCGATGGCTTTTTTCAGCACCGCGTCCTCGCCGTCCATCACAAAAAATGCCAGCACGGGGCAGAGCTTCTCCATAGAATAGGGCCGTGTGGGACCTGCCTCCTGCTCCCGGGCAACCAGCACCTTCGTCCCGTTGGGCACCCGGAACCCAGCCATTTCCGCCAAAGCCGTGGCCGGTCTGCCTACAATTTGGGGATTCAATGCCCCATTGGGCTTAAAGAGCAGCTTTGCCAGTTGGCCTGCCTCCTGGGTATCCATAAAATAGAACCCCTGCCGCTTACCCTCCTCCCGAACCGCCTGCTCCATGGATTTTTCCACAATGATACTCTGCTCCGACGCACAAACCGTGCCGTAGTCAAAGCTTTTCGACCGGGCGATGCATTCCACCGCCTTCTTCACATCCGCACTGTGATGGATATAGGCAGGGCCATTGCCTGCACCTACGCCAATCGCCGGCTTTCCGGAGGAATAAGCCGCCCGAACCATCCCGGGACCACCGGTAGCCAAAATGAGTCGCACCTCCGGAACCGCCATCAACTCCTGACATCCAGCCATGGATGCCATACTCAGACATCCGATACACCCAGCCGGTGCCCCGGCCTTTTCCGCTGCCGCCGCCACGATCCGTGCTGCCCGCAGGGTGCAATCCACCGCCTTTGGGTGAGGAGAAAACACAATGGCATTGCCGCTTTTGATGGCAATGAGTGCCTTGTAGCATACGGTAGAGGTAGGATTGGTGCTGGGAACGATGGCGGCGATGAGCCCTACGGGCACACCAATCTCCCATAGTTTTTCCCCGGGCACTTCCTTCAATACGCCCACGGTTTTCATGCCCCGGATTGCCGACGCCACCGTTTCCGATGCAAATCGGTTCTTCACGGTCTTATCATCGGCATTGCCGAAGCCCGTTTCCCGAACCGCCATATCTGCCAATTCCACCGCCGCCGCGGAAAAGGCCTTGGCCATAGCCTCCACAATGGCATCGAGCTGTTGCTGGCTCATCTGTGCCAGCCGCTTTTGTGCATCCGCTGCCTGCCTGCAGAGGAGTCTGGCCTCCTGCCGGGCCGCCAAATCCTTGTCAATTTCCAAAATTTCACATCCTTTGTTGACTATTTTCAAATCCAACGCTTCCCCCGAGGGGAAGCTGTCGCACAAATCGGCTCTTCGAAACCGATTTGGGTGACTGAAGAGGAATACGGGCAGGAAACTTGCAATTTTGTACAAGTTCCAGGCCTTGTAATAGGCTAGTTGATAATAGGTCTGTAAATTTTACCCCATATTGGTTTGCCTCCCGTGTTCCTCTTCCGGCTCAGGCTTTGCCTTCGCCACCTTCCCCTCGGGGGAAGGTTTTGTCTTCCATCAGCTACCGCACAACCGGCCTTCCAGCCACCTCTGCCACAGCCTGAGCAAAGGCCTGACTGGCAGTTTCGCAGGCAGATTGAGTGCCGCTGAGCAGACCGCCGCCGAAATTGGTTTCACTTGGTGGTGCATATAGTTTACATAACTTTACATCTGCCGACTTTAATGCCGCATCCAAAGCATACATCCCCTCCAGGGGCGGTGCGATCAGATAGGCAATGGCACTGCCGGTCTGTACACCGGCCTCCTGAGCCAGAAAACTGCCTACGCTGCTGACCGTGTGGGCAAGATAGGGCACATCCCCCGCTTCCTGAAATCCCAGCCGACCCAAGGCGGCAATGGCCGCATCCATGCCGCTTCGCACCGCCCCGGGGGTAGGTCCTGCCAAAATGCCGATGACCTCACCGGCATTGGGCGTGGATGCATTGGCCGCCCCGGCATAGAAGCTCCGGGCGTAGCAAACCTTCACATCCGCGGCCTTCGTGGCCGCATCCAACGCAATATAGGTGGCATCGTCACAATCCGTGGTGAGCATGGCAAGACTGGGATACCCTTCCGGAGCACCCAATCCCCTTGCCAGTCCCGGTTCTGCATTGGCAAGATATCGCACCGCCAAAATTTTTACCGGGATCATTGTGCCGCCTCCAGGTGCAGACCTACACCGGATACCTTCTTTTTCAAAATGGTATCAATCAGTTCCGCGATATAGGCTCCCGCTTCCACCGCCGGTGTTCCCTGGGCGTGGATATTGCTGACCACCGTCCGGGCAGATTCCAAAACACCGGTATGGGGCTTATAGGTGATATAGGCCGACATACTCTTGTCCGTCACCAAACCGGGTCGCTCCCCTACCAGCATGCACACCAATTCACAGCCGGTCACATCCCCCACCGCATCACCGGCACCAACCCGGCAGTAGCGGACAAACAGCACTTGGCCCACATCAATCCCCCGGGCCTTCAATCCGTCCTTCATAGCCGCCAGACAGTCCATTGCATTGGCCTGAATGGCCGCAGAGGACAGCCCATCGCCAATCACCACCTGCACCCTGGGTGCATGGGGAATGACCCCTTTGATGACTTTCTGATTGGTTTCATCAAAGATTCGTCCCTTATCCGGCCGGGTTAAATATTCATCCTTGCTGTTGCAGCAGGTTTTCACTTCCACAAGGCCGTTATTCTTTGCAAAATCTTCCGCCACCTGAGAAAATACCGCATCCTGAGCCGCCGCGTGATCCGCACGGAAGCGGAGCATTGTCAGGGTCTTATACCGGGGACCGGCTCTGCCGCTGCCCAACCTTGCAGGGGTCTTTTCCTTCATTTTCTTGTATTTCTCCGGATTTTCCGCATTTTCCACCAAATAGAGCTTTCGCAGATCCAACGCTGTTACATCCGGCACAAAATCGCCGTCCGTATAACCTGCATCCTCGGCCATCGGGCCGGGATTGGCAGGCTTATAGTCACTTGATTTGACCATGGGCTCTTTCCCCAATTGACCGAGAATTTCCCCAATCAAGGCACTTAATTCCTGTTTATTCACACCGTCACCTTTATTCAAATATCAGTTTGTTGTTTCGTTTTATGGCATGATTCTCTCTTCTGCCGAAGTGGCAGCTACGAGAATCACCGCATACGCTTCCCCCGAGGGGAAGCTGTCGAGCGTCAGCGAGACTGAAGAGGAACACGGGCAGAAAGCTTAACTTTTTCTATAGGGTTCAGACTTTCTGCAAGGCTTTACCCTTCGCCTTTCCTCTTCCGACCCGGCTGTCGCCGGGCCACCTTCCCCCCGGGGGAAGGTATGTGCCCTATGGGCACTGGCGTTCCGGCAGAGGGCGGCACATCTCCACTCAAAACAGCAAGCTGGAGCCGTCGCCTGCCTTTTTCGTCAGCTTTCCGTTTTCCGTAAAGCCCATTTTCTCCAGCCACCACTGGAATTCCGGAATTGCCGTCTTTCCGGTAATTTCTCTCAGTGCCGCCGTTTCCCGGAAGCCGGTGGTCTGATAGTTGAGCATAATATCGTCACCATGAGGAATGCCCATAAAATAGTTGCACCCGGCCATAGTCAGCAGTGCCGCAAGATTCTCAATATCGTTCTGATCTGCCTTCATGTGGTTGGTGTAACAGCAGTCACAGCCCATGGAAATACCGGTAAGCTTGCCCATGAAATGATCCTCAAGACCTGCCCGGGTCACCTGCCGGGCATCATACAAATATTCCGGTCCAATGAAACCAACCACCGTATTGACCAAAAAAGGCTGAAAATGCTTTGCAAAACCGTAGCACCGGGCCTCCATGGTCACCTGATCCGTACCAAAATGTGCCTCAGAGGACAGCTCAGAGCCCTGACCGGTTTCAAAATACAGCACATTGGGGCCCTCCGCCGTACCGTCCCGGAGCAAGAGATCTCTCGCCTCCGCAATGGTCTCGGCATTAAAACCGAAAGCGGCATTACCCTTTTCCGAACCGGCAATGGATTGGAAGATCAGGTCGCAGGGTGCTCCCTGCCGCACCGCCTTGATTTGTGCGGTAACATGAGCCAGTACGCAAATTTGGGTAGGAATTTCCCAATGCTCCTTGATCTCCTGAAACCGCCGCAGAACCTTACCCACTTGCTCGGGAGAATCCGTTACCGGATTCAAGCCAATCACCGCATCTCCCGCACCGAAGCTCAACCCCTCCAGCACCGAAGCAGTGATTCCCTCCGGGTCATCGGTTGTATGATTCGGCTGCAGTCGACAGGACAGCGTCCCCGGCAGACCGATGGTGGTATTGCAGTGGGCAGTGACGGTGATTTTATTCGCCGCATAAATCAAATCCAGATTGCTCATGAGCTTGCACACCGCCGCCACCATTTCCGAGGTCAAGCCACGGCTGATCTTGCGAATATCCGCCCCGGTGGTATCCTCCAACAGAATCCATTCCCGAAAATCCGCCACCGTCCAGCCCCGGATCTGTTCATAAACCTTTTCATTCACATCGTCCTGAATGATCCGGGTGACCTCGTCCTGCTCATAGGGTACCGCCGGATTCTCACGCAAATCTCCCAAAGTCAGTGCAGACAGAACCACCTTTGCCGCGATCCGCTCCTGAGCTGTTTCCGCCGCCAGTCCGGCCAGCTTATCGCCGGTCTTTTCCTCATTTGCCTTTGCCAGCACTTCCTTTATATCCCGGAAGGCGTATGTTTTCCCGGAAAGCACTGTTTTCAGTATCATAAGATCCCTCCTTTATCGTTTTGCATCCCGCCGGGTGATCCACAGTGCCACTGCCACCGCACTGATACCACCGGCCAGTTTTCCCAAAATCATGGCAGGCAGCATTTCCGGTGCGAACCCTGCGGTAAAGCCCAAATGATCGCCAAACACGAAGGCCGCCGACACCGCAAATGCGATGTTCACTACCTTGCCCCGCCGATCCATATCCTTGACCAGCCCAAAGGTGGCAATGGAATTTGCCAAACTGGCGATCAGGCCTGCCGCTGCCGTATCATTGATACCAAGCAGACCGCCCAGCTTTAACAAAGGCTTTTTCAGCAGCATAGTCACCACATATACCAGAGGGAACGCACCTGCCAGCACAATGGCAATTTCTCCCACAGTGTGAAAGCCGTTTTCGATGGGTGCCATGCCGGGAATGATCACAAATCCCGTCAACGCCTCCACAATGGCTGCCACCAAACCTACGGTAATCAACGCAACAACGCCCTTGCCAAACCACCCAAAGCCCTTGATCATCCACTTCTCTGCTTTCCACAGACCCAAAGCGATCAGAGCCGCAATGATCACGATGGGAATCAGATTCCGCAGCACCATACCCGGGTCAAACCCGGCAACCAGACCGCCCACCAATACACCGATGGGAATGGTCACAATACCGCAAAGGATTCCCTTTGCCATGGCAGGCCGATCCTCTGCCCGCAAAATACCCATAGCCACCGGCAGGGTAAATACGATGGTAGCACCCAACATAGAGCCGGTGAGCACGCCACCGAGCAGAGCGGCATCCGAATTTGTGGACAACTCCTGAGCCAGCGGACCGCCGCCCATATCGCAGGCTAAGATCGTACCGGCAAACATGGCCGGGTCTGCACCCAAAAAACCATACACCGGCACGATCACCGGACGCAACAAATTTGCCAATACCGGTGCCAGGGCAATGATACCCACCATAGCCAGAGCCAAAGAACCCATAGCCAAAATACCGTTTTCAAATTCCTGACCAATGCCGAACCGATTCCCGATTATGCGATCCACTGCACCTAAAACAGCAAAGGCCGCCATAATCAAGATCAAAATTTCATGTGCAGACATTTTTAGCCCTCCGGATCCAAAATTGCTACCACCGCCGCATCCACCGGTGCGTCCATGCAATACCGGGATGCCACCGTTCCGGTGGCCAAAAGTACCCGATCCCCTACGCCCGCTCCCACCTGATCTGCCGCCACGATAGGGCCTTCCTCCACATTTACCACCAAAAAGGTCTGTCCCTGCAGGCAGGCCGCCTTCCGCGTAGCCCATACCGAGCCGGTCACTGTTCCGATTTTCAATCCGATCCCTCCAAAATTTCCCTTGCCAGGGGTGTCATAACCGCATCCCGGCCGGGTTTCTGCCCGGCAAGCCGCAGCATTTTTGCATCCTGGGCAGTAATCAGCCGCTTGCGACCGCCATCCGTAAAGATCACACCCCAGTTTTTCAGCTCCCGCTGTGCCGACGCAAGGGATGCGGAAAGTGCCCGATTCTTCGGTGATTCCGGCAGCCCCGGCGTATACAGATATACCGGTTTTCCCTCCGCCAAGGCTTCCAAAACTGCCGGCTCTGTGAAGTGCAAAAGCTGTGACAGCTCCAGCGAGCCGATCACCACCGCATCATAGGGCATCTGCGTCACATAGGACACCCCCAGCTCCGCAGGCGGTGTTTTCCCAATCAGCAACGCCCGGATCATGGCAGTATCCTCCCCAGATCACCGGGGCAAAAACCGCAGGCATTGGCCTCGTCGTAATCCAAGTGAACAAAGGTTGCAAAATCCGGGCTGACCCGAACCTGCACCTCCTCAAAAATCAGGGGACGCTTGGTAAATGCCTGCAGTTTTACGATCTGCTTGTCCTTCACACCCATCCGTGCCGCATCCTCCGGAGTCATGTGAATATGCCGCTGAGCGGCTATGACACCCTGCCTTAATTCCACCTGCCCCCGGGGGCCTTGTAAAACGGCACCGGGACTTCCGGACACATCTCCCGAGGGTTTTACCGGCGGAGTAATTCCCAATGCCCGGGCATCCGTCAAAGAAACCTCAACCTGAGCCTCTTTCCGCTCCGGCCCCAGTACCGCCACATGTTCAAACTGCCCCCTCGGGCCAACAACCGTCACCCGTTCGTTAGCCAAATACTGCCCCGGCTGGGACAAGGGCCGCTTGGGTGTCAGCCCATGTCCAAACAGCCGCTGAGCCTGCTCCGCCGTAACGTGCACATGCCGCCCGGAAGCCTCTATCTCCACAAACAAGGCCTTTTGTACCGCCTGAACCAGGGATTCTATATCCTTTTGCTCCATAGTGCCCTCCTATTTCTCAAAAATAAGGGTTTTTACCACCACCGGGATGCAAGGCCCCACCGGCATAGCCACATCCAAATAGCTCCCCGTCCGCAGCTGTACCCGATCGATGCAAAGGCAGCTCTGTCCTGCAGGCAGCTGTAAGGCAATGGCTTGTCCCAATGCCTTGGCCATATCCTGCTCCAGTGCAACCATCACCGGTTTTTTACCAAAACCCGCAGCAATGGCACGGCCCAAGGTCTTCACCGAAGGATAATCCGGTGCGGAATACCCCGGTAAGGACAGTACGCCATCGGTGTCCTGCACCGCCAGCTTCTCTGAAATCCGGGCAGCCAGTTCTTGCTCCGGCAGTGCTTGCTCCTGTGCAGACAATTGCACCACCGGTCTGTTTTTCAGAGGGAATTTCACCCCTTTGTGAAACACCGTACTGCCGGAAAGCTGGGCACTGTGACAGCCTGCTCCGATCACCGTTGCACGGATGGTCTGTTCCCCCAGCCAGCAGTCCCCTTTGCACAGCCTGCTCTTTGCAATTTCCTGCCCTAAAATCGGCCCAATATCTCCAAAGCTGTCCCACGGAAGTTCCTCCCGAATGCAATCCGCCACACCCCCGGAAAAGGACACCGCCACCGGTTCCCCCGGCGGTGTCATGGCAGTTCCATGAGTCGTCAGCAGCTCCAACAACGCCCCCGGCTCTTGCCGTCCGGCAGCCATTTCCAAAGCCTTCACCAAGGTTCGTGCCAGTTCTTCAGCCTGATTTTTGGTAATCACATCTCCGACTTTTAGTTTACATAATTTTTCTGCTACCGGAGAAACATAGTAAATCCTCCGGTTTTCATCAAACTTCACCAACCGACCGCCCACATTCAGACAGCCGGTAGCTATGATTTTCCCCTCCCGGAGCAACGCCAGATTACTGGTTCCACCGCCAATATCCATATGCAGCACAGGCATATCTACCCTTTCGGAATACGCCTCTGCTCCCGCACCCTTGGCCGCCAGCACGCTTTCCAAATCCGGCCCGGCAGTGGCCACTACAAAATCTCCCGCCAACTCCGCCAAAGCCCCCACAACGGAAGCTGCGTTTTCCTTTCTGGAAGTCTCCCCGGTAATGATCACTGCCCCGGTATCCACGTCTTCCCTGCGGATCCCCGCCTTTTCGTATTCCTGGAGAACGATCTGCCGAATTGCCTGCCCATCCACCAGTTCCTGGGAAATCAGCGGTGTGAAATACACGGGACTTTGATAACGAATATTCCGCTGTGTGATCTGCATTTGGGGTACAGAAAAGCTGCCGGCCTGGTTTTGAATCTCCAATTCTGACACCACCAACTGTGTTGTGGTGGTCCCCACATCCAGACCCACACTGCAAAGCTTTTCAGACACGCCCCATCACCTCTTCCAACACCTGCCGGACCATAAATCCCTCTACCGCCATGGGATTTGTCTCGCAGCAGGGGTCGGACAGTGTTGCCTCCACAATTTTGTCCGTGCTGTACCAAACCTGCCGGGGATCCACTCCGGCCTGAGCCAAGGTCGCCGGCAGCTTTAACTCCGTTCGCAGACGAATCAGACCGTTTTTCAAATTCCGCACCGCCACCGTATCCGCACTGCCGCCCAAGCCCGCAGCCCGGGCAAGGGTGGCATACTTTTCCCCGGCCTTGTGGGCATTGCAGCTTACTACCGCCGGCAGCAAAATGGCATTGAGCCGTCCATGGGGCACATGAAACATTCCTCCCAGGCTGTGAGCCATGGCATGGCACAATCCCAAACCAGCTTGGGTAAAGGCCATACCTGCCATGGTAGCCGCTATATGAACCTTGAGTCTGACCTCCGTCCGCCCGGCAAAGGACGCAGGCAGCACCGCAAATGTTCTGCAAAAAGCATCCCGGGCAAGGGCGTCAGTAATTGCTCCGGCATTTTTGGCAACATATGCCTCCAGAGCATGTGCCAGTACATCAAAGCCCGCGTCCGCAATCAGCGAAGGCGGCAATTTTTGCAGCAATTCATCGTCCAGTATTGCCACCTCCGGACGCAGCCGGGAATCCACCAGCGGGTGTTTGACATTCTCATGGGTCAAAATCGCAAAATCCGTCACCTCTGAGCCGGAACCGGAGGTGGTGGGTATGGCGATCAGCTTTGCCTTGCTTCCGCTAAAATATGCCATGGCCTTGGCACAGTCCATGGCACTGCCCCCACCTAACGCAACGATCCCGTCCGGGTTAAAGGCCTTTACCCTGGCCGTACCCTCTGCCGCCAAAGCCACAGAAGGGTCCGGCTGAACATCCTGAAACATTTCCACCGCCTGTGCCTGAGCCCCGGCGGCGATTCGCTGAGCCATGCCATTTGCCGCAAAAAAGGGATCTGTTACCAAAAACAGCCGCTTGATCCCTAAATTCTTCAATTCCTGCACCGCACCGCTCCCGGCAATGATCCGGGTACCGCTGTAAAATTCCTTCATATCGCACCGCCTTTTCAAAACCAGTATTCCCCGGCTGCGGTAAATCATGTATGTGGATGAAAATTTGTGTTCCGGCAAAAAAGTTACTATGCAAATGAAAACAAATGTGCTATGATATAGGTTGAGGTGAAAGAAAATGGAAGACGAACGTATCGACATTTCTGAAACAGATATCCCCGAGGAGGAAAATCAGCAGCCGGTGTACCACCCCCGTCCCAAATGGCAGATCGCATGTGCCTGGATTGGTGTGGCCATCATGGTAATCAGTGTGATTTTGTATTACTGGCAGATTGCCAGCGGTGGCTTCTGATGCGGATTTTGGGAATCGATCCCGGCTATGGGATCACCGGCTTCGGTCTGATCGAGACCCGCATGGGTCAAAGCCGGCTTTTGCAATGCGGTGCCATCACCACCCCTGCCGGCATGGATTTTTCCGCCCGGTTGGAAATTATTTATGAAGATATGCGTAAGCTGCTGGAGGTAGCCAAACCCGATGCCGTTGCCATTGAAGAGCTGTTCTTTGGACAGAATGTCACCACCGGCATCGGCGTTGCCCAAAGCCGGGGCGTGATTTTGCTGGCCATTCGTCAGGCTGGCTTGACAGTAACGGCCTACAAGCCATCACAGATCAAGCAGGCTTTGGTTGGCTATGGAAATGCCTCCAAACATCAGATGCAGGACATGACCAAACGGATCTTGCATTTGGACGCCATGCCCAAGCCGGATGATGCGGCCGATGCCATCGCTATCGCCCTGTGCCACGCCCGTTCCAGCACCTCCCTGCTGGCACAAATGCGTAAGTAACGGAAATTGTTTGACATTGCAATTTTCAATTTTCAACTTTCAATTTTCAATTTGAACAGGAGGTTTCTCCATGCTCTATTATGTTTCCGGTCCTGTGGCCGTTCTGGAGCCCGGTCTTGCGGTCATCGATTGCGGCGGCGTGGGCTACGGCTGCCGGGTCACCGCCTATACCGCTGCCCAGCTGAAGCTAAATCAGCCGGCAAAGCTGTACATTACCGAATCGATCCGGGAAGATGCCTTTGACCTTTACGGCTTTATTTCCCGTGAGGAGCAGCGGTGCTACGAACTGCTGACCTCCGTCACCGGTGTCGGCCCCAAGGCCGCCATTTCCATTCTGTCTGCCGGTCCTCAGAATTTCACTCTGGCAGTCATGACCGGGGACGAAAAGCTCCTGACCGCCGCCCAGGGCATCGGTAAGAAGATCGCCCAGCGAATTATTCTGGAACTGAAGGATAAGATCGGCGGCGGCTCTGTGGAGCTGGACTTCTCTGCCGGTGCAGCCCCCGTTGTCCCGGCAAATCAGGGCAACGCCGCTCTGGCCCAGGCCGCTTTGCAGGAGCTGGGCTACTCCCCCGCCGAAATCCACACCGCCCTGAAGGGCGTCGACCCCAACGCCTCCACCGAGGAAATGGTTCGCCACGCCCTCCGTGCCATGGTGATGAAAGGATAAGATGCTTATATGAGTTTAGAAATCAATCAGGATTTTGGTGCCTCCCCCATCATTTCCCCCACCTTTGCCCCTCAGGACGCAGGTGAGATCGGTCTTCGACCCAAGCTGCTGGCGGATTACACCGGTCAGGAAAAGGCCAAGGGCAACCTGTCCGTGTACATTGAAGCCGCCCGGCGGAGAAATGAACCTTTGGATCACACCCTGCTCTACGGCCCTCCCGGTCTGGGTAAAACCACCTTGGCAGGCGTTATCGCCAACGAAATGGGTGTCAATATTCGCATTACCTCCGGCCCGGCCATCGAAAAGCCCGGTGATCTGGCAGCTCTGCTGACCAACCTGAACCCCGGCGATATTCTCTTTATCGACGAAATTCACCGCTTAAATCGGGTAGTGGAGGAAATTCTCTACCCGGCTATGGAGGATTTTGCCATCGATATCATCGTCGGCAAGGGCCCCAGTGCCAACTCCATTCGCCTGGATCTTCCCAAATTCACCCTGGTTGGTGCAACCACCCGTGCCGGTCAGCTCTCCGCACCTTTACGGGATCGCTTTGGCGTATCATTGCGGCTGGAGCTGTATACCCCGGAGGAGTTGGCCCGGATCGTCACCCGCAGTGCCACCATTCTGGGCATGGACATTGACCCCCAGGGTGCCATGGAAATTGCATCCAGAAGCCGCGGTACACCGAGAATTGCCAACCGATTCCTGCGACGGGTGCGGGATTTTGCTCAAATCATGGGTGACGGTACTATCACAAAGGAAGCTGCCGATCTGGCACTGAGCCGCCTGGAGGTGGATGAGCTGGGTCTTGACACCATCGACCGTCGTATGCTCACCGCCATTATCCACAACTACAGCGGCGGCCCGGTAGGACTGGAAACTCTGGCCGCCACCATTGGCGAAGAGGCTGTAACACTGGAAGATGTGTATGAGCCCTACCTGATGCAGCTTGGTTTCCTGACGCGGACACCCCGGGGCCGTTGTGTCACTGCTCTTGCCTATCGGCATTTGCATATTGACTACAGCGAGCAGACACGTTTTGACGTGTAATCTCTGAAATTGCCCTGTTTTTAGCCATTTTTTTGTAAAAATCCTATAAAGATAGGATTGACAATTGTATCCAGCTTGTGTATAATCCATCTTGTGGTCTAACCACGCTATCATCATTTTGACTCCGCGTTACAACCAGACAGTTTGGTGAGCTTTCACGGGGCAAACAACCGAAGAGAGGTATTTCCAATGTACGAAGACAAGACTTTAGTTTGCAAAGAGTGCGGCAACGAGTTCGTGTTCACCGCCGGCGAGCAGGAGTTCTACGCTGAGCGTGGCTTCCAGAATGAGCCCCAGCGTTGCAAGGCCTGCCGTGACGCTCGCAAGAACGCTACCCGCGGCCCCCGTGAGTTCTTCACCGCTACCTGTGCCCGTTGCGGCGGCGAGGCCAAGGTTCCCTTTGAGCCCAAGTCCGACCGTCCCGTATACTGCAGCGAGTGCTTCGCTCAGATGCGTGCCAACGGCTAATTGCAACAAAAAACAACAGGGCAGGATTTCCTGCCCTGTTTGTTCTTCCGCAAGGTTTACATAACTAATTTCTCTTCTGATTTTCCAAGTGACCGGACTGCACCACCGGCGGTTTTGGGTCGGTAATCTCCCAGGGGATGGGCTTTTTCTCTTCCTGCTTCATTTCATTCCCTTCTTTCGACCTTATTTTGCCCCGCTATTTTGAAAAAATACGCAAAACCCGGACGATAAAAATCGTCCGGGTTGCACATTATTCAATAGCAAACACCAATTTCAACACCCATCGGAAGAACCAATTCTTGCTCTGCAGTACCGTCCGGTAGGACGCAATCTGCTGCAGGAACAGCTGGCCTTCTTCCCGGGTCAGGGTATGCTGGCTGAATTTGGCCTTTTCCGCAAGCTCCTCCAATTCCTCGGGAATCGGTTGTCGCAGCAGGCGGCTGAGCCGGTTTACTTCACGCCACTCATCCAAAGCCTTTTGGTTGGGTGTTTTTTTGCGGCGTCTGCGATGACGCAGGCCGATTCGCAGGAAATACTGTCCTGCCACGACGCCAATCACCGACAAGCCCAAAGCTACATATTTGAGGGTATTCCACAGCCAGCTCCAATCCATCGGTGCCACCGGCTGTATCTGATCTGGCTGGGTGGTACTCTCCACAGGCAGCGTGTCCGCAGTCGGCTCCGGGCCACGGGATTCTGTGGGCAGTGTGGGCTCCGTCTCTTCCGTCGATTCGGAGGGATCGGTAGAGACCGTAGGTTCGGTGCTTTCGCTGGGTTTTGTGGGTTCCGTGGGAATGGGATCCTCTGACAGCGGTGTGGGATCCAGCACTACCCAGCCCCGGCTATCGTCCAGATATTCCACCCAAGCGTGGGCATGACGCTGTTCTACTACCGTTTGATTTGCGTTCACTTCCACCATGTATCCGGTAACATACCGGGCAGGTACACCTGCGGCTCGCAGAAGCACCGCCGCAGCCGTGGCAAAGTGGACACAGTAGCCGCTTTCCGCTTCGGTCAAAAACCAAAGGGCAAAGTCAGTTTCCCCTTGTGGCATGGTACCGGTTTGGGTATTGTACTCCACCAGATTGCGCACATACTCTTTAATGGTCTGTGCATTTACGCCATCGCTGTAAGAAGAGAAAACGCCGATCTTCCTGAGAATTTCTTTCGCTTCGGCCGCTGTGGCTTTGGGCAGCTGCAAGCACTGGTTCACCAACGCATCCCGAAACACAGAAGAATCGAGGTTATTTCCACCGAGGGGCGTCATGATCAGGAAGGAATACTCTAAAGTCGCCTCCCCCTCCAGCCTGCCCTTCACCAGCTGACCATAGCCGTTTCGCAGATAGTATGGCACATATCGCAGCGTTTGTGCCACATCGGTGAAGATCTTGACCCGGCCTGCAGGCTGCATATTCTCCGTGGGCCAGTAACGGTCCGTGGTAGTATCCACATCGGATACAGTCCAGGTGATGCCGTCATACACATCATACGCCTGCGCCCGAAGATAGATCAAACCCTTTTTGTCAGAGGTGACACGCATTACTTCATCATCGGTCTCCAGCTTTGGGCCCAATGCAGACAAATCCACCGCCGTGCCGGGTTCTACATTTCCGTTACCCAGGCCGCTATGGCCGGCAAACAGATTCAGCATCCATTCAGGGGTTTCGAACCATGTGGAATAGCCGTCCTCGGGCACTGCCCAAAACAGCACGCCGGTACACAGCAGTGCCGGAATCAGCAGAATGGCCAGCAGACGATTTCCGTCACCAGCAGACCGCCGCCGGACCGTTTGGGTCAGAATCAGCAGCAGCAAACCAAGGCACAGAAGGAACAGACACCAGGTCTCAGGCACGGAATTGATGATCACAAAGCAGGTTGCAGGCATCACAATCGCCGCAGGCACAGCCAAAAACGCAGGTCTGCGCCGAAGCACTGTCCACGCCACTGCCCATATCACAGGAATTGTCGCTGCAGAAAGTGCGGTTTCCAGAGATGCAAACACCGGAGGCGTTTCATTCCAATACAAAGCTCCCCAGCCATAGGCCAGATTAAAACGGTAACTGATCAAATACAGCAGCCGCTCCAAAGAGGACTCCAAATCCTGCCGATACCAAAGATGGTTCAGTAACAGGGCGATCAGCACGCCCAGAACCAGATTGCCCTTTCCGGAATTTGCTGCCACAGCAGCAATCACCGCCGCGATGAGTATGTTCC
Source organism: Oscillospiraceae bacterium (assembly GCA_015067945.1). Lineage (GTDB taxonomy): Bacteria > Bacillota > Clostridia > Oscillospirales > Oscillospiraceae > Faecousia. The sequence continues at coordinate 24,486 of SVLM01000012.1, forward strand.
ACGCCACCGCGGTCATATCCACATCCAGCTCAAAGCCGGTAACAAGACACCCAACGCCGGCGTAGGCCAAAATAAAGGCCATAACCAGAGCAATGAGCCGGGAGATCCATTTCTCATGCTTCATCCTGCTCACCTCCGATCCGGTAATGCCAACCAGCATGCAGAGTCGGCCAAGCCCCATCCTTACCCACCGGAGGCTCAGCCAGCAGTTGTTTTAAAGCGTCCATCATGGATTTTTCGTCCGCAACAAAAAAGCTACGCAATCCGTTTCCGGTCAGCACGCACCATTCATGCCGCAATTCCTTTTCCAGCAGATATTGACCCAGCCACAAAAGCTGACCGAATTTGGAATCCAGCTCTTGTGCTGTTCCTTTCAGCTCCATAGTCAAAATAATCCGGCTGTTTCTAGGGATCATGGCCTCGCGAATGATGTATTTGCCGGTTTTGGCAGACATTTTCCAATGGATTTGATTCAGGCTGTCGCCGGGGCGATACAGCCGCAATTCGTGGTTTTCCGCGTAACCGCCACCGGGCTTCGGCACCCAGGATTGTGCCAGGATCCGTTCAATGTCCGGCAGATGACGGATGGGCTTGGCCTTTGGCAGAATCGGTACACAAAGGGCATTCTTCCGCTGGGTGGGCAAAACGAACAGTCCCAAATAATCGTAGACCCTCACCCGAATTGGCCGACAAACCAGCTCACCGCAGTGATCCGTAGGCAGCAGCTTTCCGGGTTTCAGCTTCCATTTTTCACCGGTGACGGTTCTACTTACCGAAATCCGGCATTTCACCGGTGGTGCGGGCAGCTTGCAATCCACCCGCAAATTTATCGGCTCCGCTTCACCCAAGCCTACCGGCAGTTCACAATGTGCCGAAACCTGCAGAGTCAGCATTGCCGGCAAGCTCACCAGCAATCCCATCAAAGGCAGGCACAGCACGCCCACCAGCAACAGCCACGCGAACCACTGCAGGTAGGCAAAATAGAACACCAGGCACAGAGCAACCGTTACCAGGTATATTAACCAACGTCTTACCATAAGCGTCAGACAGTTTTGGGAGCCGGTACACGCTCCAGTATCTCGCCCAAAGCCTGATACGCGGTAACACCGGCAGCCTCCGCCTTGGGTGTCAGCAGCAGACGGTGGGCAACCGTACGCAGGAACACTTCCTGCACATCCTTGGGCGTCACATAGTCTCTGCCCCGCAGTTGAGCCACTGCCTTCGCCATGGAAGTCACTGCCAAGGTGGCTCTGGGACTGGCACCCCGGAGAATCTGCGGATCCTTCCGGGTGGCATCGATCAAGCTAACCACATAGCCGATCACCAATTCTCCAACATAGGTATTATCCACTGTTTCCTGCAGCTTTGCCAAAGCAGGTGCATCCAGCAGGGTTTCCAGCTCTTCCATAGGCTTCTTGCCCTGACGGCTGACCACCATTTTGGCTTCGTCCTCCACGCTGGGATAGCCCAGACTCATGCGAATAGCAAAACGGTCCATCTGGCTGTCCGGCAGCAGCTGGGTGCCGGCCGCACCTGTGGGGTTTTGGGTAGCCAGAACAATGAAGGGCGAGGGCAGCTTATGTACCACGCCGTCCACCGTGACCTGACCTTCCTCCATGGCCTCCAGCAAAGCGGACTGGGTACGGGAGGTTGCACGGTTCAGCTCGTCCGCCAGAAACAGATTGCACAGCACCGCACCGGGCTGATAGGTCATGGTGCCGGAGGATTGATCCAGCACAGAATAACCGGTCACATCAGAGGGCAGCACGTCCGGGGTAAACTGCACACGCTTGCAGCTTAAGCCCATCACCTTAGAAAATGCCACCGCCATGGTGGTCTTGCCCACACCGGGAATGTCCTCCAGCAGAATATGTCCGCCGGACAGCATAGATGCCATAACCCACAGCAGCTGCTGATCCTTGCCCACGATGACGCGACGCACCTGACCCACGATCTCGCGGGCAATTTCCGCCACCTTTTTCTCTTGGATTTCCATAGACATTCCTCCTGTATGGTTTTTGTTTATTATACGACATTTCACCCATAAGGGTCAATGACATTCTGTAAACAGTGTGTAAATTTTGGATAATTACTCCCCGTTTACCGCAACAAACAGCCCCGGTCCGCCGAGTTGGCAGACCGGGGTACGCTTATCGATACATTTGCAGACCGGGAGCATCCTGTGCCATCTTGCTGATCTGGTACAAAAGCTGTGCCATTTCGCCACGGGTCATTACCTGAGACGCTGTAAGAGCAATGCCGTTTTCGTTCATGACACTGACCGCAAGCTCCGCCCATTCAGGATCCCCTGCGGCGGCATCATCCATAGAGGAGGTGACCACCGCCAGATCCATGGCGTTCTGCAGCATCACTGCCACCTCACCGCCGGTAATCGCCTCATCCGCACCGAAAATTCCGGATTCCGAGGAAGGCAGTCCGGCTGTCAGACCGGAACGCAGCGCTGCAGCCAGGTAAGGCTTCAGCCAGGTAGGAATTTGATCCACATAGCCTACATAGGCACTATTCCCATCCACGGGGATATTCAGGGTTTTGATCATCATCGCCAGGAACTCGCCACGGCTGACGCTCTTGTTTTCATGAAAACAGTATTCCCCACCGATCTGTTCCCCCACAAACAGCCCCGTATTTTTCATCCATTCCGCCGCAAACCGGCAGTCAGAGCCGACGGTATCGGTGTACTGGGCAGCATTGGTGGGCTTGAGAATCTGAACCGTCACCGTTGCTTCCCTGGAAACATTGCCGGCAGGGTCGGTTGCCGTGTAGGTGAAGGAATCCGCACCAACCTTGTTCTTCTTGGGGGTATAGGTGAAGCTGCCGTCGGAATTGACAGTCAGCTCACCCCGTTTCGGCTGACGGGTGATGGTATAGGTCAGCTGCTTACCTTCCGGATCGGTTACCTTGAGTGTGCCGGTATTGGACAGATTTTTATAGGTCTCCATGGCAAAATCCTCTGCCACGGGAGCTTTGTCCTCTTTGCCGCGAATGGAAATGGTCATAGTAGCAGCGGGTGCTACCCGGTTTTCATAAATGGGCAAAAAGGTCACCACAGCAATCTGATCCTCCTCTGTCTGCAGTGGGGAAAAGGTCATTTGAGACACCTGCTCAGCAGTGAGGATATCACCGCTGCGAAGCACCCTGCAGCCCAGCATTACCGTACCGGTATCGGCATCAGGCAGGCCGGTAATACAAATACCGGTCAGCTCCTCGGCGGTGTCCTCTTCCGAAAAATCACCGGTGCCGAAGCAATAGACCTGATCACAATCCACCTCCAGGGCAAATACACCGGTACAAATGCCTGCTAAGCAGCACAGTGCTACCAGCAGGCAAATTGTGCGTTTGGAAAACATAGTCATACCTCCTAAATATGGTCTTCAGAGGTATTGTTTGCCACCCGTGGGAGAATTATTCAAAATTTTCAGCTTCTTGCCAATCCATCCACGTGCAGCACCACGCCGGTGATATAAGCGGCCTCATCGGAGGCCAGGAACGCGAAGGCATTTGCGATGTCCTCCGGCTGCCCCATATGACGCAGAGGAATCTGCTGAATCATCGGTTCGATGACCTCCTTGGGTACGGCTTTCATCATATCTGTCTCAGTGATGCCGGGAGCAACTGCATTGACCCGGATACCCTTGGGCCCCAGCTCCCTTGCCCAGGAAAGGGTCATACCGTTGACGGCAAATTTGGATGCCGGGTAAGCAAAGCCGGCCGGCTGACCGTAACGGCTGACCATGGAAGAGGTGGACAAAATCACACCACTTCCCTGCTTTTCCATATATTCCACTGCCGCCCGGGTGGCGTTAAATACGCCCTTGACATTTAAATTCATCACTTTGTCAAACAGCTCCTCGGTATAGCTGTTCAGCGGAGTGCTTTCGGATACGCCTGCATTGTTAACCAGAATGTCGATGGTGCCGTAGGTTTCCGCCACCTCACGGAAGGCTGTCCGGACGGATTCCAGATTGCTCAGATCCGGACTGATCCCCCAAATGCGGGACTTGGGGTATGCCTCGATCAGCTTGGCAACCGCCTTGTCGGCAGTGGCTTTGGAGCTGGCTGTGATGACAACATTCGCTCCCTCCCGCAGAAATTTTTCCGCAGTGGCATAGCCAATACCACGGCTGCCGCCGGTGATGATTGCAACTTTATTTTGTAATCTCATAGTGAGTACCTCCTTATCCTTTTGTACTCATAGCATACCCCAGTTTTCCACATTCTTCCGTGACAATGTCACATTTGGCAATAGCACAGCCGCCGGCTTTCGCCGGCGGCTGCGTGATACTTATTTTTTGATCTGTATATCGATCAATGCTTCCACGGGGCTTGTAAGCAATCGCTGCATTTCTGCGTCCAAATAACGGTCCAGAGTCTGTTTCTTCATACTCACCTGATACACGGTTTCCAATACCAGGTTAATATATTTTTCCCAGGAATCCAACAGCCGTTTGCAAACAACCGAGATGCAGATCTCATCTCTGGAGTCTTCCCTGCCGATGAATTTTTCATCCAGATCCATTTGGATTACCTCCAGCAGCACCTTGGATGCTCTGCCGCCCTTGGCCTGCCGCAGCTGAGGATAGGTCTCCCACAGCCGGTTCAGGCAAGCAATGCCGCAACGGGCCTCTCCCTTCTGCAGTTTCTGCAGTTCTGTAAGTACACGCTTGTCTTTTGCCCAGCTCTCCAACAGATCATCCGTGGTCAGCAGTCCCTCCCGAAGATCAAACCGCAGACCAACAAAGTGGCTCCGGGCCTGCTCCATATACGCAGAGCATTGATTGACCGACCGGATACCGGCAAAATAGGCATCGTGAATTGCCTTCTGTGCATAATCGATGGTGTGGTTCAGTATTTTTACATTGACGCACTCCACATCGCCGTATTGGGTTATCAACCAATTTACTCTAGCAGAATCAAAGTACATCTTCATCGACTCGTCCTCCACAGAGCGGAAAACCCAGCTTTCGCCAATTTCACCCTGTCTGCCGCTTCTGCCTCGGGCCTGCTGCTCAGTCCGCAGCTCCGGGAAGAAGCTGGTTCCAATCACACAAAGACCACCGGCATTGACAACCGTCTGCCGGTCCGCAGCACAAAGGATCCGGTTTTTCTCCAGCAAGGCATAGTACTTCTTGTACAGCAACGATGCCTCCTGCTCCGGCGTGGGAACGGAATACAGAAATTCGTCCAATTTCGAGACATCCTCGCCCAAGTTGATCAATTCCCGCCGTGTCTTCAGCTCCGGATTGCCGCCCAGCTTGATATCCGCACCTCTGCCTGCAAGAGCGTTGGTAACCAGAATCGATCCGGGAACGCCCGCCCAAGCCATCATCGCCTCGGCATCGCTTGCATTGCGTGCATTGAGCAGCTTGTGGTCAATACCCCTCCTGCGAAGCAGCCGGGAATACTTTTCGGATTCCTCCACGCTCTGACTTACCAGCAGCAACGGCTGACCTTCTGCGTGCCGCTGCTCCACCTGATCGAGAATTGCCATATCCTTGCTTCGCATGGTCAGATACATGGGAGATTGATAATCCCGGCGTACACTGGGCTTATGGGGCGGCACCGGCACATAGTCCAGATTATAGATCTCCCGGAATTCCTTGCGGAAGCTGACGGCAGTTGCCGTGGTACCGCAGACAAACTTGAATTTTTTCAGGAAATCCCGTACGCAGATCCGGTTAAGCACATGGCTCCTCTTTGTCAGCTGTTCCTCCGCCGCCCGGGCATTCAGTCCGTTCTCCAAGCACAGGAAATAGGTATAGCTGGCGTTAAAGGGTTCGAACATGCCTCGGTCGTTCTCTTGCACCGGAGCACCCAGTTGGATGAAATAGTCCTGATCCTTTTGGTAGTGACCACAGCAGATGATGGCCGTCCTCAGGATCTTTTCGATCTCTCTGATATCTTCAGCCCGGGCAATATCACTGTAAGAAATTTGGAAAGTTTCTTCGATCAGCGGATAGATTTCGGGTTTAAACGACACAGTCTTCTTCGCATAGGTGTAATAGGTCTCGTCAAGAACCACCTTCTGTGCCAGATCCCAGGCCAGCCGATGCCAGGGTAGTGCCTTCATGTCGTTTTGCGTGCTGACCACAGAATAAGGATCGTTGGCCTGATCTACCAGGGTCACATCGATCTCATCGATGATAATGCTGTCCGTAGACAGATCCTGCCGCTTGGAATATATATCCCGTTCAAGGTGCAAGTAGCCAAACATCAGGGTCTTGACATCCACGTATACAACGGCCTTTCCCAAAGCAGGAACCTCGCCGTTGGCATGAACATGCAGATTCGGCACGCCCAGCAGATCATAGATACCACGCATCCAATGATAGTTCCGGTGGGTCAGATAATCCGACGCATCTACAACAAACACCGTCTCCTGATACAGTGAACGCAAAAATGCCGTCAAAACCACGGTGTAGGTCTTGCCCTCGCCGTTGAGAATCTCCGCGATCTTGCCGTCGGCCATTGCCGCTGCACCCACATACTGGACATAGTGATGGCGATAGCCCAGCACACGCATACCTGCCTCGCTGGCAAGGGCAAAGGCCTCCGGTGCAAGGCGGAATATGCTCTCCATCCGTGCCCGCTTCCGCAGCTGCTGGGCATGCTCCGTGATTTCCTCCGCTGTCAGGGAGCTGAAATCAAACTCCATGGCCTTATCCGCAACAGTATAATACTTACGCTCTGCCGCACTGTTGTTTTCCCGGGCAAAGGTCTGATAATAGTCCACATACCGGCAGGGGTCGGACGCATCGTCAAAATCATTGGCGGCAAGATCTCCGCAGTCCAGGTACAGCACAAAGCCATCCAAGATCCGGCAGGTATCCTCGTTGCCCACATTTCGGTAGGCTTGTGCAACCTCCGGAGTAAAATACTGGCGGATAAAGTCCACCGCCTTGGGGAAATCACCGGACCGGACCGTAGCCTCCACCAAAGTATTGGCACATTCTGCCAGATCATCCGGTGCTGCCATACGATCCAGTTTCCACAGCTCAGCAAACCGCTTGTGTGCCTCATCAATGCGTTCGCCCTTTGCCAATGCTTCCGCATACACCAGCAGCAGTGCCTGCTTTTCCTTCAGCAAGTCCTGCCGGCTGTCCAAAACACCCTTTGCCGTTTTATCATAATTGCGGAGGATCTCCTCATATGCGTTGTAAAGCTCCTCTGTATAGACACCGCCACACTGCAAAACCGCAATATACGTCTGCAGAAGGCCGATTTTTTGCTGCGGTTCAAAGGGATACGATAGTGCTTCCTCGCACAGCATCCGTGCCGATGCATTGACACCGGAATTCTGATACATGAGCACGACCAGTCGAATAACAGCACAAAGAATATCCGCACTGTCCGGGGCCGCGGCAATATGAGGATTGTCCCTGATCAGTGCCAGCAGAGCCTGCATACTCAGCATAACTGTAGGCATGTCCCGGTTATAGAACGCATTGATGAACACCAGATACTCTGCAAAGAACCATTCTTCCACATCATCCGGGTCGATTTGCATCTGTGAGCGCTTTCTTTCCTGCATCAGCTCAACAAGCTGCTGCATCTCTTCCCTGCTGACACCAAGCAGCTCCTCGGGGTCGTAGGCACCCAGCAGCTGGCCATCATACCCCGCCGCCACTACTCGGTTTGCACCTGCAGAATAGTCCGTCATCAGTCCGCTCAGGCCCTTGGACACGACCTTCGCCAAAGGAATAAACGACTGCTTGATGTATTGATATGCCAGCTGGGCATAATCTTCTCTGGTATATTTCTCATCCGCTGCTTCCCAGTCTTCGTCAAACTCCGGCTCCTCTGTTTCTTCCGTAAGGGCAGCATCTTCAACCGTCGCTGTTTCGTACTGTTTTTCAAAGCTGTGCAGAGCCTCCTCCATTTTGGAGGAATCATAGTTCTGTCCTTCGATGAGATACCGTGCCATCTGCTGCATAAGCTGTGCAAATTCCGGCAGATCGGTGATAGAAAACAGATGCTCCAGCTTGTTGATGATCTGAACCTGTGGTGTTACGGATACAGCAACGCTCACCACCTGCATATAATTGTCATACAAGCTATCCAGGCAGCGGGCCGCCTCCAGGTAGGCATCCGGGAACTTCGTCAGCACAATGTGTGCCACCAGCTTTTCCATGGACACCGTTCTGTTCTGAATGTCCACATCCAGCCAGCGACGCTTGTCCAGATCCATGACGACCGACCAATCATCTACACCGCAGAGCTCCAGAATTTCACGATAGTTATTCTCAGAAATGTACGGAACAGCAACATAAGCCGCCACCACCAGAGCTGTGATCTCTTCTTCCGTGAGTGTGTCCACATTGAAAACGTTCTCAATCTGGTGCAGGATCCGATCCTTCAGCTGCATGCCTTCCGTGCCACGCATAGACAAATAGCCGGGCACATCCTCGGGAGCCACACCAATATCACGACCAAGGGACGCAGCGGTCAGCTCCACCGTTTTGGTATGTCCGCCAATGTCTGCAAAGAATTTCTGCAGCGGGGGGATCAACGCTTCCTGCTCATCCTCATACGCCCGGGTATAGTGATGGAAAAACAGCTCCAGCAAATGCTCCTCACGCATTTTGCCGATAGAAACCACCGGGAACCAATCCTCGTAGGCGTTGACCGCATCCTGGGTGATCAGGACAATATGGCACTGCAGGGCCGTCAGCCGTTCGCACAGCTCCACATCCGGCAGTGACCGGAACTGCACATCCGGAACCACCAACAAATGTCGGTGATCCAGTTTTTCCAGCTGCTGAAACTTCGCCTCCAAAAGGTCCTGCCCTTCCAAATCCGCAAAGATTTTATCGTTCAGATTGGAAAATTCCAGACCCATAGTAAAGAAATCCCGGAGATTGCCGTATTCATTGGGCACGATGACCGCCGAGGCGTATGACCTGGCGTGGGTTTCAATATATTTTTTGATGGTGCTTCGCTTTCCGAAACCAAACAGCTCCGTCAAAATCACCACATTGGAGCGATCAAAGGCCGCTTCAATATTGCCCAGCTCTTCGTCCCGGCTGTGCTCCACAAAATAGCCGGTTCTTGCCACCTTCAGGCCGCTGATTTGGGGCAGGTTCACGGCATAGGGCTTTTCCGGATTACCCTCTTTCCGCTTTTTCAGCAGAGTCTGGGTACGTTTGACGATAATATCCAAACCGCTTTCTTCCGCATTGCCAAGCTTGCGGTTCACCAGATTGCCGGACACAAAGGAAACATGGTTCAGCAGCAGCGTAAACTTATCCGTGTATTCCTGATCCGTGATTTTGTACACCAGGATATTGAGCTTGCCGTCTCTTTCCAGATTTCTGGCCAGCTCGATTTCGTTTTGCATATAGGTACTGGTGGTCATTGCAGCGTCACTGACCAACGCAATAAACACACTACACTGCCGAATTGCAGACACGCATTCCTCCGCAAAATTTGACACACAGAACTCATCGGATACCCAGCATTTAATGTCAGCCTGATCCAGCTTTTCTGCCAGAAGATTCTTTACTTCTCTGTCGGGCGTAGTCCAACTGATAAAAACATCCATAATGCTTACCTCCCGGTGTGTAAATGATAAATACATTATAGAAAAACTGTATATTTCTGTCAAGTTTTGTCGAACCGGATTTTCCGGCACATCGCCTGCCGACGAGATAAAGACCTTCCCCTAGGGGAAGGCTTTGTTGCAATCCGTCACGATCCATGCTACAATATCCCAAAACGAAAGTGAGGAACTACTATGATTAAAATTCTCTTTGTCTGCCACGGCAATATCTTAACTATGATCAAAAAAGTTGCGTAAATTCCGTATTCTCGGACAAAATCGACCATTTTGCGTAAATAATAGTACAAATATTCTAAACGCGTATATCAATTTACTACCAATTTACTACCACTTCGAGCTCTGATATGACAAAAAGGCATAAAAAGCAGTCCTTTTAAGGCAATAAAACGCCTCATTTGGGACTGCTTTTTGTTTGTATGCCACGGGCTTTTCAAAGCAAAAAAAGGACACACCGCGAGGCGAAAAAGCACAAAACTTCACCGCAGCTGGGGAGTTTTTGTCTTTGGAAAATGAACTATGGTATAGCTCACTGTGGCCTATCAATAAGTATAACAGTTAAGTATTATTTACTGAAGAAAGAATAAGTATGTCGCACGCACGCGCGCGAGAGAACACATTGATTGCAGTTGGCAAACGCTCTTTTTGAGCTACACATTTCCGCCAATAGAGGTTACTCTTGATGATGACAGAAATCAAGCGATTACCAGCCGCCCAGAGGCTTTACAGCGACCGTTGAGGGCGTACAAGAGTATACGGACCTCTTCGCCAAAACTCGCCGCACACGCTGCTTCCAAGGTCTTCAGATAAATCTCCATATCTAAGCACTACTCCCCAACCGCTTCACCGCAGTTGGGGAGCTTTTCAGCCTTAGCAACAAAAATATTCCTCACTGTTGTTAGTGGTTGTATTACGGGGTTTGGGGAAGAAGATTGATTATCCACGCTGTGCCTCCTGATAATGGATTTCTAATAGCATAGCGATTTTTATACAACAGTCAATCAATAAGTCGCAAGAAAGCGGCTTTGCCGTAGGGCAAGGCCGCTTTTGCTTATTTAGCCACAAAACAGAATATTGTTCACAACGCTCTCCAGATATTCCTGACGGCCGGAGCCGGGCAGCTCGGGAGCACCCATATTCTCAGCATAGGCAGCCAGTTCTTCCAGGGTTGCCTCGCCGGAGCGGATCTTGGCACCGATGCCGGTGTTGTAGCTGGAATAACGCTGGGCAATAAACTCGTCAATGCGGCCATCTTCAATGATCTTGGCGGCCTTCAGAAGACCCAGTGCAAAGGCATCCATACCCAGAATATAGGCGTGGAACATATCCTCGACGGTGTAGGAGGGTCTGCGGTTCTTGGCATCGAAGTTGAAGCCGCCGGTGAGGCCACCGGCCTTCAGCACCTCGTACATACACATAGTAGTCTCGTAAATGTTGAAGGGGAACTCGTCAGTATCCCAACCCAGCAGGTAGTCGCCCTGGTTGGCATCGATAGAACCCAGCATACCATTGATGGCGGAGATCCGCAGATCGTGCTGGAAGGTGTGACCGGCCAAAGTGGCATGGTTTGCCTCAATGTTCATCTTGAAGTCCTTGTCCAGACCATAGTAACGCAGGAAGCCAATGGCGGTAGCTGCGTCGAAGTCGTACTGGTGCTTCATAGGCTCCTTGGGCTTGGGCTCAATGTAGAAATCGCCGGTGAAGCCAATTGACCGACCATATTCCACTGCCATACGCATCAGGTTTGCGATGTTCTCCTGCTCAAACTTCACATCGGTGTTCAGCAGGGTTTCGTAGCCTTCACGGCCACCCCAGAACACATAACCCCGGCCACCCAGCTTTACGGTGATCTCCAGAGCCTTCTTGACCTGTGCTGCGGCGAAGCAGTAAACATCCGCAGAGTTAGTGGAGCCTGCACCGTTCATAAAACGGGGGTTGGAGAACATATTGGCAGTGCCCCACAGGCACTTGATGCCGGTCTGGTTCATCTTCTCCAGAATGTAGTCGGAGATCTCGTCTAAGCGGCGGTTGGTTTCGGCAATGGTATCAGCCTCGGGCACGATGTCCACATCGTGGAAGCAGAAATACTCGATGCCCAGCTTCTGCATAAACTCAAAGCCAGCATCAACCTTAGCCTTTGCGTGCTCCATTGTGCCCTTCTCTGCACCGAAGGACTTGTCTGCGGTGTCGCGGCCGAACATATCGGTGCCACCTGCGCACAGATTGTGCCACCAGGCCATAGCGAAGGGCAAATGCTCCTTCATTTTCTTGCCGGCAACGATCTGCTCGGGGTTATAGAACTTGAAAGCCAAAGGATTCTTGCTTTGAGGGCCCTCATAGGGAATTACGGGAATATTGGGAAACAGCATTTTGTTCTCCTCCTTATTGAATTTCAGGGAATAATGCCTTGACGGCAGGATAGATTTTCTTAAACTGCTGGTATCTGGCCTCATATTTGACCACCAGCTCAGGCTCGGGCTTGACAGTAGATGCTACGGAGCAAAGTGCCTTGCAGCAATCCTGCACCGATGCATATTCGCCGCAGGCTACCATGCTGAGCATTGCACCGCCCATACCGGGGCCCTGCTCGGAGACCGGAATTTCCAGTTCGCAATTCAGGACATTGGCGAAGATGCGTTTCCACAGAGGACTCTTGGCACCGCCGCCGCAGATCTTGGACTTATTGATTTCGATACCCAGACTTCTGGCAACCTCAACGCTGTCACGGATAGCAAAGGCTACGCCTTCCAGAACCGCCTGAACCAAATCGGCTCTTGCGGTATCCATGGTCATACCAATGAATGTACCTCTGGCATTTGTATCGTTGATGGGACTTCTTTCGCCCATCAGATAGGGCAGGAAGAACACATGGTTCTCGCCCAGCTTATCCTCTGCGATAGAAGCCTGCTCGGCAGCGTGATCGGAAGTACCAAGAATGTCCTCCAGCAGCCATTTATTGCAGCTGGCCGCAGAGAGCATACAGCCCATCAGATGCCAACCGCCATCGGCATGGGCAAAATTGTGGATGGCGTTATTATCCAAAGTAGGGAACTCTTTGGCAGAAATGAACACGGTGCCGGAGGTTCCTAAGCTGATATTGCAGCCGCCCTCGCCTACCACTCCGGTACCAACCGCCGCGGCAGCGTTATCACCGGCACCGGCAACCACCTTCGCATCCGCAGGAATACCCAGCAGCTGTGCGATTTCCGGCTTGACGCAACCGATGCAGTCATAGCTTTCAAACAGCTTCGGCATCTGTGCTTCGGTAATATGGCAGATGTCCAGCATTTCCTTGCTCCAGCACTTGTGCTCCACATCCAGCAGGAGCATACCGGAAGCATCGGAGTAATCGCAGGCATGCACGCCGGTGAGGATGTAATTGATATAGTCCTTGGGGAGCATGATCTTTGCGATCCGGGCAAAGTTTTCCGGCTCATTTTCCTCCATCCAGAGGATCTTCGGTGCGGTAAAACCAGCAAAGGCAATGTTTGCTGTCAGCTGAGAAAGCTTGTCCTTGCCAATGACTCCATTGAGGTAGTCCACCTGCTTTGCGGTGCGGCCATCGTTCCACAAGATGGCAGGGCGAATCACATTGTCGTTCTCGTCCAGCACCACCAGGCCGTGCATCTGACCGCCGCAGCCCATACCGCGGATCAGGCTTGCATCGAAACCTTGGATCAGTTCCGGGAAGCCTTCAAACAGAGCCTTTTTCCAATCCTCGGGATTTTGCTGGCTCCAGCCGGGCTGGGGAAATTCCAGCGGATATTCTTTTGTGACTGTGTTATGAATGGTGCCTGCTGAATCCATCAGCAACAGCTTGAGGGATGAAGTGCCCAAATCAATTCCTATGTACAAACTCATAAGTACCTCCAGCCTTCAACTAGATTTTCAAAACAGCTCTTATTATGCCTTGAATCTTTCATACAGCGCCATTGTCTCCAAGATGGGTTTGACGCCATCGGAGGCACTGACTTCATTCAGGGACGCTGCGGCGGTGCAGGCACCCATTTTCAGGGCTTCCGGCATAGACCAGCCCATCTCCGCTGCGTACAAAACACCGGCACAGAAGGCATCTCCGGCCCCCACAGTGCCCTTGATCCAGCCATCAGGCAACTTCAGGCTGGAAACAGCATAGTACTGCCCCTTTTCGTCGATACCGCAGCCAAACTCCGGACAATGAATCACTGCCCAATCAGACACCCCCAGTTCCTTCAGCTTATGGAGTGCGGTAGGCATATTCTCGGTATGCAATGTGCCATCGGCATCCCTAAGCACGACACCGGTGGTCTGCTGTGCTTCCAGTTCGTTGATAATACAATAGTTGGTATACTTGAGTGCCGGTGTCACCAGCTTCGCAAAGCGGTCGCCGGTTTCGGACACCACATCAACGGACGTTTTGATTCCCTTCTTTTGGATTTTGTGCAGAAGTCTTGCCATCTTAGTGCCGTATTCGCTGTCCTCTGCATCCAATGCAGGCAACAGCAGAATATAGCCAATATGGAAAATATCCACATCCAAAGCATCCAGATCAATATGTTCTTCACAATAGTAAGCATTGGCACCGGCGTGCTGGAAGAAAGTACGCTCCTTTGTCTGGTTGTTGCTCATAACAGCAGTGAAGGAAGTACGTCCATCACGCTTGACCATACTCATGTCAACATTGGGATACTTGCCTATTTCCTGTAGGATAAACTCACCTTCTGCGTCATAACCGGCAAATCCAGAAGCAAAAAGCGGCAAGCTGGAATCCAGCCGGGCAAGGTCTGTAATGGTATTGCAGACACTGCCGCCGGTGGAATTCTGAATACCCTCGGTGATATGGGTCAGTTCGTTCTGCTTCGGCCAGGTTTCGATTGGGTATGTAATGTCCACAATCATGTTGCCTGCGCAGCAAATTCCCTTCTTCATCCAAACACCCCTTTAATCTGTTCTGTCTGTCAAATCCCCCTTAAAATACGGCACACGGTGGAGATGACACCCCATATGACTCCACCGTGTGCCCCGGGAGGAGGAACGTAGCTTATTAATTTGTCAACGCTAATCCTACATTTTCTCACAGTGATTGCATAACCATCTCATATTCCGGAACGCTGGAAATGCCACCGGCGCGTGTGGTGGACAAGCCTGCACTGGTACAAGCAAACCGTACCACATCTTCCAGTTCTGCTTTGGTCAACGTTTCCGGATCTTTGCCAATCTGGAGCAATTTCCACACAGCGCTGCCGCCGAAAATATCACCAGCACCGGTGGTATCGATCACTTGAATATTCTTCAGGCTGGGAACATGTCCCCAAGCATTGGCGTTTTGGAAATAGCAACCATTGGCACCACAGGTGACAAACACCAGCTTTACACCATAATTGCTGAGTATATGGGCAGCGCCGGCTTCTACACCCAGGCCAAAGAGGAATTCCACCTCTTCATCGCTGATTTTGACCACATCCGCCTGGGAAAGGCCCCACAGAAGCTGTTCCTTAGCCATATCCAGATCCTTCCAGAGGGGTTTTCTCAGGTTGGGATCGTAGGTGATCAGTTTGCCCTTGGATTTCGCATAGGCAACCGCTTGATATGTAGTGCTTCGGGCAGGCTCATCCGTCAAGGACAAGGTGCCAAAATGGAACACCTTTGTCTTATCGATCAGTGGCAGAGAAAGTTCATCAAAGCAGATACCAGTATCCGCACCGGGCTTACGGGCAAAGGAGAATTCCCGATTGCCCGTTTCATCCAGCGTTACGAAGGCCAAGGTGGTAAACACATCCTCTGTTGCGATCATGCCACTGGTTTCAATGCCGGCACTCTGTAAAGTTGCAGTCAGCAACTTACCGAAAGCGTCCGTTCCCACCTTGCCCAGCAATGCGGTCTTTGCGCCGAATTTGCTGAGCGCTGCCAGGAAATTGGCAGGGGCACCGCCTGGATGAGCAGCCATGGTGGGATAGCCATCGCTATCCACACTTTGGCAGGTGAAATCTATGAGCAATTCGCCCAGCGCTACAACATCCATCATTTTGCCTCCGGATATTCGTTACACAGCAGGCGGTAGGGAGCTTCATCCTCTTCAATGGCCGGGAATCTGCCAACGGGAGGATTGAAGCGGTTGTCGGTATTATCGTCATTGCACTGGCTCACTTCGCCCAGCAGGACAGGACCAGTGCCCTCTTCCACGGCAAAATCGTGGTACATAAACTGCTGAATATGGATGCTTTCGCCGGGCATCAACCGCACCTGCGTGCCAGCAGGGACGGTAAAAGTGCGACCATCCATATGGACAGTGACATCGGACTCATAGTCGATGGACTCGTCAGGGTGGCTGTTGTAAACACGGATCAGCACATTTCCGCCACCACGATTGATGATATCCTCAGTCTTATACCAGTGGAAATGGTTGCAAGCAGTCTGGCCTTCCTTCAGATACAGCAACTTTTCTGCATATACCTTGGGGTACTTATCCATCATGGCACGATTGCCGTTACGGATGGTGATCAGGCTGAAGCCAACCTTATCGAAATCGCCCAGACCGAAGTCGGTAATATCCCAGCCCAACATGCAGTCGCGGACTTCATCATATTCATGACCGATATTCTGCCACTGCTCCGGAGTAAAATGGCAGAAAGGCGGCAGGTAGCAATGATACTTTTCGCACATTGCCTCTAATTCTCTCAACGCATTGTTAATTTCAGAACGCTTCATATCATTTTCCCTTTCTTGTATAACTATTTGGAAAATCGGGTACTGCTTATCCGCAGCAGATTTTAGCGGCAAATCCGCAAAGAGCAAATTTCGTGAGCACCTACATTTACTGCTACACTACCATCCTGCTCCACCGGGATTTCCTTGGTAATTTGCTCATGCACATCCACCAAGTATGCTACCTTGGCTCCGCCAGGCAGAAGCACGCGAACAATTTTGCTCGTCTCCTCCAAAGAGACCATACGCAAAATAAGATCTCCAGAGCCATCCTCGGCCATTTTCAACGTTTCTACCTTTGCGCTTCCACTGATCTGCACCAAAGCACCCTTAACAGGCAGTTTGCCTGCATGGGGCATTGCTGCCACAGACAAAGGCTTATGTGCAAAGGTTACGCTCTCACACAGCAACTCTTCTACTGTTCCGGACGCAGGAATACCCACGCCGATCTGGAAGTCATGTACATACACTTCCGGAATTTCATCTGGATCAAAGGCACTACGAATCAAGGTGGCAGAAACTGCATCCTTTGTACAGCGGAATCCGTACTTGCAAGATGTTGTCAGCATAATGCCAGAAGCATAAACAAAGCTCAAGGCCGGAATATCATAGGAATGAGGCTCATGCTTCTCCACCATAAACGGTGCGTCATTCAAGAATTCCTGGCACGCATTTTTCAGCGGGAGTCGGAATGCCAGCTGCGGAATGCCACGGCCAGGTTCGCCTGTCTCAAGCCATTTGCAACGAACATCCATATGCAACATGCGGCTTCCTTGATCCAGCCACATATTCACATTCACCTTGGAGTGATTGATTTCTCCGCTGAACGACAAACTGCTTCGCAGTGCGTTCTGCTGAACACCATTGGTGTGCACATTGGTAACTGCAGGAATTCGGGACATGTGTCGACCCACACGCCAGGATGTCATTCCCTTGCTGTCATCCTCCAAAATGTAGTCCAGACCACCGGTTTCGCCCTCACGAATGTATTCTTCACCAGTGATTACATCTTTGATCGAACAAATACGCAGATCCACCTGATCAAACTCCACACGAATGCAGTCGTTTTCCAGAATCAGGTGATCCACCGGGCGATCCAATCGAGGATCAGGCATATACGGCACTGCCGGGGCACAGTTGTTCTCCGTAGCCAGCAAGGTGCGATAACCGAATGCAGGGATCTGGCACTTAACCAGTACACGGAAATAAAAATGTGCCCAATAGTGTTGCGGTACAGCATCAATTAAGATATGGGGCAGCACATTACCTTCTTCATCTCGGATTTCAAGGCGTTCCGGAGCAAGTGCCCAGTCCCAAATTGTCAGTTCCGCTAAGCCATTCCATGCGAACTGAGTGGTATTAAAAACATTGTACAAGCGATTGCGTCCACCGGCAAAGCCATTTGCCCCGGTAAAATGGCCAATCGTCGTACCATAGCCTACGCCAGCACCTTCAGACACAGAAGTGTTCAACACTTCTTCTGCAGGCAACACTTGCGCTGTATCAATTTGCTTCGACAGTGCACGCAATACATTACTACTCAGTACGCCGGTGCCAGCCATTGCCTCCTGGTACAGGCCCATTGCATATTCACGGGTAGCGATCACGCCGGAACCCGGAATAATATCATGGAAATGATTAAACAGAACCTTTTTCCACGCTTCGTCAACCGGCGCCGTCTGCTCATATGCAATATCATGAATGGTTGCCAAGGTGCTCATAGTTTCAGCACGATACAGTGCTTGTTCGGAGAGGCGATTGCCTTTTTTGATTCGAGTTTGCGTTGTATAGCAGCCATCAAACACGAAATTACGCTCGCCTGTCACCACCGGCAACGGCATTCCCTCTATGTATGCAAAGAAATCACGCAACTTGCCAAAGCCAATTTGTGCCATGCACGGCCAAGTTGCCATGTCCCGCAGCCGTTCCAGATCTCTTCTGGTTACACCGCCGCCATGGTCTCCCATTCCAAACACATAGCACATTCTATCTAGTCCGTGTTGCGTGCAATAGGACGGAATATGCAAAAATGCCGTCCATTCAATGGGCGCATTGTACCACTGCGGTTCACGCAAGACAGTAACACTTTGCCCGGAAGGTGCTTGCCAACGATACAAAGAGAGTTTCTCTTCGCCGCGGCAATGATATAAATACTTAACGCCACCGCTTGCCAAAATAGCCGGTGTTTGAGCAGGATGTCCAAATGTATCCGGCTCGAAATTAATCAAAAAGTCCTCGTCGGTTAGCTGAAGCAATTCCTTCAGGTACTTGCGAGTGTAAAGAAGATGCCGGGCTGTGCTTTCTTCGCCGGTCATATTCTTATCTTCCTCAACCCACGTAGTAGCAACAACTTCCCATTGGCCCCGACGAATGGCCGCACGAATTTCTTCCAGCATTTGGGGGGCATATTTTTCTACAATCTGATACACAGAAGCCTGAGACTGCAAGAAGATCATTTCAGGATATTCCTGCATCAACTGCAGCATCGTACGGAATGTGTCCAGCGTGACCATAACCGTTTCGTCATAGCCCCATTGCCAATTCATATCGATGTGTGCATGTCCAATACAGTTTACGCGGAGCGATTTTGCAATATCGCGAATAGGCTCCAAGCAAGCCTTTTCCCACGCCAAGACGGTGTTTTTGCAAAGATTTCCTTCCTCACAATACACATCGTACAGCCGTTCAACCGCATCCTGCCAAAGTGTTTCCTCTTTTAAAATGCCGTTTTGAACCAGCTGCTCCATATAACGCAACTGTACAGATGCACGCACTGCCCAATAATCCTGTAGCTGTGCAAGTTTCTGCAATTTCTGATTCGTTGTAAGGCCCATGGTTACGCTCCCTTCTTACGATCGCTTTTATTCCTCTTTCTGTGTTTTCTGTTCCTGCAACTTTAAAAACACTTTCTTCATCAGCAAACTGCTGACATATCCCGGTGCCGCTACACCATATAGAACTGCCGCAAAAAATGCAACGTTCGAATCTACAAGTAAAAACAGCACTACTGGAATGCAGTCCACAAGCAGCATAGCGATCGAGTAATGTAGATATCCCAAACTCAACAGCACGCTGTTTTTCGCTGTTTGCCATGCGGTATTGGTAAAATAAGCTTGCAGCCCACACGACCACTTGATCGACATTGCTGTCAACACAGCTAAAATGATGAGCGCTATTTCTGCGATGCCCCCCAACTCCGGCTGTGTCTTCAGCAGAATCACATAGTTGACAGCAAGAAGCTGCATGATCAAAAACGCCACGATCCAAATCAGTGTAGACTTTTTAAAGTTAGAGCGAAATTCTTTGAAAAATGTTTTGCACACCGCCACCGAACCTTCCTGCATTTGGAAGCAGGTGCTCATAGATGCTGTCAATGCTGCCCCGATGGTTACAACAGGAATACAGCACAAAACTGTTAACAGGTTCAAAATCAACAGATTGAACACTTTTTCCAGCAGCGCACCCAGTTCGCTATCCGGCGAGAAAACATTCCACATACTTATACCTCTTCGCTTTCGAACAAACCAATTGTCAGGATCTTATGAGCAGGAACACTCAGGCTCAGATATCCCCCTCGGATTTCCAAATGTTCCTGCTTTTCTTCCAGCAGGTTCAGCTGATAGGCAGTCTTCCACTTAGCATCTACATACACACGAACATTTTGAGCATCTTCTTCCGCATTGTACACGCGCAGGAGCACGCCCTGGGTGTCATCCAGCGGCTTAACTGCACTCACAACAACATTGCCTTCAACCTTCAGCAGGCCATTCTGGAAGATCTCTTCCTGCTGTGCCGCAAAGGAGAATACCTTTTCGCGAATAGATTCACGGAAGCGCAGCATCTGGTTTGCACTTTCAGCCTGTACCGGCTTGATGGCAAAGCTAAACTCATGCTTACCCTGGATCTGGCCACCCTCTTCGTTATTCTTGGTATGCGTACGATAGAAACTCCGTAGCAATGTCACCAAGATAGAAGCCCTGGCATCCTTATCTGCGCCTGCCTCATGGATACCATAGGCAGAAACAAACGCCAAACCATTACCATTTAAATCGGTTCTCATGATAATGCCATCTGTGTTTTTCTCTAGCTGGTCAGGCTCTTTCCGCCACAGCTGGCTGTCATCCACACCAACCGGCCGTTCCACAAAGGTGAACGCCTGAGAAACCTTATAGGTTTCGGAAGCCGTATCTGTGGGCAGGTGCAGCCGCAGTCTATGATCCTTGGCGTTGTTATTCACGGTTGCATTCACGCGAATAAAGTCTTCATCTGCATTCAAGGTCAACGTAAATTCGACCTGCAAAGGAACCAGGTTCTCGCTTTGCACCGTACCATGCGCAGTCTCATTAACGCATGCAGGCACCATCAAAGTGCGCTTAATACGAACGCTTGCTCCTGTGCCATTGTTACTGAGAACTTGTACTGCACCAAGTGTTGTTCTTGCCGATGTTTGACTGCACTGATTACGAACAGACCACCAACCATCGCCAATTTCACTGTCAGACAGCAGTCCCAGCAAGTTTCTGTACACCAAGCCATTTTTCTTGTTAGTCAGGGAAATTCTGCCGTCCGGCTCAATTTCGACACGGATATACGCATTCTCCAGGTTACCCTCATGATCGGCAATTCTGCCAGCAAATCGGACGGGAGAATTCTGCGGACGGATGTGAATTTGGGTCGTGCCAAAGGCGTTGAGCTTCGTACGGAATGTAACAGTGTATCGATCAACATTACATACCAATTCGGACTTGGTACGCATTGTTGCATCATTTACCATCTTCTCAATCCGGTAGGGCAATTCTCTTTCCTCAGAATCGTAAAGACGGAACGCATGAATTGTTTCATAGCCGAAACCCTCATGGAAGGACGGATAATCCTTCTCAAAAGGAATCTCTACAGTTACTGTATGCTCACCTTCATCCATACCCATATAGAGCAGAGTGATGACCATATCTGTATTTGCCTTAATGGCAGACATTGCACCTCTTCGCACGATCAAAGGCTCCTCAGTCAGTGCTTCACAGATGCTCTCCACCTGGGAGAACCGGAATTTCATTTCATCGTGGACACGATCAACACTGCAACCACAAATAGAATCGTGGGGATGATTTTGCAATAGATTCTTCCATGCAATGTTCAGGTATTCCTTAGTAACTTCAATGCCATTCAGCTGCCAATAGACAACCAGCGGTTCCATCCACTGCTCAAGCATATGTTGGCAACGGTCATTACGGGATTTAACATCCACACGGCTAGACAAAATATTGGTCAGCAGATTGTGGTACGGAGCAGGATAGGACGATGTTTCAATCAACTCGCCGCACTTTTCCGGCAAATCAAATTGTTCTGCTCGCAAGAAGCATTCTTCAAAATCACCGTGAACGATTTCCAGATCAGGATACAGTTCACGCAGTTTCTGGATATATAGTGGTGTTAACGGATGGATCGCTTCGTGGTCTGCTGCATCCATCAAAACCGCAACATCCGTATTGGAGCGTGCGATTTCTCTGTCGATGTAGGCTTTTGCAGCCTCAGCAAACTCAGTGCTATCCGGTTCAATCTGTCCTCTCTGAGCACGTGTGCCCGTTACCTCCAAACCAAAACTACCATAACCCAGATAGCTGGGCAGCTTGTAGGTGGTACAGGTTGATCCATCCGGAGATTTCCAATTAAAGAACATCGAGGTTGTATCTTCGTTTGTGCCACGGCACAAAACCGCCGTATGAATATCAAAGCCATTAAAAATCTGCGGCAACTGCGCAATATGGCCAAAAATATCACAGACATAGCCGATCTTCCAGCTCTCAACCCCATAGTCGCGGCAAATACGATGTCCCTTCTGCAAATTGCGCACAATAGACTCACCGGACACAAGAAACTCGTCCGGCATCGTATACCAAGGCCCAATGCGAATCTTGCCTTCCTGGAACAGCTTCTTCAGCCGATCTTCACACTCAGGTGCAACTTCCAAAAAGTCTTCAAACACAATAGTCTGACCATCAAAATAAAAAACTTCAAATTCTGGCGTATTTTCCAGATATGTAATCATTTCGCGTAAGGCACGCTCCAAACGAAAGCGGAATCCTTGAAAAGTTTGATACCACTCCCGATCCCAATGAGTACCGGAAATATAATACAATTTCTTTACGCGCATAATAGCCTCCGAAGTTATGCGGCGGCAGGCCGCAACCTGCCGCCGCCGTTGTGTTTATTCTACAGTATAAGTCTGATAGTTGCCAGTTGCACCATCCATTGCAGGAATAGTGAAAGTATAAGTTCCCTTGCCTTCGAAGCCCAAAGCTTCCAGATCCACAGTAAGCGTTGTCTCGTCAGTTGCAAATGCTGCGCAGTAAACAACTGTTACATTGTTGCCCTGAACATAAACGCGGGCAAATAGGCCATAAGAAGGATTGGTCAAGCCCAGGGTATCACGATAGCCGTGAGGATAGCCGATCGTATCGCCATTGGTACGGAGCTCTTCTACGAAACGAACCATTTCCAGCTTTGCATCAGTCACACCACCATCGCTCAGCAGGGTCGGGCAACCCAGCACGGCGCTCTGCAGGTAGTATTCCTCCAGATTGCCCATAACATCTTGCTTGAAGTTGCTTCCCAAATAAACATACTGGGGATGTGTATACATCGTCGTGCCGGGTTCCAGTTCGCCACCCCACAGAGGAGCAAAAGTAGCCCAGTGGTTTTGCAGGATGTCAATGTATCGACAAGTCAAGTCATTGGTTGCCTCACTGAGAATCCATGCTTCATTGCCAATCTGCTCTCGGACAGATTGTGCCAACTTGTTAACAGCCTTAATATGGGAGGACAAACGAGACACTGCATCCAGTCCGTGGTTGTGGCCTTCCATATCGCAAATGGTCTGCACCAGAGAACCCTGGTCAAACTGAACAGCATCAGCCTGGATGGCAATTGCATTAGGAATCACGGTCTCTGCCCAAAGCTTTGCTACGATATCGTTATCGATACAAACAGACCAGTGCTCACCGCCGTCCCAATCTTCCTTATGCTGATAAGGATTGATCTGCGGGAACAAACTCGACAGTTCCTCGCGCTTCAAGTCCATAGCAAAGGGATGTGCGTACTGCATGACATGGCCGCCCATACCTCTATATGCATCAGTGCCAGTGCCAAAGTACTTTTCAAAGGTCTGCTGGAAAGTCAAACCTTCATCTGCCAGATTCTCATTGTAAGGCGCCAGCAGAGGCGTGTCGCTACCATATGTGCCCTGATTCATACCGACAAACCAGCACATGGATTTATCAAGTCTTGCGCCTGTTGATTCTGCACAAGCTAGCACATTCGCCCACATTTCAGCTACAGTGCTGTACTGCTGCTGGTTAATTGCACCGATTTCGCGGAAGAAATAATAGTAGCTATCTGCCTTTTTACTAATGGTATTAGCAGTCAGGTAATCCGGATTGCCATTTTCATCAGTAAAGGCGGCATTGAACTCCGCGCTATAAGCATCGGCTGTTGCATGCCAAGTTCCTTTATGGATTGCAACAACAACATCATCAGTAGTAAAAACAGATCCTGCTTCCAGAGGAACAGATTCGCCCAGAATCTGCTTGGGCTCAAACAACACGATATCAAAGCTCATGCCTTCGCCGCTACTTTCAATGCGGAACTCTGTGACAATCTGCTGCTTATCAATATAGCCAACACCGATGCCCTGATTATTGCCGGACAAATCCAGCCAACCGCACTCGAGAGTTTCAGAGCCGCTACCGGGATATGCCAAGGTCTTGCCTGCCAGGAAATAATCATTGTAGATAGGATTCTTCCATTTGGTGCCGCGACCCCATACCGGCGCAATCAAATACTCATCTGCACCGTCACCAGACCGCAGGTCGCCGCCCTCCAGCAAGTGCAACGATCTAACCTGTCCAGAAGACTTTGTCAAATCCAAAGACACGTTAAACTTAAAGTAGTCATCTTCGCTGTTCAGACTAAAGGTTACCATAGCCTTTATGCCAGTGGACACAGGCGAAGCCCCATCAGACTTTAAATCGTTATAAGTCAACTCCAAATACTCCCGGCCATTCTGGCTGTAAGTTCTGGCGGAAGATACCGTATTGTTGGTTTTCTTCGCGATGGAGGACTCATAGATCATGCTGCCATCGGGAGAATACTCCAAGAAGAACGGCCAATTGCCGCTATCGGGATTTTTGTTGACCATGCCAGTCACAACATTTTCCACAGTTTCAATGTAGCCAGTTGCCTTGTTGATAATCACCGAGAAATTCTTGTTTTCCAGCACATAGTATCCGTTTGTAACCTTGATAAGCTCTGTACCCTGCACGACTTCATCACATCCTACAAAAAATGAGCAAAGCATCACAGCAATTAAAATCAAAGAAAGGATTCTTTTCATGCCTTCTTACCTCCCTTTCGTTTCACTACTACAATTACTACAACGGTAGCAATGATAACAACTGCTGCTACTGCTACCACAATCCAAGTCCAGCTCATGTTGTTGCTGGACTCAGCAGGTGCGCTCAGGTCAGGCTTCTGATACTTGTTCAAAGGATAGAGATCAGATCCCTCGGGTTTCGGCTCGTTCACGCCCAGCGCATACACAGGACGATCGGCCCCCTTCTCCAGGCCCCTGATCAGAATGCTCTTAACAATGGGAATAGCGGTATTGACGACAGTGCCATGCTGAACGATCATAAAGCTACCGCCTTCACGCACGGCATTCTTATCTCTGTCCAAAACATTGATCAGCTGTACATCATCTGCCCAAACGCCAATGCGAACGCCTTCGTCAGTGGTGTAAGTAGCGATGCGCCATGTGTTTTCTTCACCAACCAAGCCCATCAGACCGGTCAGTGTAAGGATGTTGGTTGTTCTCGCAGAACTGGTAGTATTGTTATATCTACGCAGATGCAAAGACGAAGTGCCATCGTGAGGATGGTACTCCAGAAGAATAGCATACGCATTCTTGTTATCCATATCCCAGGTGTTTCGGGTAGGACTGCTGTCGCGGAAGGAGAAAATATACAGCCAGTCGCCATTGTTACGCTCGATGAATTCATCCGTAACAGTGGCCTTCATTGTAAAGTTCAAGCAGAAATTCTCAAAAGATGCATCTTCCTTGGTGTAAGCTGCATTCTTATCTGCGCCCTTCAGCAATTCCAGACCATTGGGATAAAAAGTAGTCATACCTACATAGTTACGAATCTGGCCGGTCCAATCATAGGTATCTGCCACCAATTCGCTAAAGTCCAGGGTGGAACACTGCGACATATCGAACTCGGTGTCAACCAGATAGTCACCAATATTTCCGTCCTCAGGTTTTGCTCCGCCAGGTTCCACACCGCTGGGAGGCAAAGCTTCTGTAGAAACATAACCGCCGAAACCAGTGGTATTTGTTTCCAACTTGCCGATATGCTGCTCAGACAGCAGATCTACTTCATTACCGTCGTCGCCAGCAAAATAGAAGTTAGTTGCGTTCAGTACATAGACATCCTCAGTGCGGATGGAGAAGCCACCAGTCTTATCCACTTTCTTCGCAGTATCCAGCCAGTTCAGAATGACTCTGCCATCGACCTTTGCAATCAGACGAACGCCGCCGTCTTCGTTAATTGCAGAGAATTCAAATTCGTGGTACTGACCCCAGAACCGCTCACCACCGCCAGCGCTATCAATCATTTCCGTCAGCGTCCAGCGGGTCTCAGCGTAGCCAGGAACATCTGCGTAGCTATCGTTTCCGGTATTGAAAATATCAGAACCATTGTAACGCACATGTACAGCAGTATTATCAATAATGATCCAGTAACCAGTGGCAGCGCCGTCCCAGGGGTTGCCCATGTTGCCGGCTCTCAGCGACACAAAATACTGTGCTTTATTATAGTTGCCAGAGGGGCTGTGCAAAAAGCCGGTAAATTTCAGAGTCTGCGCTTTAGCCTTAAGCTGTGTGCTGCCCCAATAGAGCAATTCATTGTTAACTTGAGGCTTGTACAAACTACCATGCTGAGTCACATTGTCGCCCAACTCGGGAACCTGATACTCATCGTCCGGCTGCTCGCTCACATTGTTCTCAGCAGTAGCATAACCGCCGAAATTGGTGGTGTTAGTGCAAAGCTTGCCAACGTTGGCCTTGGTCAGCATATGCATTTCCTTGCCGTCATCGCCGGTGTAGCTCAGTCTATTTGCTCGCCATTCGTAGACATCCTCGGTACGGATGGAGAAGCCACCTGCTTTGTCCACTCTCTTCTGAGTGTCCAACCAGTTCAGAACGACTCTGCCATCGACCTTAGCCATCAGGCGGACGCCGCCTTCTTCATTGATTGCAGAGAATTCAAATGTATGCTCCGCTTTCCAGAACGCTTCTCGACCGCCCGCTGCATCTTCCATCTCTGTCAAAACCCAACGGGTCTCTTCATAACCAGGTTCGCTTGCATACTTGTCATCGCAAGTGTAGAAAATATCAGAACCATTGTAACGCACGTGAGTTGCGGTATTGTCAATAATAATCCAGTAGCCGGTAGAGGCACCGTCCCAGGGATTTCCCATAGTATCGGCTCTCAGGGACACAAAATACTGTGCTTTGTTGTAATTATTGCTCGGGCTCTTTAATGTGCCCGTAAATTTCACTGTTTGATTTTTACCATTTACAGAAGTAGACCCCCAGTAGAGCAATTCATTGCTAACCTGTGGTTTGAACAAGCTGCCCACCTCGTCATCTGTAGCAACTACAGACGGAACAGCCACATTTAGAGTTATCGCCAGCATAAGGCAAGCTAACAGCACAAACGATATGCCACGCTTCATAGCAGAACTCATTATTCTCACTCCTTGTTCGTATATAAGGGACAATAACCGTCCGTACATATTAGGTTGACACCGATTCCCTCAGGAAACACAGCCTCACCCTTGCGGACAAGTACGGACGGTTATCGTTTGGGGTACACCAAGTGTACCCCAGTGTACAACTGGGCATTCCTTCTTCCTATGGCCGCCAGTTTCAAGAAATTACCATTCATTCCTTGACTTTTTCTCTATTTTTTCATAGAATTGCAACGGCTCAAGAAAACACACGCATGTTTTTGGAAAGCCCTGTCGCTGCGAAGCTGCCACTTCGCAGCGACATTTTTTGCTATTAGTCTTTCTTCTTCTTAATGACCAGCACGCCAGCGCCTGCAGCTACCATCAGTGCAACCGCAACACCGACACCCACATCGCCTGTTTCGGGGTTGACATAGCCGCCGAAACCAGTGGTATTGGTCTCAAGCTTATCTGCATTAGTAGTGCCCAGCATATTCAACTCGACGCCATCGTCGCCGGTGAAGGTCAGCTTGGAAGCATACATCTCATAGACATCCTCAGTACGGATGGAGAAGCCACCAGCCACATTGATCCGGCTCTGAGTATCCAGCCAGTTCAGGATGACCTTGCCGTCGACCTTTGCGATCAGACGAACGCCGCCGTCTTCATTGATAGCGGAGAACTCATATTCATGCTCGGTAGCCCACAGAGCCTTGCGGCTGCCTGCTGCCTCTTCCATAGCAGTCAGAGTCCAACGAGTATCTTCATAACCGGGGACGCTTGCATACTGATCGTCACAGGTGTAGAAAATGTCAGCACCATTGTAACGGACATGAGTTGCCGTGTTATCGATCATGATCCAGTAGCCGGTGTTAGCGCCATCCCAAGGATTACCCAAGCTTTCAGCGCGCAGAGACACCCAAATCTGGCTCTTATTGTAGTTGTCAGTGGGGCTATTCAGACGAGCAGTAAACTTAATGGTCTGGTTCTTGGCGCTGACAGCAGAAGAACCCCAGTACAGAATCTCGCCAGTAGCAGAAGGCTTATAGAGCAGGCCGGTCTTCTCGGTGGGCTTCTCGGTGGGCTCCTCGGTGGGCTCAACAGTGGGCTCGACGGTAGGCTCAACGGTAGGCTCAACGGTAGGCTCAACGGTAGGCTCGACAGAAGGCTCAGTGCTGGGCTCTTCGTCAGCCTCAGGAGCATCGGGGTTGACATAGCCACCGAAACCAGTAGTATTGGTGGACAGCTTGCCAACATTCTCGGTGCTGAACATGTTCATCTCTACACCGTCATCGCCGGTGAAGCTCAAATCGGTAGCATACAGTTCGTAGACATCCTCAGTACGGATGGAGAAGCCACCAGCCACATTAACAGTGCTGTTGGTGTCCAACCAGTTCAGAATGACTCTGTCATCGACCTTTGCGATCAGACGAACGCCGCCGTCTTCATTGATAGCGGAGAACTCATATTCGTGCTCGGCGGTCCACAGAGCCTTACGGCTACCAGCAGCCTCTTCC
>SVLM01000013.1 GCA_015067945.1 Oscillospiraceae bacterium
TGGGTACACGCTTGTGCTCCTCGCCCTCCAGCATTGCCTTGTAAGTGGACATACAGACAGAGTCGGAAACTACGCGGATCTGAACATCATCAGGACCTACTTCGGGCAGAGTGACTTCTTCCAGACGAATGTCGTTTTTGCCGTGGAGCAAAACAGCTTTCATTTTCATGTGTATTATCTCCTTATTGGTTTTGTGCTTCGTGTTCGATCAGCTTCCAGGTGGCGTCGATCAGGTTGGCGAACATGGGGTTCTCCATTGCTTTGATAACAAAGCTCTGCCGGGGGCTGTTGATATCCTCGCCGGAGATTTGGAACATTCCATATTGGTCGCACAGATTCCGGAGCCGTTCCAGCTGAGCGGGGGTATTTCGGGTGGGCATATAGGTAACCGCACCGACCCTCTCTTCCTTCAGGCATTCGAACACATCATCCAAATAATCATCTTCAAACTTCTGGGTTTTCTTGTCGCCGGTAACGCTGTCGCCCACATCGCCCAGATAGGCATAGCACAAATAAGCGTTGACTTCCTTGCACAGCTGCACCATATCCGGCAGCTTGGGGCATTCGTCAGTGGCATCGATGTAGATCTTAGGCACAAAGGCACTCTTCAGAATACCCAACAGATCATACTCATAGAAAGGATACTCAGCATCCAACAGCTGCGCCTCCTGCTTGGTGGAAAGCGTAATTCCCAACTGGGACATCTTCTCAACCATTGGTTGACCCTTCTGCACAGAAGCAGTCAGTTTTTTTGCCAAT
Source organism: Oscillospiraceae bacterium (assembly GCA_015067945.1). GTDB lineage: Bacteria > Bacillota > Clostridia > Oscillospirales > Oscillospiraceae > Faecousia. The sequence continues at coordinate 760 of SVLM01000013.1, forward strand.
GCGTACATTAGATGCCGCTCGGTAACGCCGCCCTCCTCTACCGCCATGGAAAGGGGCAGAACATCCCGGTCATAGGACAGTTCCAGCTCCGGCAGAAGTGCATTGATTCGCTCCACCATCTTGCGATTTCGCTGATGCCGTGCCTGACGGTAGGGACGGAAGAATTCGGTCAGGCGGTCAATTTGGCTGTGGGGCACCGCCTGAATGGTCATATAGCTGACGCCCACCTGATCCGGGTTATTTGTACGCCGGCCTGCCAGCCGGGTGCCATCCATAGAAATCCGGCATTCCATACCGATGGTCACCGGCATATCCACGATCTTGGCTGCCTCCAAAAATTCCTCCGCACCGGAGATGGAATCGTGGTCGATGATACCGGCGGTGCAAAGGCCCTCCATACGGGCGGCATACACTGCCGCTGTGGGAGAATAGGGAGAGAAGGAATAGGTAGTGTGAATGTGGTTATTGATGTACTGGGGTACTGCAGGAGGAAATGTGGTATTCTTGACGATTTCCGCCAGATTGGAAAGCCGCTCCGCCTTAGTGGGGGCGTTGAGCTTTTCTAAAATTGCAATATCGATCATAGCACACCTCTTAGTTCAGCATAACCTGACCGCCTGTGACGGGGACAGCCTGACCGGTTTCATACTTCTGCTCCACGCAGTACATAACCGCCCGGGCGACATCGATGGGCAGGCAGCCACGGTTCATAGGTACCTTGGACTCGTAGAAGCGGCGAACATCCGCCACCGTCTTGGCACCGGGCACCTTGCCTGCATTCAGGTACTGAATAAACAGTCCCCGCTCCGGATCGCTCCACAGAGGACCGTCCAGGAAATTGCCGGGGCAAATGCCGTTGACTTTAATATTATAAGGTGCCAATTCCATTGCAAAGCTCTGCACCAGTCCCAAAGAGCCGAACTTGGAGCCTGCATAGGCAAAATTCTTGTTGGAACCCTCCAGGCCGGACTTGGAGTTGATCTCCACAATGTCCATCATATATCCGGGAGCGTACTTGTTCTGCAGCTTCATAGGCTTGGTAGCATACTTGGTACAGAGGAAGAATCCGGTGTAGTTGACCGCGGTCACCAATTCAAAGGCCTGCTTTGTCATCTCGTTCAGATCACCGGCCTTTACAATGCCGGCATTGCTAACGAACAGATCGATTCCGCCGAAATGGGCGACAATCTGTTCCACCATCGCCTTAACGGACTCCTCATCGGAGACATTGGCATATACCGCAAAGCCGGAAGCACCATATTCTGCCGCGGCCTTCTTTGCACCCTCCAGATTCATATCCACGATGGCAATATAGGCACCCTCAGCATACAGCACATCGGCAATGCCCTTGCCGAAGCCCTGAGCACCACCGGTGACAACAGCCACCTTATTGGCCAGCCGCTTGGCACCGCCAGCGGCAAGGCTGACCTTGGAGCGGTAGCTCTCCACTTCCCAGTTCACGATGAAATCGATCAAAAAGTCCGGCATAGCGGACACACCGCCAAAGGACTCGGTATAGGCTACCACCTTGATTGCATCCAGCATCACCGCCTGAGCAGTGAGAGCTTCTTTCATAGTGTTGCCGCAGGAGAACATACCAAGGCCCTCTACAAAGACGATACGGGGCTTGTAGCCATTCTCAGCGGTAAAGGCCAGGAACAGATCCCGGATACCGTCACTATCCGTTCCGGCGGGGATAAACAGCTGCTTTGCCTTGGCGTAGACGATATGGTCAGGAGAAAGGCTCTTGGTATTGGGATCATAAGCCAAAATCTCATTGTTTGCAACAAACTTCACGGTTGCGGGCTGATTTTCGCCGTACAGTGCACGCAGGACGGGCGAGATTTCCGCCACCTGCTCTACATTGTACGCCTGATCGTCCATGTTGGGCTTGCGGGAAATAGCCGCTGCAAGCGTATCCATCACCTTAGATGCCAGTACATCCAGCTTCTGAACGGTGTCAGCAGCAAAGAAGATGCCGTGATTCTGCAAAAACAGCAGATTGCAATCCTTGCCGGAGGAAGCCTTATAAGCATCCATCGCCTGCTTGCACTCCAGTGCCAGAATATAGCCGGGCTTACAGGCATCCACCCACAGTGCCTCCGGGAACAACTTTTGCATAGCTGCTTTGCCCTCCTTGGCACAGGTCAGACCGTTGACCATCGCGGGGTGCACATGGAGAATGTATTGCTGGGGGAACAGATCGTGGAGCAGGGTCTCAACGGACGGACGACGATTTTCACCCTTGATCCGGGCATCCATCATATCCTGAAGCACTGCAGCTTCCCGTTCAGCTTCGTCTGCAGGATAATCAGCGAACCACATTTTATTCAGGAGAGATCGCTCCATTACTACAAAATCCTCCGGCTTGATGGTTGCCAGAGATGTGCCGGAACCCTTGATCCACAGGAAGTCCTTAGACTTAAAAGAGGTATTGCCACCGCCGGCAAGCACGTATTCCGGGTTAGCGCCGTATTGATTGGACATTGCCGCCAGTGCAGCAAGCTGATTTGCATAAGTGTTCATATTGTTATCCTCTCTTGTTAGATATGTATTACATTTTTGTAGCTTGGCCGCTCAGGGCGTAACCACTTTAATTTCAAAGCTTTTGCGGATCGCCGCCCGGGCCTCCTGCAGGTTTTGGAATTCCCCTGCCATAATCATCTGTACGATCACATTGCCGATGGCGGTGCCTTCGATGGGACCGGCATACACCGTCAATCCGGTTGCTGCGGCAGTACACTCGTTAAGATAGCCGTCCTGGCAGCCGCCGCCAACAATATTGATGCTGGTGTATTTCTTGCCGGTCAGTTTTTCCAAATTACGGATCGCATCCCGATAGCACACAGACAGACTGGAATATACGCACTGCATAATCTCGCCTACGGTTTCGGGGGCACGCTGCTGTGTCCGGGTACACTCCTGCTGGATTGCACGGATCATACTTTCCGGTGCCAGAAAGCAGTCCTGATTGATATCCACAACGCTGGAAAAGCTCCGTGCCTGTCTCGCCGCGGCAATGAGGTCCGGGAAGCTCCACTGCTTGGCTGCTTCTTTTTGTTCCTGCTTGCCCTGCACATAGGAAATACCGTTGAGTTCCCGGCGGATAGACTGGATCATCCAAAGACCCATAATATTTTTCAGATACCGGTACCGATACCAGGCACCACCCTCGTTGGTAAAATTCTGTGCATGGCTTTCCAAGGTTGTGACAGGGGTCTCATTCTCTACGCCCAGCAAGCTCCATGTGCCGCTGGAGAGATAAACCGCACAATCGTCTTTTGCCGGTACTGCCAAAAAAGCAGAACCGGTGTCGTGGGTCGCCGGCAGAACCACCGTTGTATCAAACCCCACTTCCTCACGAATTTGGGGAAGCAGATTGCCCAGCTTTGTCCCGGGAACTGCCAACTCATGGAAAATATGTACCGGAAAGCCCAGCCGTTCAATCAACGAAGCATCCCAACACTTGCCCTCTGCGTTCACAATATTCGTAGAAGTGGCGTTGGTATATTCATTTTGCTTAATGCCGGTGAGCTTAAAATTGAAATACTCCGGAATCATCAGCATCCATTCCGCTTGCTCCAAAGCCTCCGGATTTTCCCGCATCTGTGCCATCAGCTGATAGACGGTATTAAAAGGCTGATACTGGATACCGGTGCGGGTGTAGAGCTCATCCGCAGGAATAATTTGATTGACGATCTGTTTCATGCCCTCGGTGCGGCTGTCCCGGTAGGCAACCGCATCACCGATGATTTCGTTGTTTATATCCAGCAGAACATAGTCCACCGCCCAGGTGTCTATACCCACTGTTGCAGGGATTTTACCAAGCTTTTTGCACGCTTTTAATCCGCCAATGATGCCCTGCCATAGGTTGTCCATATCCCAGCAGTCGTGACCGTTTTTGTGCACCTGCCGATTCTCAAAACGAAAAACCTCTTCCAAAATCAGCTTGCCCTGATCGACAGAGCCCAAAATATGCCGTCCCGAGGATGCACCAATATCAATCGCTAAGAAATAACGCAAAAAAAGACCCCCTATTTTTGTTCTCGCCATCAGTTTACCACAGCAAAAACCAAAAATAGGAGGTCTTATGTTTTCTAAAAAAGTGTCCTTTCTTGCACGCGATAGCTTCTTGGGGATTTCCCGTATGCATCCGCAAATATTCGGTGAAAGTAGCTTATGTTCTCGTATCCAACCGCCACAGAGATATCCGCCACATTCCGATCCGTATTTTTCAGCAAAAAGGCCGCTTGAGCCAATCGCTTTTCTTGAATCAGTTGGGTATAGGTTTTCCCCGTCTTTCTCTTAATTTCCCGGGATAGCCAGGAGGCATCATAATGCAGCTGCTTTGTCAATTCCGCAAAGCTTCCGTGGACATAATTGGTCTCTATGTATTGCAGTGCCTGAATCACCGCCGCATCTTCCTGATTGTCATTTAGTAATGTCTCCGTATGCCCCGTCAGCTGAAGGAACAGCAATGCCATCGTCATTTGGCTGACTTTGCGTTTGTTTGGTGTCTCTTGTAAAAGTGTCCACAGGAGACTTTCCAGCAGATTCTGAATGGGTTTTACATCCGAAACGGCAAAATGCAGATACCCGCCGCCGGTATTCTGCCCACATAGACAGTCTACCAAAAAGCGACGAAGCGGTGTCTCTTTCTCGCCAATGGCAGTCAGCGAGGTGTCAAAAAAGCTCGGAAGGATAATAAAATTGATTGCCAGGTCCTCTGCATCTGCCCGGCAGACTTCATGGGTCGCACTCTGACTCATAAACAGCAGGTCGCCCGGTTCAAGTACGATTTTTCTACCGTTTACGATATGCGTCGTCTGTCCTGCACATACATAGACCACTTCCACATAATCGTGGGTGTGCTCAGGAAAATGTATGAACCTGGTTTGGGGCCGTATGGTAATCAGCTTTCCTGCCGCAAGAAGCTTTTGGGCGTTGATGGTATTCCCCTGTCCCTGCATGTACAATTTCCGGTCAATGGTGGTGCGGCCGTCGAGAATCGCCTGCTCTTCTGCTGTAATAACTCTTAGGTGATCTAATATTTCCTGATCCATATCCACCCCTCCTTTTTCCGCTTATTTTGTCACCAATATACCACGAATTGCTTGGGCATGCAAGGGTTGGTATTGCAAGATGTACAAACATACTACCAACAGTCCAGAACACCCAACAATCTCATTTGCAAAAATGATCGATTTAAAAGGCAAATGTATCACGATATTTCAACTTTTGTGGATTGCGTTGTTTCATCACTTTGCTTATCGATAGACCAAAAGAAGAAAACCCTGAAACTCAAAGAGTTTCAGGGTTTTGGAGCTGCTAGCCAGATTTGAACTGGCGACCTCATCCTTACCAATGGGATTTTTGCCGTTTTATACCGTTTCGTAGAGTGCGAAAAAGTGTTGGTTTGCAACGGTTTTCGAGGTTCGTTGTATCATATCGTGGCGGAGGTTTGGCGACCGTTTTATAACTTGGGTCGCCATTTGGTCGCCAACGGGCGTTCACCTATTTGTGCATTCGCTGTTCCACCCTTTTTGTGCCCGCTCCTCTAACCATTGTTCCAGCCCTTTGACCGACACCAACAGCCTTCGCCCAATCTGAATCGTCGGGAACCCTTTTATCTTAACCAGATCATACATATATCTGGAGCTAATACCTACCACCGCCGCAGCCTCTGCAACACTAAGTGTCTTTTTGTCCATTCTGTTACCACCTCCCATTTCGTTAAGGCAACTATACAATCTTAACCGTACCATAAAACGGACTAAACCAACAGTATAATAAGCCCAAGGAGGTGACACTATGTCGAGAGAGAAGGAAGATTATCGTGCAAACATCGAGCAGTTAAACCGACTGTTCCCTGAACGCGAAATGTTGACCATGCAGGAGGTAATGCAAATTCTTGGTTATGGCAGCAAGAACACGGTCAAGAAATACCTTGGTGCAAAGATTGTAAACGGCAGAATCAGTAAAGCTGCCATTGCACGCTATATGTGTGGATAAGCAAAAAAGGAGCTCCTTACAAAGGTCGCTCCTTTTTGTCTATGGCTGTTATTTGCTATGGTGCTTTCCCAATGACGCAGTTATATCCGTCCATATAGTCGGATTGCCACAGATCCGCCACGGCCTGCACCGTGTCCGGGTGCTTCTCTATCCCCTCGCGAAATGCTTTAATAACCAAATCCGGGAAGAATTGAGCAGGATATGCACACTTCCCTTCTTGGGCATCCTTCCGTCCATACTCCTTTAGCATTGTGCCTACCTTCAGGATATATTCTGCAATCTGCAAAACTAGATCGGCGGGTTTATTACTGTATTCCTGTTCATAAGCTGCCACCCATTCGGCAACCTCGGGTAATAATATCATTCCGGGCGTACCTCGCTATCTAGGGTGGTGGGTGCTTCTTCTGCAGTAGACGGGACCAACTGCTCCCAGAGCTGGCACAGATCGATTTCCGCCACCCGCTTGGGCTTGATAGGTTCTACGCCGAAAACCTTATAGCCGGCACGCTCATACTGGCTCTTGATGGCATCCGCCACGTTATGTCCAATAAGGCCCAAGGCGTCCAGCCATTGACGATCCACCACGTGGATCTGCTCTTGGGGTGTGCGGGGTTTGGGTTCCCGGAGATCCACATAGTGGACACGGTAGCCGGTGAGCACTAGCTGTTTTCTGCATTGCATTGGTTAATTACCTCCAGATTTTTATTGACTTAGGGGGGAGGCTGGCCTATAATAATGGGGCCTCCCCTTTGTGGGATGGTGTTAGGGTCTTTGCATCTGGCTTTGGTCGGCGTTGATGCAAGGGCCTTTTCTTATGCACTGATAGGCTGAACTTGGGATGCTCCGAAGTAGCAAGTAACCCGGGTGCCGTTTTTGGTGGCGGGGTCGCTGAGGATCGCCTTGTACAAGGCCTTGCTCTCATGGATCACCTCATAGCCCAGATCACGCCATCCAGCCCAGGTGTGCGTCTCCTCGGTGATACCGGCCTCTGCCTTGGCTACGTTGTGAGCCTTGGCGTTGGCCCATGCCATCCGCAGAGCCACGGCGAAGGACTGGACACCCTTGCGGAATATCCGCCACGCTGCGTTCATAATGCTACTCAAATTGTACTGTTTCATGGTATTGCCTCCTAAATTTTTGGTTGCCGGTCTTTCCCGGCTGTCTTAGCCACTCTACCAATTTCGCAAGGCGGTTTGTTTGGGCTTCGTCAACTTGTCCGCACTCTTACTGTCTATATATTATCATATATGTTCCCATATATCAAGATGGCAGATTATACAAATATGTGCCCATATATTTGAGCAATTTTCTATATGGACACATATAGAATTCTGTGGTATAATACAAATACGGTGGAGAAGGTGAACTTTTATAGCCGCCACCCCCATAATTTAGGTAAGGGAGGTTGTGCAAATGGCAGATGCCGAGAAGAAAGTCAGTGTAGCTCAGCGAAAGGCCACAGACAAGTATCTGGAGAAGTTTGACGAGATGCGGGTCAGAGTGCCAGCTGGTCAAAAAGCTGTGATTAAGGCTCACGCAGAGGCTCAAGGCGAATCTCTGAACAGCTTTATCATCCGGGCTATGGCTGAAACCATGGAGCGAGACGATGAGGGCTGAAAATAAGCATTAGGTTTTGTTTCCACAGAATATGATCCAAAGACAAGTCTTTTTTAGTTGCAACGAGTGCGATTTTGTGATTATTATCGATTAAGCACAGTCTGTGACGCAAAAATAAAGAAGTGGAGCAATGCCACAAAGAGTATCAAGGGAGATAAACGATGAAAAAGATAGACTTGTTTTGGCAAAGCAACCGTGAATGGTGGGAGTATAAGGACCATATCCCGACTATCCGAGAGGATGCACCTCAGGAGGCAAAAGAAAGCTATCAGAGATATTTAGAACAAACCACAAGCATCGATGAATAGAATTATACCGGGAGCTACCAGCTGTGGCGGCTCCCGGTTATTTTCGTTTGTGGCGGCTGTACGCCTATTCTACAGCCCGTTTCCCGGAGGAATACCCTCGGACATATCCTAACCCTGGGAAACAGGGTTTTCGGATTGCTCCTGTGAAATTCTCTGCTTCTCTCGTGCCACAGCCAAAGATCAACGCCGCTTTTCCTTTTGCTCTGGTGTAAGCTCCACCTTTACCCGAAAAGGATCATGTCCCTCCCTAAAGGGATGCAGCGAGCAGTTTACCGACGGGCACGACTTGACCTCGTTGCTACTTCCGCAGCAGCAGTCCAGACACTTGATCCGGATTGCCTTCAGCGGGGATATTCGTTTTTCTTCCATGATGTTGCCTCCTATGTATTTTGTCACTTGCATTTGGTGTAACAAAAGTGCATCTTTGGTGCGGATCTGTATGACTTGGAAACCACCACCCTGTTACAGGGTACCGATTTAATAGCGAACTACCGTTTCGGTAGGGTATGAAACATACCTTACCGTCCCCAAACGCGATGGTATTAAACTGTCGTTTTGGCAGTTTTATCAGGTTCTTTTAGGGTATCCGATTTGTCGGTGTATCAGATTCACGCATATCCATACTTTTCCAGTAGTGCTCGCTTTTCCTCCTGGGTCATAACTGCCACCCTTGCCTCAGCATCTGAAGTAATGTTCTCCATCATGGCGCTGACCGTATTGTGGATCTCTTTTTCGCGCTCCCTCTGGTGGCGGCGGACCTCTAGCTCCTTGTGTTCCTCCTCCATGATCAGGTAGCGTTCCTGGATGCTCATGCCAGAGTGCTGGAATGCACCATAGCCGGTACCGCAATAAAAATCAAAATGCAGGAAGGGACGCAGTTCGCAAGCTATGCTCGGTTTCCGCAGCAGTCTGATTGCCTTGGATTCCATTTGTCGCACCCGTTCAACACCGACATCAAGGCAGTTTCCAATCTCTGCGTAAGTCATGCACCGGTAATGCCTCAGGCGTAATACATCAGCATACTTATCTGGAATACCCGCCAGTGCTGTTCCTACAGCCTCTTGCAGTTCCTTCCGCCACATCGATTCCTCAAGGGATTCCTGCCACTGTAGGCCTGCAGGATCTGCGATTACATCCATGAGATCATCGCTGTCCGCATCATCAGTCAAAGGTGTATCCAGGCTGATGCAATTATTCAACGGCTCCTTGCGACCCTTCTGTGTACGATAGCCGGTAGCATCCGCAAAAGCCGTTTTCAGGTGATAGCCCAGCCATGTGGAAAACGCTCCACATTCGGGCTTATAGCTGTCCACAGCCGCCACCATAGCCAAATAGCCGGACTGGTACAGATCCTCAAACTCTACACCACGCCCTGGACAACCCTCCAGGACGATCATAATCCGCTTAGCCTTCCACCTGACCAAACCCTCCACCCGCTCCCACAGCTCTCCTATGCGGTCCGCAGCACCCGCTTGGATTGCCGCCACCAATTCCTCGATTGACATTTGCGCCGCCCTCCTGTATAATCATTCTTGGCTGGTCGCTGCTGTTTATTCTCCTCTGTGAGATGTGGCGGTGTGTCAGCTTCTGGGGCATTCCTCTGCCCATTCTGGCGGGGGGGTGCCTCGTTCCTCAATACAGTCCGCAGCTTCTGGCCATCCGCCGGGGGCTGTGCTTTTTCTTTTGGTGGGGGTAACGTTTCGTTATAGAGGTGTCGTGTTTCCCGACGGGGTTCTAAAACAGAACCCCCTAAATTTTGCTTCGAATTTGCTACGGTTTTACTTTACAAAAACTGTGCTGATTTTGTGCTGAATCTGTGTTATTACCCACAGTCTCAGCCTTGCGCATTGTCGTGTCATAAAACTGAATTTGACCTTGCTTCGTCCTAGCTTCGATAGCGGATTTTCTCTAGCTTCGCTCACGGTTCGTGCGGCTTCGCTGCGGCTTCACAGCCTCAATTCTTGATAGCGTTTGACTCACTTTTGAATCCGCCTTTCTCACCGCTTCCTCGCCGCTTCAGGAATATGCTTTTGCCTATTTTTTCTTCTGTTCAGCTTCGGTTCGTTGCAAAACCCAACCCGGTCAAAAATGACCGGGTTTTGTTCGCCACAAGTGGCGAAATTCCTCTCTGTTCGCTCTCTGTTCAGGGGTCGCAAATCGCTAACCCCCCCCACGGACCATCACACCATCACAACGCCCCGCAGTCGGTAATTGCGGCCGGGTTTCTTCTCGATGCAGTATGTATGCCCCTGTGCCATTTCTACAATCCGCCCGCCGGTGGCTTCGTCAATATCCACCAACTCAGCCGGAGATCTCTCTGTGGAGATAATCGTGGCGAGCCGCTTTGTATACCGATAGTTGATGATATCAAAAGCCAGATTCACATCCGCCACCGGGGGAACACATGAACCGTCAGCGGCCTTACTGACCTTGAACAGATCGTCAATGAACAGAATCGGAGCCTCCTGGTATTTCTTCAATGCTTCGGCTTGGGTGGCGGGTTCCTTTGCTATGCCCTTCAGCTCCCGGATATCCTGCCGCCACGGCATATAGCGCACCTCCTCACCGGCTAAAAGAAGGTGGCGGCACACAGCGGTACAGAGGTGAGTTTTTCCGCTGCCACTCTGCCCGCAGAACAGGAGCCACCCATCCACATTGTCAGCATAGGCCATGGCCCCCTGTTTGATAGTGGTCTGCCAGCTCTCCGCATCCTTGTAAGCCTCAAAAGTCCAATCTCTGATAACCTCACGGAGGCCAGAGGCTTCCATCTTCTGGACACACCGGCGGATCTTCATGCAGTCACATTCCAGAACCGACACGCCCCCGTCCTCTTTTGGGATTGCATAGTTACCACGGTTCAGACACTTAGGGCAGTCGTAGCCGGTCAAATTGCCCACCGCCTTGTTGATTGAATCAGCCTTGATCTTACCATATTCCACAGGATCAAACGATGGTACCGACCGTCCAAAGGGGTTTAGATTCACTTTGTCTATTTTCATTTTGCTTGTCCATATCCTTTCTGTGCCACGAATCCACAGCGGCTCGCCAATCTGTGATAGCTGTCTGCCCGGCCATCCATTGACGAGCTGCATAATAACTGACGAACCGCTCCGGGTCTATGGTCGTATACCCTTGCTTGCCGCAGTATACCCGAACATCATCCACACTTGGCGGGGAAATGTGGGCGGGTTTTGGCGGATTGTCCGCCTTATCTCCCTCTCCTTCTTCTTCTCCTTCTCCTTCTTCTTCTCCTTCTGCTTCTGTAGACCCCCCTATAGGGTGGTATAGGGGACCTATAGGGTGGTATAGGGGACCTATTGGGGGCCTATCACCTTTTGTTCCCTCTTTGCTCCACCGCTTTTGACCACCGGCCCGGCCAGTATCCACGGAGCGGCGGAAGTCCTCGAATGCTTCATCAATGTGGGGTTTCAGTGCCGCAAGCACAGCCCCAGCCAGCGAATCCAGTACCGCCACCTCGCCGGTATCAAAGTATCGGAGTGCAGCTTTGAGTGCCCTTCCCGCCACTTCATCCGGGACGGCATCAATCAAAGATTTGTGGTGCAGAAACAGCTTGAACCACGATGGCCGCCCCATTTTATTCTTTCCCATTCTGCCACCCTCCTGTATAAGCATTTTCTGTGGCGGCATCCAGTGCCCGCTGGGCGGATTCTGCGGCCTTAAGGGTATTCCTTGCCCTTGCGCTCAAAGTCCGGGTAAACCGCTGCAGCTCGTCCAGGTCATTGCTCAAATAATACCCGCCACCGCAAGAATCAGACAGAATCGCCGCCCCTGCTGCCCGCTCCCGCTCGATCTGCTTCTGCAGGTCTCGCACACTCCGGAAACCCAGAGCTTTTGCAAGGGTCTTTGACGGAGTTGCATTCTCCTTGCCATAGTGTAGAGAATCAAATACTTTCATATCCATGCCGCCACCTCACAGAACCCGGCAAATACCAGAAGCAGCCGCCCGGGTGGCGGGTGTATTGTCTGCGCCGTCCTCACATTGCAGATACCGCACCAAATTGGGATAGAACAGCAGTGCCTTTTGGCCTACCTTCCGGGTTGGGATTGCGCCGGTTCTCACCCATTGGCGGAGGGTATACTCCGAAATAGGGAGGCCTTCAGCCTTTGCCCGCTGGACAGCTTCACGAATAGTCAAAACATTGGGCATTAGATCGCCTCCTGTTTCTCCTGATCCAAGCGGTCAATGATCGCCAAGATCTTCTCCTTTTCCTCCTGGGGCAGTTCCTGCCGCAGTTTCCGGGAGAAATTACCGTCATTGATACCATAAGCAGCCGCCACTTCCCACAGACGAACACCCGCATTTTTTGCGGCGCTTCTGATTTCCTTGTTATGCATTTTCTTTCCTCCATCCGTAAATTGTTGTTGACAACGGTCTAACCATCGTGTATCCTATATATGGAACTGTTGTTGCCGTTGTTCTATTTATAGCACATAAATAGCCGCCGTGCCAAATGTTCCGTATAAATATTCACATGCAGAACAAAAGTATATTTGTTCCATATTTAGGAGGTTCAGCATGGCCAGACTTACAAGAGGCGAGCGATTCAAAGATGCACGTGTTGTCTATAATGTGCACAAAAAACAAACAATGGATGAAGTTGCCGCCGCCACCGGCGTTAGTAAATCCCTCATTCAGTCGCTAGAGGATGATAGCGTAAATCGGTCTGTCGGTTATGACAAAGTAGCAAAGCTAGCTGCACATTATCGAGTAACCACAGATTTCTTACTTGGGCTAACCGATGATCCATTTCCGGTGCCTAGCGTCGTTGATGATCTGGGGCTTTCACTCAAGGCCGTGGATACTATTGAACGGCTGGAAATGTTTGACACGCCAACCGGTCAGCTTCAGTTTAGAAACGCATCAAATCATGCGTTAGATATCCTAAATTGTCTGCTGGAAAGCCCAAATTTCCACGAAGTCATGGAAAATCTGCTGATGTGTTTCGATTCCTTTTGGGTCAATGCAAATGGACGACATTTCGTGTGCGATGATTATGGTCTTGAAGCAGAAATGCGTGACGCTGGTCATATTGTTCTCAAAGGCGATTATGCAGCCAGATTTTACGCTAATGAGGCTGGAAATTCCCTGAGAGAGCTTGTGTGTAAAGAAGTCCCCATTCTGGTAGCTTCCTGCATTAAAGACAAATAAAAAACCGCCACCGTGGCGGCAACCATGGTGGCGGCGGTACAGAAAACCTCAACCGACTAAGATAGGGGTGGTCTGCCCTTTTATATTAGCAGATTTGCCCCGGAAAGGCAAGGATAAAATGGCAAGTATTAGAGAACGCAACGGCAGCTATCAGATCACTGTCAGCACCGGCCGGGACATCTACGGCAGGAAACTCCGGGAGACCACCACCTTTACGCCTGATCCAACGCTCACGCCAAAGAAGAAAGAGAAGGCTGTGGAGGAGTTTGCCCGGGAGTTTGAAGCAAAAGTGAAAAGCGGTGCGGCTATGGATGGCCGCAAAATAACACTGAAGGAATTTGCAGATCGCTGGATCGTGGAGTATGCAGAGCAGAAACTGCAACCCACCACGGTCAACGCATATCGCAGTGAGCTGGAGGAGAAAATACTGCCGGCTCTTGGACACCTGAAGCTATCCGAGCTGAAGCCCCACAATATAAACGCTTTCTTTGTGTCTATGACCAAGGACGGTGCCCGGAGGGACGGCAAGCCTGGCGGCTATAGCAAGGGTACCATTGCCAAAACCCGCAATGTGATCTCTTCTGTGCTGCGTACTGCCGCAGAGTGGGAGATCATCGACCGTAACCCTTGTAACAGAGTACGCCTTCAGGGAGATTCGACCGCCGAAAAGCTGAAATTCTTCACGCCAGAACAGACCGCCACCTTCCTGGACTATATCGAGCAGCCTTTTACTGTGAAGATCAAGGGTCATAAGCGGGTGGATGATACCGGCACACCTTACACCGTGGGAGATTACGAGACCACCAAGGAAGTACCGGAGCAGCTGCGGGTGCTGTTTAACCTGGCGGTGTACACCGGACTCCGGAAGGGGGAGCTGCTGGCTCTCCAATGGCCTGACATCGATCTTGTGGCGGATGTAGTCCGGGTGTCTAAGGCAGTCACACTGGTAGACGGCAAGCCGATGATCAAGGCGCCAAAAACCAAAACCTCCCACCGGACCGTATCAATCCCATATTCACTATCAGAACGCCTTCGGAAGCTGCACACCGAACAGCTGAAGTACCGCCTCTATGTGGGCGACTACTGGCAGGGGAATGACTGGGTATTTACCCAGGACAACGGCAAGCTGATGAACTACTCCACACCGTACCAGGCACTGCAGGACATTATCCGCCGCTACAATGCCGGCAAGGAACCGGAGAAGCAGCTCCCGCTGATCCCGTTCCACGGACTGCGGCACACCTCCGCCACGCTGCTGATCGCTAGCAAGCAGGATCTTAAAACAGTGTCCAGCCGGTTAGGCCACGCACAGACCTCCACCACAATGAACATTTACGCACACGCCCTTCAAGAGAGCGACCGCAAGGCCGCCACAGCTCTGGAAAATCTCCTTGCAAAACAGGCTTAAAAGCAAAAAATCACCGCTCCGGTCGCCAAATGGTCGCCATTTGGTCATCGGGGCGGTTTTTCCGTAAAAAGCAAAAGTCCCAAAACCATTGCGGTTTCAAGACTTTTTGTGGAGCTGCTAGCCAGATTTGAACTGGCGACCTCATCCTTACCAAGGATGCGCTCTACCGGCTGAGCTATAGCAGCATTTGCAACACAGCTTCGCTATTATATAATAGATGTCCCCAATTGTCAAGCCTTTTTTCGAAAATTTTCTCGCACCGATATTGTCTAAAAAAGACTGCCTTTTGACTTGATTATTTTCACGGGAAATACTATAATGTTCTGTAGAAAATACATATGTTGGAGGGATTCCCATGAACATACAGCAGCTCCTGCAGGGCACAGATTGCTCCTGCGGCAAGCACCACACCTGCGATATTAAGTTTGTTGCCATCGAGAAGGGTGCCATCTCCCATCTGACCCACCTGACCGAAGGGTACACGTCCGTTCTGCTGGTCGCAGACGAGAACACCTACGGTGTCGGTGGTGTAAAAACTGTGGCCGCCCTGGGTGAAAAGCTGGCGAAAAAGGTCATTTTTAGTGGTAAGACCATTCTCATCCCCAACGAGGATGCCGTCGCCGCCGTGGACAAGGAAATGGGTGGCATCGATCTGATCGTTGGTCTGGGTTCCGGCGTGATTCAGGACCTGTGCAAATATGTATCCCAGACCAGCGGTGTCCCCTACTTCATCGTGGCTACCGCCCCCTCCATGGACGGCTACGCCTCTACCGGTGCGGCCATGATCATGAGTGGCATGAAGGTTACCTACCCCGCCAAGGTACCCAGCGTCATTCTTGCAGACACCGAGATTCTGAAGGATGCTCCCATGGAGATGATCCAGGCCGGTTACGGCGATATTGTGGGCAAATTCTCCGCCCTTAATGACTGGAAACTGAGCCATGTGGTTTTGGGTGAAGCGTTCTGTCAGGAAAATTATGATCTCATCGAGCAGATGCTGCAAAAGACCCTTTCCCTTGCCGAGGGCCTGGTCAACCGGGACGAGGAAAGCGTTCGGGTGCTGATGGAGGCTCTGGTCATCGTGGGCATTGCCATGGCCTTTGTGGGTTCCTCCCGGCCCGCATCCGGCAGTGAGCACCATCTGTCCCACTACTTTGAAATTGTTGGCATCGTCCGCAACGAAGATTATTTCTGCCACGGCATCGACGTGGCCTACTCCACCGTTGTTACCGCAGCTCTTCGGGACGAAATTTTGTCCAAGGTCTGGCCTGACACCCAGTTCCGCCCCACCCGGGAGGAATATGTGGCGGAAATTAGCCGCATCTACGGCCCCGTAGCCGATGGCTGCGTCGCCCTGCAGGACAAGGTCGGTCTTTACGGCAAGGACATGATCTCCATCTACAAAGCAAAGGAAGCTGAGATTCGAGCCGTTCTGTCCGAGGTTCCCAAGGCTTCCGAAATTGAAGCCATGCTGGCCGCTGTGGGTATGGATATGGCTGAATTCTACAAGCTGTACAGCAAAGAGAAGATTGACGATGCTATTCTCTATGCCAAGGAGCTGAAGGATCGCTACACTGTATTGTGGCTGTACTACGATCTGTTTGGCAACCAGTAACGCAATGTAAAAAACACGGGTGCGATGCACCCGTGTTTTTATCAGCGTGTCACAAAAGCTGCCAACCATCAAAAAGCAGGATCAAGTAATGCTTTGGTAAAGGCCTTCTCCTTAAGGAGGAGGTGGCAAAAATCTCTGATTTTTGACGGATGTGGTGTTCCAAAAAGCTTGCTACCCAAGGCTTTTTGCCTTACTGCGCAACTGGCCCCTCTCGAGTATCTATATACACTTCGGGGCCCAGTTGCTTGTCTTGACAGCTTTATTGACCGCTGGCAGTCTGTCAAAAAACAAGTTTTTTGACAGACTGGTAAAAATCACGGGTGCGATGCACCCGTGATTTTTTATTCATCCGCATTTTTCTTTGAGCGTTTTGTCAGCATCCAGCCGGCAACCAATGCCGTAAACGGTGCCACCGTCACCAGACCGAAGCTTCCGATCACAGTATCCATGATCTCCGAGGCCACATATTTATAGTTCAAAATATGGTCAATCGGCGTTCCCTGAGCCATATACACCATCAGCGATGTAATATAGCCACCGGAATACGCAAGCAGCAAGGTGGTGGTCATGGTACCCATAGCGGCTCTGCCTACATTCATACCGGAACGGGTGGCCTCACGCCAGCCCATTTCCGGCTTTTTATCCACCACTTCCCGGACCGCCGAGGTGATATCCACCGCCAGATCCATCATGGCACCGGAGGCTCCGATGAAGATACTGCTCATAAAGATGGCAGTCAAGTCCAGGTGCTGGTAGCCGCTGTACAACAGCGATTCCGAATCCGGCATCACGGCTCCGTGGATCTTGAACAGGTCGGTGAAGATAATACCCAGAATGCAGGTTGCAAGGATGCCCAGCAAGGAGCCTAAGGACGCCACCGCCGTTCGCTTATCAAAGCCATAGACAAAGAAGATGATCACGCCCGTCAGCAGCACCGTAATGCCGATGCCCACCCACACGGGAGAATAGCCCTTCAGATATGCCGGGATCAGAATCTTCCAAACCGTGAGGATCGTGATAACAAAGGAGAAAATCGCCTGCAAGCCGTTCTTCCCTGCCACGATAATCAGGAGCAGAAAGAACACGCCCAGCAGGATAATTTCCTTGTCCAGTCGGTAATGATCCGTCATCACACAGGAGGCGATGGCATAGCCGTTAATGACTGTACCATCAAAATCCGGCACATCCCCGATTGGCTTGCAGCTGATCCGCACAAAGGCCTCGTCGCCCACCTGGTAGATCTTATCCTGGGCCATGGAGCCGCTGAGGAAGTTTACACCCTGGATCTCACAACCCTTGAAAATGCCGTCCTGAATCCGCAGGGTGCAGGTTTGCTCGCCGAATTGGATCAAGCCGGAGGTGTTGATCATAGAATTATCCACAGCAATAACCTCTGCCACAGCCCGTTGGGACTCCTGATAGATCAGTGCATCCTCATATCCGGTGGGGATCAGCAACAGTATCGCGATCAGCACCACGCCGATAATGAGCATCTGCAGGGTGGTCTTATCGAAAAGTTTTCGTATCATCTTGGACTCCATAATACAGTAGCCACAGAACGGTCTGTGGCTACTGTGTTTTTCTTTATTTTACATTGGTCAGCTCGGCCATCTTGAAGAAGATGTCGGTGTTGTCGTAGTAGCCGTCAAACAGCTCAGAGCCGGCACCGATTGCAAACACTGCGGTGGGCAGACCGGTATGGACATAAGAGCTGAAGTTCAGGCCGCACTTGTTGGCCAGAATGTGGGTAATGGTAACGGTCAGAGGCTCATACTTGTCGTACTTCAGCTCCTGCTCATCATTGGAATTCATATCGGGGCCAAACTGCATGGTCTGTTCATAGGCAGCAACCAGCAGATTGTATTCATACTCGGTCAGCTCCAGGCTGCCATCCTTGGCCATGCCGAAGTTAGCGGGAACCTCAAGACCAAACAATTCCTTAACGTCAGCCAGGACGGTTGCCAAATCGGTGTTGTTCTCTCTGTACTTGGCAACATAATCGGAGTTGAAGGTGGCATAAGAAATCTGCTGGCTGGCCAAGTTATTCAGGAAGGTATCGTAGTCCGTACCTGCATAACCTAGGGTAAAGCCGCCGGTCTCATGGTCGCCGGTGACGATGATCAGGGTGTCGTCGGGGTGCTCATTGTAGAACTTCAGTGCCTCTTTGACAGCATTGTCCAGAGCCAGCACTTCGTTGACTGCGGTAGCAGCATCGTTGGCATGGCAAGCCCAGTCGATCTTGCCGCCCTCGACCATCATGAAGAAGCCATTGTCGTTGTCCAGCATCTCGATGCCCTTGGCAACATAGTCAGCCAGAGCCCACTCGCCTTCCTCGCGGTCGATCTCGTAGTCCATAGCGTCCACAAAGTCCATATCCTGAGCAACCAGATGCTCGGAGATCACGATGACCTTGCCGTCGGCGGGCTTCAGAGCATCCGCCTCAGCCTGGGTCTTTACGACCTTATAGCCAGCTGCTGCAGCCAGCTCGTACAAATCTTCCTTACCGGCAGCATTCTGGGGAGAGCGGAATGCACCGCCGGCAAAATAATCAAAGCCACTTTCCACCAGCTCCTTACCGATCTTGTGGTACTCGCTTCTGGAGATTTGATGGGCGTAGAATGCACCGGGGGTAGCATGATTGACGTTCACGCTGGTAACGATACCGATCTTATAATCCTTCTGTTCCTTCAGCTTTTCGGCGATGGTTTCAAACTTTGCAAAGCCATCAATGCCCACATTCAACCGGCCGCTGTAGGTCTTATTACCGGTGGCAATGGAGGTAGCGGTGGAGGAAGAGTCGGGAGCAAAGGAGGAGCTGTCATAGGTCTGAGCAGAGCCAACCACCGGGAAATCCATGAAGCTCAGGTTGTTCTTGCTTTCCAGAAGGGCAGGATACTTGTTGCCGTTGTTCTGAATGGTCAAATAGTAATTGGTGACCTGGATCTGGGGATAGCTCATGCCGTCACCGATGAACAGGAATACATACTTGGGCAGCTTGCCAGGTGTCTGGCCACCGTCATTGGGGCCTGCAGGAGTCTGTGTGCAGCCCAGAGCCAGAAGAGAAATCATCAGGCACAGAACCAGCAGCAAAATAACACGCTTTTTCATAATTCGTACTTCCTTTCTGTTGTGAGTTATGCTATTTATCAGATGGCCTTACAGACGAAAGGCTCATCAGTATGACAGATCCACTCATTTTCCGGCAGATCATAGCGGACATTTCGCATAACGAAATCGCCGCCCTCAGTCCAGCACTTGATCAGCGGTGCATCGCAACGCTTGTTGACATTGACATTTTCCAGCAGGATCCGATCCACATGGGCGGTGTGCAGGAACGCGGTGTTCTCTACTTCCTCCCGGAAAGAAACATCAATGTTACGCATGGTCAGGGTAATGGGCACATCCTTGGAGCCGTAGGCGGTCAGGGGCATGCCGATACCGGTGGCCTGAATGTTCTCAAACTTCACGGATTCCAGGGGCCGGTGTGCCTGCCAACGCTCGTTACCGGAGTAGTTGTAATGCAGAAAGCGATCAACATTGTCCACCGTGCAGTTTTCAATGATGATGTTGCCGGGCTGCTCCGGGATGTCCACGGAGAAGTCCGCATAGTAAGTAAAGACGGAGAGCATATTCACCCGGTGGGGTTTTTGTGCCTGGGCACCGCTCTTCTTCTCTTCCAGGCTCAGGCTGCCGCGGAAGAAATGCTTGGCAGGGCCAAAGAATTTGCAATCCCGGATCAGAGCGTTGGTACCGCCGAACCGCAGACCGGAGCAAGCGGTATTGCAGATGCAGTTGCTGACCAGGGTGTTGACATTGCCGAAGCCGGCAACGCAGTCATCACCGGTGTAGAACTCGCTGTTCATGATCCGCAGGTTGGTGCAGCAGGTGCAGTGAATGCCGTCGTGACCGGCCAGCACCGTCACGCCGTCCATCACAATATCTGTGGAGAAGAACACGCTGTGGGCCCAGTCGCCGGTGTTGCGGATGGTATAGCCACGGAAGGTAATGCCATGGCAATCGTGCATACTGATGCCGTGAGGGCCTCTGTAACGCTCCTCGCCGATCTCATCATAGCAGTCCTGACCGTCGATGACGGAGCCGGGTTCGCCGATGATGGCAATGTTTTCAGCGGCATAGGCACGGATGATGCCGTTATTCCAGCGGCCACCGGCCTTGACCATAAAGTCATAGCACCGCTGCACGCCCTTGACAAAGGGCTCCCAGGGCTTGTCGGTCAGCTGATCGGCCGGCAGGGGCTCCAGTTCATCCTTTTGGATGAAGCAGTAATCCTCCGGGTTACGGGTGCCGTAAATCTCGGCACCGGAACGCAGCAGCAGCGTGGTATGGGACCGCAGGCGAACGCCACCGATGTAGTAACGGCCGGCAGGCACTTCCACCGTGGCACCGCCCAGCAAAAACGCCTTGTCCAGAGCCGCCTGGAATGCAGCGGTTTGTACGTCAGGGCTATTGGGCTTCGCTCCCATTTCCAAAACAGAAATTACAGGTTTTGCCATAATATGCCTCCTTTGGTGATTAAACCAATTTAAACTTCTCGGTCAAAACGAAATGATCCGCGTGGCCGATCATCAAAGTAAAGTCACCCTTTTCGGAAATATGCCGGCCTTCCATATCGTAAAACCGCAGCATTTCCTCTGTAACCGTAAAGGAAACGGTCTTTTCTTCGCCGGGCTCCAGACTGATTTTTTCAAAAGCAATCAACTGCTGCACCGGTCGCACAACAGAACCAACCAGGTCACGCATATACAGCTGCACGACCTCTTTACCGGCTCTTTGGCTATCGTTGCGAACCTTGACGCTGACCCGGATATTGCTATCGGCAATCATCTCATGGGCGGACAAGGTCAGGTCGCTGTACTGGAAGTTGGAATAGCTCAGGCCGTGGCCGAAGGAATACAGGGGCAGGGTTGCACAATCGATGTAATCCGATGCGTAGCCTCTGTGATCCGGCTGGCTCCGCCAGCGGGGACGGCCGGTGTTGGGATGGTTGTAGTAAATGGGGCACTGACCCACATTGTGGGGGAAGGTCATGGACAGCTTGCCGCAGGGATTGTGCTTGCCGAAGAGCAGCTCCGCGGCGGCGTTGCCGCCTTCCGTACCGGGGAACCACATAGTCAGGATCGCCGGAGCGATCCGATCCAGCAAGGACACGTCCAGGGGCCGTCCGTTGAACAGCACCACCGCGGTGTTGGGATTGGCAGCGATGACCTGCTTTGCCAGCTCTTCCTGCTGGCCCGGCAGCCGCAGATCGGTACGGCAATTGCCCTCGCCGCTGTAATTCTGAGGTTCGCCCAAGCAGAGGATTACCGCATCGGCTTCCTTGGCAGCCGCCACGGCCTCTGCAAAGCCGGAGGTATCCGTATCGTCCCACAGATTGCCGCAACCCACGGCAGTGACGACCTTATCCGCACCCAGCAGTGCGGTAACGCCCTGCAGGACGGTGGTGGTGTCCTCGTCCTTGCCGTCGGGACTCCAGAAGCCATTGATGCCATGGTTGTCAGCAAAGGGGCCGATCACCGCCACCTTGGACAGCTTTTCAGACAAAGGCAGCAGGCCGTCATTTTTCAGCAGCACCGCAGACTCGGCGGCAGCTTTTTTGACAACCGCTCTGTGCTCGTCGCACAGATACAGTTTTTCTGCCAGTTCGCCATCAGCACCGTGGTAGGGATCATCAAACAGGCCCAGCTGATCCTTGAATTTCAGCACACGCATCACAGCCGCATCCAGCTGCTCCTCGGTAAAGACGCCCTCCCGGATCAGCTCTTCCAAATGATGGAAATAGCCGCTGGAACACATCTCGATATCGCAGGTGTTTTCAAAAGCAAGCTTGGCAGCTTCCTTCTGGTCCGCCGCCACGCCATGGGGCAGCAGCTCGCCAATGGCATTGTAGTCGCTGATGACCACACCGTCAAAGCCCCACTCCTGCCGCAGGATCTTCTGCATCAGCATAGGATTGGCGATGGAAGGAATGCCGTTGAGGGAGTTAAAAGAGGGCATGACCATAGGAGCACCAGCATCCAGGCAGGCCTTATAGGCAGGCAGGTAATACTCCCGCAGTTCCCGCTCGGAAACTTCCACAAGGTTGTAATCTCTGCCGGCCTCCGCACCGCCGTAGCCTGCGTAATGCTTTACGCAGGTGGCAAGGTTGCCGGGTTTGTCCATACCGTCGCCGTGGAAGCCACGAATCTGAGCAGCCGCCAGAATCGACGTAACCAGAGGTTCTTCACCGCAGGTTTCCATTACACGACCCCAGCGAGCATCCCGGACATAGTCTACCATAGGCGTAAAGGTGACCTGTACGCCGCTGGCAGAGGCCTCCCGGGCAGCAACCCGGGAGCATTCCTCGGCAATTTCCGGGTCAAAGGAGCAGCCCAGTGCCAACGGAATGGGGTAAATGGTACGGTAGCCATGGATCACATCCCGCATAAATACGATGGGGATTTTATTGGGATCATTTTTCAGGTGCTTATCCTGAATATCCTTGACCTCCTGCACGGAGGCAAAATTCAGAATGCTGCCCACCGCCGCCAGATCTTCGTCGGTCAATCCCAGCTTCTGCTGGGGACCGGTGATCTCCGCGGTGGTATTGGTAAACAGCATTGCGTTATACTGTGTCAGCTGTCCGATTTTATCATGAATGGACATCTGAGCAAGGAGCTTTTCCAGCCGATTCATCGGTTTATCCTCCCTATTCATCAAATTACCAGGCAGAAGCAACTGCGTCCTTCATATCCCGGTCACCGTGCCAATCCGGGTTGCGGTTCAATGCGCGAACCTTCTGCACATCCATCTTGGGCTTGCGGTCAGGGGTCAGCAGGCCGTTGATCTCCTGAAGAACATCGGTCAGCTGGGTGTAGCAGTAGCCCTGATTGTAGGGGATCTCCACCACAGCATCCATAGCTTCCTTGAACCGGGCGAAGAAGGCCTCTTCGTCAGTGACCTTGCCATGGTAGCCCCAGGTATTCATGCCGCCCATCTCGCCCTGCGGTCCGATGTTTTCAAAGGCAATACCGCCAAACTCGGTGACCATGAAGGCCTCGTTGCCGGTGGGCTTATGGCCGTTGGCATAGCAACGCAGGGAGTCGCAGGTGCTCCGCTCCACATATTCTCTGTCGGCAAAATGCTCGTCCAGGATCCGCTTTTCTGCAGCATAGTCATGCAGGGCACAGATATCGGTGTGCATCTGCTCCCAGCCGTCGTTGCCGGAGCAAAGTCTGGTGCCGTCAGAAGCCTTGGTCAGGTAGTACAGCATGGATGCGGCACTCTGCTGACGGGGATTATTCAGAATATTGGGCACGCCCCAGCTCTCATTCAGAGGCACCCAAGCAATAATGCAAGGATGGTTGAAGTCACGGCGGATAAACTCCTGCATGGTTGCAGTGAGGTTTTCCACCGTCTCATCGGTGAAGGCGTAGGGACTGGGCAACTCGCCCCAAACCAGGACGCCCATCTTGTCGGCCCAGTAGTAATACCGGGGATCTTCCACCTTCTGGTGCTTTCTGGCACCATTGTAGCCAAAGCGAATCGTCCATTTCAGGTCCTCCTGAATGGCCTCGTCGCTGGGAGGTGTAATCAGGGTGTCCGGCCAGTAGCCCTGATCCAGAATCAGCCGCTGATACAGCCGCTTATTGTTCAGGTAAATGACACCATCCCGGACCTCAATCTTACGCATACCGAAGTAGGTGTCCACCTTGTCGATGGCCTGACCGTCCCGGAGAAGCTTCACCTGCACATCATACAGGGCAGGATTCCGGATGCCCCACAGCTCCACGGGAATGTGGGTGATGTTGGTGTTCATGTCGATGGTAGCCACGACGCTGCGGTTGACAGTAGATACGGTGACTTCCCGAATCTCCTTACCCCGGAGGCTCACATCCAGAGACAGATACACCTTTTCGTCAGGCTTGCGACTCAGCATGATCTCAGCGTAGGCGTAGCCCTTGTCGATGTCAGGGGTAATATGTACGTATTCCACATACAGGTCACTGACCGCTTCCAGATACACGGTCTGCCAGATACCGCTGGTGGGGGTGTACCAACAGCCCATCAGACCCCGGTTCCAGTTCTGCTTACCGCGAGGCTGGACGGGATCGGGACGGTCCACCACACGGACGCACAGATCGTTTTCGCCATCGGTCAGGAAGGGCGTGATATCCAGTGCAAAGGGGGTGTAGCCGCCCTTGTGGCCGCCAACGGCCTGGCCGTTGACATAGACCATGGCCTCAAAATCCACAGCACCGAACCGCAGCAGGATCTTTTTGCCCAGCATATCCGCAGGCACGGTAAAGCTCCGGCGGTACCAGATCACGGGATGGATCTCATCGGTGGGGCCAATGCCGCTGGCCTCGCACTGATAGCAGAAAGGCACAACGATGCTCTTGTCCAAGGCATAGCCGGTACGATACCAACCTTCTGCCAGACCTACATCGGCATCATCGAAGGCAAACTGCCAGGTTCCGTTCAGATTGTAGAAGGTATCTCTCATAAAGTCCGGGCGGGGATGCTCCGGACGGGGAATCATAACATTCTGATTGCTCATAGTCGTTACCTCAGTTTCTATGTGATTTGGTAAAACCAATTATTGACTTACTCAACAGTTTCTTCTTCCGATTCTTCAGCGAAATTGCTGTCTTCCTCGTCGGTGGAAACCTCTTCTTCTGCATTTTCCTGCACCTTTTCGGAGTCGTCCTCCATCACATTCAGTGCATGGTTGTAAAAACAGGTGCTTAAAATACCAGGAACAGTAATGCCCATAATAAAAACAAGGATCAGCAACCCCTCCAAATACCAGGCAAACAGCAGCGGTACAATAAGGGTAAATGCCATAAACAGGGTGCGAATGGGAAACGCAATAATCCGGGTGAAGGAAAACACAATGGTATCCTTGATGGTCAGCTTATACCGGGACTGCAGCACAAACACCCAGCACAGACTCAGGGTTGTGATGAAGGCCAGTACGGGCACCAGAATATCCAAATATTTCAGGCTGGGATTATCCAGTAAACGCATGGCGTAATCGTCCAGCAGCAAAATTCCATAAACGCCCAAATAAATCAGCCAAATCAGCGTTGCCTGCTTAAAATTCTTTTTAAATGCAGAGAAGAACGTACGGGTGAGCTGATCTTCCTCATCCCGGTAGATCTTCACCAACACGGTGTGCATGGCCGAAAACGAAGCTCCGATGGTAAAAATGGGCAGGCTGGTGATGACCACCAGAACATTCAGCCACATCAGCTCCATCAGCTTGACAGAAAATTCATAAAATTTGGCACCCCGGCCGGTGAAAAAGTCCATATTATCCCTCTTTGTATAGAAATGCTTACGCGGAACGGGCGAAAGCCGGGTAAATACCGGCCTTCACCGTTTCGTTTCAAATTACTGGTTATTTTCTTTCTGTTCCATTTGGATCAGATTGTTCTTGGCCCAAATGGCATACTCTGCCCAATCCTCGGGATGGACAAAAGCTTCTGCATCCCCTGCCGCCACCAGCTTGTAGCGCTCGGGGGTATGGTTATGCTGCATATGGTTACCCAGGAAAATATCCACCTTTTCTTCCGTCAGGCGGTCCATTGCCTTCTTGAAATCCTCTCGCAGTGAGAAGGGCAGATCATACTTTTCCAGGAAGCTGCGGCACATGGTGTTGATGCCCATGCCGCCGTGCAGACCCGCCCGGTAGGTCTTTACACCGTCGGTAACATTGAAGAAATAGCTCAAGGCACCGGGGGTGTGTCCGGGGGTTGCCACGCAGGTAACCGTGGTATTACCGATGGTCATGCTGTCGCCGTCCTCCCAAAGGATATCCGGCTCAAAAACCTCGGTATACTCCATGCCCAGCTCCTTGGCGTAGGTCAAATCCAGCTCACCGTTGGCATACTGCCGGTCAGCCCTACCCAGTACGGTCTTCGCACCGGTCAGCTCCACCAGGGCCCTGGTGCCGCCGATGTGGTCGATGTGACCGTGGGTGTGGAAAATGTACTTCAAATCGTGGGGATTCAAGCCCAGCCGATGCATGCCGTCAATGACCAGATACAACGAATGCTGATAGCCACTGTCGAACATAATCAGACCGTCGCCTGTGTCCACAATGTGGGTAGATGCCGGTTCTGTGCCTACAAAATACAGATTACCAAAGATGCGAAATGGTGGGAAGGCTCCCTTCCAGGGTTTTACAGCCATAGAAAACTCTCCTTACTGCAGGTTCAGCCAAGCAACCTCTTCGTCGGTCAGTTCGATCTCGATAGCAGCGATGTTCTGGTCGATCTGGCCCTGAGTCACGGGGCTGGACAGTGCGAACACATCAAACTTCTGGTTGTAGATCCAAGCCATGGCAGCCTGAGCAACGGTAATGCCCTTCTTTTCAGCCAGCTGCTCGCATCTTGCCAGACGCTCCAGGTTGCTGTCGCAGAAGTAGCCGATGATGCCGGGCTCGTCCATGATCTTCTTGGCATCCTCCGGATTGCTGCTCTTGAAGGCACCGGAGAAGAAACCTCTTGCCAGGCTGGAGTATGCAAACACGGGCATATTGTTCTTGGCATACCATGCTCTTGCATCCTCGTTTTCGGGACCGGAAATGGTCACGCAGGGATCGCTGAACTTGGCATCGCAACGCCAGGGGTCGGTAACCTGCTCAGCCAGGCCGAAGTTGGGGCTGGAAACGCGGAAGGGCTCCAGGCCGTGCTTTGCGGCATACTCGTTGGCCTGCTCGATACGCTGATGGGTCCAGTTGGAGCCGCCAAAGACCTTGACCTTGCCTTCGTTGTACAGCCGGTTCATAGTCTCCACGATCATGCCGATGTCAGCATTCTGATCGTCACGGTGCAGCATATAGATATCGATGCAATCGGTGTTCAGCTTGGCCAGAGAGTCGTGTGCATCGGACAGCATATCGAAATCCGTAACGCGGGCTCTCCACTGGTTGGGGTGGGCACACTTGGTGATGATAACGCACTCGTCACGAATGCCACGCTCGTCCATCCACATACCGGTGATCTCCTCACCGTAGTGGTGGGCACAGTCGAAAGTGTTGATACCGGCAGCATAGATCTGATCCAGCAGCTCAAAAGCGGCCTGCTTTTCGGCCTCGCCTGCACCGGGGGCCACAGCGGCGAACAGCTTGGGGGTAGCGGTACCGAATACCAGCTTGGAAACCTTTTTATTCAGGCCTTCAATCTTACCATACTTCATAGTTGATTCTCCTTACATATTCACAACATTGGTGGGCTTGCCGGCCAGGTAGGCCTTCAGATTATCCAGAGAGTAGGTCACCAGCCGCTGTCTGCACTCGATGGCAGCCCAGCTGATGTGGGGAGTAAAGAACACATTGGGGCAGCTCAGCAAAGGATTGTCCATAGCGATAGGCTCATTACGGACAGCATCCAGACCGGCGGCATAGACCTTGCCGGACTTCAGGGCCTCGGCCAAATCCTCTTCCACGATCAAAGCACCGCGGCTATTGTTGATGATGATGACGCCATCCTTCATCTTGGCGATGGTGTCCTTGTTGATCATATTCTCGGTCTCAGCGAACAGCGGACAGTGCAGAGCGATGACATCGGCGTTGGCAAGCACGGTGTCCAAATCTGCATACTGGCAGTTCTCGTTGACCAGGTTGGGATTCTGATACTGGTCGTATGCCAGAACCTTCATGCCGAAGGCCTGAGCAACACGGGACGTGATCTGACCGATACGGCCCAAACCGATAACGCCCATGACCTTGTTCTCCAGCTCGATGCTGGGGTAATCCCAGAAGCACCAGTCACCAGGGCCGTTCTTTCTGCCCTTGCGAACCTCTGCGTCGTGGTGAGCCACATGGTTGGTGATCTCCAGCAGCAGTGCGATGGCGTGCTGACCGATACCCTCGGTACCGTAGGAAGGCACATTGGCAACGGGAATGCCCATTTCCGCAGCAGCCTTGAAGTCCACAGTGTTATAGCCGGTAGCGATGACGCTGATGAACTTCACATTGGGGCATTTTTCCAGGTCTTCTCTGGTGACCACGGTCTTATTCAGGAACACAACTTCAGCGTCACCGATCCGCTCAACAACCTGCTCGGGCATGGTTCTTTCGTAACGGATCACTTCGCCGTAGTTGTTAAATTCGCTCCAGTCGATTTCACCGGGATTTTCCCGGGGGTAGTCCAGAATAACGATTTTCATGGTTCAGTCCTCCTTACTTGATCCCGGCCAGAACATCCATCTCTTCCCGGTAGCCTTTCAGGAAGAAGTCCTTGTCGGTAGCGGTCCACAGCACGTTGCAGCCCATATCACGATACTTCTGTGCCAGCACTTCGTTGTCGCAGAAGATGCCGCAGGACTTGCCGTAGCTGTTGCTGATGTCAAAGATCTTCTGGATGGCCTCGATCATGACGGGGGTACCGATCTGCTTGGGAGTGCCCAGCATAACAGACAGATCGTAAGGCCCGATCATGACGGCACTGATGTACTCGCCATAGGTTTCCAGCATCTTGGGCAGCAGGTCGATGCCCTCCTGGGACTCGATCTGAGGCATCAGGAAACGGGTCTTGCCGAAGTCATCAAAAGCCTCACCGGCACGCCACTGGCCGTGACCGCCGCAGCCCTTACGGCCGGCGGGATAGAACAGCAGAGCGTCGATTGCGTCCTTCAGCTGCTCCAGAGTTTCGGTTCTGGGGATCATGATGCCGTCAGCACCCATGTCGATGGTCTTGGCAATCAGATGGTACTTGGTGTCCTGCACCCGGTAGAAAATGGGCAGACCCATCAGGCGGGCAATCTGGAACATGGGGATGGCATTTTCGGTGTTGAACACGCCATGCTCACCATCCAGCAGTACAAAGTCCAGATCCTCCCGATTCATCTGCTCCAGCAGCAGGGGGCTATTGAGCATGGACATGGTGGTGCCGATTACTTTTTCTCTGTTTGCCAGCTTAGTGGCCAGTCTTTCGTACTTGTTCATATTTCTTGACTCCATTTCCTTATAAAATTTTCTTGGTTTCGCCGGGCAGCAGGCTGAATACGCCGGCTGCGGTCTTGATGAATAGTTCTGTGTTGGTGGGGTTGTATGCTTTGGTACCGTCGGCACTGTAGATCAGCTGTTTCCAGGCGGTCACATAGTCATAGATTTCAATGTTTGTGGCGTACCAGATGTCCTCACGGCCACCGATGTATTCACCGAATTCTTCGATAATATTCCAGTTGTCATTATCCTCGAACTCGTAGCTGTGACCCCACAGATAGAATACCATGGGTGTCCAGTTTCGCTTATCCTCCACGAACCGCTGAGCCAGCTTCATCAGCTTGGGATTGCCGTGGTGGCAAGTGCCGTGCCACTGCAGCCAATCGGCGGGCAGGTCAAATTTTTCTGTGGAAACGACCGTTCTTGCATATACGATGCCGCAAGCCTTCAAGACAGCGATTACATCGTCATTGTATGTACCGAAGGGGTAGGCCAAGCCTCTGACCATGCAGCCGTATATTTCTTCCAGCCGCTTTCTGTCCTCCAGAACTTCCTGAACACACACATTGGTGGGCAGGTGATCCAGGAACGGGTGGGTCACACCGTGGCAGGCAATTTCAATGCCGCTGTCCCGGTGCAGCTCGGTGGATTGCTTTAACGTCAGGCGGCGGTGACCGCAGCCCATAGAACCTACAGAATCCTCCGGCGGAAACTGTCCGCTGTTGATGTTGAAGGTGCCTTTCAGACCATACTTTTTCATGGTCTGTACAAGCTTTACATCAGCCTCAACATTGTCGTCGTAGCTCAAGGTGACAGCCTTCACCCTGCCACCGGGGAATCGCATAAACATGCTTGCCATAATACCCTCCTAGCCAAAATTTATATGGATGGATGTATGTTTGCCTTCACCCTACATTGTATCAATTTTCCATTCGGTAGTCAACAGCAGAAGCACCGGATGCCGGCGTAAAATCACAACTTTTCCTCCAAAGTCGGGATCAAGACCGTATGGGTCTGGGTGTTGGAAAAATGCAGCTTTGCAGTTTCCTGCAGGAAGGCATTAAATTCGTAGCCGGGGCGGATGCCTCTGTGCCGGTTATCATAGTCCAGATGGTGCTGCTGGCATGCCCAGAAGCACACAGAAGGACGAACCTTCTGATAAAACTCCAGCGTGCCGCAGTTGCAACCGTGGTGATTGGGCTGGAAAATATCACTCTTCAAGTAGTCGCCGTAGAGCTTGACCATTTGGTTATTCAGCCCGGCTTCTGCATCACCGGGAATCATAATCACTTTGCCGTCGATAACAATTCTCCAAACGCCGGAAGTATGATTCATCCAGGGCATGGGATTGGGCCAGTAGTCCTCCGGCGACAGCAGGAATTCAATCTCTGCACCGGGCAGATACAGTTTCTGGCCGGTATGATAGACATAGTGACCGGCCTCCGGGAACCGAACCCGCACAGCGTTGATAAAGCCAGCGGCGTAGCCGGCGAAATTGGCGGGGATGTTGGTGGAGCCGCAGCTTTCGCCTAAGCCGATATTGAACATATTGGGGAAATTGTAGCAGACCATCTCAAGGTCAAATTTATCGGCATAATCACGGATAAACCGGGTCGGCAGCGTAATATGGTCGGGGTCTGCGTGGGTGATCATCCAGGTCACACGGGGCTTCTCCCCTGTCGGTGCATTTTCTTCCAGGAATGTCAGCAGATTTCCCATATCCACAAACACATCCCGGGTGTAAAAGACCTCTTTTTCGTTTTCCAGGCCCTTATTCAGGGTTTTGGACCAGTCCTTGGAATAGCTCCAGCCGCCGTCGATGATGATATAGCTGCCGTCGGGCAGTTGAATGACCAGACACAGCACATCATCCGTCATGCCGATGATGGAGATCGTAGGAACGACCTTCCGTTCATATTCTGTAATGGGCACAGGGTTGCCCAGGGCGGTTTTCGGGCCGTGAACAATACGGAACTCCTGCATATTGGCAAAGTAATTGCCGTGGATTATATTCTCGCCCTTCACATAGGTGAAGAAGCGGTTGTTTTCAATTTCATTTTCCTGATGAAGCACATAGCCAGCGTTGACAAGCACCGCCTCATAATCGGCGATTTCTTTGGTGGCCTGAACCGGGTCCAGGTCCTGATAGGTGATTTGAAAATTGCCGCAGCCACAGTCGTGAATGGGCAGTTTTTTTCCGCTTTCCGTAACAAACATAGAAACACCCTCATTAAAACTCAGCAATTTCTTGTTGGGAGCAGCACAGCAACGCCATGCTGCTCCCGATATTCAGGGGCAAATTATTTCTTCTCCTCCAGAGAAGGCAGCAAAATGGTATGGGTATTGGAACCGGAATAATGATCCTGAACAGTATCCCGGATATACTTATTGAATTCGAAGCCGGACACCAGGCCAAGGCGTCTTAAATCCTTTTCAAACTGAATATCCATGCAGGCCCAGAAGGCTACGGTGGGCTGAACCTTCTTGTAGAAGTTCAAAGTCGCACCGTTGCTGCCGTGGTGGTTCAGCTGCAGGATGTCACTTTTCAGATAGTTGCCGAAAACGGTGACCATCTGATCGTTCAAACCCTTCTCTGCGTCACCGGTAATCATAATGGTCTTGCCCTCAGAGGTGATACGCCACACACCGGAGGTGTGGTTCATCCAGGGCATTGCGTTGGGCCAATAGTCCTCGGGAGTCATCAGGAATTCGATCTCCGCACCGGGTAAGTAAAGCTTCTGACCGGTGTGGTAGATCATGTGCTCTGCGTTGGGGAAGTTATTGTTGGCTGCATTGATGAAGGCATCCATGTAGCTCTTGAATTTGGCAGGTGTGCCACCGTTGGAAATACCAACCGTCTCCGGATCCGGGAAGTTGTAAACTACCAGATTGAGATCGAACTTATCCTTGTACTCCTTCATAAATACCGGAGCAAAGGTGATATGGTCCGGGTCAGCATGGGTAATCATCCAGGTGACCTGAGGCTTCTGGCCAGCGGGGGTAAGGCTTTCCAGAAGCTTCCACATCTCCGCCATGTCCTTTTCGTTGTCACGTTCGATTCTGAAATTAATTTCGCTGCTGGTGCCTTCGTTAATGACCCAATCGTAACTCTTGCTGTCGCCGTAGCCACCGTCAATGATGACGAAACTGCCGTCGGGTGCCTGATAGACCATGCTCAGTACAGCATCTGTCGAGCCGACAATGGAAATAGAAGGTGTGACCTTTTTCTCATAATCGGTGATGGGTGTTGCGCTGCCCAGGTAGGTCTTGGGGCCGTAGACGATACGGAATTCACGCATGGTTTTGAAATAATTGCAGTGGACCATGGTGTCACCGTTGGTATATGTAAAGAACTGAGATGCGTTGATCTCGTTCTTCTGATGCAGGGTGTAGCCTGCATCCTGCAGGGACTTCTCATAGGCTGCCACTTCCGCATCGGCATTCTTCAAATTGAGGGCATAGTAGGAAATCTGATAGTTGCCGCGGCTGCAATCGTACAGCTCACGCATCTTGCCACTGGTCGTTTTAAACTCGGGCACGAGATTGGAGATCGCAGCCACGTTCTTCACGCCCACAATATTCTTTTCGATGCCAAAAACGCCATCACTGATCTTTGTTACAGCCTTCTTAAATAGTTCAAACACTTCCTCCGCAACCTCTTCCATGCCGATTGCGATGTAAATGTTATCATTTTCGATTTTAATTTCGTAGGTTGTATAAGTCAGCTCTGTGCTGACACCACCCATACCTGCCAGTTGTTCAGCTGTGCCGACATAGATTGCCTTTTCACCGGCATCTGCTTCCTGAGCCTGCTCAAACTTTGCACCGGTCTTGATCAGCAGGTCTTTTGCAAAGTTGGTAATCATCTTCTTATCGCTTAGATAAGAGACGAGCTTATATTCTGTTGTCTTGTTTTCCGCAATCTGCAGATAATCCGCGGGGTTAATCTCCGTGGATTCATTTTCCTGGCAGCCGGCAAACATCATAACAATGGAAACCAATGCCAAAAACAGTGCTAAAATCTTCTTTTTCATAATTCCTCCAGCAGATCCTCTCTGGATCCCTTCAAAATAAGCAAAAAGGGAGGTATACAAAACTGTATACCTCCCTTCGCATTAGTCAGTTAATAAATTCGCACAGAAATAACCTTGGAATTATTCACCAAAGGTAGCCTTCATCCAGTCAGCGTAGCCTTCCTGAACCAGCTCCAGATATCTCTCGACATCCAGATTGTCTCTCAGCTCCTGATGGAACTTATCCATCTCGCTCAGAGGACGAACGCCGGTAATGAACTTAACGGTCTCGGAGTTAATCCAGGTGTTGACAGCGTTCTTCAGGTCGGTGAACTCAGCCATGACATCGCCACCCAGATATACATCGGGCAGACGGATGGAGGTAGCACGGTCGGACCACTTTTCAATGGTGATCAGACGCCAGTGGCCGTCGTTGTTGTCGTGTCTCAGCTCAACATTGTCGATAACGGTGTAGGTCTCGCCGGTGACGGAGTCGGTGAACTCACGGTAGCCGCCGGGGCCGGAGGTAACGACAGCGGGACGCAGGCCAGCGTAGTCGTTGGGGAACAGGAACATACGGCCGTAGTCGGACATGGTGGTACGACCGGTGCCGCTTGCAACGTTATCATTGGTGACTTCCTTGTTTGCGTCGAAGTACCAGCCATCAACCATGCCCAGAGGATCGCCCTCTTCCTTGCTGGGTCCGTAACGGTACAGCCATGCACCGTCGTCACTGTAAACGAAGTCGATCAGCATTGCCAGGATACGGGGCTCCTCGTACTTGGAGCTTGCCCAGATGTAGTTGGGGTAGATGGACTTCAGACGGGAAACGTGGATATCCTCAACGCTCTCGACATCACCCATGGGGATGGGGTTCGCACAGACGATATCAGCAAACTGGTTGCCAACATACTCCAGAGTGAACCATGCCAGAGCACCGCACTT
Source organism: Oscillospiraceae bacterium (assembly GCA_015067945.1). Lineage (GTDB taxonomy): Bacteria > Bacillota > Clostridia > Oscillospirales > Oscillospiraceae > Faecousia. The sequence continues at coordinate 34,800 of SVLM01000013.1, forward strand.
GCCGGCGTTAACCAGAGCACCTGCGGATGCGGCACTGTAAGAGAAGAAGTCCTTAGCGATCAGGCCTTCGTCGTACATGGTCTTCATGATGGTGACGAATTCCTTCCAGGACTCGGTGTAAGCGGGCAGAACGATCTCGCCGTCCTTAATGCACAGGTTGGTGCCGTAACGGCCGGGCTCGGTGCCGTAGAAGCCCATGCAGGTCCACAGGTACTTCTCCAGGAAGGAGTCAGCGGAAACCAGAGGCACGTCCTGCTTGTCAGCGGACTTATCGGTGATCTCGGTCTTGAATGCGCGCAGAACATTCAGCAGCTCTTCCTTGGTGGTGGGGTTCTCCACACCGGCCTGATCCAGCCAGCTCTGACGGAAGTACAGACGCTCGGAAACGCCGTAGCAGCCGGAAGCGATCTGGGAAGGAGCGTAGTAAGGAATGCCGTAGATACCGCCGTCGGGAGCGGTGGAGTCGATCTTGGACTCGGGCTGATCTTCCATACGCTTGGTCAGATTGGGCATCATGGAGCTGTTGATGTAGGGGCGCCACTCCAGAATCATGCCTTCTTCCATAGCGTAACGAACGATTTCGTTGTTCTTCAGCTCAACGGACCACATAAGGTCGGGCAGAGTGTCGGTGTTCAGAGCCAGAGACTTGGTCTGGCTCATCTCGTTACTCTGCTGAACCTCGATGTTAACGGTGTAGCCCTGCTCGGCAAACCAGTACTCCATGTACTGGAAGAACCACAGCTCACTTGCATCGTTGTCATAACCGGTATGACGCTGAGTCAGAATGTTAATGGTGTACTCCTTATCCTTGGGGGGGGGATCGGTGACGGGGACGAAATCGCCCAGCTGCTCATAGCTGCCATCATCGGTGCCACAGCCTGCGAAAATGCCCATAACCATGGCAGCAAGCAGCAGAACAACCAGGATCTTGCTAATGTTTTTCATTTTTGTTCCTCCTATTATTTATTATTTGATTGCCGCAAGAAGCTCACAGCAATAAAATACAGAGTTGATCAACCCTTCAGAGAACCGACCATAACGCCCTTAACGAAGTGCTTCTGGACGAAGGGGTAAGCGATCAGCATGGGGGCAGATGCAATAAACACGACGGAATACTTCATGGTCAGAGCCAGCTGAGCAGCCTTCTGTGCCTGCTCGATCAGGCTGGCATCGCCGGATTGCATAGCATCCTGCAGCATGGTGTCGCCCTTCAGCAGAATGTCACGCAGGACCAGCTGCAGGGGCTTAAATGCGGGATTGAAGGTGTAGATCATTGCGGAGAAGTAGCTTCCCCAGTGACCCACAGCATAGTACAGGGTCATAACTGCGATGATGGGGGCACTCAAAGGCAGAACCAACTTGAAGAACACCAGGAACTCGCCTGCTCCGTCAATTCTTGCTGCCTCAAAGAGGGTTTCGGGAATATTGTTTTGGAAATATGTACGGGTAACAATGACGTTGTAAACGCTGACACCGCCGTTGATAATCAGAATCCAGCGGGTGTTGATCAGACCCAGATTCTTGTACAAAATGTAGGTAGGAATCAAGCCGCCGCCAAAGTACATGGAGATCAGGAAGAAGGTTACCACATAGGGTCTTAAATACATTCTTCTCTTACTCAATCCGTAAGCGGTAGGAATGGTAAGGAACAGATTGAACAGCGTACCGACAACTGTGTAGAAGATGGAGTTGCCGTAACCCATCCAAATTTTTTCATTGTTAAAGACGGCCTTATAGGAATCTGTGGAGAAGCCGCTGGGCAAAATGTTAACCTTACCGCTGTACACATCCAGAGGATCGGACACGGAAGCGATAACGGTCAGATACAGAGGATAGATACAGGCAAAGCAAATGAGGATAATTGTGCCGTAAACGATGCACAGGAAGACCTTGTCACCGGGAGTGGTGCCGTGCCACATGCTGTGCTTCTTTGTCTTTTTAACTAAAGTATTGTTACTCATGGTACGTCCTTTCTCCGCTGCATCAGAACAGGCTGACTTCGGTGAGTTTCTTGGAAATCTTATTGAAGATCACCAGCAGGCTCAGGTTGACCAGGCTATTGACCAGACCAATTGCGGTAGCGTAGCTGTAGTCACTGTAACCACCGCTGCCAAGACCGACAGTGTACACATACATGGAAATGGTCTGAATGACTTCCTGATTCAGGGGGTTAGCGAACAGCAGCAGTCTGGTGTAGCCCAGGCTCAGCAGGCTGCCGATACGCATAACAAAGGTGATCATGATGGTGGGCAGAATGGTGGGCAGGTTGATGTGCCACATGATCTGGAAACGGCTTGCACCGTCGATACGGGCAGCTTCGATCTGCTCGGTGGGAACTGCGGACAACGCCGATATGTACAGAATGGCACCCCAGCCGAGACCCTGCCACAAGCCCTGCAGAACGTAGATCAACGGGAAGATGTCGGGGTCACCCATGAAGTAGTAACGCTCGCCGCCAAAGGCTTCAATCATGTTGTTGATGGGGCCGTTGTTCAGGTCCAGCAGCAGCAGAACCAGAGAAACGACAACAACTTCGGACAGGAAGTGGGGCATGTAGCTGATCATCTGTGCAAACTTCTTGAACTTGGTCTGGGTAACTTCGTTCAGGAACAGTGCGAAGATGATGGAGCAGGGGAAGGTGCAAAGGCTGAGGGTAGTAATGTTCAGCGTATTGCGGATCATCTTCCAGAAGAAGGGGTGGCTGAAGTAACGCTCGAAGTGCTTGAAGCCCACGAACGTACTGCCGATAATACCCTTGGTGGGGCTGTATCTCTGGAATGCCATGATCAAGCCGCCCATGGGGGCATAATCGAAGATGGCCAGATAGATGATTGCCGGCAGCATCATCAGATACCAGGGCCAGCTTTCCTTCAGCCGTTTTGCTGCGTAGGCCCAGGTGCCAGGTTTGATGGGTGTCAGTCTGGCGGGTTCTTGTTTGCTTTTTAACATTGAATAACCTCCCGGATGTTAGTCTGCTTCCTCGTAAAACAGATTGCTTAAGACACATATCCATTGTATGCCTTTTTACATCTATTTTCAAGACACAAATTTGAAATTCGCCGTTGCTTTTTTTAAAGATTTTTTGAACAAAACATGAACGTTTCGCCCGTTTGGTTATCTTTACCAATCGTCCGCGGCCACGCTTGTGCATTATGCACAAACATTCGACTTTTGGGCTCAGTACGGCATACTTCAACAAATGCTCTGTACGGATTATAGCATAGTATGGTGAAAATGTCAAAATTTTTCTTTATCAAAATCTTAACATGTCGATCGTCATATACATATATTTAAATAAGAACCTCCGCAAAAAACTTTAAAAAAAGGTTGCATTTGGTAATTGTGTATGTTATATTTTAGTCAGGACTATGGTCTTTTGGCCACAAAATCCGAAACAGACCGATACGGTCGAAAATATGAGGAGGAAACAAACATGACTACTCGCAAAATTCTGAGTCTGGCTCTGGCCGCGGTTATGGTCTTCAGCCTGGTGGTTGTCGGCGTTTACGCTGACCCCATCGTTGTTCCTGACACCGGCAAGGATCCCCAGATCGCAGGCACCACCCCTGCTGGCAAGCCTGCTAACGCCACCGACATCACCTACCTGTCCGACCTGCACAATCAGGACGATGCTCTGGCACTGAACGACCGCGTTGTCGATCAGCTGAACAGCAAGATCGTGCTGAACAAGAACTACAACAGCGACCTGCTGGCCTTTGCTAACGGCAGCCGCTATCAGATCAATGCCAGCGGCAAGCACGACGGTCAGGGCAACCGCACCCTGTCTAACGGTGTCACCTACAACAAGGCTGACATCGCTGTCGGCTACAACGGCACCAAGTACGAAAAGGGCCTGGGCGTTCACCCCGATGCTCCCTCAAAGGCTGACCGCTACATTGTTTACAATGTTAAGGGCCTGGGCAACCACTTCTACGCTGTTGCCGGTGCCACCGGTGCCAACGTCACCCACCCCGACACCAATGTCAGCAACCGCCGCGTCACCTTCGAACTGTGGGGCAGCAAGGCTGAGGAATACAGTGCCGAGGCTGAATTCGAGAAGCTGGCTTACGCTGAGAAGATCCGTGCTTACCTGGTTGGCGAGTTCGACATCGATATTACCGGCTACAATTACATCAAGCTGGTCGTAAAGATCAACCCCGACTTCCAGGCTGACAACGCTTCCTGTGCAGTTGTTTGGGCTGACGCTTCCCTGTACAACCTGCCCGCTGCTGAGACCGAGCCCTCCGAAGAGCCTTCTGAAGAACCCTCCGGCGATACCTCCGAGGAACCCACTGAGGAACCCACCGAGGCTCCCACCAAGGATCCCAACAAGGCTACCGCTAACTTCAACCCCACCGCCGGCGAAAGCATCTCCGGTACCGACATTTCCGACGAGAGCCTGGTCGTTGATTCCTACATCTACCCCGCTCCCAATACCACCGACGTTCGCCCCGTCAATGTTGACGCTGCCTTCAAGGGTGCTGCTCTGAAGATCGGCGGCAACACCTACACCCAGGGCTTCGGCCTGCATCCCTCCCCCGCCAACAACCCCACCGACAGCTATGTCATTCTGGACATCAGCAACGTCACCGGCAACCGCTTCTACTCCAAGGTCGGTATCACCGGTAATGCTGCCAGTCGTGACGACATCGGTGTTATCTTCCGTGTTTACGGTGGCTACTCCAAGGACGGCGAGTTCACTCTGCTGGCTTCCTCCGGTGCTCTGTACGGTTCTTCCGTCGGTGAGTTCAACGTTTGGGTTGACGGCTACAAGTACCTGAAGCTGGAAGTTGACACCGCTCAGTCCGACAACTCCAGCTCCGCTTCCGCCTTTGTTGATACCGTTATCTTCACCGGCGAGCCCTCCCCCACCGGCGACACCTTCTCCGCACTGCCCGTAGCTCTGCTGCTGCTGTCCGGCGCTGCTGTTGCTGTGATCATCAAGAAGAAGGAAGACTAATTCCTGAATAACCCCAAAGGGCGCGGTTCACACCGCGCCCTTTTTTATGGGAAACAGCGTGCCGAGCGGCACGCTGTTCTTTCATTTATTTTGGACATATGCCCGGATGTACTCCTGGGGCGTTTTTCCGCAGATGCTCTTAAAGTTGCGGTTAAAGCTGCGAACGCTGCTATATCCGCAGGCATAGGCCGCATCCGCAATGCTATCGACCTTTTGTTCCCGGAACATTCGACCAGCCAGCCTGATTCGCCGGAGATTTAAGTAATAATTGAACTTCATGCCGGTCTTTTGAAGAAAATATTTGGATATGTAGCCATAGTCATACTTCAAAAGATCCGCAAGAGCCTGCATGGTAAACTCCGGTTCCCGATAATGCTCTTCCGTCATCAGGAAGATCTTTTCCAGCAACCGCCGCCCCTCAGCGGACACATATTCAAACTCCAGCTGCTCCGCTGCCTGGCTGCACATATTGTACAAAAACGCCTTCTTGGCATAAATATTGCTGTCATTGGTCACCCGCAGTCCCCGGGTTGAAAACCGGAATTTGTTTTCCTTTGGCATGAAGTTTGCATACTGCGAGGCAAAACTGCCAATGAACTCCGTACCGAAGGTGCAGCACCATCCATGCCCGGTCTGCTCCTCAGGATAGCTGTGAGGCTGATACGGGAACAGCAGCACTGCCTCCCCCGGCTTCAGCGTGTACAGCTTATCGGCAATCACAATTTGCAATTCACCGTACTCACACCAAAACAGCTCATAGAATGTGTGGATATGGGTTTGTATGCCCCAAACCCCATCCTCGCGGATTCGAAAATAATTATCGGGGTACGGTTGCCGTTGATAAAACATCTTGCATTTCCCCTTCGGAAAACCATTTTTGTCTATCATGTTACTACATATATCTTGTAATTTCAAGACATAAAGCATATAATTTATATAGAATATCCAATATGATGGGGTGTTTCAACCATGAGCATTCAATTCAGGCAAGCCAATTCTGTCTGGAATGTACTTCTGGACGGCGAGCAGGTTCTGACCATAGAAGTTCCCGCCGGCTGTACCGACAGCTTCGAACCCATTGGCGACAAGGCCTTCTACTGGCACCGGAAGACCGACAAGCCCGTCACCAAAATGCGGCTGACCATGAAGGCCAATTACATTCCCCGCTACTTCCAGGTTCCCGGCGTAAATTACAACGGCAACGGCTGGGGCAGCGGTGCTCAGTACTATGGCTACGGCGACAAGGATCAACCCTGGACCTACGCCTGGCACCGAGTGGCAATCCCCGCCTGTACTTACACCGAGTCCGACAAGTATGCCGTGGCTCTCTTTGGCGAAGAAAAGGGCGGCATGAGCTGCTCCGTCTACCCCGAGGGCGACCAAATCGTGCAGGAACTGATCTGGCCGGAAGTGGAAGGCCCCAAGGTTTTGTACAAACGCTGCTGGGCAGAAGCTTATCATGGCACTATGGAACCCACGGATCACTTTACCGGCATTGTCATGCTCTCCTCTGCCGGTAAGCCGAGAGAGAAAGTTCATGACCTGCTGGACCTTGCCTGGAAGCTGAATTACCGGGAATTAAAAATGGCCTATTCCCCGGAAAAGATCAAGCAGCTGGATCTGCTTTTCATGCGTTCCCTTTGGTGGAAAAAGTACAACGGTCTTTGCGGCATCCGTACCGGCATCAACTGGAACGAAGAGCAGTGCTATTACAAGCCCATGACCGACAAATTCGAGGCTGCATGGACCGGCCAGAATATTGCCGTTGCCACCTGCCTGCTGGAGGAGTATCTGGAGCATGGCGACGAGGATGCCCGGGACAAGGCTCTTGCTGTGCTGGACAGCTGGGATCAGCACGCATTTGTTGACTGTGGCCTCATGCTTACCTATCTGGAAGCAAAGCCTGATAACCTGGATTCTATCCTGAACGGCGATATCCGCATGATTTTCGATAGTTGTCAGCTGGGTGCAGCCTCCGCATTCTTCTTCCGTGCTGCCGAGCTTTGCAAGCAGGCCGGTATTGACCGCCCCAGCTACGAAAAGCGAGCCTTCGGTCTGTGCGATTTCTTTGTCAAGGCTCAGCAGGAAAGCGGCGAGTTTGCAAAATCTTACTTTATGGACGGCTCTATCGAATCCCCCCACGGCAGCGTGGGTGCATTCATTCTGCTGGGTCTGTTCGCTGCTTACGATTACAGCCACGATGAAAAATATCTGAACTCCGCTTTGAAGGGTTTGGACTTCTACCTGAGCGAGTTCCACAAGGGCGGCTACACTACCGCCGGTGCTTTGGATTCCAACTGCATCGACAAAGAATCCAGTGCCCCCATCCTCCGCTCTGCCCTGTTCGCTTACGAACGCACCGGCGACCGGAAATATCTGGACGCTGCGGTGGATGTGGGCTATTATCTGGCCACCTGGCAGTGGCATTACAGCACCCAATTCCCGGAGGATTCCATGCTGAAGAAGCTGAATGTGGACACCTTCGGTTCTACCGCCGTTTCCGCCGCCCATAATGCCCTGGATCACTACGGCGTGTACTGGGTTCCCGAGTACCTGAAGCTGGCCGAGCTGACCGGCAATGATATGTGGCGGCAGCGTGCCCGGGCTCTGTGGTACAACGGCCAGCAACTGCTCTCCGACGGCACGCTGGTCATTCGCGGCCGTGTCCGCCCTGCCGGTTCCCAGGACGAGTCCTTCCGCCATACCCGGTGGGGACGTATTGATAGACGGATTTTCATTTCCAGCGAATGGTGCACCGTTTGGCAGGGTGCATTCCGGCATCAAACGCTGAATATGCTGGACAATTGGGACATTTTGCGTTAAACTATAAATAACCCCTTTACGCACACCATGATCAGGAGGATTAATTAATGAGCATTCAATTCAAGCAAACCGATTCCGTTTGGCACGTACTGCTGGACGGCGAGCAGGTACTGACCATCGAAGTGCCTGCAGGCTGCACCGACAGCTTTGAACCCATCGGCGACAACGCCTTCTACTGGCATCGCAGGACCGACAAACCCGTCACCGCCATGCGGCTGACCATGAAGGCCAACTACATTCCCCGGTACTTCCAGGTCCCCAGCGTCAACTACAACGGCAACGGCTGGGGCAGCGGTGCCCAGTATTACGGCTACGGCGACAAGGATCAGCCCTGGACTTACGCCTGGCACCGGGTGGCCATTCCTGCCTGTACTTACACCGAGTCCGACAAGTATGCTGTAGCCCTCTTCGGCGAGGAAAAGGGCGGCATGAGCTGCTCCGTTTACCCCGAGGGCGACCAGATTGTACAAGAACTGATTTGGCCCGAGGTAGAAGGCCCCAAGGTGCTGTTCAAGCGTCTGTGGAAGGATCCCTACCAGGGCACTATGGAACCCACCGACAGCTTCACCGGCATCGTTATGCTGGATCACGCCGGCAAGCCCCGGCAGAAGATGAACGATCTGCTGGACTTTGCCTGGAAGCTGAACTACCGGGAAGTGGAAATGTGCTACACCCCCGAGCGTGTCAAGCAGCTGGATCTGCTGTACATTCGCTCCATGTGGCATCAGAGAGCCAACGGTCTGACCGGCTTCCTCAACGGCGTCAACTGGGACGAGGAGATGAACGGCTGGAAGAAGTATCCCATCGCCTTTGAGATCGGCTGGTGCGGTCAGAACGCCGCCCAGGCCTGTGCGATGCTGGATCTGTACCTGGAAACCGGCGACGAGGATGCCAAGCACAAGGCCATCACCGTGCTGGACAGCTGGGACAAGTACGCATTCCTGCCCTGCGGTTTGATGTACACCAAGCTGCTGTGCCCCCCGGATCACCTGGATTCCATTATGAACGGCACCATCCCCACCAATCTGGACACCTGCAATCTGGGCACCGGTGCTACCTATTTCTTCCGTGCCGCCAAGCTCTGCAAGCAGGCCGGCATTGACCGTCCCAGCTATGAAAAGCGTGCCTTCGGCCTTTGCGATTTCTTTGTCAAGGCTCAGCAGGAAAGCGGCGAATTTGCCAAGACTTACTTCCTGGACGGCTCCATCGACTCTCCCCACGGCAGCGTAGCTTCCTTCGTGATTCCTCCCCTGTTCGACGCCTACGAACTCAGCGGCGACAAGAAGTATCTGGATTGTGCCATCAAGGGCTTGGAATTCTACCTGGGCGAATTCGCCAAGGGCGGCTGCACCACCGCCGGTGCTCTGGACTCCAACTGCATCGACAAGGAATCCGGTGCTCCCCTGATCCGTGCCACCATGCGTGCCTACGAGGTCACCAAGGAGCAGAAGTATCTGGATGCTGCTGTGGAGCTGGGCTACTATCTGGCAACCTGGCAGTGGCACTACTCCATCGACTTCCCTGCCGATTCTCTGTTGGGCCAGCACAAGGTGGATTCCTACGGCTCCACCTCCGTTTCCGCCGCTCACAACGCACTGGATCACTACGGCATTTACTACATCCCCGAGTATCTGAAGCTGGCCGAGCTTACCGGAAATGACATTTGGCGTCAGCGTGCCCGGGCCATCTGGTACAACGGTATCCAGATGATCTCCGACGGCACTCTGGTGGTTCGTGGCCGTGTCCGCCCCGCCGGATCTCAGGACGAATCCTTCCGGCACACCCGTTGGTGCCGCACCGACAACCGGATGTACACCCCCTGCGAGTGGTGCACCGTCTGGCAGGGCACTTTCCGCCATGTTGTTCAGCAGGAAATGGACAACTGGGACGTTCTTCGCTAATGATTACAAAAATCGGCATCCTTTCGGATGCCGATTTTTTATTTGATGTGGTAGGCCACCTTGGCATTTTCTGCCATAATGAGGTCAATTTCGTCATCCGTAAAGACATTCCCCCGGGTCACAAACTCGATCATTTCCCTGTAGGTAAGCCGCAGGAAGGTGCAGGGCAGATCCGTGCCCCACAGCAACCGATGAGCACCCACAAAATCCGCAGCCTTCCGGACAAATTCCTGCTGACTGGGGAACGGGCAGGGTTCTTTCACAAACAGCGGCAGATTGGCGATGTCAAAGACAAAATTATCCGCTGCCAGCTCCTTCATTTTCTGCAGGCGATAGTCATTCTTTCCGTCCTTGCAGGGAAAAAAGCAGTGGGTCATCACAAACATCACATTCGGATACTGCTTTTGCACCACCATCAGCTGATCGGTGTCAAAGCTGGAGTTGCTCATGGGACCCATATCGATGGTGATAGTCATTCCCTCCTGCTCTGCCCGCTCCAAAATCGGTGCAAAGCAAGGATCTGTCAGCCGCAGGCCGGGATGATAACCGGTCAGACCCCAGGATTGGGACAGTTCAAATTTCAGTGCCTTGAAGCCGTACTCCCGGATAAATCGGTCCAGAATGATTTCGGCCTTGCAGCCGTAGGGATCCAAAGTGCCCACAGCGGTGAATTTGTCCGGATATTTCCGGGCGGCTTCAGCCGCATAGTCATTATGAAAACCATAGTTGCCGCCCTGAAGCAGCACGGCATGATCCACGCCGTTCTCCTCCATGAGCCTTTTCAATGTTTCCGTATGGAAGCCCAGATCACCGTATTCCTCCGGGAAGAATTGCTCGATCTCACCGGTGGCCCAAATTCCCCGGCCTTTGCCCAAGGGGCGGTACTCTCCCCTGGCACCGTAGCCGGCTAAAATCTCATATACATGAGCGTGTGCGTCAATAATCATCGTTATATCCTCTTGTTGTAACAAAGGAGATATACCTGCGTATATCTCCTTTGTTGTTATTTGTTATTCACCGAAGGTGCTTTCCATGAAGCTCTTATAGGCCTCACGGTAAGTTTCGATATATTCCTCCACGCCGAAGCCCTTCAGCTCCTGCATAAACTTGTCCAGCTCGCTCAAGGGACGCGTTCCCTGAATGAACTTGGGTGTTTCCTGATTGATCCACTGCTTAACAGCACTTGCAATGTCGTTCATCTCCGTCATCGTGTCCACATCCAGATAGGGAGCAGGCAGACGGATAGATGTTGCGTAATCAGACCAGGTGTCAATGGTCTCCAAACGCCACCATTCATCGTTGCTGGAACGGGTCATGACACGGTCGTTGATCACCTTGAACTCGCCGCCGGTTACAGCATCGATATAGGTGATAATACTGCCATCACCGGTGGTAACGGGGTCTACACGGAGGCCCGCATAGTCGTTGGGGCGAATGTGGTCACGGGCGTAGACTTCCATCAAAGAATACTTGCCCGAGGCAACCTTGGAGGTGGTGATCAAACCATTGTCGTCATAGTACCAGCCATCGACCAGGCCCAGAGGATCCTCACCCTTCTTGGGGCCGAACATATACAGCCAGGAACCCTCTTCGCTGTACATGAAGTCCATCATCAGAGCCACGACTTCAGGATGCTTGGTCTTGGAGGACACCCATACGGTGTTCAGGGTGTAGTCGCTCAAGCGGCTGACATACACATCATCGTTGCCGCCCATGGGGATGGGACCCAGCAGCTTCTGATCGGCATAGTCATCACCCACATACTGCAGGGTGTACCATCCGTGTACACCGGAAGACCCTTCGTTGATCCGGGCAACTGCCTTTTCATTGCCCATGGTTAAGTAGTCGTTGGGCAGCAGGCCCTCAGAGTACATGGTGTGCATCAATTCCACAAAATGCTTGTACTCCTCCGTATAGGCAGGCAGCACGACCTCGCCGTCCTTGATCATAAATTCTGTGCCGTAAGCTGTGCCGTCCGTACCGTAGAAGCCCAGGCAGGTCCACAGATACTTCTCGAAAAAGTTATAACTGCTGACCAGCGGATCGGTACGCAGGCCTTCCCGCTTTACAGTTTTGAACGCCCGGAGCATATCCAGGAATTCCTGCTCGGTGGTGGGCATTTCCAAGCCGACCTCATCCAGCCAGCTCTGCCGCACGAACATACGGTTCACCATGCCGGGGATGGTGGAATAGGGATAGGGCGTAATATAAGGCAGGCCGTAAATGCCGCCGTCGGGAGCAGTCTCAGCAGCCTTCATGGAAGGGTTTTTCTCATACTGGGCACACAGATTAGGCATCAGCTCTTCGGTCAGGTAGGGAGTCCAATCCAGAAGCATATGCTCCTCCACGCCATAACGCACGATCTCTGTGTTATTCAAAGTGATGGCCCATACAATATCCGGCAGGGTGTCGGTATTCAGCATCAGGTCCACCTGGCTATCGCTGTTGACCTCTTCCACATTGATGGTTACATCATAGCCCTGCTGTCCAAACCAATATTCAATGTACTCAAAATACCAGATGTAATCCGGGTATTCCTCTCTGTCCGGGTGGCGTTTGACGATAATATTCAAAGTCACCGGGTCTGTGGTATACAAACCATCTGCGTTCTTGGTTGCCAGGGTTACTTCGGGTCTTTCGTCCGTACCGCAGCCGGCAAAGCAACCCATCAGCAACACAGCCATGAGAGCAATCACCAAAACTCTTTTCATAATTTTACGCATAGTGCTTCCCCCTTTGATGTTCGGTTTTGGCAATCCCAAAATCCAGAAATATTATACAATCATCTGCCAATGTTTGCAAGCTTTTTTGATATCTTTGTATGATATTTTGAAAACAATGGTAAAGAACGCCCATTGCCGTATCGGCAATGGGCGTCACATAAAACAGAATTATCTCTGGACACGGCCGGAGGCGTTGCCCTTTGCAAGGGACTCAACCTCGTCCACGGTAACCAAGTTGAAATCGTGGCAAATGGTGTGCTTCAGGCAGGATGCTGCCACAGCGAAATTGATGGACTGCTGGGGATCCTTGCCCACCAGCTGGCTGTAGATCAGGCCGCCGCCGAAGCTGTCGCCGCCGCCAACGCGGTCCACAATGTGGATGCGGTAGCTGGGAGAGAAATAAGCCTCACCATTCTGGTACAGCATAGCTGCCCAATCGTTATCGTCAGCAGAGATGCTGCTACGCAGAGTAATTGCTACGCTGCTGCAGCCGAAACGCTGGGTGATCTGCTCAGCAACGGAAATATAGCCCTTGTGATCCAGTTTGCCGGAATTAATGTCGGTATTGGCAGCCTCGATGCCGAATACGTCCTTGGCATCTTCCTCGTTGGCAATCAGCACATCCACATAGGGCACCAGCTGGCTCATGACCTCGCAAGCCTTTTCCCGACTCCACAGCTTATTGCGGTAGTTCAGGTCGCAGGAAATCTTCACGCCCCGGGCCTTGGCAGCCTTGCAGGCCTCCAGGCAGATCTGGGGCAGGTTACCACCCAGTGCGGGAGTAATACCGGTCCAGTGGAACCAGTCAGCACCCTCGAAAATGGCATCCCAATCGAAATCGGAGGGCTCAGCCAAAGCGATGGCAGAGTATGCACGGTCGTAAATGACCTTGGAGGGACGCTGGGAAGCACCCTTCTCTACGTAGTAAGCACCCAGGCGGTCGCCGCCGCGGACCATATGCTTGGTATCCACGCCGTAGTGACGCAGAGCGTTCACTGCACACTGGCCGATGGCATGGGCGGGCACCTTGGATACGAAAGCAGCATCCATGCCGTAATTTGCCAGGGACACAGCCACATTGGCCTCACCGCCGGCATAGCTTGCCTCGAACTTGTCCGCCTGAACGAAACGCAGGGCTCCCTCGGGGTTCAGACGCAGCATGATTTCACCAAAAGTAATAATTCTCTTCATGGTTTTTGCCTCCTTAAGCATTTGCATTGGCCATCAGTTCCTGAGCCAGTGCTGTAATTTTATCGAATTCGCCGTTTTTGATCCATTCCTTGTTGACCAGATTGCCGCCAATGCCTGCACCGACGCAGCCTGCCTTCAGGAATTCACCAACATTCTTCTCGCTGACACCGCCCACAGCCAGCAGACGCACATGGTTAATAGGGCCGCAGACAGCCTTGATGTAGGATGCACCCAGACCGGAGGTGGGGAACACCTTTACAAAGTCTGCACCGTATGCATGTGCGGTCAGGATCTCAGTGGGAGTCATTGCACCAGGCATGGATACCATACCGGCAGCGACAGTTGCCTTAATCACCGCTTCATTGGTATCGGGAGATACAACAAACTTTGCACCGGCCTGTCTTGCCAGCTCCAGAGTTTCCAAATTGGTGACAGTGCCTGCACCGAAGATCATCTTGTCCCCCATAGCCTCAACCAGCTGACGAATTGTGTCGGAGGTGCGGCTATATGCTTCCGGCTTGCTCTGATCGAAGGTGACCTCCATCAGCTCCACGCCACCGGCATACAATGCCTTCGCCAAATTTACACAATCCTCTCCGTATACACCACGGACAATTGCCACAACCTTCTTTTGAAGAACCTTTTGAATGATAATATCTCTCATGTGCATTCTCCTCCATAATAATCTACCGATATTATAGACAAGTGCAGTTCATCTGTCAATGCAGCATTTTAAGAATACTGATTTTATGAAAGAATATCCTTGTTTTTTTATACTATTTGTGTAGAAAAAGAGCGTGCTGAAATCAGCACGCTCTATTCTTATAATTGTTGGATCAAACCAGCTCGATGACTGCCATCTCAGCAGCGTCACCGCGGCGAGCACCGGTACGGGTCACGCGGGTGTAACCACCGTTGCGCTCAGCGTACTTGGGAGCGATCTCCTTGAACAGCTTGTTAGCGACATCTTCCTTGGTGATGAAGGACAGAGCACGGCGGTAATTAGCCAGGCCGCCCTTCTTGCCCAGGGTGATCATCTTCTCAACAACAGGCTGAACCTCCTTGGCGCGATAGAAAGTGGTCTCGATCTTGCCGTTTTCCAGCAGGTCGGTAACCAGCTGCCGCAGCAGAGCCTTTCTCTGATCGCTGGTCTTGCCCAGTTTACGAGTTCCGAACATGAACATTTCCTCCTTTTTGAAAGGTTAACACTTAGTTAATTGCTGCTGCCAGAATCAGAGCTGGCCAGGGACAGGCCCATCATTTCCAGCTTCTTCTGAACCTCGTCCAGGGACTTCTTGCCCATGTTACGAACCTTCATCATATCCTCGTCGGTCTTGCTAATCAGATCGGCAACGGTGTTGATGTTGGCACGCTTCAGGCAGTTGAAGCTCCGGACAGACAGATCCAGCTCATCGATGGTCATGGCAAGCTTGGCGTCGGGACGATCGGAAGTCTTCTCAACGACGGTGGAACCGCTGCCGACAGCGTCGGACAGGCTGGTGAACACGGTCAGGTGATCAGACAGGATCTTGGCACCAAGGGAGACAGCATCCTTTGCAGAGATGGTGGAATCTGTCCAGACCTCAAGGGTCAGCTTATCAAAGTCGGTCTTGTCGCCGACACGGGTGGGCTCCACCGAGTAATTCACCTTTTTAACAGGAGAATAGATGGAGTCAATGGGAATCACACCGATCACGGTCTGAGCGGTCTTGTTCCGATCAGAGGAAACATAGCCACGACCCTGGGACAGGGTGATCTCCATGTTAAATGTGGCATCTTCGCCCAGAGTGCAGATGTGCAGCTCAGGGTTCAGGATCTCAACCTCACCATCGGCCTTGATATCGCCAGCAGTGACCTCACAGGGGCCAACAGCATCGATATACACGGTCTTAACGCCCTGGGAGTGGAGCTTGACGATCATTCTCTTAACATTCAGAACGATCTCAGTAACATCTTCCTTCACGCCGGGGATGGTGGAAAACTCATGCTGCACGCCAGCAATCTTCACAGAAGTTGCAGCGTAGCCGGGCAGACTGCTCAGCAGAATCCGGCGCAGAGAGTTACCCAGAGTCATGCCGTAGCCGCGCTCCAGGGGCTCCACAACATACTTGCCGTAGGAAATGTCCTCCACAGAATCCAGGCAGGTGATGCGAGGCTTTTCAATTTCTACCATGAGTATAAACCCTCCTTCTCAAGAGTATGGGGTGTAGAATGCACCCCACAATTGACAATACGAACTTACAGGGGGTCGATTACTTGGAGTACAACTCGACGATCAGGTGTACTGCGATATCGAAGTCGATATCGGCCTGAGTGGGCATAGCAACGACCTTACCCTGGAGGGTATTCTTGTCACGATCCAGCCACTTGGGAGCAGCAACGAAAGCATCGTCTTCCCGCAGCTTCTTGAAGAAGTTGTTGGAGTTGCTCTTCTCGGAAACAGCGATCACATCGCCAACCTTGATCAGATAGCTGGGGATGTTGACGCGGCTGCCATTGACAGTGAAGTGACCGTGGTTGACCAGCTGACGAGCCTGACGGCGGGAGTTGGCAAAGCCCAGACGGTAAACAACATTGTCCAGACGGCGCTCAACGTAGGTCAGCAGCACTTCACCGGTGTTGCCTTCTGCACGAGCGGCCTTCTCGTAGTAGTTCCGGAACTGCTTTTCCTGGATACCATAAACAAACTTGACCTTCTGCTTCTCGGTCAGCTGAGTAGCATACTCAGACTTCTTAGCTCTTCTCTGACCGCCGGGGTTCTTGTTGGAAGTCTTAGAATAACCCATTGCGGCAGGAGAAACGCCCAGCGTTCTGCAACGCTTCAGCACGGGCTGCATATTCTTAGCCATAACGCAAATTCCTCCTATTCCTAATTAGACGCGACGTCTCTTGGGGGGACGGCAGCCATTGTGGGGAATGGGGGTGACGTCCTTAATCATAACGACTTCCAGGCCTGCGGACTGCAGAGCACGGATAGCAGCCTCACGTCCCTGACCGGGGCCCTTAA
>SVLM01000014.1 GCA_015067945.1 Oscillospiraceae bacterium
TCTCTCTTGGGAACATTACCTCTTCTGGGCACTTTGCTTCCCTCCTTCATAATATAATGATTTCATCGGTACTCGAAAGTGAGTCTTTCGTTGTGCCTGGCCAGAGGTTTATATATAAAAAACCATCGTGGCAAGGCGAAGCCTTGCGAAAGGGCTTGGAAACAGTCAATTTTTTGGGCTTGGCGGAAGATTACTTCTTGCCGGCCTTGGGACGCTTTGCACCGTACTTGGAGCGGGACTGCATCCGACCCTGCACGCCCTGAGTATCCAGAGTGCCGCGGATGATGTGGTAACGAACACCGGGCAGGTCCTTGACACGGCCGCCGCGGATCAGAACCACGGAGTGCTCCTGCAGGTTATGGCCGACACCGGGGATATAAGCGGAAACTTCCATACCGTTGGTCAGACGCACACGGGCGATCTTACGCAGTGCGGAGTTAGGCTTCTTGGGGGTGGTGGTACGAACAGCGGTGCACACGCCACGCTTCTGGGGGGAAGGCAGGCTGGTAGCCTTGTTCTCCAGGGTGTTCAGACCTCTCTGCAGAGCGGGGGCAGTGGACTTGTAGGTAGCCTGCTTACGGCCATTCTTAACGAGCTGATTAAAAGTAGGCATCAATATTCTCCTTTCTTTCGTTCTCGCCTTTCGGCGGTATATATTCCACGGGATTTCCCGATAGAATCAAGCAATCACTGCGGCAGCTGCCGCACCTACGTCGATTCCGCAGGCATGACCAAGCTCCGTCATAGACGGGACCCAGGTACATTCAACTTGATGTTGGAGGCACAGAGCCTCAATGGGTTCGGTAAGGGCAGGATCGGCATTTTCTGCAAGGAAAACACGGCTTGCTTTGCCGTTTAGCAGGGCTTTTTTGAGCTGTTTTGCTCCAACCACTGTCTTGCAACCCTGTAACTGAGCCAGGGCATCGACCTCTGCACACTTTCTACTTTTTTGCATGTCCATACAGCATATTATTATACGCATATTTTCGGAAATGTCAACAAATTTTGTAAAAAATATTTGTATATTTGGTTACTCCCTCCCCTGCTGACACTTGTTTTTCTCAGGTGCGACAAACGACCTTGCGTACAAAAATAAACCTATCTGTTATCTGTCCATTTTTGAGAAATACTCGTCTTTTGTGGGTGATATATCTTTTCTTTTGATGTTGACAACCTTTCATTATATGGTATACTGAAATTACAAGAAGGTAATTCATTCTGGCAAGGAGGTTTTACTGTCATGTATATCATTGGCTTCAATAACAGCGGTTTATTAAGTGATGTGCGTGATCTCCTTGTATATAAAGTGAGGTATAATCTTCTCTTCATTTCTTAGACGCATGAACCGCTGATTCGAACGGTTTATGCGTTTTTTGTTTCCAGACAAAGCTCGTTCGTTCAACTTTGTTCTATGCTAAGGAGGCAAAATATGAAGCATGCGTTATTCTCTCGTTCGAAATCTTGTGCAATCTACTTATGATAAGGGAGCTCATTTTGTATTGGGAACATTAGAGAGCATTCCTGTTAATGAAGCGTACAGTTTCTTGCTTGCTTTCTTGGAATACTGCTCAACGAAGAACATTTACGATTGCATAAGTTCCATTCTTGGCGATGACCCGCTTTTCGAGGCATACTACATAGGCGATTCTAGACAGTTTCTCAATGTTGGATAAAACATCGGAATCTACATTTTTGATAGGAGGAAAATAAAATGCTGAAAAAGATGTTTACGATTCTATTATTCGTTTTAAGTATTTCCATTTTGTGTGGTTGTTCAGACGAATGCTGCTATTGCAAGCAAATACCCGCCTCGGTTGAAGTCGTGCGTTATCCAGTGTATGGAGAAACCGACGATGAAGATTACGCAAAATATTATAATTCCGGCCTATCGCATCCAGATCAACAGGTAATTACGGACACAGAATTGATAGACACCTCCCGGGAAGTAACGGTGAATGGAAAGAAGTATTTGGCATCATATAATGCCAGCCAAATATATTCATATTCGAATGAGGTTTTCGATTTTCTTAATCTCAGGAACTATGATGAATATGTTGTTGACGGAAAAATGGACCTGCAAGTGTTTAAAGAAACAGGCTTTATCAAGAAGCTATATATCTACAATAATGAACTTGCGGATGCAGCACCCATTGTGTCAGATTTCTCAGAAGCCGGGTTGAAAAACACCGCTATCATGGTGCTGACAGATTTATACGGCTCAAGCATCTCTGATTATTTGGAAACCTATTATCAATTTGAATATGCTAAGTTGATAGAATATGCAAACGCCGAACAGAATCGATATGTTGTGTGTTATCGAGCGTATTTGAATCAGATCCCTACCGATGATGTGGTATATATTCAGTTCTCATTAGACGGTGCTCTAATGAGTGTATCTGCCCAACGGTATCTTCAATACTTTTGTGTAGATCTGGCATCTTTGGTGGATATTAGTGTATTAGATGCCACATTTACGACTGCCCTGACTGAGTTCGGCTATACCAGTTTCAGCTTAAGAGACAAAGAACCGCCATGCTATTATACGGCGAATGCGGCAGGAGAGCTGTATTATGTGACAGAATGGAACGCATGCAAAATGTCTGCAGACGGTACTGGTGTAACCCATGTTGAGGTGTTGGCGCTGAGTGCACAATCCTATTACGCGCCCCTGCCAGATTTTCCGGTAAAATAAGGAACATGTTATGAAGAAACTGCCCCAGTTTGTGCGGACAGTACAAAACGCCCGTCACCGGTATGGTGACGGGCTTATTTTAGGGATTAGACGGCTTCTTCCTCGGTGGGTTCCTCGGTAGAACGGGGCTCAGGAGACTTGCCGGGCTCAAAATCCCGGTAGGCCATCAAGCCGGAACCGGCAGGAATCAACTTACCGATCAGCACGTTCTCTTTCAGACCGACCAGACGGTCGACCTTGCCCTTGATAGCGGCATCGGTCAGAACCTTGGTGGTTTCCTGGAAGGAAGCAGCAGACAGGAAGGAATCCGTAGCCAGAGCAGCCTTGGTAATACCCAGCAGCATGGTAGTTGCGGTAGCCAGCTGCAGATCAGTTTCGCCGGCGTCGATCCGGGCCTGGACAGCCGCATTGGCATCGGCAAACTCGAAAGCGTCGATGACTGTGCCGGTGAGCAGCGGCGTATCGCCGGGCTCCTCAACACGCACCTTACGCATCATCTGACGAATGATAACCTCAATGTGCTTATCGTTGATCTCAACGCCCTGCTGACGGTACACAGCCTGGACAGACTGGACCAGATAATCCTGAACAGCTTCCACGCCGGAGATCCGCAGAACATCCTGGGGATACAGAGCACCATCGGTGATGGGCTCGCCCTTCAGCACGGTCTTGCCGTTCTGAACCTTCAGACCCACAGAGTAAGGCACCTGATAGACCTTGACCTCACCGTCCTCAGCAGTAACAGTGATGTTACGCAGAGCGGTACGGTGGGAATCATCAATGGCGACCATACCGGTAATCTCGGAGATCTGTGCCATCTTCTTGGGACGGCGGGCCTCGAACAGTTCTTCAACTCTGGGCAGACCCTGGGTGATATCGTCACCCGCAACTCCGCCGGAGTGGAAGGTACGCATGGTCAGCTGAGTACCGGGCTCACCGATGGACTGAGCTGCGATAACACCGACAGCCTCACCCAGGTCAACCTCTCTGGAGGTGGCCAGATTCATGCCGTAGCACTTTGCACAGACACCCACACGGGCACGGCAGCCCAGAATGGTACGGATATAGATCTTCTCAATGCCCGCATCCTCGAACTTCTGGGCATCCTCAGGCATCATCATGACATCCTTGGAGTGCAGCAGCTCACCGGTAACGGGGTGCAGCACATCGTTGACCGGGTAACGGCCACGGATACGGTTGCCGAAGCTGTCGATGACATCGCCGTTCTGCTCCACTGCACCGACCCAAATACCGTTGGTAGTGCCGCAGTTATGCTCACGGATGATCACATCCTGAGAAACGTCGACCATACGACGGGTCAGATAACCGGAGTCAGCGGTACGCAGAGCCGTATCGGTCATGCCCTTACGTGCACCTCTGGAGGAAATGAAGTACTCCAGAACACTCAGGCCTTCACGGAAGTTTGCCTTAACGGGGATCTCGATGGTACGGCCGGCGGTATCGGCCATCAGGCCACGCATACCGGCCAGCTGACGGATCTGAGCCATGCTACCACGAGCACCGGAGTCAGCCATCATATAGATGGGGTTGAACTCATCCAGATTGCCGGACAGTGCACTGGTAACATCCGCGGTGGTCTTTTCCCACTGCTCGACAACCAGGCGGTAACGCTCTTCGTTGGTAATATAGCCCTGGCGATAATAGTTTTCAATCTCCAGAACCTTACCTTCAGCATCGCGGACCAGCTGGTACTTGATCTCGGGAACCACCATATCCGCAATGGAAACAGAAATGGCACCCTTGGTGGAGTACTTGTAGCCCAGTGCCTTGATGCGGTCCAGCATCTCGGTGGCGATGGTGAAGCCGTGGCGGCGGATACACTTGTCAATGATCTTGCCCAGCTTCTTCTTGTCGACCAGGAAGTCCACTTCCAAATCGAAAGCGTGTGCCGGATCGTTGCGATCCACGAAGCCCAGATCCTGAGGAATGGGCTCGTTGTAGATCAGACGGCCAACAGTGGCGTTGATCAGACGGTACTGCATTTCACCGTCCACTTCCTTGCCGTAACGGACACGGATGGGAGCGTGCAGGCCGATGGAGCCGTCTGCATAAGCAGCGATTGCCTCATCCACGCTGGAGTAGCTGTGCACGGGCACGAACTGTGCCTGCAGCTTGCCCTCAGCCTTGGCCTTCTTATTGGCAGCCAGGAACTCGTCGGCATCCACTACCTGACCTGCGGTCAGCTCGGTTTCGCCGGCACTGGATACGAACACTTCCTCAGCACCCTTCTCTGCCTTGCCAAGTCTGGTATAGGTCAGATAGTAGGCACCCAGAATCATATCCTGAGTAGGAACAGTAACGGGCTTGCCGTCCTGAGGACGCAGCAGGTTGTTGGCAGACAGCATCAGCAGTCTTGCCTCGGCCTGAGCCTCAGCGGACAGAGGAACGTGGATAGCCATCTGGTCACCGTCGAAGTCAGCGTTAAATGCGGTACAGCACAGGGGGTGCAGCTTCAGTGCACGACCCTCGACCAGGATGGGTTCAAAGGCCTGAATGCCCAGACGGTGCAGGGTAGGTGCACGGTTCAGCATAACAGGACGATCCTTGATGATCTCGTCCAGAGCATCCCAAACCTCGGTCTTGCCCTTATCGATCATCTTCTTGGCGGACTTGATGTTGTTGGCCAGGCCGTCAGACACCAGCTTCTTCATCACGAAGGGCCGGAACAGCTCGATGGCCATTTCCTTCGGCACGCCGCACTGATACAGCTTCAGCTCGGGGCCGACGACGATAACGCTACGGCCGGAGTAGTCAACACGCTTACCCAGCAGGTTCTGACGGAAGCGGCCCTGCTTACCCTTGAGCATATCGCTCAGAGACTTCAGTGCACGGTTGTTGGCACCGGTAACGGCACGGCCGCGACGGCCATTGTCGATCAGTGCGTCCACAGCCTCCTGCAGCATCCGCTTTTCGTTGCGGACGATGATGTCAGGGGCGTTCAGCTGAATCAGTCTCTTCAGACGGTTGTTACGGTTGATCACGCGGCGGTACAGATCGTTCAGGTCGGAGGTGGCGAAACGGCCGCCGTCCAGCTGAATCATGGGACGGATATCCGGAGGAATGACCGGCAGCACATCCATGATCATCCAGCTGGGCTTGTTGCCGGATTCCCGGAAAGCCTCAACCACTTCCAAACGCTTCACAAGACGCAGCTTCTTCTGAGAAGAGGCTGTCTTCAGCTCCTCACGGAGCTGGGTGGACAGAGCATCCAGGTCGATCTGCTCCAGCAGTTCCTTAACTGCCTCGGCACCCATGCCGGCCTTGAAGTCGTCCTCATACTTTTCGCGCATATCCCGATATTCCTTCTCGGTCAGCACCTGATTCAGAGAAAGGGGTGCATCACCGGGATCGGTAACGATATATGCAGCGAAATACAGAACCTTCTCCAGAATCTTGGGACTGATATCCAGAATCAGACCCATACGGGAAGGAATACCCTTGAAGTACCAGATATGGCTGCAGGGAGCGGCCAGCTCGATGTGGCCCATACGCTCACGGCGAACCTTTGCACGGGTAACTTCAACACCGCAACGGTCACAGACCTTGCCCTTGTACTTGATCTTCTTATACTTGCCGCAGTGGCACTCCCAGTCCTTCTGGGGTCCAAAGATCTTTTCGCAGTACAGGCCGTCCCGTTCGGGCTTCAGGGTGCGGTAATTGATCGTCTCCGGCTTCTTAACCTCGCCGAAGGACCACTGCCGGATCATCTCCGGCGATGCAATGCCAATTTTAATGGCATCAAAAGTAGCATCTGCCATACTGCACCTCCTTAATCTTCAAACGTGTCAGCATCGTCTTCACCGGTGCCGAACACATCCATAATATCTTCCGGGCTGTCCTCGTCGATGACGAAACCGGCATCCAGCACTTCATCAGCACTGCCAACCACCAGCTCACTGTGGGGCATGGTGTAGCCGATCTCTTCCTCTTCTTCCTCGTCCTTCAGCTCGATCTCGTTGCCCATTTCATCCAGAACACGAACATCCAAGCACAGAGCCTGCAGTTCCTTGACCAGAACCTTGAAGGATTCGGGAACACCGGGCTTGGGAATATTGGCACCCTTAACGATTGCCTCGTAGGTCTTGACACGACCGGTAACATCGTCG
This sequence comes from Oscillospiraceae bacterium, assembly GCA_015067945.1. Taxonomy (GTDB): domain Bacteria; phylum Bacillota; class Clostridia; order Oscillospirales; family Oscillospiraceae; genus Faecousia. The sequence continues at coordinate 6,820 of SVLM01000014.1, forward strand.
GACTTGACGGTGAGGATCTCCTGCAGGGTGTATGCGGCACCGTAGGCTTCCAGAGCCCAGACTTCCATTTCACCGAAACGCTGACCGCCAAACTGAGCCTTACCGCCCAGAGGCTGCTGGGTAACCAGTGCGTAAGGACCGGTGGAACGGGCGTGGATCTTATCGTCGACCAGATGGTGCAGCTTCAGATAGTAGGGATAACCAACGGTAACCAGGTTATCGAAGGGTTCGCCGGTGCGGCCATCATACAGAACGGTCTTGCCGTCCTCACGCAGACCAGCCAGCTTCAGGGTATCGCGGATATCCTTCTCGTTGGCACCGTCGAACACGGGGGTAGCAACCTTCCAACCCAGAGCCTTGGCGGCGTAACCCAGGTGGACTTCCAGAACCTGACCGATGTTCATACGGGAAGGCACGCCCAGGGGGTTCAGAACCACATCCAGGGGGGTGCCATCAGGCAGGAAGGGCATATCTTCCTCCGGCAGAACACGGGAAACAACGCCCTTGTTGCCGTGACGGCCGGCCATCTTATCGCCCACGGAGATCTTTCTCTTCTGTGCGATGTAGACACGGACGGACTTGGTAACACCGGGAGCCAGTTCATCAGAATTTTCCTTGGTAAAGACCTTGACATCCACAACGATGCCGCTTTCGCCGTGAGGCACCTTCAAAGAGGTATCGCGGACTTCTCTTGCCTTCTCGCCAAAGATGGCCCGGAGCAGACGCTCCTCGGGGGTCAGCTCGGTCTCGCCCTTGGGGGTAACCTTACCGACCAGGTAGTCGCCGGAATGGACCTCAGCACCGATGCGGATAATGCCGTTCTCGTCCAGATCCTTCAGGGTGTCCTCACCAACGTTGGGAATATCACGGGTGATTTCCTCGGGTCCCAGCTTGGTATCCCGGGCCTCGGTCTCGTGCTCCTCAATGTGGATAGAGGTAAAGACGTCTTCCTTCACCAGACGCTCGTTCAGCAGAATGGCGTCCTCGTAGTTGTAGCCTTCCCAGGTAACGAAGCCAATGAGCACGTTCTTACCCAGAGCGATTTCGCCGCCGGAGCAGGAAGGACCGTCAGCAATGATCTGCTCGGTCTCCACATGCTCGCCAACCTCCACGATGGGACGCTGGTTGATGCAGGTGCCGGCATTGCTGCGGGCAAACTTGGTCAGATGGCAGATCTCGGTCTCGCCATCGTCGTAACCCAGGGAGATCTCGGTAGCGGACACAGCAGTGACGGTACCGGGCTTCTTGGCCTTCAGGCAGACCTCGGAGTCCACAGCGGCCTTATGCTCAATACCGGTAGCGACCACGGGAGGCTCGGTAGTCAGCAGAGGCACAGCCTGACGCTGCATGTTCGCACCCATCAAAGCACGGTTTGCGTCGTCGTTCTGCAGGAAGGGAATGAAAGAGGTTGCGATGGAGATCATCATTCTGGGAGAAACGTCGATATAATCGATCATGTTCCGGTCCACTGCGATGATCTCACTGCGGTGACGGCAGGTAATACGGGCATTTGCCAGACAGCCGTTCTCGTCCAGAGGCTCATTGGCCTGACCGATATAGAAATCGTCTTCCACGTCGGCGGTCATGTACTCCACAGTTTCGGTAACGAAGCCGGTAGCCTTGTCCACCTTGCGGTAGGGAGCCTCCACAAAGCCATACTCGTTGATCTTTGCGAAGGTAGCCAGGTAGTTGATCAGACCGATGTTGGGACCTTCGGGGGTCTCGATGGGGCACATACGGCCATAGTGGGTGTAGTGAATATCACGAACGTCGAAGGATGCACGCTCACGGCTCAGACCGCCGGGGCCCAGTGCGGACAGACGACGCTTGTGGGTCAGCTCGGCCAGGGGGTTATTCTGGTCCATGAACTGGCTCAGGGGGCTGGAGCCGAAGAACTCCTTGATCACGGCGGTGACGGGACGGATATTGATCAGGCTCTGGGGCGTAACAGCGTCCAGATCCTGCACGGTCATACGCTCGCGGATCACGCGATCCAGACGGCTGAAGCCGATGCGGAACTGGTTCTGCAGCAGCTCACCGACACAACGCAGGCGGCGGTTGCCCAGATGGTCGATATCGTCAGCAACGCCGATACCCATGGCAACGCAGTTCAGATAGTTGATGGAGGCCATGATATCATCCACAGTGATATGGTTGGGGATCAGATCGTCATAACGCTCGGCAATGGCATCCTTCCAGCCGTCGGCAGGAACGGTCTCCAGCATTTCCTTCAGCACAGGGAAGCTGACCTTCTCACGAATGCCATACTCAGCAGGATCAAAGTCCACATAGGTGGCCATGCTGACCATGTTGTTGGAGAATACACGAACGTTCTGGTCGCCGACCTTGACAACCGCCTCATTGACGCCCTTGTCGCTGATGGTGTGAGCCATTTCGCGGCTGATGATCTCACCGGGCATGACCAGAATCTCGCCGGTCATGGGATCGGCAATGGGCTCAACAGCCTCCTGGCCGGAGATCCGGTTCCAGATATCGACCTTCTTGTTGAACTTATAACGGCCGACCTTGCTCACATCGTAGCGGTGGGCATCAAACAGCAGGCCCTCCAAGTGTGCGATGGCAGTTTCCACCGTAGGAGGCTCACCGGGACGCAGCCGGCGGTAGATCTCCAGCAGAGACTCCTCACGGGTCTTGCAGGGATCCTTTTCCAGAGTGGCCAGAATCCGCTCGTCCTGACCGAACAGTGCCTTAATCTGCTCGTCAGTCTCCACGCCCAGGGCACGGATCAGGCAGGTAATGGGCAGCTTGCGGTTCTTGTCGATGCGAACCCAGAACACATTAGAGTTGTCAGTTTCGTACTCCAGCCAGGCACCGCGGTAAGGAATGACCGTAGCAGTATAGGTATGCTGGTCAGCCTTGTCCACATCGTGGGTGTAGTACATACCGGGAGAACGGACGATCTGAGAAACGATGACACGCTCCGCACCATTGATCACAAAGGTGCCACCATTGGTCATGATGGGGAAATCTCCCATGAAGATCTCCTGCTCCTTGATCTCGTCGGTCTCGGTATTGCGAAGACGTACCCGCACCTTGATGGGCTTTGCATAGGTAGCATCCCGCTCCTTGCACTCCTCGATGGTATACTTGGGCTTCTCGTCCATGGAGTAATCCAGGAAGCTCAGCTCCAGTTTACCGGAGAAGTCAGTGATTACGCCGACATCCTTGAAAACCTCACGCAGGCCTTCCTTCAGGAACCACTCATAGGAATCCTTCTGGATCTTCAGCATGTTGGGGATCTCCAGGATCTCATTGTACTTTGCGTAGGACTTACGCATGGTCTTGCCGAACTTTACGTCCTTGACCATTTCCATTGCCATATGGATCATCACAGCCTTTCTTTCGAATTGTGTGTTTTGCACTGAAATAAATGATACGCACGGTGCAGTTGTCAATATTGCAAATTGCCTGCTTGACAGCCGCCCATATCTGTGATATTATGACCTCGCAAATGGATGATGGCATAAAAGGGCATAATATCCAATATGTTCTACTAGAATACCATATCCACAATTGAATGTCAACTGTTTTTTTGCGATTCCCGGAGCTTTTTGCTTCGGTTTTTTATTTTTTTGCACAAAAAATCCGCCCGGCTGCACCGAGCGGATTTTTTCATTTTGTTTACAGTGCCGAATAGCCAAAGCTGTTGACCAAGGCATCCAGCTTTCTGCCCTGCTTGCAGTAGGGGCATTCCCGGTAATCATAGCTTGCATAGTCCGGAATATCGTCCACGCTGTAGATGGAACGGACCGGATGTCCCTCCACCTCGTCCACTGCACGGTAGATCGCTGCGATGCCGGCAACATAACCACCGTAGTAGCCGATGGCTTCGATGGACCGCTTGGCGGTATAGCCGGTGGAAACGGAGGCCATCAGAATCAGCACGTGCTTATTACGCAGCATGGGCTGAATGTTATCCCGGAAGATCATCTGGGAATTGCCGTTGAACTCCGGCTCCAGCACATAGATGGTCTGGTGCTGGTTAATGGTGCGGAAACCGGTCTTGGTCAGCTCCTCCGCAACGCAAGTGCCCAGAACCGCAGTACCATCCAGACACAGGATGGTGTCCACAGGGGTATTATTGATAAAATGGGAAACCAACTCACGGGCACTTTCCTTAGCCTCGGACAGTCGGGTTTTCTGATATGTAATATCGATATAGTAATTAATGTGGGAGTGGTTGGTGGCAAAATGGCCGTAGGCCACCCGCAGGGGTACCTTGCCGTGGCGAATGGGAAGTTTGGTCAATTCGATCATAATTCGTTTCCTCCTAGCTGGTGTAAAAAGAAAAGCGTTTTGATATCCGGCACAGCGTTTCGCCGGATGTTCCAAAACGCTTTTTTTCATTATATCGCAGAATAGGTATTTTTGGCAAGCGGAGATTGTTCCAAAAATATAGTCTCAATCTTGTGCAGTTTGCCGTTTCTTCAGATCCGGCTCCTGCCGCAGGAACTGATTGGCAATGATACGGCAGATCTGTTTTGTGCGGATCATCTCGTGGATATCGGCAAAGCTCGCCCACTGGACGCCGTCGGTTTCACCGGGCAGCAGAACAATTTGGTTCAGGGGTGTTTGCCGCCGCAAGCAGTAGAAGTCATAGTGGACATGGGCGTCCCGGTCAGAGCCCAGCAACTCAAATTCCTCCTGCTCCGCCCGGATACCGGTCTCCTCAAAAAGCTCCCTGGCAATGGCCTGCCGACTGGTCTCCCCTGCTTTGGCCGCACCGCCAGAGTTCTCCCAAGTGCCGGCAAAGCTCTTGCCTTTGGCCCGGCGGGTCAGCAGAAGATTGCCCTTGCCGTCGTAGACCCACACGCAAACCACCAGCCCGTACTCACCGGGTTTCCAGGAGGAACCCCGACGGTGCACCCGGCCGGTTAAATTTCTGTGCTCGTCGTAAATATCATTGAATTCCATGGTATTGCCTCTTCGTTCATAGATAGGAAGATTATACCACTCCCCTGACCAAATTGCAACACTATAGAAAAAAGAGGATGTGCGGTTGGCACATCCTCTTTCGGACGAGCGATGCTCGCCCCCACATTTTTAGTCAAGGGTTTCGGCTTTATCCCGGTAGGGGCTGTCCAGGGGGCTTTCCGTTTGAGCCTCTTTCTGATAGCGACCTACTACCGTTGCTGCCAGCTCCACCGGCAGCAGCGTTCCCGCTCCGGCCACACAGCCGCCGGGACAGGCCATACCCTCCAGAAGGTAGCCGTTGTATTTACCGGCCTTAGCCAAGGTCATCAGCTTCCGGCATTCCCTGAGGCCTTCTGCACGGGCAGTTTTGACCTCCACCTCGGGATGGGTTTCCTGAATTACCTTGGTCACAGCTCCAGCGACACCGCCGGACACCGCAAAACCGCGGCCGGTGGCTGTACCCTCGTTCAGGTCAAACATGGGCTCAATGGTCTCGAAATCGACCTGCTTCGCCTCAAACATACCCTGCAGCTCCTCAAAGGTCAGCACAAAGTCCACATCGGAACGGATATCTGCCCGGATCGCCTCCAGCTTCTTCGCGGCACAGGGGCCCACAAAGACCACCTTACAGCCCGGATACTTCTGCTTCATCAGCCGGGCGGTGAACACCATAGGTGTCAGTGTCATGGAAATCTTCCCCACTTCGCTGGGGAACAGCTTATAGATCATGGAATGCCAAGCCGGGCAGCAGGAAGTTGCCATATAGTTCTGCTCAGCAGGAACTTTCTCCAAAAAGTCCTTTGCCTCCTCGATGGTGCACATATCCGCACCTACAGCAACCTCCACCACACGATGGAAGCCCAGCTGCTTCATAGCGGCAATAAACTTGCCCGGGGTGGAGAACTTACCGAACTGGCCGATAAAGGCCGGGGCCACAATAGCAATAACCTTTTCTTCCTTACGGATGGACTGGATGACCTGGAATATCTGACCCTTGTCCACAATGGCACCGAAGGGGCAGCTGACCAGGCACTGACCGCAGGCCACGCATTTATCCTGATTGATGGTGGCTCTGCCGTACTCGTCGGACACGATGGCATCCATGCCGCAGGCCGCGGCACAGGGTCGCTCCAGATGAATGATGGCATGGTAGGGGCAGGCCTTGGCACATTTGCCGCACTTGATGCACTTGTCCGGATCGATGTAGCTCTTGCCATTGACAAAAGAAATAGCGTCCTTGGGGCACACCTTTTGGCAGGATGCAGCCAGACAGTTTTGGCAGCTTTCTGTCACCCGGTACTGATTGGTGGGGCAAGCATGGCAGGCATAGGGAATGATGTTGACCAGGGGCGGCTCATAGTAAGCCTCAGCCGCGGCAGCAGCATCCATGCCATCGGTCATCAAAGACCTTGTCTGAATCGGACGCACACCCAGGCCCATGGCCAAACGCACCCGTTCACCGGCAATGGCACGCTCCAGAAAAACAGACTCCCGGTGCAGCGGCCGGTCGCCGGGGACAATAATGTAGGGCAGGTCTTCTGCCTTGGTATAGTCTCCCCCGTCGTAGGCCATTCTGGCCACCTCGGTAAAGACTTTCTTTCGAATATCGGTGATCAGCGAAGGAATACCACGCACACGATCGCCTCCTTAGATTCCATTATCTTTTACCGCCATTATACTGTTGCGGGCATTGTTCGTCAAGAGATTTGGGCGTTTTACCAAGATTTCCAAAAGAACAGTTTTTTGACAAACTGAAGAAAAGGAGATGCCGCAGCATCTCCTTTTCTTATCAAACAGGTTGGTGTTTTTTACCGGTGAAGACCAGCTTTACCAGCTGCTTACCCAGCCAGTACCCCAGCTGAACCACCAGAATGTCCAGCACGGTAACAATCACGACATACATCAGTGCAGCGACCAGAGATCCCAGGGAATTCTCCACCGCCTGACGCACCGCCTCCAGAGGAGCAATGTTGCACACATAGAAATTGTTGAAATTGGTCTGCAAAATATGTGCCATAGAGGCGGACACTACACAGAAGCCCACCGTAAACAGTGCCACCGCCTTGACGCCGCCCTGATGGGCAGGTTCTGCCAAGCCAAGGGCAGCGATCAGAATAAAGGCGAAAATGACGATATTATGGAAGGTCACTGTATGGAAATCCAAATAATTTTCGAAATATCCAGTGATATTCCAGGCACCATAGATCAAATTGGGATAAATCAGGGTCAGCAGCGTAGTGGCGGCACAAATTGCCATGGTGATCTGCCGCACCGTCTGACAGTGCTTGCCGGTATAGAAGGCCATCAGGGGCATCATAAAGATGAACAAGGAGCAGAAATGGAACGGAAGATGGTAAAGGTCATAGCCGTTACGGAAAGAAACAACCTGCTTGCCGATTTCCAGCAGCACAATGGCCACCGCCAAAATCTGAAACGGGATCATTCGGATTTTGATATCCATCTTACCGATGGTCAGCCGCAGAACAACAGCGATCACAATCATTGCCACCACAGCCAACGGCAGGGTTCGGGCGTGTTCAGGTGTCCACAGTTCCATGGAGGTTCCTCTCTTTCGCAATTTATGAACAAATTATAACAAAATTGCAAACAGATGGCAATGTTCCGATTTTTAAGATATTCTTAAGTTCGTGAAATCAGCAAAGGAATTGACGAACAGACTTCTCCGCAGTAAAATAACAGCAAACGCAACAAGGAGGATGACTATGTCCATTTACGAACAGACAACCGCAGCCATTGCAGAGCTCTGCGAAAAAGCGAAACTGAAGCCCGGTGCCATCGTGGTGGTGGGATGCTCCACCAGCGAGGTGCTGGGTGCGAAGATCGGCACCAACTCCGACCCCTATGTGGCCAGAGATATTTTCCGGGCCCTCTACGATTTCACCGGTCGCAAGGGACTGCACCTTGCCGTGCAGTGCTGCGAGCATTTGAACCGGGCCATTATCACCGAGCGTGAGGCTGTGCCCTTTGCTGAGCCGGTCAATGTTGTTCCCCAAACCAAGGCCGGCGGCTCTCTGGCAACTCAGGCATATGCCGGCTTTGCCGATCCGGTGGCTGTGGAAGAAATCAAGGCAGATGCCGGACTGGATATTGGATTTACCATGATCGGTATGCATCTAAAAAAGGTTGCTGTTCCGCTGCGGCTGGAGAACAACGCCATCGGCGAAGCCATGGTACTTGCCGCCCGCACCCGACCCAAGTTTATTGGCGGTGCTCGGGCTGTATACGACGAAGAAATGCTATAAAAATGAGGAGGCCAAGCCTCCTTTTTTGGGTGCCGGTGTCCTGTTGCGATGTTGGTCCTCGGTATTAAGAAAAGGGATACCCCGGTGGGGTATCCCTTTTCTTGGTGCCGGTGACCGGACTCGAACCGGTACGCTGTCGCCAGCGGTGGATTTTGAGTCCACTACGTCTACCATTCCATCACACCGGCAGGTGTGTTCTTATTGTGGCCGCTTTCAGCGGCAAGATGTCGCCATCGTTTGCGGTGCCCGGTGCTCTCCTTGGCCTACGCCTGCGTCGCTCACCGACCGCTGCACCCACTACACCCTCGCTTGACTCCGCCACTGGCGGCGCTCGGGTTCGTGCCGGTGGATTTTGAGTCCACTACGTCTACCATTCCATCACACCGGCAGGTGTTGCTACCATAGTATAGTACACTTTTATCAAAATTGCAAGTAAAATTTTGTGCTTGTTTATTTCTTGTATTTTCCCCCCTTTTCCGATATGATAAACAAAAATGCAAGGAGGGTTCTGTCATGCAAAGTCTTTGCAATTCTTGGGAGTTTACACCTCAGTTTTCCATTGATTTCGCCAACGGTCTTGGCGAAGGCGAATCGGTCCGGCTGCCTCATACCACCGCCGAGCTGCCCCTGCACTGTGCCGACCATCACGCCTATCAGATGATCTGCGGTTATCGCCGCACGCTGCACATTGGTGCCCAGCTCCAGGGCAAGCGGCTGTTCCTGCAATTCGACGGTGCTGCTCACATTGCAACCGTATATGTGAACGGACAGGAAACCATCACCCATCGCTGCGGTTACACCGCATTCCGGGTGGAGATCACCGATTTGGTGAACTACGGTCAGGACAATCTGATCGCCATTCGCCTGGATTCCACAGAAAACCCGGAGATCCCGCCCTTTGGCTTCGTCATCGACTATCTGACCTACGGTGGCCTGTACCGGGAGGTTTGGCTGGATATTCGGGAAAGTTCTTTCATTTCCGACATTTACATCACCACCCCCACCACCGATACCGCCCGGGTGCAGCTGACTGTTGAGAACCGTAAACGTTGTACTGCCACCGCAGAAATTTTGGACCCTGACGGCAAAGCCTTGGCACACAAAGAAATTTCTCTCACCGACAGCACTGACCTCACCCTGCCCGATGCACGACCCTGGAGCACGGAAGATCCTTTCCGCTATACTTGCCGCATCTGCTTATTCCGGGAGGGTGTTTTGGTGGACACGCAGAAGGTGCTTTTCGGCTTCCGCACCGCTCAATTCCGCAAGGACGGCTTCTACCTCAACGGCCAAAAGGTCTTCATTCGTGGATTAAACCGCCATCAGTGCTATCCCTACATCGGCTATGCCGCTACGGAGCATCTGCAGCGGGAGGACGCACGAATTCTCAAGGAAGAGCTGTGCTGCAACGCCGTCCGCACCTCCCACTATCCTCAAAGTCAGCACTTTATCGACGAATGTGACCGACTGGGACTGCTGGTATTTACAGAAATTCCCGGCTGGCAGCACATCGGTGACGCTGCATGGAAGGATCAGGCTGTGGAGAATACCCGGGAAATGGTGCTGCAATACCGCAATCACCCCAGTATTATTCTTTGGGGCGTGCGAATCAACGAAAGCATGGATGACGATCCGTTCTACAAACGCACCAATGCCATCGCCCACGAGCTGGATCCCAGCCGGGCCACCTCCGGTGTGCGGTGTATCGTGCAGAGCAGCCTTTTGGAGGATGTATATTCCTACAACGACTTCTCTCACACCGGCGACAACCCCGGTGTTCGCAAGAAGAAAACCGTCACTCCCGATATGGGCAAGGCCTTGCTGGTTACCGAATGCAACGGCCATATGTTCCCCACCAAGTCTTTTGATGATTGGCAGCATCGGCAAAGCCACGCCCTCCGGCACGCCCGGGTTCAAAACGACGCTGCCGCCTCCGGCGAGCATGCCGGCTGCTTTGCATGGTGTATGTTCGACTACGCCACCCATAAGGATTTTGGCTCCGGTGACCGGATCTGCTATCACGGCGTGATGGATTCTTTCCGGAACCCCAAGCTGGCAGCAGCGGTTTACGCCAGTCAGGGAAACAAAAATCCCGTTTTGCAGATCAGCACCTCCAATGACATTGGTGACTATCCTGCCGGTGTAGCCGGCACCACCTATGCCATTACAAATGCCGACGAAGTGGCACTTTACAAGAACGGTCTGTTCGTTTCCAAGCTGGCTCCCAGTGAATTCATGGGGCTAAAGCACGGACCCATGGCGGTGACGGATACCATAGGCTGTCTGCTGGAAACTCAGGAGGGTTATCCAAAAGCCAAGGCGGATATCGTCCGTAAGTGCCTGAACGCTGTAGGTAAATACGGTGTCACCAGTTTGCCCCCAAGGGAAATTGCCCGGGTGGTCTGGGCAATGCTTCGCTATGGGCTGACCTACAAGGACGCTATCGCCCTCTATGGCAAATACACCAGCTCCTGGGGCAGTGAGGCTGTGGTTTGGCGGTTTGACGCTATCAAGGACGGAAAAGTGGTTGCCAGCGTCACCCGCTCTGCCAGTACAAAGCTGCATCTGGAAGTCACCGCCAGTCAAACCACCCTGACCGAAGGCGACAGCTATGATATGGCTGCCATCCGGATTCGGATCTTGGACGAGTTTGGCAATCCTGTTCCCTACGCCCAGCTGCCCGTATGGCTGGAGCTGACCGGAGAGGCCTCTCTGGTAGGTCCCAAGGTTGTGACTGCGGAAGGTGGGATGTGTGGCACCTACATCCGCACCACCGGAAAATCCGGTAATGCACAGCTGACCATTTCCACCGGACAGACAGAGCCGGTTACGATTGACTTCACCATCGCATAAAAAAGTCCGCCAAATGGCGGACTTTTTATTTATTTTTTCGGAATACCAGCAATTTACTGCCAATGTAATTGAGAATCACCACCATCACATTGGTGGCCAGCTTCATCCAAAACAGGCTCCAGGCCAGCAGGTCTACTGTCACAAAAATGATTGCGGATTCCAGCAGCAGCGAGCCCACCCGGCAACCCAGGAATGTTCCCAGCTCCGGCCAAAGCACCTTGGCCGACCAATCATGGCTTTTGAACACAAAGGGCTTGTTGGTTAAAAAAGCAAAGGCAACCGCCACTACCCAAGCGATGACATTGCTAATCAATCCACTGGGTTCTATCCCATAGGCCTTTAACCAATACTCGCAGGGAAGACACACAACATAGTTTACTACCGTGGTCAATCCGCCAAAGAACAAATAGGCGATGGCTTCTTCATGCCGGTGATATATGTTCAGCAGTTTTTTAATCATGCCGTTTCCTCCCCTTTTGAATGCTTTGATTATACAGCGAACAGTCGGAAAAGTAAAGAAAAAAGAGGCAGCGTGCTGCCTCTTTTCAATTAACATGATCGGTGTCATTCCGAGCCAGTGAGCACACTGGCGTGGGAATCCCCCCGTGCGATGGAGATTGCCACACCAGCCTGCGGCTGGTTCGCAATGACAGCGGTTGATCACATTTCGCTCAGCATTTTTTCCAGAGCCGCAATTTTCAGACTGACGCAGAACACCTGCATGGCCTTTTCCAGCTCCTCGATGGGAGGAAGACTCGGGGCAACGCGGATCATGGAATCGTTGGGATCGATGCCGTAAGGGTAGGTTGCACCGGCGGGGGTCAGAGTCACGCCGGCCTCGCTGCACAGCTGCAGCGTCCGCTTGGCAGTGCCGGGCATGGCTGCCACGCATACGAAGTAACCGCCCTGGGGATGGTGCCAGTGGGCGACGCCCTTGTTGGTCAGCTCAGCACGGAGCATACGCAGTACCATTTCAAACTTCGGTGCCATGATCACCGCATGGCGTTTCATGACCTCCAGCGTATGGGCACGGTTTTTCAGATACTTCACATGCCGCAGCTGGTTCAGCTTATCATAGGAGATGGTCTGCACGCCAATATGCTTCAAATGATAGGCGATATTCTCCTCGGAAGAAGCCATAACCGAGATACCCGCACCGGGCAGGGTAATTTTGGAGGTGGAGGCAAACTCATAGACCATATTGGGTCTGCCGGCCTGGGCACACAAGGAAATAATATCCCGGAAGGGCTGGAATTCACCGTCAAACTCATGGACGCAATACGCATTATCCCACATGATGGCAAAATCCGGTGCGGCAGGCTTCAGATTTGCAAAGCGGTCAATGGTTTCCTCCGAGTAGTTATAGCCCTGGGGATTGGAATATTTCGGCACGCACCAAATGCCCTTGACTGCAGGGTCCTGCACCAGGTCCTCTACCAGGTCCATGTCCGGGCCGTCGGGTGTCATTGGAATGATGATCAGCTCAAAGCCGAAGTTCTCCGTAATGCGAAAATGCCGGTCATAGCCGGGAGAGGGGCAAAGGAATTTGACCCTTTCCTCCTTGCACCAGGGCTTGGGACTGTCCTTCAGACCATAGGCAAAGGCACGGGCGATCAGATCGTACATCAGTGTCAGGCTGGCGTTGCCGCCCACGAAGGTTTGGCTGGGCTTGCAGCCCAAAACATCCGCCCAGTATTCCCGGGCACAGGGAATGCCGGCCAGGTCGCCGTAGTTACGGCTGTCCACGCCGTCAATAATGCAATCAGCAGGATCGGTCAGTACGTTTAAAATATCGCTGACCAGATCCAGCTGCAGCTTGCTGGGCTTTCCCCGGGACATATCCAATTTCAGATTTTCCTGCTTCAGAGCCGCATATCGGGCAAGAAGAATGCTCTTCTCCTGTTGAAGCTCCTCCTTAGTTCTGCAAGAATACGTAGGCACATCCATCATCCTTTCATGCAAAAACAATCATAATAGCCATATTATATGCCAATACTCCTTAAATTGCAACCATTTTTGCATGATCAATTTTTAAATCTTGCAAATTTTGTCACATTTTGTGTCATTGCACAATTCTTTCCATTTCCGCATCGCATTTTCATGAATATTTTCCTTGCATTTCACTTCCAATTTTCATAAAATTTTAGTATACTACGGTATTATGACCATGCCTTCGAAAGGATGTGCCCTTATGAACGAACATATCAACATCCCAGAAATATTTGGCACGGATGTTTTTAACGACGCCACCATGCAGCAGCAACTGTCTGCGGAGGTCTATTCCGCCTGGCGGCAGTGTATCCGCACCGGCTCTCCCCTGCCCCTGGAGGTGGCAAATGAAATTGCCGAAGCAATGAAGCTTTGGGCCATTGAAAAGGGTGCCACCCACTATACCCACTGGTTCCAGCCCATGACCGGCATCACCGCAGAAAAACATGACTCCTTTATCTGCCCCACCGAGGACGGCAAGGTAATCATGGAATTCTCGGGCAAGGCACTGGTTCGGGGTGAATCTGACGCCAGTTCCTTCCCTTCCGGCGGCCTGCGGGCCACCTTTGAGGCCCGTGGCTATACCGCCTGGGACCCCACCTCCTTTGCCTTTGTCAAGGACGGCAGTCTGTACATCCCCACCTGCTTCTTCTCCTATACCGGTGATTCGCTGGATAAGAAGACTCCTCTGCTCCGTTCCCTGGATGTAATCTCCCGGGAGGCTCTGCGGATCCTTCGGCTATTTGGCGATCAGCAGACCCAGCGGGTGCAGGTTTCTGTGGGTGCCGAGCAGGAGTATTTCCTGATTCCCAAATCTCTGTATGCCCAGCGTGAGGATCTGCGGCTCACCGGCCGTACCCTCTTCGGTGCGGTTGCACCCAAGGGGCAGGAGTTGGGTGACCACTACTACGGTGCGATCCGCACCCGGGTCAGCGGCTTTATGAAGGATCTGGACGAACAGCTGTGGCGTTTGGGTGTAACCGCCAAGACCAAGCACAACGAAGGTGCCCCCTGTCAGCACGAGCTGGCACCGGTATATTCTATCGCATCCAATGCCTGCGACGGCAACCAACTGACCATGGAGATCATGAAAAAATGTGCCGCAAAGCACAATCTGGTCTGCCTGCTCCACGAAAAGCCCTTTGCCGGTGTCAACGGCTCCGGCAAGCACAACAACTGGTCGCTGTGCACCGATTCCGGCAAAAATCTGTTCAGCCCCGGTCAGACCCCCCGGCAGAATGCTCAGTTTTTGCTGTTTTTAGCGGCATTCATCCAGGGTGTGGACGAATATCAGGATTTTCTCCGTTGCACAGTAGCCTCTGCCAGTAATGACCACCGCCTGGGTGCTCATGAAGCACCGCCGGCCATTATTTCCATCTTCCTGGGTGATGAATTGACCGCTGTTGTGGATTCCATCATCCGGGGCACCAATTACACCGACCCGGAAAAGAGCGAGCTGCGAATCGGTGTGGACGTTCTGCCCACCATTCCCAAGGATACCACCGACCGCAACCGTACCTCCCCCATTGCGTTCACAGGCAATAAATTTGAATTCCGCATGGTGGGTTCCTTCCAGTCCATCGCCGGCCCAAACATTGCCCTGAATACAATTATGGCCGATGCTCTGGCTCAGTTTGCCGATGCTTTGGAAAAGGCCGAAGATTTCGATGCAACCCTGCAGCAGATCATCTGCGATGCATTGACGGATCATCAGCGGATCATCTTCAACGGCGACGGCTATTCCGAGGAATGGAAGCAGGAGGCCGCGAAGCGTGGCTTGAGCAATCTGCCTTCCACCGCCCAGGCCATGCCACGGTACATCAGCCAGAAGAATATTGACCTGGTCACCCGGCACGGCGTATTCACCGAAACGGAGTTCCGGGCAAGATATAACATTCACCTGGCCAATTACCGCAAGATCATCAACATTGAGGGTCGCACCATGGTGGATATGACCTTGCATCAGATTCTGCCCGCCGCCATGGCCTATTCCTCCGATTTGGCGGAAGCTGTCGAACGGAAGCGTAAACTGGGTATCCCGGCTTCCACCGAGCAGGACATCGCCCAGCGGTTGTCTTCGCGGTGTGATACGCTGTATCAGAACTCCGAGAGGCTGCACGAAGTGCTGAAGGCTGTACCCGAAGACAATCAGGAGGCAGCCAATTATCACGATACCGTGACAATTCCTTTGATGCAGGAAATCCGCAAGGATGCCGATTTCCTGGAGAAGCTCACCGCAAAATCCTACTGGCCCTATCCCATTTATTCCGATCTTCTGTATTACTAAATATGCAAAATCGGCACCCAGCAAGGGTGCCGATTTTACATGTTTAGATTGTTTGACCTCAATTTGACTTCTTACAAAATCTGATTGCCAAGATCACGCATACGGTGATACCCACTGCAAACGGAATGGCGTATAGAAGGGCGGTACTTGCAGGCGCACTATAGCCTGCGTGTTCAATGCCACAAAGCATATCACGATAATTATACGCAACTGTTGCACACATGATATCGCCAAGGATAATTGCCAACGCAATAAGAAGATTACTAATTTTCTTCATTTAGGCTCCTCCTATTTCTTTTTTGTTTTTAGGAGTAAACTTGCGCCCACAATGATTGCCACAACACACAAAACAAGGAACATACCATTCCCATCAATTGTTATCAAAGAAGATTCACTAATTTGATTTATTGCCGTAGAATGAAAGATAGAAAGCAGTCCCCAAATAACCACGAGCACAACGCCTGATGCGCAAATTATGATGCCCGCTATTCTTTTAGGCTTTTCTTCTATGTCACAACCCTCTGCTTTCAATATATCTCCATTGTCATCTTTCAAGAGATAGTCTACGGAAACCTCAAAAAAATTGCTAATTGTTACTAGCTTTTCACTTTCAGGAACCGCTGTCCCTGATTCCCATTTCGAAACTGCCTGTCGTGACACATTTAATTCTTCGGCAAGTTGCTCCTGCGAAAGTCCGCTGTTTTTACGAAGTTTATATATCTTTTCAGATAACAATTCAGTTCCTCCTTTCGCTTAAAGCATACAATAACAAGCAGTAGAACACTATACACATCTGTAATCATTTCCGCAACCAGTAGTAGCAACCACAAACACACTTCTGTGTTGAATTTATGTTAGGATGGTTGCAAATGCTTCTACGGCTTTATTTGCCGGTAGAGCCGAAGCCGCCGGTGCCACGGTCGGTATCGGTCAACTCGGCAACCTCTTCGTAAGCCGGGGTCAGTACCGGTGTGATGATCATTTGGGCGATCCGCTCACCGGGAGCCACGGTTTGCTCCACTGCACTATGATTGAGCAGTACCACTTTGATTTCGCCCCGGTAGTCGCTGTCGATCACGCCCACCTTATTGGCAGGGGCAAGGCCCCGCTTAGCACCCATGCTGCTGCGAGCGTAGATGAGACCCGCACAGCCAGCAGGAATCTCCGCGGAAAGTCCGGTAGGAATGAACACCGTTTCCCCCGGGGCGATGGTTACGGATTCATCGAGACAAGCGTACAAATCGGCGGCTGCCGCTCCGGCAGAGCCGTAGGTGGGCAGAATTGCATTGGGAGATAATTTCTTTACTCGAATTGCGTCCATCTTATTTCTCCTTCTTACCCAATTTTGCAAACCAGCAGAAGCTCAGCGGCCAAACAATACCGGCAGTGATGACCACCAGGCAATACCGCACCGCCCGGCTGGCCAGGTGTCCGGAGAACATCCACTCCAGAGGAGCACGCATACCTTCCTTGACCAGCAGCACCACGCCAAGACCAAGAACAGCTTTCAAAATTTGTGCCCACCAAATGGCATCGGTTTGGAATTTCAGCCATTTGCTGTCCACGGCATACACAACGCACACGCCAAGCAGGCAGCCCAGCAGCGTATAGGCGTTCTTAATGCCGGATTCCATATTGTGGAGATCCATATCTGTCGGGAAGGGATACAGCTCCACATAGGCCAAAAAGGCCGCCGCCAGAGCCAGCATACTGCCGATGAGGATCCACATTGCTTTATCGCCGCCCTTGAAAATGACAGGCTTCAAAGCAAAAAGCAGAACCAGTGCCAAGCCGGAGCCCACCAGCACATCCGCCGGGGTATGGACACCTAAGTACATTCTGGAGAACGGTACCAGCACCGCCAGCACAATACAGGTAATTTTCAGCCATTTTGTCTTGGTAACTGCCGCGATGCCGCCCAAAGTACCCACACTGGACTGGCTGTGGCCGCTGGGAAAGCTGTAACCGGTGGCCGCCTCTTTCGCATTGCCCACCACGGTAAAATTCTCATCCAGCACCCAGGGTCTGGGAATCCGGCACATCAGCTTCATAAACTGGCTTGTTACTGTGCCGATGAAACCTACGGACATGATGTAGTAGCCTTTACGCTTATCCACACACCAAAAGACAATCAGTGCCAGCACCAAAAAGGCCGTTTCTTCGCCCAGCCTTGTGACCAGGAGCATAATGGTATCCAGGACTGGGTTGCGAATGCTTTGGAGAAAATAGAGAATTTCCATATTGGCCCTCCTTAACGTATTTTTATCATTATACCATCTATGACCACAGATTTCCAGTATTTAATAAAAAAAGGCTCCCCTTATCAGGCAATGTCATTAAGGTAAGATAGCGTGTCATTCCGAGCCAGTGTGCACACTGGCGTGGGAATCCCCTATATAGAGGAAATTGCCACACCAGTGACAGCGGTCACTGGTTCGCAATGACACTATCTTAATGACATTGCTCGTCAGAGGGGGCCTTACTGACAAACACACTTAACTTGTTTTAGGGGAGCAGCTTGAGAATCTGATCCTTGGGCTTTGCACCCAGGGACTGATTGATGACCTTGCCGTCCTGCATTACCACCAGCAGCGGAATGCTAGTGACATTGAAACGCTGTGCCAGCTCCGGATCATGATCCACATCGATCTTGCAGACCTTGACATTCTCATTTTCCTCTGCAATTTCCTCCAAAATGGGGCCTACCATACGGCAGGGACCGCACCAGGTTGCGAAGAAGTCCAGCAGCACCGGCTTATCGCTATTCATAACCTCAGCATCAAAATTTTCCTTGGTGACTTTCAAAATACTCATAGGAATTCCTCCTTTTTTATTTTCCGGCCTTATCATACCCGATATTTTCGTTTTGCTCTGTGATAAAATCACATTCAGGACGGCAAACAGGGCACGAAAGTGCCCTGTTCTTTATTGCATATGTTCCAGTGCCACACGAGCGGCATCCTGCTCGGCCCGTTTTTTGCTGCTACCGACGCCACAACCGATGACCTGACCGTTCAGCGACAGCTCTACCTCAAAATGCTTATCGTGATCCGGGCCGCTTTCACCTACCAGGGTGTAGGCCAGGGTCTGATTCCGCTTCTGCTGTACCCGTTCCTGCAGGGCGGTCTTATAGTCCACATTGTGAACCGCAGCAATGCTCACCCGCTCCAAAACGAATTTTTGGATGAACTGCTTTGCCGCATCCATGCCGCCGTCCAGATAGCAGGCAGCGATCACCGATTCCACCGCATCTGCCAGAATGGAGTCCCGGCTGCGGCCACCGCTTTGCTCTTCACCTCTGCCCAACAGCAAATGCTCGCCCAGACCGATTCGCTGGGCAATTTCTGCCAAGGCACGCTCGCAGACCATGTCCGCACGCATACGGGTCAGCTCCCCTTCGGGTCGATTCGGGAAATTGCGGTACAGATAATCTGCCACCAGCATACCCAAAACAGAATCGCCCAAGAATTCCAGCCGTTCGTTGCTCATAAGGCTGTTGTGCCAGCGTTCGTTGGCATAGGAGGAGTGAGCCAGTGCGTTTTGCAGCAAGGTAATATTCCGGAACCGGTAGCCGATGGCAGTTTCCAGATCCTTAATCATGGCTTGTCTCCTTCGCCTGGCTGAGCTTTGCAAGCTCATCTGCCAGCTCCTCAGCGGCATTGGCCTCGGCAGCCTCCTCAGCCTGACGCACCGCATTGCGGAAGGCCAGTGAATCGGAAGAGCCGTGAGCCTTGATTACCGGCTTCTTGATACCCAGGAACTGGGTGCCGCCGATCTCACGGTAGTCCATCATCTTCATCACTTCATCCACGCCGGATTTGCAGAACAGGTAGCCGATCATGGAGAAAATATTACGCTTAAAGATCTTGTGCTTCATCAGGCTGCCCATGAAATAGGCGGTGCCTTCGATGGACTTGAGCAGTACATTGCCGGAGAAACCGTCGCAGACCACAACATCCACTTCGCCCAGCAACACATCACGACCTTCAATATTGCCGATGAAATTGATGATTCCCTGCTCGGATGCTGCCTGCAGCAGGCCGTAGGCTTCCTTCTGCAAAGGCGTACCCTTGGAATCCTCGGTACCGATGTTCAAAAGACCTACTCTGGGATTTTCGATGCCCAGGGATTTTTTTGCATGCAGAGAACCCACCAGGCCAAACTGCAGCAAAAATTCCGGTGTGCACTCAGCGTTGGCACCGCAGTCTACGATAATGGTCTTGCCGCCAGCCTTATTGGGCATAGCAGGACCCATGGCTGCACGGCGAAGGCCCTTGACACGCTTAACAAGCAAGGTTGCTCCTGTCAGCAAAGCTCCGGTACTGCCGGCAGAGATGAACGCATCGCCCTGATCGTCAGCAAGCATCTTCAGGCCCACCACCATAGAAGAATTCTTCCGCTTGTGGATCACCGCGGCAGGATCATCGTGCATATCCACCACATCGTCTGCATTGGCAATTTCCAAACCCTTGGGCAGGTCTGCAATGCCGTTTTCCCGCAGAACACCCAAAATTTCCTCGCCACGACCAACCAGGGTAATCTGACTGCCGTACTTCTTCACTGCTTCAACGGCACCCATAACCGGTGCCTGAGGGGCATGATCGCCACCCATTGCGTCCAGAATAATCTTCATAGCTTACCTCTTTTTCTTTACAAGCCCCGGGCAATCAGCTCATCGATCTGTTCCAAAGACCGATTGGCGATGGCCAGGTTCTTCTCAGCTTTTTTACGGATTCTCTGTGCCAAAGGTTCAATAATGCTGAAATTGATATTCATCGGCTGGAAATTGACGTTGCTTTCGTCGCAAACGTACTGTCCCAACGCACCGATGGCCGTGGTTTTGGGGAAATCGGGAATTTCCCTACCCTGCACCTTGGCTGCCATGGCAACTGCTGCCAGGAAGCCGGATGCCGTGCTTTCCACATAGCCTTCCACGCCGGTCATCTGTCCGGCAAAGGCAACCAAGGGATTCCGCCGGTCGGCATAGTACCGGTCCAGCAGCTTGGGAGATTGCAAAAATGTATTGCGGTGCATCACACCGTAGCGGACGAACTCCGCATTCGCAAGGGCGGGGATCATGGAAAACACCCGCTTCTGCTCACCGAATTTCAGATGGGTCTGGAAGCCAACCAAATTGTAGATCGTGCCGGAGGCGTTATCCAACCGCAGCTGAACCACGGCATAAGGCTCTTTTCCGGTTTTGGGATCCGTCAGACCCACAGGCTTCAAAGGTCCAAAACGCAGGGTATCCTGCCCCCGGCGGGCCATGACCTCCACGGGCATACAGCCTTCGAAGACATTTTTATCCTCGAATCCGTGAACCTCTGCCTCCTCAGCCTTAACAAGCTCTGCTACAAAAGCATCATACTGCTCTTTGTTCATGGCACAGTTTACATAATCCGGTGTTCCCCGGTCATACCGGGATTGCCACCAGGCCAAGTCCATATCCACAGACTCCGCTGTAACCAGCGGTGCAGCCGCATCGAAAAAGTGCAGGTAATCCGTGCCAAAGTACTTGCCGGTGGCCTGGGACATTGTATCCGAAGTCAGCGGGCCGGTAGCCACGATTACCGGGCCATCGGGTACTTCCGTAACTTCCTCGTCGATGACGGTGATATTGGGATGGTTACGGATTTTTTCCGTGACCATCCGGGAAAATCCCGCCCGATCCACTGCAAGACACCCACCGGCTTCTACCCGGGTGGCTTGCGCACAGGCCATGATCAAACTACCGCAGCGACGCAGCTCCTCCTTCAGAAGACCCACTGCATTTTCCAGCCGGTCTCCGCGGAAGGAATTGGAGCAGACCAGCTCCGCAAAATCCGGGCTGTGGTGAGCAGGACTCATCTTTTGAGGCTTCATTTCATACAGCAAAACCTGAATGCCACGCTCTGCCAGCTGCCAAGCAGCTTCCGAACCGGCAAGGCCGGCACCAATGACTTTTACCGTTGTCATTTCTTTGTGCCTCCCGTCTTTTTGGCGGTTTTCTTAGCAGTTGTTTTCTTAGCAGAAGTCTTCTTTGCGGTTTTCTTGGTTTTATCCTCAGCGGAGCTATCCGCCTTCTTGTAGTAGCCACGCTGATCCTCCGGCAGGAAGTTGCTGCAGGCCTCATTGATGCAGAAGGCCTTTTGGCGGCCTCTGCCGGACTTCTTGAACATGGTCTTGCCACATACGGGGCAATCCAACTCTGTGGGTACATCCCAGCTCATAAAGCCGCATTCGGCACCCTTTTCGCAGCCATAGTAAGCATAGCCACGCTTGGATTTCCGCTTCAGCAGAGTACTTTCGCACTTGGGGCAGCGACCGGGCATTTTCTCTACAATGGCCTTGGTGGACTTACATTCCGGCCAACCAGGGCAGGCCAGGAATTTGCCGAAGCGACCCACTTTGATGACCATCTTCCGGCCGCAAATATCACAAATTTCCTCGGTTTCTTCCTCGGGAACCTTCAGACGGGTACCCTCCAAGGCAGCCTCCGCCGCTACCATTTCCTGACGGAAACCGGCGTAGAACTCACTGAGGACATCCTGCCAATTGCGTTTTCCGGCTTCCACATCATCCAACTGCGTTTCCATATTGGCGGTAAATTCCACATCGATAATATCGACAAAACGCTCCATCATCAGACCGTTTACCACCTCGCCCAGGGGGGTGGGGGCCAGACGCTTATCTTGCTTGACTACATATTCCCGATCCTGGATGGTGGACACGATGGATGCATAGGTGGAAGGACGGCCAACGCCCTTTTCCTCCATAGCCTTAACCAAAGTCGCTTCTGTATATCTTGCAGGGGGCTGGGTGAAATGCTGCTCCTTGCGGATGTCAGCGATCGTTGCCTTCTCCCCTACCTCCAGATCCGGCAGTGGGGATTCTGCCACCTCATTTTCATCGTCACGGCCTTCCTCGTACACCGCCACAAAGCCGGGGAATTTCATGCTTTGATGGGTGCTGCGGAAGGTATGACCGGCACATTCGGTATCAATGGCCACGGTGTCATACACGGCATTGGCCATCTGAGAAGCCAGAAAACGGCTCCAGATCAGTCTATAGAGCTTATACTGCTCCTTGGTCAGGCTGTCCTTGATCCGCTCCGGATCCAATTCAACATGGGTCGGGCGGATGGCTTCGTGGGCATCCTGGGCACCGGACTTGGTCTTGAACACATGGTGCTTACCGTAATAGTAACGCTCACCGTAGCGCTGGCGGATAAAGGCCGCCGCCGCATCCATCGCTTCATTGGAAAGACGCAGGGAGTCGGTACGCATATAGGTGATCAGACCCAAAGTGCCTTCACCGGCCACATCCACGCCTTCATACAGCTGTTGTGCCACGGCCATGGTACGCTTGGGGGTCATATTCAGCTTCCGGGAAGCCTCCTGCTGCAGCGTAGAAGTGGTAAACGGAGGTGCGGCAGAACGCTTCTTTTCCGCCTTCTTCACGCAGGTCACGGTAAATTCCTTGCCGGTAATATCCCGGATCACAGAAAGAACCTGCTCTTCATTTCCCAGTTCCCGCTTCTTGGTGTCGCCAAAATAATGGGCGATGAAGGAGCCGGGCTTGCCGATTCGGTTCAGCAGAACATCCAAAGACCAGTATTCCTTGGGAATGAACGCCCGGATCTCATTTTCCCGATCCACCACCAGACGGGTAGCCACAGACTGCACGCGGCCTGCAGACAGACCTCTACGCACCTTCTTCCACAATAGCGGAGAAAGCTGGTAGCCCACGATCCGGTCCAGCAAACGCCGGGCCTGCTGGGCATCCACCAGGTCATAGTCAATTTCTCGGGGGTGGTCAATGGCTTCCCTGACCACATTGTGGGTGATCTCATTAAAGGTCACCCGCTGGGCCTTCTGCTCAGACAGCTCCAGCAGCTCCTTCAAGTGCCAGGAGATGGCTTCGCCTTCACGGTCCGGGTCAGTTGCCAGATACACAACATCCGCAGCCGCAGCAGCCTTCTTCAGCTCCTTAATGAGATCTTCCTTGCCGGAAACCGGCAGATACTTCGGCGTAAAGCCGTGTTCCAAATCTACGCCCATGGTGCTCTTGGGCAGATCACGCAAATGGCCCATGCTGGCCTTTACGGTATACTCCGCTCCCAGATATTTTCCGATGGTCTTAGCCTTGGAAGGCGACTCTACGATCACAAGCTTATTGGCTTTGCTCATGAGATTACTCCAATCTTACGGTAATTCACTGCGTGTCACCCGTTTGCCGGGCAATTGGCGGATCAAGCCCTTGATCTGCAGCATGGTCAGGGCAGAAAGTATTTTGCCTGTAGGCATACCCAGCTGTGCAACCAGGTCATCCACCAGGCACTCCTGAGTCAGCAGCTCCATGATCCGCTTTTCATCCTCCGTTAGCTCCGGAGGGTCTTTTCTTTGGTCACTATACTCTTGGGCACCCCGGTTGTCAATGGGTTTTTTCTCTTTCTTTCTGTCGGAAAGCTTCTTGATTATAGGTAGCGTGGGCTTCTGTGCCACCTTTGGCTGGCTTTTTCCCTCCGCCTCCAGCTCATCCGCTGTTACTGTCTGAACAGACGGTGCGGTATCCCGACGAATTCTGTCCGGGTACAGATGGGCATATTCACTGACCACATCCCAGCCGCTCATGACGCTGATGGCACCCTCCCGGAGCAGAGCATTGCTGCCCGCACAGGTGGGTACATCGATATTACCCGGAACCACGAACACATCCCGCCCCTGATCGGCAGCTTGTTTCGCCGTGATCAAGGCACCGCTGCGTTCCGGTGCTTCTACCACCAAAACGCCACTGCTGAGGCCACTGATGATCCGGTTGCGTTTTGGGAAATTCCATTTAAAAGGCTCTGTGCCGGGAGGAAACTCTGTGATCAGGCAGCCGCATCTTTCTGTATCGGCATACAGAGAACGGTTAGACAGCGGATAAACCACGTCTGCACCACAGCCCAGCACGCCCACCACCGGCGTTCCCGCCGTCAGTGCACCACGCATTGCCATGCCATCCACACCGGATGCCACGCCCGACACAACAATTCCGCCACAGCGGGCAATCTGATAGCCCATACGCTTGGCAACAGTCATGCCGTAGCCGGAGGCTTTCCGTGTGCCAACCACTGCGATGACCGGACTTCCGTCAAAATCCGGCAGGCAGCCCTTGTAATAAAGTACCACCGGCGGATCGGCAATATTCTTCAGACGAGCCGGATAGGAAGCGTCGTGCATGGTGCAAATATGGATGCCCTTACGCATACATTCTTTCAAAATACGCTCCGCTTCCTTCAGATTTTTATCCTCCAGAGCAGCGGCAGCATCTTCCGTCAGTCCTTCCACGCCGGCATAGGTTTTCTTTTCAGCAAAGTAAATGTCTTCCGGATCGTCAAACACATCCAGAAGCAGCTTTTTCTGACGGTCGCTCAAACCCGGTCGGGTCGCAAACCATATCCAATGGATCAGCATGGAAGTCCCTCCTTCTTTGTTAGTTGTCCGTCATTTCCCACATGACGATGGTAGCCGCCACAGCGGCATTCAAGGATTCGCACCGGGGGTTCATAGGGATGATCAGCTCCGTATCGGCATTGCTCAAAATCTCCCTGCGAACGCCCTGACCCTCACTGCCGATGACCACGGCCATATGCTTCAAATCCGCTTCCCGCAGATCTTTGGCCCGGTCTGTCAGGGCAGTAACACCGATGGCGATTCTGCGTTCCCTGCAGGCATGCTGCAGCTGCTCCCAAGTGGTTTGCACCGGCTGATTGCGGAACACTGCACCCATGGATGCACGCACTACCTTATGGCTGTAAGGATCGGCACAGCCTTCCAGCAGCACAACAGGGATATTCAACGCATCCGCTGTCCGCAGGATCGTGCCCAGATTGCCCGGATCCTGAATGCCATCCAAAACAAGCATCCCCGGTTGGGGTGCAAAGGCCTTGTTTTCCGGCAGGCGGCAAAGGAACAGAGCCCCCTGAGGGGTCTGCATGGGAGAAATGGATTCCATTACATCCTCCGGCACCCGGATCACGCGGATATGTTCCGGCACTTCTGCCGCAACGCCGTCGGACAGAATGACCGTATCCAGCCCAGGATACCACCTAAGTGCCTCCTGCAGCAATTTCGTCCCGTCTGCCACGAACAAGCCTGCCGCTTCCCTCTCCTTCCGGGAGGTCAGCAATTTTCGCACCTGCTGCAGCAGGGGATTTTTTCTGGCGGTGATTCTCTGCTCCGTCATAGCTTTTGAACCTTCTCCAAGGCCAGGGCATCGCCCAAAACCACAATAATATCCCCTTCGCTGAACATAAAGTCCGCACCGGGAGAAACATTGATCTGTCCATCCCGGCGGATGGCGATGATATTGGCACCCAGCTTCGCCCGGACATTCAGATCCTTCAACGTATGGCCACACCAGCTTTGGGGAGCAGGCACTTCCACAATGCTATAATCCTTCGACAGTTCAATATAGTCCAGCACGTTAGGTGTGGACAGGCTCCGTGCCAGCCGCTCACCGTTTTCCTGCTCGGGAATGACAATGCGGTCTGCACCCAGCTTTTCCAGCACCTTGCGGTGGATATCGTCATGGGCCTTGCACACCAAGTAGGGTACGCCCAGCTCCTTCAAATTCATGGTTATCAGCACCGATGCACTGAGGTCATCTCCGATG
Organism: Oscillospiraceae bacterium; assembly: GCA_015067945.1. Classification (GTDB taxonomy): domain Bacteria; phylum Bacillota; class Clostridia; order Oscillospirales; family Oscillospiraceae; genus Faecousia. Next base: position 32,785 of record SVLM01000014.1, read on the forward strand.
GCTACCACCGCACACTCGATATTGCGGACACCCAAAGCCTTCAGGACTTCTTTATCCTGAGCGTCACCTACAACTGCATGGGTCACATCATTGGCGATTTGCTGCACCAGCTCCGAACGAACATCCATCGCCAGCACTTCACAACCCAGGCTATACAGCTGACGGGCAACATGAGAGCCAAAACGGCCCAGGCCAATCACAATATAGGACTTCATAATACATCCTCCTTAACCAATGAGCAGATTGGTCTGTGCGTACCGGAATCTGTCTTCTGCCTTGTTTCCCATCAGGAAGCCCAGGCTCAGGGTCAGCACGCCAACTCTGCCAAAGTACATATAAATAATAATCAAAATCTGTGCACCGGTGCTCAAATTCGCCGTGCCCACCGAGGAAAGTCCCACGGTCGCCAGTGCAGACACAGTTTCGTATAATGCATCCGTGAAGCCTACCGGCGATGTGGCACTGATAAAGACGGTACCGAAAAACGCCAGACTCACCACAATCGAAACGATGGTCATTGCGTCCATGACTTGAGCCGCCGGAACCGTACGCTTAAACACGCACACAGAACTTCGGCCTCTTGCCCGGGCAACGATAAACAGCAGCAAAACCAACAGTGTGACTGTCTTAATGCCACCTGCGGTAGAGCCGGAAGATCCGCCGATCAGCATCAGTCCCATGCTAAGTCCCTTGCCGGCAGCAGTCAACGCCCCTTGGTCAACGGACATAAATCCGGCAGTACGAACTGTCACGGATTGAAAAAAACCATTGAGGAGCTTATCCGGCACGCTCATCGGCCCTAACGTATCCGGGTTATTCCATTCCAACAGACAGAATCCCACTGTGCCGCCCAAAAGCAACACGACGGACATCAGCAACACCAGTTTGGTGTACACGCTAAACTTCTTCCAGCTGTGGATCCGGATCACTTCTTCCCATACGAAGAAACCCAATCCGCCCAAGATCACCAAGCCGCTCAGTGTCAGCAGCACCACCGGGTCATGTTGAAATACCATCATGCTCGCACCGGGCTGCAGGCAGCCAACGATATCAAAGCCTGCGTTACAGAAGGCAGACACCGCATGAAACACGCTCCACTTTGCAGCGTTTTCCCAACCAAAATTCGGCAAAAAATGCAAAAACAAGATCGCCGCTCCGGTAAGCTGAATCAGCAGGCTGCCAAACAGCACCCATTTCTGCAGCCGCACCACGCTGTCCATATCGCTCATGCTCAAAGCCTGAGCCATGACCATCCGCTGGCGGACACCAACCTTCTTTCTAAGCAGCAGAATCACCAGAGATGCCGCGGTCATAAAGCCCAGGCCGCCCAACTCGATCAGACACAAGATCACCGCCTGACCAAAGCCACTCCACTGGCTCCAGGTGTCATAGAGCACCAGCCCCGTTACACAGGTAGCTGAGGTTGCTGTGAACAACGCCGGGCGAAGACCGCAGGACACACCGTTGCGGGAAGCAATCGGCAGGCTCAGCAGCAGGGTGCCCAAAGCGATAATCAAGGCAAAAGCGATGGCAATGATCTGCGTCGGTTCCAGTTTGATGCGTCCTTTCGACGCCATACGCTGAAACATCTTTTTTTGCATGGACATAAGCCGCCTCCTTTCCAACATAACAGGCAATACTTCCACTATATCAATATATTATACCAAGTTTACCGGTGAAAAGCAAGATTTTTCTGCGTACAGCAAAAACAGGCCGCCATTGGCGGCCTGTTTTTATTCTTCCAGTAATTTCAGCAGCTTTTCCAGGTACTGCTTTTTATCGTTCACATAGGCACGGGCTTTGCTCTTGCGTCCCATAGCTTCCCGAAGTGCCTGATCCGACGCCAGCCTGTTCATAGCCTTTGTCAAGTCTTCCACAAAGCTTTCTCCTCTGGGAACCTCGATGGCATATTCAGGCGTTATGTTTTCCGGAATGCCGCCGGAGTCGCTAACAATCAGGGCTTTTCCGGCTGCCATGCCTTCCAAAACCACCAGTCCGCAGGCCTCTCCCATGATGGACGGAACCACGACCACGTCCGCACAGGCATATTGCTGCGGGATGCTGCCATATTCCACATAGCCAGTGAAAATGATCTTATCCTCGATGCCCGCCGAAAGCTCTCTCAGCTGTTGCATAAAAGGCGTTTCTGCATTGGAGCTAAACCATTTCGCTCCCACAATCAGCAGCTTTGCATTTTCATGCTTTTCCGACACCCGGATAAAGGCCTCGATCAGCTCCTTGACACCCTTTCCCGGCGTGATTCTGCCAACATAGGCAAAGACCACATCCGAAGGCTGGATGCCGTACATTTCCCGCAGGCTATCCCGGACCTCCGGGGGCGTTTGCATGAACTTGTCCACATCAATCACATTTCGCAGAACCGCAACCTGATTCGCGTCGGGGTCAATGGTCAGCACCCGTTCCTTGATATAATCACTGACCGCAAAAACCTTTGTGCAGCCTTTGAGAATCTTATCCGACAGATGATAGGACTTGCACAGAAAATCATTGTGCATATGCAGCAGGATCTCAGCTCTCACCTTTTTCCGTAAATACGGCACATATTCAGCACGGTTTTCCACCAAAACACAGTCAAATTCCCGCTGATTGATCACTTTTGCAACATCAATCAAATACGGATGAATCTGGAACACCGCTCCAAACCGCAATTTTCGGAAAACGCGGTTTGTAAAGTCCGTGATAGCGGACAAACGTTTCCGTCTTTTGATGTACACAAATTCCGTGTTCTTATAGTTCTGTGCTTCCCTTTTGGCCTCTTGATCATCTACGGAAAAAACCGTTAATTCCGCCTTTTTCTCTACTTCATTATCTTCCACCAGAAAATGAATCAGAGTCTCGACAGCTCCACCCTTTACAGGAGGCAATGGCATAGTGTCATATGACACAATCACAATTCTCTTCATACCGTTCTCCAAAAAACTTATTTACTCCAGGCTGTTTCAGAGCAGATATCCGGCCGCAGCACCCAGCACCGCAGACAGGCAAATCAGAACAATGGGATGCACTTTCCTGAATGCCAGCACCAGCATCACCGCAAAAATTACCAGCGATACATAGAATTCCGTCTGAGAAAACACTGCCAAAGTCAGTCCCGCCGGGAAAAACACTGTCAGGAACACAGACAAAATCGCTCCGCCGATCAAACCGACCACCGCAGGCTTCAAGCCCGTCATGCAACCCTTGACCAGTCGGCTTTCCCGGAACTTATCATAGCACTTGGCCACGATCAGAATGACGATAACACTGGGCAATACCACACCCATAGTGGCACAGAAAGAGCCGAAGACGGACATCAGCCAGCCATCCTCCCGGCCACCTGCCACAGAGCCAATATAGGTGGCCATATTGATAGCAAAAGGACCAGGGGTAGATTCGCTGACTGCAACAAAGTTGATCAAAGCTTCCTTGCTGATCAGATCGCTCCAACGCAGCAGAACCTGCTCCTGGATCATGGGCAGCATGGCATAGCCACCGCCAAAGGTGACCGCACCGATCATAAAGAAGGTCAAAAACACCTCAAGAAAAATCATTTGCTGCCCCTCCTTTCCAGATATCTGGATGTGACCAGTCCAAAAACAGCACAGCCGATAATCACGAACAGCACATTGATATCAAAAAATGCTGTCAGAACGAAAGAACCGGCCATGACCACATAAGCAGGCCACCCCTTGGGGCTCTTCTTATACAGCGTCCACAAGGACTTACACAAAAGTGCCAGCACACCTGCACGGATGCCGTTAAAGGCATAACGTACCGCCTCCAGCTCCTGAAACTGCCGCAACACGAAGGACAAACACAGAATAATCACAAAACTGGGTAAAACTACGCCCAAAGTGGCCAGCACAGAACCCAATACACCTGCTGCCCGGTAACCGACAAAAGTTGCGGAATTGATTGCAATGGGGCCGGGGGTGGATTCGGCAATGGCCAAAATCTCCAATATGTCATCGTCGCTGATCCAGCCATGATTTTCCACTGCTTCTTTTTGAATCAGCGGGATCATGGCATAGCCGCCGCCAAAGGTGAAGGCACCAATCTTAAAAAAAGCGGCAAATATCTGAAACAGATCCTTTGCTGAACGCTTCATACGATTCCTCCCCTATCTTAGTGACAGCTGTGGCTGCCACAGCCGTGACTACCGCAGGTATGTCCTTCGCCATGATGGGAATCGTGGTGGCTGCACTGGGCACAGGGATCATAATTCAAGATACCGGCAGCGAAGGCCTCCGCAGCTTCGTCTGCGTCGCCAAAGACGCCGCCGTAGACAGCAATGCCCGCCTCTGCCAATGCACTGCGGGCACCGCCGCCAATGCCGCCGCAGATCAGGGCGTCCACGCCCAAATCCGCCAAAAATCCTGCCAACGCACCATGACCGCTGCCGTTGGTGTCCACCACCTGGGATGCTACGATCTTACCGTCGGCAATCTCGTACAGCTTAAAGGCCGCAGTGTGGCCAAAGTGCTGATAAATCAAACCAGCTTCGTATGTAACCGCAATTTTCATAATAACTCCTCCTCAGAAAACAAGGCACTGCAGCTACAGTGCCTTGTAAAATCCATGTTCCAGGGCTTTATTATATCCGCTTTGCTATCCGATTTCAATCAGAAAAATACAGATTTTGCCTTTTCCTTGATCTCCTTGGATGCCACAAAGGGAATACGGGTGGTGTAACCATTCTTGGCAGCAACGATCTTCTTGGTGGGCCACTCAAAGATGTCCTTGTTCCACTGATTGATAGTATCGTTATACAGCTCTCTTGCTGCAGTAATTTCTCTTTGCAGGTACATATTCTGCTGCATAGCGTCTGCAATTTCACGGTGAGCCTGCAGATCCGGATAGTTTTCGATCGCCACATTGATATCTCTGGAGATGGTTTCGATCTGGCCGCCGATTTCGTTTCGGTCTGCATCCACATCGCCGGAGTGTCCGGAACGGAATTTGGCGATATTCTCAAAGGTGCTCTTATCCAGATCGATTGCCTTATCCAGCAGCCGGGCACAGTTTTGCAGCACCATGACTCTCTGTTCCAGATAATTGTCGATCTGAGAGGCATTTCTTTGGATTTTCTGCTGCAGCTGGTCAAAATGCTTCTGGGCACGAATCTTCATCAGCAGGAAAATAACACCGGGCAGAATGCCGCAGACCCACAGCAGGATTTCAAAAATCTTGGAACCTACGCCCACCTCGGCGGGGATTTTTTTGACGATAACATTGGTATCGAGCCCCTCTTCTCTGATTTCGGGATTCAGTTCATCCAATTGATTTGCCATAACAATTTCTCCTTTTTATTTAGATTGGAATATGCACAGGCCATTACGCCTTGCCATTACAGATTTTTCTTTTGCAATTTCATTTGTGGAAACATAGAAATGGTTGCTTGCTTCCAGGGGCAGATAATCGTCCCACTCCACAGGGACATTGTGAAAACGTCCGTCGCCGCCGTACATGGGGATGATATCCACTCTCTTTTCGATATCGTAGGAATAGGCGGTGATGCAGGTTTCGTCGATGCCGTTTTCCGAGCCGACAAAGGACGATTTCAAAATTGCTTTTGTCTTTGTATTGGGATGGACGACCTGACGGCAGTCAAGGGCATTTGCCAAGACCTCACATTCCTTCAGTGCATACAGCTGTGCATAATCCGGAATTGGTTTCAGGGAATGCACCGGTCTTTCCTGATAGATCGGAATCGCCAGGAGCGGGGCAAAATCGAAATATACTGCCTTGAAAAACGCCATATTCTTTCCAACGAAATTCTCTTTGATCATGTCAAAGGAGTAGGACACATAGTCCTTTGGCAGCAGATTGATCGCTCTTCCCTGGCTGTGATCCGTTACGATTCGATTGGTGCGTTTGGTCTTGACGAAGGTAAAATCATCGCCATAGCCAAGCTTAGAACGGATCAGTGCCACCATATTGGTCTGAGCCAAGGGTGTAAACAGCGTACGGAACTGGACTTCATCCGTTCTGTCCAGTGCGTCAAACATGACTTCAAAATCCGAATTGGACATGCTCATAAAGTCGCTGTTTTGGCTGATGGCCTTCTCGGTTTTCCTTTGCAGCTTCTTTTCGCCCCGTTTCACGAGTCTGTCAATTGCCTTTTCGCTCTTCTGCTCCAAATGGGAGGCATCGCGGCTGAAGGACAGATCCGGGCCCCCCTGAGCACAGTAGTTTAATATAACCCGTGTGTTGTAAAAAGGCTTTGGCTTTGTAACGGTGGCGTGCAGCGTTTCGGACTTTGTCCGGGTTTTCAGCTTGCCATCGGAGTCCCGGTAGGTCTCCGTCCAGTAAACGGTCTTGTAGCCGTGATAGGTCTCCATGCCCATGGTATGTATGACCTTGTTTTCAAACAAAAACGGATTTTCGTTATAGTGACCGGCCAGCACATCCAGAGTAGATTGCTCGTCGTCCTTCCCTTCGCTGAAATCGTAATTGATTCTCATATCCGCTTCCTGCTTTGCCGAGAAGCATTCTTCAAAGCTAAGCAAGGGCATCGTGGTTTCAATCAGGCGGAGTGCATCCCTGTCGGTAAAAAGCCTGTTCAGCGGAAGCATCTGCTTTTCCGCCTCTGCAAGCAATTCGTCCGCACGCCGGTCCGCTTCTGTAATTTCAGTTCGGAGTGCGCGGATTTTGGGCGTCATTTTTAGAATCACAAGGGGGATCAGGATCACTGTAAGGCACATCAGCACCCTGAAAAACCTGAGCCAATTGTATTTTCGAGTCAGCTTGGTTAAATTCTCCTTGTATTCGTTATAGAGTCGCACCGTTTCCCGGTTTTGCTCTACATTCACGCCGGACCGCTGCACAAGCTCCTCAAAAAATCGATTAGCGTTGTCACAGTGCCGGTCCCGGAGCTTGCTGCCAAACTCTTCCAAAGGATTAAATATCACCGCGTTCATATATTCACCCCTTTCTCGACATTATACTACCTTTTTATTACAATGTAAAGAGGAGAAGTCCATCGCATATGCAAATCGTTATAGCTCACGAAGATTGCGAGAACATTGAGATTTTGGTTGTTTTATGCTATAATTTTTGTGATATTATTTGAAATCAACACAATCAACAAATCGTGTTGTTCAATATACCTCCTTGTATTGATAAAATAGCATTGTAAAAATCAAAAGGAGGTTCTTAATATGAACACAGACAAAATTTTAGCAGAATCAATCGCAAAGGACTATGCACCCAAAGAGGACTCAAAAATTGTTGCCCTGAAAAAACTGGACAACCGTGCAAAACTCCCTGCCACTGTTTTCACTTACTCTTGGGGCATTGTATTTGCACTTGTTTTCGGCACAGGTATGTCCCTGGCCATGCAAGTTATCGGAAACAGTATGATGCTTGGTATCGTAGTCGGTATCGTTGGTCTGATCGGCTGCGGTGTGAATTATCCGATTTATAAGAAATTGCTTGAAAAAGGTAAGGCAAAATATGCCTATGAAATCGTGCAACTCGCAAAAGAAATCGCGGACAAATAAAGTAATATTGCAAGGAGTGGTAATATGAATAAATCGGAAAGCAAATATTTTAATACTGCCACGAAAATGGACCTTGCCTTGGTTTCCTTGCTGAAAGAGAAACCGTTTGAATACATTACTGTGAGTGAGATTTGCAAAACGGCAGGGGTAAATCGCTCCACCTTTTACTTGCATTATGAAACTATCGGCGATTTGCTAAATGAAACAACACGATACTTGTTAGATGAGTTTTTGTCATATTTTGCAACCGATACACAGTCAGTAGTGCTCAATCTTATGGACTGCGAACTGAATGAATTGGTGTTTATTTGCGATAAGTATCTAACACCATATTTCGCCTATATCAAAGACCACAAAGAAGTATTTAAGGTTGCATTGGCACAAAATAAAATTTTGGGTTTTGAAGATGTGTATAAGCGAATGTTTGAAAACATATTCAATCCGATTCTGGAGAGATTTCACTATCCGTCAGACATTAGACAATATGTGATGATGTACTATCTAAATGGTATCAATGCCATAATTGTTGAATGGTTAAAAAATGGGTGTGATAAGTCAACCGATGAAATATCTAAAATAATCGCCATCTGTATTTATGGGAAAGATAATGCGAATGGATAGGACGCTAAAACTCGCACTTGTAAGTTTGTTATTCAATATGGTGTATAGTGCCTATCACATTATTTTTGGCATAACAACACACTCGTGGTGGTTTTTTACAATCGGTATTTACTATGCAATATTGAGTATTGTCCGCTTTGTAGTTCTTAGGCACAAAGGCAAGAAATACTTTGTCATTCGATTTACTGGAATCATGTTGATGGTTCTATCCCTATCGCTCGTTGGAACAGTCATCCTTGCTTTTGTAAAAGATAGAGGCACCGTATTCCATTTGATTATTATGCTTGCGATTGCAGTCTATGCTTTTACCAAAATCACACTTGCTACAATAAACTGGATTAAGGCACGAAAAAGCAAATCGGTAAAATTGATAACATTACGAAATATATCCTTTGCCGATGCGTTTGTTTCTATATTTTCTTTGCAAAGGTCTATGCTTGTATCCTTTGAGGGAATGACGGATATGGAAATCCGTATTATGAATGTCGCAACTGGTTCTGCGGTGTGTATCATCGTTTTTCTGCTTGGGCTAAATCTTTTGCACACAAAAAACACCCTATGACTTTTTATGGTCATAGGGTGTTAATATTATTGGTCAAGGTGCTTCATTGTGGGGACCTCTGGCACTGATGTAACAAAGCTCTTTGCAGTTCTACAAAAGCCTACATATTACATACCCTTTCAGCCTTTGATACCTTGATTTGATACTGCACTCATTGCTGTGTGCGAGAATTGAATCGATCTGCGAAACCAAATTCTTGCATATGCCATTGCTGACAGCGGTAGGGATTTTACCTGCTGCCTGGGCATCCATAATCTCAGCAATCTCTGGAGGAGGCGGTATACCTTTTTCGTTGGGAACATCAGACATGAGCTTTCCCTCCTTTCTGTAATTTTTTATTTTTACGTAGTGCAGGGACAACGCACTGCGAAAAAATCTCTGTACGAAAATTTTGCGCGGTCACTTTGAAATGACAGTCATATATCATATCGAAAAGAATGTCATATTCATTTCGAAGCGATAGTCATTTGTCATATCGAAAAGAGAGTTTTGGGTGGCAATATTCGATTGGGGACAAAGGTTAGTAATTGGCTTCATCTGAGATTTTGAAAAGATCATCACCTCAAACTTGCCGAGCGTATCCCCTTGCATTCAAGAGGGCAGATTTACGATGGTCAATCGCAGCTCTGCAACGTTGCACCGAGTGCCGGTGATCCGGTTCAGGTACGAAGGACCTGATTAGCAGGAATTTTCATTCTGCAAAACAACGATAAAATCCCGGAAACAATTCGCTGCACGAAATTCCCATAAAGGAGACGGTCGCACTACCGTCTGAGCAGTATTAATTAACGACGGAACTCTCAAACGTCGTGGGCATCTCATTCATTTTCGTCAGGAAAACTCACCGTCCACCGATTACGGATTTTGGCAGTCAGATCACCGTGATCTGTAACGGCTCTGTCAACCGTCCATTTTTCGTTCACAACAGAATAGGGTTTTTCTGCTGTATATCGCACCATCTCCAACACCGTTGGACTGCAGCACGAATTGTGTTACTGTGACCGGTTCCTTTAGGTCACATTGTTTCGCGTTTCCCGGTTTCATACGCTTTCATTTGAACTCCTCATAAATTAAAATTTTGGTGTAGTCAGTATAGCATAGTCACCCATCCTAACGCAGTAGGTTTTGGCAAAGAGGGATCTGACAGGTCACACAACTTTTTAACTCTCTTTTTTCGTGAATAATTCTGGCGGCTCTACCTTTAAAACCTCGACAATATCAAAGAGCGTATTTAGAGACGGATCAATCTTTCCACTCAGCATACGGGTTATGCACCTTTCATTTTCCTCAATTCTCATACTCAATGCCCGTGCGGTCAGATTCTTTTCTCGCATAATACGGATAATATTATCCTCCAAAATTTTTCTTTTTTTCTCGTAATTACTTCTGTTTTCCATGTTCAAAACTTTCCTGATAACGTTTTACAGCCAAAATCCACGGTAAAAGCCATTTTTTCGACTGATTTGTTATAAGGTATGTGATTTTTTGGTCGCGTTTCAAGAAAACAATACGGGAAAAGAAAAAATAGCTATTCTGTTGCTTGTTTAGAAAATAGTCGTTTTTTCAAAAAGTCACGGTCAGAACATTTACCCGTTACACAACGAAAAAGCACGTCTGACATTACTGCCGGACGTGCTGTGCTATATTGTGTTATGAATTTTAAAAAAAGGAGGAATTAGCTATACATAAAACTACACCTCACCGCAACATATTCCATAGAATAAGTGTCGCGGCAAAAGAGCGTTAAGTCATAATCCCCGTTAACAAGCCAGTTGCTCTTAGCACTTTTGGATCGGTCGACCCGGCTAACAGTATAGGAAAACTGTGTTCCTGTCATATCCGTTACGATGATAACGGTTCCGTTATCGATTTTGTCGCAGAAGGAAAATTGATGAGAGTTGTCCGTGCCGCCAATGACTAACGAGTGATCATAGCAGCTACCGTAAAATCGGGCCGGTGAAATATAAAGTTTTTGACTGTTCCACGCATCCGCCACCGGCAATGTAAGATTTAACGAGGGAATTTCTATCAACGCTACATAGTCTACATCATTGATCTCCAAAACCGGCATGTTAGGATTGGGATATAGCCCGGGTACACCTACTGTCCTTTCAGGTAATATTTCGTTCATTCTCGTTACCACTTTTCGATTTTCATTAGCGCCGATATGTGTGCGAATCTGAAGGCCAACAATTAGAGAAAAACTAATGACTACCAAAGAGATTCCCAAAACAAGAACGATTGGAAATTTTCTTTTTTTCATACCTCCTTATGCCTCCTGATATATATACCAAGAATAATCAGCATAATGCCGGATATACACATCAGCATAATATACAGCGTTATATTTGAGGTATCTCCGGTCTGCGGGCTGTCCGGGATTTCTTGAATGGATTTATGTGTGTTAATAATTGAGAAGGTTCCATTATTTTTCTGTACGGTTACGTTATATTCTTCCGGAACAGACCGTTCTACCACAGCCCAATTACTTTGTTCTTCATCAGATACATACCAAACATAAGACCAATTGTTACTTGCACCCAGAATCTGCGTTTCCCACAATTCACCGTCTTTGTAAATATCTACTGTTATTTCCTCGGGTCGATCAGTCTGTTTTCCTGCATCTTGCCAAAGCTTTGTGACTCTGTATTCGGTTTTGGGAACATAATCCACACACTTGGGCTTTGCTTCAACATCATAGTCAAAAGAGCCATCTGGCTGAGGGATAGGAAGGTAAACCATAAATTGGTTAAATACATAGGTGCCGCTGTTGTTTTCTGCGACCACCTCGCTGACGAGGTATAAGCCTGTTTCCAAATGTTCAAAGACTACCGTTCCGGCATCGTTTGTCGTTGCCTCCCGGTAGGGCATAAGCTGATTGGCAACAATATACGAACTCAGTGTAACAGCGGTGTTTTTCCACTGCTCTTGCATAGTGATATCGTGAATGTTGATCGGGTAGGAGGAGAACGGCTCTATCAGTTCAAATGTACCGTCGGAAAACGCTTCGGCGACACGGTAGATACTGATTGGAAGATCTGAAAACATCTGATCTTCTTTTTGGTAATGTAGCGTCAAGCTTGCGTCTGCTGAAGGATCCAAAGGGGTTGCCGCTTGTATATATATTGGGCAAAACACTGCCATACAAAAGATAACCCAGCATAAAAATAGTGTAATCTGTTTTCTCATAACTTTTCTTCCCCCAAGGTCTCTTTCTTCACGGGTGCAAACATAACATAAATTAGCAACACAAAAATGATTGGAAGTGCAACGATAGGCATAACAATCAACGGTTCAACGCGATATGCCTCGTTGGCAATATATAGGTTTCTGGTCTGTGTTGCATCAACCTGGTGCCCGCGCACTAAAAGACGTTGTGTATTGATACCGTAAGGCGTACAGGTTAACAGTGTACAGTAATCCTTACCATCCTGTATTTGAATCAAACTGGAGTCGTCGGGTTCGACGATACGTATTTGATCTACTTCGTAAGTAATGGTGCGGTCTAGGATCGTAAAGTAAAAGGTATCGCCAACTTCCATTCTGTCCAGGTGCGTAAACAAAACCGCTGTGGGCAGGCCGCGATGCGCCGAGACAACGCAGTGAGTGCTTTCACCGCCCACTGGCAGGCTGGTCCCTTGCAAATGACCTACAGCAACGCTGAGCACGCCGTCAGAAGTGCCATGATAAACAGGCAACTCCTGGCTTATCTTCGGAATGGTAATATATCCCATCATCCCGGTACCACCAATATTGAGAATACTGTTGTAATCAGGCAAACGATTGTGTTCTATCAGCGGTTCGTCAAGCTCGGATAGCTTTTTATTATAGTCCTCTGCTTCAGCAAAAATGGCTGTGTAGTCTTCGGGCTTATATTGCGATAACATGGACTCATAGTCCACAATGGCCTCACTTTGTGTTTTGGAGTTCCAGTAACTACTGATGGAAGGATATAACAGCACGGACAGGCCTATGAAAAAAGAAACAAGTAAAATAATCGTTGATTTTTTACTTCTCATAAGCCCCTCCCTAATGTTATGGATTACCCCGACAGGGGCAAAGCCCCTGTCGGGATTGAATTATGCAATCAGAATGTTTGCGATTAATCCTTGATCATAGACATTCTCTTCTTGGTAACCAGCAGAATACCGGCACCCAGAACTACGATTGTACCAAAGGTGATGAACAGGACAGTACCCATACCGCCGGTCTCAGGCAGCATGGAACCGGTCTTGTTGACCACGTGAACACCGGAACCGGTGGAGTAGATCTCACCGTTAAAGGTAGCATCCAGGTTGCCGTCAGAGATGATGAATCTCTGGCGTGCGCTCAGTTTATTATAACCGTCGGGAGCTTCCGTCTCTTCCAGATAGTAGGTGCCATTGTCAAAGCCAACTACGCGGACCTTGCCGTCCTTGACTACGATAGCAACGCCGGTCTCGTCAGCTCTTGCACGGCGGTAGGTAA
>SVLM01000015.1 GCA_015067945.1 Oscillospiraceae bacterium
GCAGGCTCTTGTCAACGGTAAAGTCCAGACGGAGCATAGCTTCCAGAGTAGCCTGGCTGGACTTGATCAGGTCGATCAGAGTGTGGCCACAGGCACAGGCATTGTTGGTGTAGCTGTGAGCCTCGGTGACGGAATCGCCACAGCCGGAGCAAGCGTAGGTGTGGGTGTTGTTGCCGTTGTTGGTGTAAGCATAGTTGTGAGCACCGGTAGCGGGAACGACCACAGTATTGCGGCCGATCTCATGGTCGCAATTTGCATTAGAGCATTTGATCACGAAGTCGTAGGAGCCATTCTTCCCACAGCTGGCGGGTACATAATTCTCAACGATCGGATCGCCGGGAATGTGTCCCGGTGCCTGACCTTCGGTCGTCCGACACACAGAACAGGTCTTGGACTCGGTACAGGTGGCATTAACCCAACTATGTCCTGTTGCAGAGATGGTTTCGGTTTTTGCTTCGCCACAGGTTTGGCAGGTGTAGGTTTTCACGCCTGCAGCCGTACAAGTGGCAGACTTGGTTACCACTCCGTTATTATAGTTGTGGCCCAGTGCAGAACCGGTGGTCCCCCCGCAAACAGTACATTTTTGAGCAGTCGTGCAGGTAGCATTAGCGTAGCTGTGGCCGTTTGCAGAAATGGAAACATCAAAAGAAAAGCTTCCGTAGGTAGTTGTCTTCCAAGTATACCGCCCCGTTCCGGCCGCTGTACAGGTAGCTGCCGTTACGACCTTGTATGAATAATCCGAGGTGGTCAATTTGGGAAGTGCAATAATTTCCGTTTCGCCGCACTTTGAACATGTACCCGTTATCGTTCCTCCGGTTGATGTAGTAGGAACGGTGGTAGCTTTATATGTATAGCTATGTGTACAGGCGGTTTCGCCAATATAAAAGACACTGTTGTGAAACTGCACACCTGTGCTGTGTACATAGTCAAATGCTTTTAAGACAATTGTGTGCTTTCCTTCAGGCAACTCAGCAAACTTAAGCTTTGTGTTAATTTCCGTATCACGCAGACTAACTGTTGTTGTAGATTCATTTGACGAAGTCCATGTGGCGAATTTCGTTCCATCCAGATACGCTTCAATCTTCTTCAGAGGATAGTTCGCTGTTACTGTACCCTTAACGGGATAAGACTTCTTTTCCAACACTGCATTGTGTGCCGGAGAAAAACCAGTGCAGGAAATCTGAAGCTGGGAATAGCCCGAGAATGACAGATAGGATTCGTATACATAGTAAACCCCTCCGCTCATCTTGAACTTATACCACTTGCTTCCATATGCGTTTCTATAATCACCAAGAACCTCTACGGTTCCTCCGGGGCTGGCACAGAAGTTTGCCTGCGTAGCATCATCATAGGGTGCATCTGTTCGAGGTGTAAAACCCTTAGTGATCTTATACGTACCGGCACTTGCCGCAGAGAAGGTGCTTTCCCAATCAAAAATATATCCGCATTCTGCACACATGCCAAGTCGGTCTCCCGAATTGACAAATTTCTCGTGCGGACACATTGCAGATATGCATTGAACAATATGACTTATTCTTCTGCCCGGATCCGTAATTTCCGCTTTATTAAGATTTCCCCAAGTTCTTGTTTGTATCTGAATTAAGCCTTTTCCATCATCATTGCAATCCAAGTAAGTAATCCCTGCACTGTTATATGATAGTACAATCATCGAATGCCCGACACTACCATCAAATGATCCATCCTTATTGTCGGTTGTCCTGATATAGGCACCAAAGCCTACACCTGATTGAACAAATTGTTCATAGGAAAATTCCGCTGCATTTGATACAACTTTTTTTGAATCCGACCATGCTTTTCCGCTGCCATTTTTTCCATTACCTGTATAGATAACATCACCAAAGAGATAATAATATACCGCCTGCGCGTAAATATAGCATTGATACCCACTAATGCTCGGAATATTATACTGCTGGTTGACGTTTAGCGACGAGCCCAAAGGAAAGGTCCCTGCATCAGTCGGTTTAGTAAACAATTGCACTTTTCCCTGGAAGATGTTGTCTAGCTTACCTGCATAAACGGAAGAATAATTGCTTCCTTTCACTTTTGTTGGGTCTACAATTGATCCGCCATCCGGTTTTACATAAGACGCAGCATTCGTTGTAATCGTTATTTCCGAGAACAGTGAAACACACAACACCAATACCAATAAAAATGAAACCAGTTTTTTCATAAACTTTCCTCCATATAAATCTTTCTGCCGAAGTATAACTTAAACCGGATAAGCACATATTAGCCCATAGAGTTTATGTCATTTTAACACCTCTGCCTATATAATTCAAGTATAATTTTACTGAATAGGCGGTGATTTCCTTGGATTATTATAAAATTGGTCAGTCGATTCGCAAAATCCGCAAGGCACATGGGCTCTCTCAGGAAGAATTAGCCGAAAAAATCAACATCTCCACCACACACATGAGTCACATTGAAACCGGAAACACCAAGCTGAGTTTACCCGTCCTTGTGGACATCGCTGCCGTACTGGAAGTTCGCACCGATGACCTGCTCAGCAGCAATCCGGCTGCTGCCACCAACTCCGCTCTGGATGACATTGCCGCCGTTTTGGACCGCTGCTCCGCCCAGGAAGCCAAGATCATCACTGACATTGTGAAAGCCGCCAAGCTTTCCATGGATAAATATCTGTAACACGTAAAAACAGGGTGCAACCGATTTGGTTGCACCCTGTTGCTATTTACTTCAAACCCAATTCGTCCTTGGTCATCACCTTGATTTTGTGATCGCCCAGGGCTCCCAGGAACTTGGCCTCGTCGGACACCCGCATGACCATGTAGGCATTGTCCTTGTCATGGGTGAACAGCGAGTACATATACTCCACATCCACATGAACCTCCGCCAGCACCTGCAGCAGCTCCGTCAGTCCACCGGGCCGATCCGGCACCTGCACCGCATATACCGGGGTCATACTGAGAATATCCCCGTGCTGCAGCAAAATGGAGCTGGCCTTATAGGAATCGTCCACGATCATCCGGGCCAGGCCGTAATCCGCAGTCTCCGCAATGGAAATTGCCCGGATATCCACCTGCTCCTTGGCAAGCAGGGCGGTAATCTGTGCCAGCTGACCGGTACGGTTTTCCAGAAAAACAGAAATCTGATGAATATTCATAGCCGACCTCCTTAAATCTTACGCTTATCAATAACGCGAACCGCCTTACCCTCGCTGCGGGTAATGGATTTGGGCGTGACCAGCTTGACCTTGGCTGCAATGCCCAGCATTGCCTTCAAAGCGGACACCAGCTCCTTCTCAGCAGCGGTGATCTTTGCCAGTGAGTCGGAGAACATCTCCGGGTTCATCTCCACCAGCACCTCGAAGGTATCGGAATTATTCACCCGATCTACGATGATTTGATAGTTGGCGGTATAACCCTGCTGGAGCAGGACTGTTTCAATCTGAGACGGGAACACATTGATGCCCCGGATGATCAGCATATCGTCGCTGCGGCCCATGGGCTTGCTCATCTTCACATGGGTTCTGCCGCAAGAGCAAGGCTTCCGTGTCAGCACGCAGATATCCCGGGTGCGGTAACGCAGCAGCGGAAATGCCTGCTTGGTAATGGCGGTGAACACCAGCTCACCCTTGCTGCCCTCGGGCAGCACCTCGCCGGTATCGGGGTCGATGATCTCCGCAATGAAGTGATCCTCGTTGATGTGCATACCGGTCTGCTCGGAGCATTCAAAGGCTACGCCGGGGCCGGAGGTCTCCGTCAGGCCGTAAATGTCATAGGCCTTGATGCCCAGCTTGTTCTCGATATCCCGACGCATATCCTCGCTCCAGGCCTCCGCACCGAAAATGCCGGCCTTCAGATGGATCTGATCCTGCAAGCCCTGCTCGTGGATGCTTTCGGCCAGGTAAGCGGCATAGGATGGGGTACAGCACAGAATGGTGGAGCCCAAATCTGTCATGAACTGCAGTTGCCGCTCCGTATTGCCGGAGGACATGGGCAGAGTCAGGCAGCCCACCTTGTGAGAACCGCCGTTCAGACCCGCACCGCCGGTGAACAGACCAAAGCCATAGGCGATATGGCACACATCGTCACTGGTGCCGCCGGCAGCCACAATGGCCCGGGCACAGCAATCCTCCCACAGATCCAGATCGTGCTGGGTGTAGAACGCCACCACGCGCTTGCCGGTTGTGCCGGAGGTGGAGTGGATCCGGACGCAATCGCCCTTGGGCACAGCCAGCAGGCCGTAGGGATAGGCTTCCCGCAGGTCATCCTTGCTCAAGAAGGGCAGCTTATGCAGGTCGGCAACGCCCTGAATATCCGCAGGCGTAACGCCCTTTTCTTCCATTTTTTTGCGGTAGTAGGGCACATTGTCCCAAACGTGTTGAACCTGAGCCACCAGCCGCTGATCCTGCAGTGCCCACAACTCTGCGTGGGGCATGGTTTCGAGGTTTTTTTGGTAGTAATTCTCCATAAAAATGCTCCTTATCAGGCGTTTCTACCCAGCGAAAATGCAGTTTTGTTCAGTTCCAGGAATTTAGGCGGCACGCTCTCGGCAATTGCCTGCAGCCATTCTTCCTCCGTAAAATCAAAATTCCTGGACAGGTGTCCCATCAGCACAATGTTCACTGCCTTGGCAGAACCGGCCTGCTCGGCCAGGGTCAGTGCGTCGAAGGCATCCACATCAATGCCTGCAGCGGTCATTTTGCCTACAAGATTTTCCGGATACTCCGCCGCACCGATGATCACAGGCATGGGATTAATTTGTTGGGTGTTGACAATGATCTTGCCACCGGGCTTCAGGTACTCCGTCCAACGGGCAGCCTCCAGCAGCTCAAAGGATACGATATAGTCTGCCTGACCCTTGTCAATGACGGGAGAATAGACCTTGTCGCCAAACCGAACATAGGTCACCACACTGCCGCCACGCTGGCTCATGCCGTGAACCTCCGAAACCTTGATATCGTAACCACGGGTCAGCAGCAGCCGACCCAGCAGCTTGGAGGCCAGCAGGCTTCCCTGTCCGCCCACGCCTACGATCATAATATTTTTCGTTTCCATCCTCAGACCTCCTTCAACGCACCAAACTTGCACAGCTGCTCGCATACGCCGCAGCCAACGCACTGGGTTGCATCCACCTTGGCCTTGCCACCTGCCATGCTGATAGCCGGGCAGCCGATCTTCATGCAGGCCTTGCAGCCAACGCACTTATCTGCATCCACCGCCAGCGGTGCCTTGTGCTTTACATTTTTCAACAATGCACATGGACGACGGGAAATGATCACGGAAGGCTCCTTTGCCGCCAGCTCTTCCTTGATAGCCGCATCGCAGGCTGCAAGGTCGTAAGGATCCACTACCCTGACCCGGCGGATACCCACCGCACGGCACAGGGTTTCCAGATCGATCTTGGTGCAGGGATCACCCTTCAGGTTCACACCGGTGGTGGGATTCTGCTGGTGACCGGTCATGCCGGTAATGGAGTTATCCACGATGATCACCGTGGCGTTGGACTCGTTGTAAGCCATGTTCACCAGACCGGTGATGCCGGAGTGCATAAAGGTGGAGTCACCGATGACTGCGACAGTCTGACCGTCGGCAGCACCCTGCTGGGACTTGCTGAAACCGTGAATGCCGGACACGGAAGCGCCCATGCAGATGACGGAATCCACCGCCGCCAGGGGTGCAACCGCACCTAAGGTGTAGCAGCCGATATCGCCCAGCACCGTCAGCTTATTTTTCTTCAGTGTGTAGAACAGACCTCTGTGAGGGCAGCCTGCACACATCACCGGGGGTCTGGGGGGAATCTGAGCATCCAGCTTCACACCGGCCAGGGGAGCCTTCGCCAGCTGCTGAGCCACCTTATTCTGGCTCAGCTCGTCAATGCAAGAGAAAATCTCCTTGCCCACGCAAGGAATTTGCAGATCCCGGCAATGGCATTCAATAAAGCCATCCAGCTCTTCCACAACTACCAATTTTTCAACAGAAGCGGCAAACTCCCGGATCTTCTGCTCCGGCATAGGCCAGATCATACCCAGCTTCATCACCGGGTAGGTATCGCCCACCACTTCCTTGACGTACTGATAGGAAGTCGAAGAAGTGATAATGCCCAGGCTCTTGTTCTTGCCGGGTTCTACCCGGTTAATATCCGCCGTTTCGGCATATTCCACCAAAGAACGGGTGCGAGCCTCCACCACCGGATGGCGGCGTTTGGCATTGCCCGGCATCATAACGTACTTGGCGATATCCTTCTTATACTCGCCCAAAACCTCCACTCGCTCACCGGTTTCCACGACGCTCTGAGAATGGGACACCCGGGTACACATTTTCAGCAGTACCGGTGTATCAAACTTCTCGGAAAGCTCATAGGCCAGCTTGGCAAAGGCGATAGCCTCAGCAGAATCCGCAGGCTCCAGCATGGGAATCTTTGCCGCCCGGGCATAGTGCCGGGAGTCCTGCTCATTTTGTGACGAGTGCATACCTGCGTCGTCCGCAACGCCGATAATCAGGCCCGCATTGACGCCGGTGTAGGAAATGGTAAACAGCGGGTCAGCCGCTACATTCAAGCCCACATGCTTCATGCCGCAAAAGGCTCTGCGACCGGCAAGGGATGCACCAAAGGCCGCCTCCAGAGCCACCTTTTCGTTGGGTGCCCACTCGGCATAAACCTCCGGATATTTTGCGACAGCTTCGGTGATCTCCGTACTGGGAGTACCGGGGTAGCTGGATACAAAGCTGCATCCGGCTTCGTACAATCCACGGGCAACGGCTTCGTTGCCCAGCATCAGTTGCTTCATAATTTCTCCTCCTTAGCCTGTGATCTGTACTTCTACAAGACGACCATGGCAGTACTTTTCACGCAGAACCGGCTTTTCGATCTTGCCGGTGGGATTTCTGGGAACAATATCGAAATAAATCTTTCGGGGACGCTTGTACCGGGGCAGATCCAGACAGAAGCTGTTGATTTCTTCTTCCGTGCAGGTCACGCCTTCCTTCAGTTCGATGATGGCGGCAGTAATTTCGCCCAAGCGGGAATCCGGCAGACCGATGACGGCCACATCCTTGATCTTTTCGTGACTTCTGAGGAAGTCCTCGATCTGTACAGGATAGATATTTTCGCCACCGGAAATGACAACGTCCTTCTTCCGGTCCACCAGATAGATGAAGCCTTCCTCATCTTCTCTTGCCATATCGCCGGTAAAGAGCCAGCCGTCCTTCAGGACCTCGGCGGTAGCATCGGGATTCTTGTAGTAGCAGGTCATAACGCCATTGCCCTTGACGATCAGCTCGCCCACCTCGCCGGGCTGGACATCCACACCCTTGTCGTCCACAATTCGCGTCTGCCAGCCGTAGCCGGGCTTGCCGATGGCACCGACCTTGTGAACATTCTCAACACCCAGGTGGACGCAGCCGGGGCCGATGGACTCGGACAGACCGTAGTTTGTATCGTATTCATGGTGGGGAAATACCTGCAGCCAGCGGCGGATCAGGCTGGGCGGCACCGGCTGGGCACCGACATGCATCAGCCGCCACTGATCGAGCCGGAATTTTGTCAAATCCACAAGTTTGCTGTCGATGGCGTCCAAAAGATCCTGAGCCCAGGGCACCAGCAGCCAAACGATGGTACAGCGTTCTTCCGTGACCGCTCTGAGGATCCACTCCGGCTTCACGCCCCGGAGCAGAACTGCCTTAGAGCCGGAAAGCAACGAACCGAACCAATGCATTTTCGCACCGGTGTGATACAGCGGTGGAATGCAGAGGAACACATCTTCCCTGCTTTGGCTGTGGTGATTCTGTTCCGTCAGGCAGGCGTGAACCAAAGACAAGTGATTATGTAAGATCGCCTTGGGGAAGCCGGTGGTGCCGGAAGAGAAGTAAATAACCGCGTCATCCTCCTCGGTCAGAGCCACGGGAGGTGCACTGCTGGAGCAGAAGCTCATGAGCTTCAGGCAATCCTCGGTATAATCAGGGCCGTTATCGCCCACAAAGAAAAGCATTTTTACCGTCGGAATTTGCTGATAAATGGCGTCCATACGGCTGACAAACTCCGGACCGAACACCAAAACATCCGCATCCGCCAGCTCCAGACAGTATTTGATCTCGTCGCTGGCGTACCGGAAGTTCATGGGCACAGCGATACAGCCGGCCTTGAGAATACCAAAATAGATGGGCAGCCACTCCAGGCAGTTCATCAGCAGCACCGCCACCTTGGTACCCTGTTTCAGACCCCGGCTCAGGAGCAGATTGGCGAATCGGTTTGCCCTGCGATCAAAATCCTTCCAGCTCATTTCCCGGCGGTAGGGGGTGCCCTGAGCCGCACTTTCGATCAGATTAAAATCCCACCAGGTCTGGGCCTTGTCCCGCTCCTCGGAGGGGTTGATCTCTACCAGAGCCGTTTCCTGGCCGTAGAGTCGAGCATTTCTCTCCAAAAAATCCGTAATAATCATATTTTTCTCCTCAAAATCGTGATAAAAGCAAAAAGCCTCTGCTTTTCAGCAGAGGACAAGAATTTCCTGTGGTACCACCTCAGTTTACCCCTTTCGGGGCCTCACGGGATCCTAACAGATCCGCAGGCTGTACCGGGCCCTACCCGTCTTCGCCTACTTGCTTCAGCAAAGCCACTCCGAAAGGAATTCCACATCCGGCTTCCACTGCCTTGCACCACCCGGCAGCTCTCTGAGAAAGATTTTGGATATGTACTGGTTTTCATCATCGTGTTTGGGGTTATTATTTCTGTTAAGTTTATCACCAGACCGTCCACAAGTCAATAACAAATGTACACAATTTTACTTTTTTCCAAAATTTCTGCAGCCACACGCAACAAAAACACATCCATAGGCTGGGCCCGTGGATGTGTTTTCATATTTTCAGCTTACTCCCATTCGATGGTGCCGATGGGCTTGGGTGTCAGGTCGTAGAGAACCCGGTTGATGCCGGGGACCTCGGCGGTGATCCGATCGGTGATGGTATGGAGCACACTGTAGGGAATCTCCTCGATGGTAGCGGACATAGCATCGGTGGTGTTCACCGCACGGATGATGGCCGGCCAGCCCTCGTAACGCTTGCCGTCCTTCACGCCCACGCTCTTGAAATCCGGCACAGCAATAAAATACTGCCACACGGATTCTGCCAGGCCGCAGCGGTCGAACTCCTCACGCAAAATGGCATCGGCCTCCCGCAGGGCATGGAGCCGGTCACGGGTAATGGCACCCAGGCAGCGAACGCCCAAGCCGGGGCCGGGGAAGGGCTGGCGGTAGACCATGCCATGGGGCAGACCCAAAGCCTCGCCCACCACACGGACCTCGTCCTTATACAACAGAGCCACCGGCTCTACCAGAGCAAACTGCATATCCTCCGGCAGACCGCCCACATTGTGGTGAGCCTTGACACCGTCGGACTCCAAAATATCAGGGTAAATAGTACCCTGAGCCAGGAAGGAAATGCCGGACAGCTTGGAGGCCTCCTCATCAAAGACCTTGATAAACTCATTGCCGATGATCTTCCGCTTGCGCTCCGGCTCAGCCACGCCGGCCAGCAGATTCAGGAAACGGTCGGTGGCGTCCACATAGATCAGGTTGGAATCCAGCTCCTTGCCGAAAATCTCAATCACCTGCTCACTTTCGCCCTTTCGCATCAGACCGTGGTTGACATGAACGCAGACCAGCTGCTTGCCGATGGCCTTAATGAGCAATGCGGCCACAACAGAGGAATCCACACCGCCGGACAGTGCCAGCAGAACCTTCTTATCCCCCACCTGAGCACGGACTGCTGCCACCTGCTCCTCGATAAAGGCCTTAGCCAGCTCAGGAGTGGTAATACGCTGCATATTTTCGGGACGGACGATTTTATTCATATAGTTTCCTCCGCAATATAAGTCTTGATCGGCACAAAGGTAACGCCTTTGTGTCTTCTCACTATTATAATACAAAACACTACAAAAAGTAAAATATCTTTTTGCACAACTTTTTGCTTTTTTGCCGTAATTTTTTTGTCATCCTTTCCGTGCAAAATTCCTTGCTTAAACAGGCATTTTGTCTTATTATAAATGTATCTTGCAAACAAAAACAGAGCACCCCGAACCTATCTTAACCGTTATGTGCCCTGTTTATTTTTTACAGGAGGTTGCAACATGAAGAAAGTTGGCATTGTTATGGGCAGCGACAGCGATCTGCCGATCCTGCAAAAAACCATGGATACCTTGTCCGATTTCGGCATTCCCTACGAGTGCCACATTTATTCTGCTCATCGCACTCCCGAAGAAGCGGGAGCCTTTGCACGCAACGCCCGGAGCAACGGCTTCGGTGTCATCATTGCGGCTGCCGGTATGGCTGCACACCTGGCCGGTGCCATGGCCGCCAACACCACCCTGCCCGTAATCGGTATCCCCTGCAAATCCACGTATTTAGACGGCATTGACGCCCTACTGTCCACAGTGCAGATGCCCAGCGGCATCCCGGTTGCTACTGTGGCCATCAACGGAGGCGTGAATGCCGCTTTATTGTCTGCTCAGATCCTGGCTGTCAGCGACGAGACCCTTGCCGCAAAGCTGGACGCCAAGCGTAAGAGCGACGCACAAAAGGTATTGGAAAAAGACACTGCCTTACAGGCACAGTACAACAACTAATGAAAGAGGTACATACATTATGGAAAATCTGAAGCTGCTTTATTCCGGCAAGACCAAGGATGTTTATGCTCTGCCCAACGGCAACTGCCTGCTGAAATTCAAGGACGACTGCACCGGTAAGGATGGCGTGTTCGACCCCGGTGAAAATTCCGTAGGCCTGACCATTGAGGGCGTGGGCGATGTGAATCTGCGTATGTCCATCTACTTCTTCGAAAAGATCAACGCTGCCGGCATCCGTACCCACTATGTCTGTGCCGATCTGGAGAACACTACCATGGAGGTTCTGTCTGCCAAAGTTTTCGGAAAGGGTCTGGAGGTCATCTGCCGCTACAAGGCTGTCGGCTCTTTCTTCCGCCGCTACTCCGATTATTGCACCGAGGGTCAGGATCTGCCCGCCTATGTGGAGACCACCTTCAAGAACGACGCCAAGGGCGATCCTCTGGTCACCAAGGACGGTCTGGTGGATTTGGGCGTTATGACCGCCCAGCAGTACGACGACCTGAAAGCTCAGACCCAGGCCATCACCAAGATCGTTGCCGATGATCTGAAGAAAAAGGGCTTGGAGCTGTATGATATCAAGTTTGAGTTCGGCTACGATTCTCAGGGCAATGTTATGCTTATTGACGAGATTGCTTCCGGCAATATGCGTGTCTACAAGGACGGCAAGTACATCGATCCCATGACGCTGAACGATCTGTTCTTCGCCTAAAATACCATAACCGCAGCCCATCCGGGCTGCGGCTACCGCGTTATATAATCAAAGGAGGAGACCTTTATGGGTGGTTTTTTTGGTGCGGTTTCCCGCAAGGACTGCAAATACGATGTTTTCTTTGGAACCGACTACCACTCCCATCTGGGAGCAAAGCGGGCCGGTCTTGCTTTCTATGATGCAGACCGGGGCTTTCAACGCCAGATCCACAACATCGAAAACACCCCGTTCCGCACAAAATTTGAAAGCGACCTGACAAAGCTGGGCGGCACCGTCGGTATCGGCTGTATTTCCGACACCGATCCCCAACCCCTGCTGGTTCGCTCTCATCTGGGCATGTTTGCCCTTTCCACTGTGGGTATTATCCGAAATGCCGAGGCACTGGTGGAAGCATCCTTCTCCGGACCGGGTCACCAGTTTATGGCCATGTCCTCCGGGCAGGTCAATCCCACAGAACTGACTGCAGCACTGATCAATCATGAAAGCACCTTCGTTGAAGGCATCCGCTATGCCCAGGACACCATTGAAGGCTCCAGCACCCTGCTGCTGCTGACGCAGGATTCCATCATCGCCGCCCGGGACAAGATGGGCCGTCTGCCCATCGTCATCGGCAAAAACGAAGACGGCTACTGTGCCTGCATGGAGTCCTTTGCCTGCCAAAAGCTGGGTTACGAGCCCTGCTACATTCTGGGCCCCGGCGAGATCGTACAGATCACCGCCGATGGATTCCGGCAGTTGGCCGCACCCGGTGAAAAAATGAAGATCTGTGCCTTCCTTTGGTCTTACTACGGCTATCCCAATTCCAACTATGAGGGTATCAACGTAGAGGTCATGCGTTGCCGCAACGGCGAGATCATGGCACGCAACGAACGGGAATCCGGCACCATGCCCGACGTGGACTATATTGCCGGCGTACCTGACTCCGGTCTGCCCCATGCCATCGGTTACGCCAACGCCTCCAAAGCCCCCTTTGCCCGGCCCTTCATCAAGTACACCCCCACCTGGGCCCGTTCCTTTACGCCTTCCAATCAGGAAATACGGAATCTGGTAGCGGAAATGAAGCAGATTCCCGTACCGGAGCTGATTCAGGACAAAAAGCTTCTGTTGGTGGACGATTCCATCGTCCGGGGTACCCAGCTGCGGGAAACGGTGGAATTTCTGTACAAGAGCGGTGCGAAGGAAGTGCATATGCGTTCTGCCTGCCCGCCCATCATGTATGGCTGCAAATACTTGAATTTTTCCCGGAACAACTCCGACATGGAGTTGCTGACCCGGAAGAAAATTCAGGAACTGGAAGGCAACGAAGGCCAGCGTCATATAGCCGAATATGCAGACCCCACCACTACCCGGGGTAAATGCCTGCTCCAATCCATCTGCGAGGAAATGGGCTTTGAATCTCTGGGTTACCAATCCCTGGAGGGTCTGCTGGAAGCCATCGGTCTGGATCGGGACAAAATCTGCACCTATTGCTGGACCGGCGAAGAATAACCCTTTTCGCCACCGAAATTATTCAACACATAAAGGAGCTTACCATGGAACATAAGAATTCATTTTCTGCCAGCTATGCTGCTGCCGGTGTGGATATCACCGCCGGCTACCGGGCTGTGGAGCTGATGAAGCAGCACATCGCCCGGACCCGCAACGAAGGCTGCCTGGATGATGTAGGCGGCTTTGGCGGCTGCTTTGGTTTGCCCATTTCCGGTATGGAGGAGCCCGTGCTGGTCTCCGGCACCGACGGCTGCGGCACCAAGGTGAAGCTGGCCATTCTGATGGACAAGCACGACACCATCGGCATCGACGCTGTTGCCATGTGTGTCAACGATATTATTTGCGTGGGTGCAAAACCCCTGTTCTTCCTGGACTACATTGCCTGCGGCAAGAACATTCCCGAAAAGATTGCCACCATCGTTTCCGGTGTGGCAGAGGGCTGTGTTCAGTCCGGTGCTGCCCTGATCGGCGGTGAAACCGCAGAGCATCCCGGCATGATGCCTGCTCAAGAGTACGATCTGGCAGGCTTTGCCGTGGGCATCGTGGATAAGAAGAAGATTTTGGACAACTCCAAAATGGCTCCCGGCGATGTGGTCATCGCCCTGCCCTCCACCGGTATCCACAGCAACGGCTTCAGCCTGTGTCGCAAAGTTTTCGATATCGACAACAACAATCCGGAATTGTACATCCCCCGTGAAGAACTGGGCGGCAAGACCATTGCCGACAGCCTGCTGGTTCCCACCCGGATCTATGTAAAGCCCGTGCTGGCCCTGCTGGAAAAGGTCAATGTCCGTGGAATCTCCCACATCACCGGCGGTGGCTTCTACGAGAACATTCCCCGCTCCATCCCCAACGGTCTTTGTGCCTGCATCGACAAGGCCTCCATCCGGGTGCTGCCCATTTTCAACGTGATCGCAAGCTGGGGCAACATCCCCGAACGGGATATGTACAACACCTACAACATGGGTGTGGGCATGAGCATTGTTGTGCCTGCTGACGAAGTGGACACCGCACTGGAAATTTTGAAGGCTCACGGTGAGGATGCTTATGTCATCGGCCATATCGAAGCCGGTGAGGAAAAGGTGATTTTAAAATGAGAAGGATCGCCGTTCTCGTTTCCGGCGGCGGCACAAACCTGCAGGCGTTGATCGACGCTCAGGGCAGTGTCCTGTGCAGCGGAAAAATTGCTTTGGTTATTTCCAATGTGCCCGGTGCCTATGCTTTAGAGCGGGCAAAAAATGCCGGAATTGCCACGGAAATGGTCACAAAAAAAGACTGTGGATCGCAGGTCGCATTTGAAGACCGGCTGCTGCAGCTGCTGCAGAAACACGAAATCGACGTGATCGTACTGGCCGGCTTCATGACCATTCTGACGGAGCATTTTACCGGAAAGTACCCCAACCGGATCATCAATGTCCACCCCAGTCTGATCCCCAGCTTCTGCGGTGAGGGATTTTACGGTCTGCGGGTACACCAGGCCGCGTTGGATTACGGTGTAAAAGTTACCGGTGCCACCGTGCATTTCGTCAACGAAGTCTGCGACGGCGGACAGATCATTGCACAAAAGGCTGTGCCCGTTCTGGAGGGCGACACGCCGGAGGTGCTGCAACACAGAGTGATGGAACAAGCAGAATGGATCCTGCTGCCTCAGGCAGCGGAAGCCGTCTGTGCAGCTTTAGGAGGCTAACGAATATGAACGTATATGAAACCAAGACAATGGCTCAGCGGTTAGATGGCAACACCTACCCCGGCCGGGGCATCGTGCTGGGCATTACCCCTGATGGTGAAACTGCCGTTGCGGCTTACTTTATCATGGGTCGCTCCGTCAACTCCCGGAACCGGGTCTTTATTCAGGAATCCGACGGCATCCGTACCGAGGCTCACGATCCTGCTCTGATGAAAGATCCCCACTTGATCATTTACCACCCCGTCCGGGAATGCGGCCGGGGCCTGATCGTGACCAACGGCGACCAGACCGACACCATTTGGGAGTATCTTTCCAAGGGCGAAAGCTGGGAAGCTGCCCTGCGTACCCGTCAGTTTGAGGACGACGGCCCTAACTGGACCCCCCGGATTTCCGGTCTGCAGGCCATTGACGGCAGCTACAAAATGTCCATTCTGAAGGCTGCTGATGCAGAGGGCTCTGCCTGTGCCCGATTCTTCTGGGAGTATCCCGCCATTCCAGGTCTGGGTCACTTCCTGCACACCTATGTCTGTGACGGCAATCCCGTGATCCCCACCTTCCAGGGCGAGCCGGAGTGGGTCAGCATTCCAGCGGATATCGATACTTTTGCCACAGAGCTGTGGAATAACTTGGACGAAAACAACAAGATTTCTCTCTATATCCGATATACCGACCTGAAAACCGGTGCCTTCCAGCAGCGGATTATCAATAAGCATCAGTAACCATTTCTGTCATTGCGAGCCAGTGCACACACTGGCGTGGCAATCTCCTTCGTACCGGGGGATTCCCACGTCGGGCGTTGCCCTCCTCGGAATGACACAAGCTACGGAGGAGTATTATGAAGAACTTTGAACTGAAATATGGCTGCAATCCTAATCAAAAGCCGGCATCCGTCTATATGAAAAACGGCAGCGAGCTGCCCATCACCATTCTTAACGGCCGTCCGGGTTACATCAATCTTCTGGACGCACTGAACTCCTGGCAGCTTGTCAAAGAGCTGAAAGAAGCTCTGGGTCTGCCAGCGGCAGCCTCCTTTAAGCATGTTTCTCCTGCCGGTGCCGCTGTGGGTCTTCTGCTGGACACCCCTTTGAAAAAGGCCTGCTTTGTAGAGGATGTGGAAGATCTGGACGACAGCCTTTTGGCCTGTGCCTATGTCCGTGCCCGTGGTACTGACCGGCTTTGCTCCTTCGGTGACTGGGTGGCACTGAGCGATGT
Organism: Oscillospiraceae bacterium; assembly: GCA_015067945.1. Classification (GTDB taxonomy): domain Bacteria; phylum Bacillota; class Clostridia; order Oscillospirales; family Oscillospiraceae; genus Faecousia. Next base: position 15,696 of record SVLM01000015.1, read on the forward strand.
GTGCGATGTCACCACCGCCAAGCTGCTGGCCCGGGAGGTTTCCGATGGTGTGATCGCTCCCGGCTACGAGCCGGAGGCTTTGGAGATTCTGAAAACCAAGCGTAAGGGTGGTTACAATGTGGTGGCCATCGACCCGGACTATGTTCCCGAGGTGCAGGAAACCAAGGACGTGTTCGGCATCACCTTTGAGCAGGGCCGCAATAACTTCAAGATCGGTGAGCATCTGCTGGAAAATGTGGTCACCGCCAACAAGGAAATGGATGACGCTGCAAAGCGGGATCTGATCATTGCTCTGATCACCCTGAAATATACCCAGTCCAATTCCGTGTGCTACGCTATGAACGGACAGGCCATCGGCGTCGGTGCCGGTCAGCAGTCCCGTATCCACTGCACCCGTCTTGCCGGCACCAAGGCCGACACCTGGCTGCTGCGGCAGCACCCCAAGACCCTGGACCTGCCCTTCCTGCCCACCATGGGTCGTCCTGAACGGGACAATGTCATCGACAGCTATATCAACGGCAACGAAGAGGATGTCTGTGCCGACGGCATTTGGCAGAACTACTTCACCCGGCAGCCCGAACCCCTGACTGCCGAGGACAAGAAGGCATGGTGCGGCGGCTTCCGTCATGTCGCTTTGGCATCTGACGCCTTCTTCCCCTTCCCCGACAACATCAAGCGTGCCCACGCCAGCGGCGTTCGCTTTATTGCCCAGCCCGGCGGCTCCATCCGTGATGACCTGGTCATCGCCGAATGCGATAAAAACGGCATCGCCATGGCCTTTACCGGTATGCGGCTGTTCCATCATTGATACAAAATCCATGCTTTATCATTAACACAACATCCCGTAGGGGAGGGTCTTGACCCTCCCTATCCCTGTTGCTGTCAATGACAGAGGGAGGGTCAAGACCCTCCCCTACTAAGATTGTTAATTAGACGAACAACCCCCATGATCTTACAATCCGGAGGTACTCTATGAAACTAATGGTTATCGGCGGCGGTGGCCGCGAACACGCCATCATTAAGAGTTTGAAAAAGAATCCCAAGGTAGAAGTCATTTTCGCTCTGCCCGGTAACGGCGGCATCGCAAAGGATGCCACCTGCGTCAATATCAGTGCCACGGACATTGACGGAATCGTCAATTTTGCCAGGGATAACGCCATTGACTACGCCGTGGTTGCCCCAGACGACCCCCTGGTTTTGGGCTGCGTGGATCGGCTCAATGAGATCGGCATCCCCTGCTTTGGACCCAAGGCAAACGCCGCCATCATCGAAGGCAGCAAGGTTTTTGCCAAGAATCTGATGAAAAAATACGGCATTCCCACGGCAAAATACGAAACTTTCGACAATGCCGCTGCTGCTTTGGCATATCTGGAGAATGCCCCCATCCCCACCGTAGTCAAGGCCGACGGTCTGGCACTGGGCAAGGGCGTTATCATTGCCCAGACCCGGGAGGAAGCCAAAACCGCTGTCCGGGATATGATGGAGGGCGGTGTGTTCGGTAAATCCGGCAGCCGGATCGTGATTGAAGAATTCCTCACCGGCCCGGAGGTTTCCGTGCTGGCCTTTACCGACGGCACCGTGGTCAAGCCCATGGTATCGTCCATGGATCACAAGCGAATCGGCGACAACGATACCGGTCTGAATACCGGCGGTATGGGCACCGTTGCCCCCAACCCCTACTACACGCCGGCCATTGCCGAGCAATGTATGCAGGAGATTTTCCTGCCCACCGTCGCCGCCATGAACGCCGAGGGCAGAACCTTCCGGGGTTGTCTGTATTTTGGTTTGATGCTCACCCCCGACGGCCCCAAGGTCATCGAATACAACTGCCGTTTCGGTGATCCTGAGACCCAGGTCGTACTGCCCCTGCTGGAAAGCGATCTGCTGACGGTGATGCTGGCCACCACCAACGGCACCTTGGCCGACACAGAGGTTTTATTCTCGGACAAGCACGCCTGCTGCGTGATTCAGGCATCCGCCGGTTACCCCACCGCCTATCAGAAGGGCTACCCCATCACTATGACGGAAGAGGCCGAAAGAGCCACCTATGTAGCCGGTGCCAAGCTGGAAAATAGCAAATTGGTCACCTCCGGCGGTCGTGTTACCGGCACCACGGCTGTGGCCGATACTCTGGTGGAGGCCATCAGCGAAGCCTACCGGCTTTGCCGGGGCGTATGCTTTGAAAAGGCTTACCACAGAAACGATATCGGTCAGCGTGCGCTGCAGGCTTTCAAATAAAAAGGAGATCGCTATGGTTTATCGTGTATATGTAGAAAAAAAGCAGGGACAAACCCACGAGGCGGACAATCTGCTCCGGGAATTGCGGGATTTCCTGCAGATCCCCAGCCTGACCGGCCTGCGGGTCATCAACCGCTACGATGTGGAGAATATCGACAAGGCACTGTTCCAGTATGCGGTGGGTACGGTATTTTCCGAACCTCAGGTGGATGATGTCAGCTTCGAGCTTCCCGCCGGCCAGGTGGTTTTTGCCGTTGAGCCCCTGCCCGGTCAGTATGACCAGCGGGCCGACTCCGCCGCCCAGTGTATTCAGATCATTTCTCAGGGCAACCGCCCCATCATCCGCACCGCCAAGGTCTATATGCTGGAGGGTACTCTGACCGACGCACAGCTCACCGCCATTCAAAATCACGTGGTCAACAAGGTGGAGAGCCGTCTTGCAGAGCTTTCCCTGCCGGAGACTCTGGATGTTGCCCACAGCTGCCCCACCACCGTTGCCACCGTCACCGGCTTCATTGACCTGGATCAACAGGGTCTCGGCAAACTGCTGGAGGAGCTGGGTCTTGCCATGGATTTGGATGACCTGACCTTCCTGCAGACCTATTTCCGGGAGGAAGAGCATCGGGATCCCACCATCACTGAAATCCGCGTGGTGGACACCTATTGGTCCGACCACTGCCGTCATACCACATTTTCCACCCATATCGACAATGTTCGCATCGACGATCCCGCTGTTCAGGCTGCTTACCAACGCTATTTGGCTGCCCGTGTGGAGGTCTACGGTGAGGAAAAGGCCGCCAAGCGTCCCCAGACACTGATGGATATTGCCACCATCGGTGCCAAAACTCTGAAAAAGCGGGGTCTGCTTCCGGAATTGGACGAAAGCGAAGAGATCAACGCCTGCTCCATCCATGTCACCGCCACAGTCAACGGCGAGGATCAGGACTGGCTGCTGATGTTCAAGAACGAGACCCACAATCACCCCACCGAGATTGAACCCTTTGGCGGTGCGGCTACCTGCATCGGTGGCTGTATCCGGGATCCGTTGTCCGGCCGTGCCTATGTGCATCAGGCCATGCGTGTCACCGGTGCCGGTGACCCCAGAAAAACTGTGGCAGAAACCCTCAGCGGCAAGCTGCCCCAGAGAAAAATTTGTCAAACCGCCGCCGCAGGCTACTCCTCCTACGGCAACCAAATCGGTCTGGCTACCGGCCATGTGGCAGAAATGTATCACGATGGCTATGTCGCCAAGCGTCTGGAGTGCGGTGCCGTTGTGGCTGCCGCCCCGGCCCGGAATGTCCGCCGTGAGCGACCTGAGGCCGGTGATGTGGTGATTCTGCTGGGCGGCCGCACCGGTCGCGACGGCATTGGCGGTGCAACCGGTTCTTCCAAGAGTCACAACCTGAAATCCCTGACCACCATGGCCTCCGAGGTCCAAAAGGGCAACGCTCCCGAGGAGCGAAAGCTCCAGCGACTGTTCCGCAACAGCGAAGTCACCCGGCTGATCAAACGCTGCAACGACTTCGGTGCAGGCGGTGTTTCCGTGGCCATCGGTGAGCTGGCAGACGGTCTGCGGATTGATCTGGATGCCGTGCGGAAGAAATACGAGGGCTTGGACGGCACGGAACTGGCCATTTCCGAATCCCAGGAGCGTATGGCTGTGGTTGTGGCAGCCGAGGACGCTGATGCCTTCATCGCTTTGGCCGAGACCGAAAATCTGGAGGCTTACCGGGTGGCTCAGGTCACCGAGGAGGCCCGGATGGTCATGACCTGGCATGGTCAGGAAATTGCCAACCTGTCCAGAGAATTTTTGAATACCAACGGTGCGGTTAAACACGCCGACGCCCATGTGACTGCCAAGGATCTGAGCGTGCTGAGCAAGGCTCTGTACGGCAATCTCCGGGAAATGGCCGCTGACCTGAAGACCGCCTCCCAAAGAGGTCTTGTGGAGCGATTTGACGCCACCATCGGTGCAGGCTCTGTGACCATGCCCTTTGGCGGAAAGCGTCAGCTGACCCCTGCCCAATCCATGGCCGCGGTTCTGCCTATGCTGCCCGGTCAGCAGACGGATCAGGCCAGCGTATTCAGCTGGGGCTGTGATCCGGATCATTTGTCTGTGGATCCCTATACCGGTGCCTACGCCGCAGTTTACAATTCCGTTGCAAAGCTGGTCGCCGCAGGCTGCGATTATAAGCTTGCCTATCTGACCTTGCAGGAGTTTTTCGAAAGATTGCGTAATGAGCCGAAGCGTTGGGGCAAGCCCTTTGCCGCTCTGCTGGGTGCATTGGACGCACAGCTGGAGCTGGGTGCTGCCGCCATTGGTGGTAAGGACTCCATGTCCGGCACATTCCTGGAGCTGGATGTCCCTCCCACTTTGATTTCCTTCGCCATTGCACCCATCAAAAAGCAGGATGTGATCACGCCGGAATTTAAGGAAGCCGGGCATCCCGTGTATCTGTTCGGTGGAGCTGACGAGTCCGCAGACAGCCTGAAGGCCACTTGGGAAGCCTTCCATGCATTGCACAAGGCCGGCAAGGTCAAGGCTGCTTGGGCCGTGGAGCACGGCATCGGCGAAGCGGTTATGAAAATGTCCTTCGGCAACAACATCGGTTTTACCGCCACCTGCTCCGATCAGGGTGAAAACTGGCATCTGGGACTGTACGGATTCCTGGTCGTGGAGCTGACTGAGGATGTGGATTTGCCCGGTGTGATGAAGCTGGGTGTAACCACCGGGGAGCCGGTCATCACCCTGTGCAAAGATTCCGCCACCATTGCTGAGCTGTATCAGCTGAACGCGAACACCTTGGAGGATGTTTATCCCGTCCACGCCAAAGAAGAGGCAGGCACCATGCCCACCTTCTCCTATGAGGGCAAGTGCAATATCGCCCCGGCTGTGAAGGTGGCAAAGCCCAAGGTTTTGATTCCCGTCTTCCCCGGCACAAACTGCGAGTACGATTCCGCCCGGGCAGTGATGGCTGCCGGCGGCGAAGCTGAAATTGCCGTGATCCGCAACCTGACCGCTGACGATGTGGCACGGAGCGTGGAGGAGATCGCCCGGAAGATCGCCCAAAGTCAGATGATCTTCATCCCCGGCGGCTTCTCCGGCGGCGACGAGCCTGACGGCTCCGCCAAATTCATCACCGCCTTCTTCCGCAACCCCGCCATCAAAGAGCAGGTAACCAAGCTGCTGGAGGACCGGGACGGCCTGATGTGCGGCATCTGCAACGGCTTCCAGGCCCTGATTAAGCTGGGCCTGGTGCCCTACGGCAAGATCATCGACACCGATGACACCTGCCCCACCCTGACCTTTAACAACATCGGCCGCCACCAGAGCCGGATCGTCCACACCCGGATCGCATCCACCATGAGTCCCTGGCTGAGCCTGATGAATGTTGGCGACATAGTGAATGTGCCCATCTCCCACGGTGAGGGTAAATTCCTGGCATCCCCGGAGCTGATCGCCCAGCTGGCCGCCAACGGACAAATCGCCACACAGTATGTGGATTTGGCTGGCAACGCCACCGCGGATATCAGCTTCAATCCCAACGGCTCTGTGTGTGCCATTGAAGGCATTACCTCCCCCGATGGCCGTGTCTTTGGCAAAATGGGTCACAGCGAGCGGATCGGCGACAGTCTTTACAAGAACGTCCCCGGCCAGTACGATATCCGGATGTTTGAAGCCGCGGTCAAGTATTTCAAGTAAACCCCACAAGATACAAAAACGACCTTATGTGTTTGACACATAAGGTCGTTTGTTTTGCATTTTGATCAGTTAGAGGAACCGGAGGCCCGGAGCTGCACATCATGGTAGCCGCCCTCCACAATGGACACGGAGGAAACCAGTGTCAGCTTGGCATCCCTCTGCAGGTCCGGCAGGGTGGTCACGCCGCAGTTGCACATAGTGGACTTAACCTTGTACAGACTTGCCTGAACATTGTCGTGCAGAGAGCCTGCGTAGGTAACATAGGAGTCCACGCCCTCCTCAAAGCTCAGCTTGCTGGAGCCGCCCAGATCATAACGCTGCCAGTTCCGGGCACGGTTGGAGCCTTCGCCCCAGTACTCCTTCATATATGCACCGTTGACCAGCACCTTGGGGGTGGGAGATTCGTCAAACCGGGCGAAGTATCTGCCCAGCATCAGGAAGTCTGCACCCATAGCCAGAGCCAGGGTCATATGATAGTCATGGACGATACCGCCGTCGGAGCAGATGGGCACATAAATGCCGGTCTCCTTGAAGTACTCGTCTCTTGCTGCAGCGACCTCGATCAGGGCAGTTGCCTGGCCTCTGCCGATGCCCTTGGTCTCACGGGTGATGCAGATGGAACCGCCGCCGATGCCCACCTTCACAAAGTCCGCACCGGCCTTTGCCAGGAACAGGAAGCCGTCTCTGTCAACTACATTGCCGGCACCGATTTTGACGGTGTCGCCGTAGTTCTGCCGAACCCAGGCGATGGTGTTGGCCTGCCAACAGGTATAGCCCTCGGAGGAATCGATGCACAGAACATCCGCACCGGCCTCCAGCAGAGCAGGGATCCGGGAGGCGTAGTCACGGGTGTTGATACCGGCACCCACCAAATAACGCTTCTTCTCGTCCAGCAGCTCCAGAGGATGTGCCTTGTGAGAGGAATAATCCTTGCGGAACACAAAATACATCAGCCGGTCGTTTTCATCCACAATGGGCAGGCTGTTCAGCTTATGCTCCCAAATGATGTCGTTGGCTTCCTTCAGAGTGGTGCTGGCAGGGGCAGTGATCAGCTTTGCACGGGGTGTCATGAAGGTAGCCACCTTCTCCGTGCCGTCCATCCGGGACACCCGATAATCACGGCTGGTGACGATACCCAGCAATTTGCCGGTAGCGGTGCCGTCCTCGGTGATGGCCACGGTGGAGAAGCCGTTTTGCTCCTTCAAAGCCAGCACGTCGTTCAGAGTATTCTCAGGCTTCAGGTTGGATGCAGAAACAACAAAACCGGCCTTATAGCCCTTGACCTTGGCCACCATCTGTGCCTGAGATTCGATGCTCTGGGAGCCGAAAATGAAGCTCAAACCGCCTTCCTTTGCCAGGGCAATTGCCAGAGAATCGTTGGAAACGGACTGCATAATTGCAGATGTCATAGGAATGTTCAGGCTAATCGCAGGCTCCTCGCCCTTGCGGTACTTTACCAGAGGGGTACGCAGGGAGACTTTGTCCGGAACGCAGTCTTCGGAAGTGTAGCCGGGGATCAGCAGATATTCACTGAAGGTGCGGCTGGGCTCAGAATAATAAAACGCCATTTTCGGTTCCTCCAATAACATGAATTTTATTATGATTATTACTAGATATTATATTCCACAAGGCACGAAGTTTCAAGCATATTTTTGCATTTCCCACAAAATATTTCGCCGCAGATTTGTTGTGCCGCAACAGAAAACCCGGCAGGCTCAATGGTCTGCCGGGTGACGGTTTATTCGCCAAAGCAAAGGCGGTTAATCCGGGGTGTGATCCACTTTTTCATAATGCCAATGACCTTGCCGGTGACAATGGCGGTGATGATTGTTCCCTCACGGATGCCATCCAGACCCCCAAGGAAGATAAAGCACAGCACCACGCCGGTGGCTACCACCACGCAATCCACCACGGTCTTCATGGTAGAGAAGGGCTTACCCAGCTTTTTTGCTATGGTGGAGGACAGACCCTCCATGGGCATGGGCACCAGCTGCACATCCATGTACAGCAGCACGCCCAAAGCGATCAGCACAATACTGAACGCCAGCATAGCCAGCTGACCGAAATATGTAGGGATGGCAAAATCCCCTACCGCCCATTTCGCAAAGTCCACAAAATAACCGAATATGGTAGAAAATACGATCTGCAGCAGCTGAATGGGATGAAATTCCTTTCGCAGCATAATCACCTGCAGCAGAATGTAAAAGCAGAAAATCACCGTTACACAGGTACCCATCGGCACATGGATGATCTGGCTGACCACATACGGCAGAGAATTGACCGGCGATACGCCCAGATTGCTGTTAACGGAAATGGCGACGCCAAAGGCAATCAGCAACAAAGCAACGCAATAGATTAATACCCGCAGGGCAAATTGGGTTGGGGTGGATTTTTTCACGATGTTCACAATTCTTTCTTTTGGATTTTCCGTATTATAGCACATTTTGCAGGCAGAATCAATCCGAATTTCGGCTGTGTCAATGCATCGCAAACAACGTTGCCCCCTTGTAATTAAGGGACGCCTATGGTAAAATGAGCGTAGCATTCAGGTAAAAGGAGCCAATATGAAAAACATCACCTTTTCATCCATTCTGCATAATCTCAGACAGAATTTTGGGCTGTTGGTTTCCACCGCCGCTGCACTGTGTCTGTTTGTGTCCTCCAGCAAGCTTTCCATTATGCTGGTTGCCGGTGTGTTTGTGCTGTTACTGGCCGCATCCGCCATTTGGACGATCCGTCCTGCCAGGTTTGAACACCCCAGGTTGCGTGGCATCAGCCTGTCGGTGGCCTTGGTTATGGCCGCCATGGGAGCCAACACATTCCGGATCGCCATACGAAGCTCCAAAAACCTTGCCGCATTGGCAGGCAAGTTGGGTCTTTCTCCCACAATTGTATTGCTGGGACTGGCGGCGATGGGTTGTATCGCCGGATTCTATGCGATTTATGTGCTGTCCAGCCATTTTGTGCAGTGGGGCGAGGAAACCCTCTACGCACACACGCCCAAGCTAAAAAAAGGCGAAGCTCTTAGGAATCTGAAACGAAACTGGTACTTACCCCTTTCTGCTATGGCATTTTTCTGCCTGACCATGGACAACACCCTCGGCCATATTGTGGGTTGGTTTGTGGCTATCGGACTTGTGCTGATCCTCACCTGCCACATTCCCTCTGTTTGGGACATCTATCGGCAGCAGGCCACATGGAACAAAATTCTGAGTCTGCTGGGTGCTTTGGGCATCTGTTTGTGGAGTCAAAAGTCTTTTTATGCTTTTGTTTCGGAACTGATCGGAGGTCTTTCCCTGCCCGGATTTTTTAGCACGATTTGCTTGACGGTCAGCTATTTTGGCGGAGTCTGTGCCGTTTTCTTCGTGTTCTTCTGTCTGCTGCTCTTCTGGAAAAAGCTCGGTGAAATCGTTAATGATTCCAAGCTGTTTCACAGCATCAACCCGGCGGAATGGTGTGTTTGCGGTTTACTGGCAGTGGGCGCACTCAGTTTTATGGTGTATGCCTTCTCCCAAAGCCAAGCCTTTTACCGCACGGATTATCTGAGCGATGTGATCTACACCAGTGACTCCCCTATGCTGGTCACGACCAACGCCTATATGACGCTGACCCATGTTGAGAATGATCTCCGCCAGCCGCTGTTTGCTGTGTTTGCCGCCCCCTTTATCGGTATCCCCTACCTGATCGGGCAGCTGACCGGTGCCCCTGCCAGCATCCGTGCCATGCTGGAAAACGGCGTTCAGGTTTTCCTGCTGCTGATCACCAACCTGATGCTAGCAAAAATGCTGAAGCTGGATCCCATGAAGCGGATCTGCTTCATGCTGCTCAGTTTCTGTCTGTATTCGCAGATTCTATTTACCCTTATGATGGAGCAGTACATTATCGCTTATTTCTGGCTGATTCTGTGTGCTTATTGCATTTTTGAAGGAACGCAGGCCAGCCGGATGGCTCTTTGGGGTGCAGGCGGTTCTTTGCTGACCAGCATGGCGATCCTGCCCTTTATGTCTAATCACTCCCCTATAAAAAACACGAAAGCGTGGCTGACTGAGATGATACAGTACGGCTTGGAATTTTTGGTGTTCCTATGCCTACTGGGACGCTTTGATGTTCTTTTCAATCTGTTCCCCCAGATTTCCCGTTTGAGCCGATTTGGCGGACAAGCCGTGACCTTTATGGATAAGCTTTACCAGTACACCGCCTTCATCGGCGATTGCTTGGTTGCTCCCTCCACCATGGTTGCTCCCTCCGCCAACGCTCCCATTTCCTGGCAACTGTGTATGCCTGAGGACATTGATCTGCTGGGCGTTGCCGTGCTTGTGCTGGCAGCGGTCAGTGCCATCTGGAATCGGGACAAAAAAACCAGCCTTTTCGCCGCCGGATGGATGGGTCTGTCGGTGGTGATGCTGATCATTCTCGGTTGGGGCACCGCCGAAAACGGCTTGATTCTGTACGCTTTGTATTTCAGCTGGGCATTGCTGGTGCTTTTGTTCCAGCTGGTTGAAAAGATTGAAACGCTGCTTAAGGTGCGTTTTCTGGTACCGCTGATTTCTGTCGGTGCCGGTGCCGCCCTGCTCTGGCTCAACATCCCCGCAGTGATTGATTTGCTGCATTTCGCCATCACTCACTACCCGGCATAAGGAGGTGCTTCTATGAAACATTATTTGAAATTGATGCGTGTGCACCACTACATTAAAAATTGCCTTGTTTTTGCCGCATTGGCCTGCAGCGGACAGTTCTTTCAGCTCAACAAGCTCGTTCCCGCTGTGCTGGCATTCATCGCATTTTGCATGGTGTCCTCCATCGTGTACATCATCAACGATATCCGGGACCGGGAAAAAGACCGCAGTCATCCCACCAAGTGCAACCGCCCCATCGCCGCCGGAACAGTTTCCGTGAAGGGCGCCTGCGTGCTGGCAGGCTTCCTGCTGGTGATTGCGGTTGTATGCAACGGACTGATTTTCCAGCTGACGCCCACTGTGTTATTGGCATTGTACCTGGTGCTGAATCTGGCTTACAGCTTCGGCCTGAAGAACATACCCATTGTGGACATCACGATATTGGTTGCCGGATTTTTGATCCGTGTGCTGTACGGTGCGTTGGTGACCGGCATTACCATTTCCAACTGGCTGTACCTGACCGTAATTGCTCTTTCCTTCTACTTTGCGTTGGGCAAACGCAGAAATGAGCTGAAGCAGCTTGGCAGCGACAAGACCAGAACCGTGCTGAAGGCCTATCCCCTCAGCTTTTTGGACAAGAGCATGAGCATGTGCCTGACTCTGGCAAATGTGTTCTACGCACTGTGGAGCATGGACGAGAAAACCATGGCACTGTACAACACCCAATATTTGGTCTTCACCGTACCCATCGTTCTGCTGATTACCATGAAATACAGCCTGGATGTGGAAGGCGAATCCGATGGCGACCCAGTGGAGGTTCTGCTGCACGACAAACTATTGCTGGCTTTGTGCGTTTTGTATTTGGTAGTCATGTTCATGATTCTGTACGTTTAAGGGTACATAGCCTATGAATATCTACGATTTTGACGGAACGATCTACGACGGCGACAGCACCGTGGATTTTTTCCTGTTTGTTTTGAAAAACCAGCCTTCCCTGATGCGTTACCTGCCCAGGCAAGCGAAGGGTTTTCTTCTGTACGGACTGAAGCGAATCGACAAACGACAGCTGAAGGAACATTTTTTCGCGTTTCTTGCAGGCATTGATACTGACAAATGGCTTCCTGCCTTCTGGGAGCAGCACGCTGGCAAGATATACCCCTGGTATTCGGCTCAGCAGCAGGCCGACGACGTCATTATTTCCGCATCGCCGGAGTTTTTACTGCAGCCGATTTGCCAAAAGCTCGGCATCAACCATTTGATCGCCTCCCGGGTGGATGTTCGCACCGGCAAATTTCTTGGTGCCAACTGCCGGGGCCGGGAAAAAGTGGTGCGGCTGCAGGAAGAATTGGGCATTGCCCGGTGTGATCAGTTCTACTCCGATTCTACCTCCGACCTTCCCTTGGCACAAATCGCGGAGCAAGCCTTTTTGATCAAAAAAGGTCAGATCACCGAATGGGTTGTTGCGGAATCAAAAATATGCCCTTAATAGCAAAAAAAGAGAGTGCAAATGCACTCTCTTTTTTATTACCGTTTCAGCAGTTTGTTCCAATCCCCAATCTGCTGTTCGTCGAAGCCCAGTTGTTGCATCTGCTCATCTCCCAGCAGCTGCACTGTGGGGTGCTCCGCAATAGCCAGGCGCAGCTCGGCATCCTTGGTATCCAGCAGCAACAGCAGCAGCTTGACCAAGCAGGAAAGCAAACCATCCTTTTTCAGTACCAACTCGCCGTTTGCCTGCAAAGCTGCCTGCATATCCTGCTGCGAAATCCGTCGGAATATAAACAGATCGTTATTTTCTCCAAAGCACACCCGTACAGAATTCGGAACCAGCCTTGCCCGAATTTTCGCCGCTTTCAGCATATCCTTCTGCAGCAGCGACAGTCGACGCAGTACAATGTCGGTCAGCTGCTTTGCAACGGCCTTGTCCTTCAGGCCGTCCTGCAGTTGCAAATTCAGCGAAAGATGCCGCCACATATGGGCATCTCCGTTCCAGGAGCCGATCTTAAACGCCTTGTGGGTGGCATTAAATTCCTCCAGCTCGGCCGTCCGGGAGGCAACTCCGTCCAGAATCATGGGCCACAGCTCCACCGGGGCAGTAAACAGTAGGGTCACCACCGACTGGCCCTCCGGGAACGGGAAGCAGTGCATATTCCGGCCGTACAGCTCCGCCACCTCCCGTATGTAGGGGACATTGTGACCTTCGATACTCTGATGCAGCTGGTACTCCAAATTGAGCATGATATCCTTGTACTCCGCTGCACCGGCCAGAATTTTATCCGCATCCTCCTGCCGGATCAGCTTGCCTTTCAGCAGATCCTGCTTCAAGCGATATTCTGTCATTTTCCGCAGAATGATCTCCCGGGTGCGTTTCTTTTCCTCACGGCCATAGTACACATCCACCATCGTCAGCGTCAGCAGGATCAAAACGGGGATATTGGCCGCAAAGAACACTGCAAACGCCAAATGGTTGTCCATGAATGCACTGATGCCCGCACCCACGGTAAGGGCAATGGAATAGGCCGTGTAGGATGCAAAACTGCCGAACAAGGGTCGGATCAGCTTAGCCTCTGCGATATTCTCCCAGTAAACAACCACACTTTTGTCGGACAGAACGCCCATCACAGAGATGGTAATGAAGGTCAATGACAGCTGTCCGCTGAAATAGCCCAGCAGGTCTCCCTCCAAATGTACCTCCGGCCAGGAAATGCCCCACATGCCGTCCACCCAAAAGGTGCTGCCCAGCAAGGCCAAAACAAACAGCGTTGTACCAAACAAAATGCCGCTCTTATGCTTATTCATTTGTATGTATGTGTAGCTGCTTTGGGGCATTCTCCAAAGCAGGATTACCAATATAGCCAGTACGACCAGCATGGCAATACCCAAATAGCTGCTAAATTCCGCACCGGAGACCGGCAGCTCCAAATACAGGATCAAACCTACGCTAACCATCCCCAAAAAATGTACAATTTCGAGCAATGGTACTGCGTTCCAGCTGTTGATCTTGCTATCAAAACTGAGCACCGCGACAAGGTTCATTACCGTCAGCAGCAAACAGATCGGTACGAGACTGCGCATCCACAGCGGCGTCGGATTCTCCGGATTGCCTATCAGGGTCACATCAGGAAGAAGTGCCACAACCAACGCAATCGCCAGCATATACCAGCACCAGCGAAATAAGGTCTGGGGTAAATTGGGTCGCTTCATCATTGGTTTCGCCTCCCTATCAGGCTTTGATATACCGCTCACAGCTGGCTTTCGTCCAATGCGTTGCCTTCGCCGCCCTCGCTCTGCCGGGACTGCAGCAGCTCCTGAACGAAGCATAGTCGTTCCAGCTGCTCATCCCGGATCATGTAGCTTTCCAGCTCACCTTCCAGCCGCTTGTATTCGTGTTGGATTTCCTCATCCGTCCGGCTTCCCAGCAGCTTCAGCGTGCCCACATGCTCGATTTTGCAGATGAAATACTCATAGGACAGAGCACTGCGGATGGATGCATGGAATCCGGTACCGGACAGCCATCCCTTTCGCACAAGGCTGGCGTTGAGCATCAGTCTTTGTGCCTTCTTGGCATCTGCCGGATCCTTGGTCAGCTGATACTGTTTCAAATAGCAGCGGGCCAGATTGTAGCCCACAAAGCCACTCCAGATACCCAGACTCATATCCGTATGCTCCACATAGGTATCCATGATTTTCTCGAAGCAGCAGATTGCCTCGTCCAGATGCTGCTTGCCTCTGCCCACATCGAAGAGGGTCATGTGCAGCAGGCCCAAATAATCATAGTACACCGTCAGAGCCAGCGGGTTTGTCACACCGCTTTCCTCTGCCGGCTCCATCTCCAGCCGATCCACCAATTCCGCATGCTCCGCACCGGTGGGCGGATTGTCACTATGCAGTTTCAGCTGCATGATACTGCTGACGGTAAAGGCCACATTTCGGATGAAATTCAGCCGTTTTTTGCCGCAATAGGCAATATCGGATTGCTGATAGTGACGGAGCAACTCCTCGATCTGCAGCAGCCATTCATCCACCCAGGAATGTCTTCCGAACATAGGAAGGAAGCCCACACGCTCCAGGAAGTACAGGCAACGCTCCTCGTAATGCTCAAAGCTTCTGCACTCGTCCATCCAGAATTTCAGAACGCCCTTCAGATACGCTGTACCCTCCCGGGAATCCAGATGGGAGCAGGAATCAAACAAATCCTCATAATTGACAAAATAATCCTGCCGATCCAGCAGATGATCGTAGCGGGGTACAGTGCCGCTGTTTTCTGCGGAGCTCAGCTGCAGGATCTTATCCAGCACATCCGCAAACACCTGCTCCCGGTTTTCCTCGGAAAAATATTTGATATCCATACCCTTCAGGTCGGAGGGCAGCTCGATCCGGCTGTCTCTGGGATCAAAATCGCTGAGCAGAATGCACTTTTCCCTGCCCAGACGGTAGACGGCCATACCCAGCTCAAACACCACATTTTGCCGCACTCTGTAAGTCTTTCCGTTTTCGCTGACGCAGCAATCGTCGGCAGTCAGGAAGGTCAGGCAGACCTCCGTTTCCGTGAATAGCTTGGTAATACTCGTCAGCAGATCACCCGTCAGGACGCTTTCCATGACAATTTTTGCCGCGATAGGATACCGCTCCTGCTCGGAGCGGTTGCGGATCAGGTCGTGCATCTGCTTTGCATATGCCGCACCGGAGCCGCCGTAGACAATGGAGACAAGATTATAGCGTTTGAGCATAATAGCCACCTCATTTTCTGTTCTCTACCAAAAGTATAGCATATTCCCATTTGCTTGGCAAGGGATTGTCCGCAACGCAAGGCTCTTTGCAGTATTTTTGTTGAAAGATGTGGAATTTACTGCTATAATGACAGAAAATACCATCCAGAGGTGAACTGTTATGCGTCTGTTTAAAAAGAAGCAAGGTCTGGAAAAAGTAAAATTCTGGCTGATCATTCTGATCATTCTGCTTATCGCCGCCGGCGGTCTGCGGTTGGGTCAGGCATTGCCGGATCAAATTGCCCTGCCGGATACATTTTTCGACACCGGCAAGGAAGCGGTTTGGTCCGTTCTACAGCCCTATTTGCAATTATTTGAGCAGAACCCGGTGGCCTTTTGGATCGTCATCGCTTTGGGACTGATCATCGTCGGAGCAATTTTGTTCCTTTGCTACCGGCATCGCCCCAACAAGCGGAATGCTCCCCAATTCTCCTGGGACTTCACTGTGGAGGATATCCGAATCTTTCTGTATATTATCACCGCTGTATTTTTTACCTGGTCGGGCAGTGCCGATGCCAAATTGACTCGGCTGATGTCGGCGGATCTGGGTATCATAACCATTGCCGCCATTGTGCAGATGGTGCTGGTGCTGCAGGACGTCTACGTCAAGCGTAACAGCGAGGATTATGTATATTTTGAGCAGAACAAAAAATCCGTACTGATCAAAACCACGCTGATCGGACTGGCATTGGTGGGCCTGCCTCTGTGGATTCCGGATTTTTGGGGCTTTACCCTGCCCCAGGTGCTGCCCAATGCCGACCTTTTGGAATATTATGCCGCCATTCTGTCCCTGACCTTTATCTCCATTTCCGTGATGAGTATGCTCTCTGACCGGACAGTGGTGATCTACTGGGAGAACATTGCTGAGGGCAAGCTGATTAAACCGGTTTTCGGTTCCTTCGCTGCTTTTACATACTACTCCATCGGTGCGGCTGTGGGTGCCGGTATCTGCGTAGCACTGAATAACACCGCCGCATTTTTAATATTCTGCTGCATCAACATCGCCACCATCATTTTGCTGACCTACACCATGGTGGATGTGTACTACGACCGGGACAGCAAAAAGGCCCGCCGGGTGCAGGAGCTGCACGAGGACCTGCACGACTATATCTGGGTTGCTGAGAACGACGGCAAGGACGAAAACGAAACTCAGGCCTCTCCTGACAAGGATGATGAACAGAAATATACTGACCAGGAGATCAAGGATATGCGTATCGGTTATCGTCGGTACGAAGAGAAAATGATTCTTCTGTGCCAGAACATCAGCCGTGCAAACGACGAACACGACCTGATCTACCTGCAGGAGGTATATGAGCTGTACTGCCAAAACCTGAACTGCTTCAACACCCCCATTGGACGGCGGGTTGTGGAAATGCTGTTTGCCGACTGTGCCGCTGAGGGTCTGCCGCTGTTGATGCGGAGCATCCGGGACATTTTGGACAACATGGAGGCTCAACAAGCAAGCAGAAACGAGCAGGAAGACCCCTTCCCCAACGATTTCTTCCGTGCCGGAAAGGCTTGGAATCAGGATGAATCCCTGTGGCGTGCCCTGGCAAACTCCCAGCAGCTGCGGCAATGGCTGCAAAATGTGTGCGACGATCACATGGACACCGAGGAGCTGCGGGATTTCCTCCGACTGATCGCACGGCGACTGGTAATTCTGTACAACGACATGGTGGCTCACTATAACATTGTCAATCCCACCGCAAAATGCCAATATCTGCAGGTAACCCTGCGGAACGGCTGCATCTGGATCGAAACTACCCAGGGCGAAAAGCCAAATCCGGAGCAGATCAGCGATGTATTTGGGGCGTTGTTCGGCGAGCTGGTGGTGGAATCAACCTTTGCCGCACGGCTGATGCAGTTTCTGTACATGATACTGGAGAATCTGAGTGAACACGGCAGAACCACGCTGCAGGTATATTTGCACAACTTCCCTCTGCCGGAGCAGTTTACACCCTATATGGCCACGCTGGGCTTTGAAGACGATATGATCGATTTTTGGACCAAATACTTCCCGGAAGAAGCGTAATCAAAGCATAACCACCGGCTAGCAAATCGGCACTCGCATGGGTATAGCACTGTGTGCTGTCAGCCCCCAATCGTTAGAAAAACACCGTATTTTGCGGCTTTTTCCGCAAAATACGGTGTTTTATTTCGCTTATATCATACGCCAGATGCCGATCTTCTCAGTTGCGTCGTACGGAAAGTGGGCAGTACACGGATATCAATGCTCATCGTGGTATGCCTATCTATCCTGCATTCTTTCAAGTAAAGATGTGGAACGCCACACCGCAAATAATCAGCAAAACCAGCAGACAAGGTAGCACGATGACCAGAAAACCTGCAATCACCATTGCCAGGCCATCCTTCCAACTAACCTTTTCTTCCTGCATTTGCTCACGAAAAGCAGCTTCCTGCTCTTTCGTAGATTTCTTCAGTCTGTTGAAAAATGGGAACATCACGATTCCTCCAAAGACTTACTGTTTATCACCGCACTGATTGATTTTGAACAGATAATCGCCGTTCTCATCCAACTTTGCTTCAGGGAAGTGGCAGGTTACGAAGTGGCCGGGAGAAACCTCGGTGGTGGGAGGTGGCACACGCTTGCACTTGCCGCACGCCATATAGCACCGGGTGTGGAACTTACAGCCCTCGGGAGGACGGATGGGGCTGGGAATATTGCCCTCAAGCAGAATGCGTTCTTTCTTCAGAGCATTCACATCCGTTGTGGGAATGGATGATATAAGGGCAACAGTGTAGGGGTGGCGAGGATCTGCGAAGATCTCCTCAGCGGTGCCCATCTCAACCATATTGCCAAGATACATAACGCCAATACGGTCAGAAATGTATCGAACAACGGACAGATCGTGGGAGATGAACAGATAGGTCAGATTTTCCTTTTCCTTCAGTTCCTCCAACAGATTAATGATCTGAGATTGAATGGATACGTCCAAAGCGGAAACGCATTCGTCACAGACGATGAACTTGGGTTTGACAGCCAAAGCACGGGCAATACAGATACGCTGACGCTGACCACCGGAAAACTGGTGGGGATAACGGTGCAGCATATAGTCCTGCAGACCGCACTGCTCCATAATCTGGATGATATAGTCCTTCATCTGGGCATCGCCAGCTTTGAAGAACTTGTGAGTGATCAGGCCCTCACCAATGATTTGGCCCACTGTCATACGGGGATTCAAGGATGAATAGGGATCCTGGAAGATGATCTGAATATCCTTCCGAAGCACACGCATTTCACTGTACTTCAGGCGGCTCAAATCAATACCGTTATCCAGCATTGCCTCGTATTCCCGGAACTTGGCATTGTCGGCATACTTTGCCTTGCAAGCGAGCACAGCGGCATCAGCCTCTGCCAATTGGGCACTCAGCTTTTCCTGCTCAGGGATCAGCTTTTCCTTCTTTGCACGGTAGGAATCTGCCTTCTTTTGTGCCTGTGCAATTTTTGCAGCAGGATTTTTGACAGTTTCATCCTCAGACAATTCCTTAGCGATGGCTTCATAAAACGCAATCTCACCATCCAGATCACGAATCTGCTCGTTTAGCTTGCTGATTTTGATACTGACCTCAAACTTCTTCAGCAACAGAGCGGCACCCTCGCGAGGATCATCCAATGCAGCAAAGCCGCCCAGAATCTTTACAACATTCTGGAAAGCAGTTTCCGCTTCGGCAGCAGAGAGATTTTTTCTCTGGTGCTGATCGGAAGTCGCATTCTCTCCTGCTGCATCACAATTAGCGGCAGCAGTAGCGGCCTTTGCCTGCAGTTTCTTGTAGTGTGCAATCATCTTAGGAGCACTACGCATAGTTTTCGCTGCATAGGAAGGAACAAATTCCTCCAACGTACGGCCATAATACATGGTGCTGCCGGCCGTCTGATCATACAGCTGTAAAATTGTACGCCCCAGAGTGGACTTACCGCAGCCGGACTCACCGACCAAACCAAAAGTTTCGCCATTCTGGATATCGATGGTGATTTCCTCGTTTGCACGGACGTACAGCTGCTCCCTCTGGAAGATGCTGGACTTAGCGATAGGGAAATATTTCTTAAGATTCGTGATCGATAAGAGCGTGTTTGTGTTCTTCACTGTTGCGTACCTCCTTTTCAGGATAATGGCACCGAATCTTCTGGCCCGGTGTTACTTCCAGAAGCGCAGGCTCCTCCTCAAGACACTTTGCAGTTGCGTACTTGCAACGGGGTGCAAACTTGCAGCCACGGGGCAATGCCAGAGGATGAGGAACAACACCGGGAATGGGTTCGAGCTTGTGGGTAATATTGTCGATACGAGGAATAGAGTGCATCAATCCCTCAGTGTAAGGATGGCTGGTGGGACAATCTGTAAAGATCATCTTTGCAGAGGTCTGCTCAACCACTTGTCCGCAGTACATAACAACCACATCGTCAGCCATCTCGTTAATAACACCCAAATCGTGGGTAATGAAGATAATGGCAGTACCATTCTCTCTTTGCAGGTCGTTCATCAGCCGCAGAATCTGTGCCTGAATCGTAACGTCCAACGCGGTGGTAGGCTCGTCCGCGATCAAAATCTTGGGTTTGCAAGCCAGTGCCATTGCAATCATAACACGCTGGCGCATACCACCGGAAAGCTGGTGGGGATACTGACGCAGAACAGCTTCAGGATTGGGGATCTGTACGGCATGAAGCATCTCCAGTGCTTTTTTCTCTGCTTCCTTCTTGCTCATGTTCTGATGGATCATGAAGGGCTCAGACAGCTGCTTTTTGACTGTGAACACGGGGTTCAGGCTGGTCATAGGCTCCTGGAAAATGACGGAAATCTTGTTGCCACGGATCTCATACATTTCCTGCTGGCTCAGCTTGGTCAGGTCCTTGCCCTCGAAGATCACTTCGCCATCGGCAATATAACCATTGCCATCGAGCAACTGCAGGATGCTCATTGCGGAAACGGACTTACCGGAACCGGACTCACCAACGATACCGATGGTCTTGCCGGGTTCCAGTGCATAGGAAACATCGTTAACAGCCTTAACGATACCTTTTCTGGTCTTGAAATAGGTATGAAGATTCTTTACTTCTAACAAAGCCATAATTCTACCTCCATCCTATTATCTTTCCTGACTGCTCTTGGGATCGAGAACATCTCGAAGAGCGTCGCCGATAATGTTGATGCTGATGGTGGCAATTGCCAGGAAAATGGCAGGGAACACCCACTGCCACCAGTAGTTCTGGATGACGATGGAGTTGTTTGCACCATAGAGCATATTGCCCCAAGTAGGCGTGGGCTGCTGAACGCCGAAGCCCAGATAAGACAGACTGGATTCGGTCAGCATACAGCCGGCAAAGTCCAGCGTCAGGTTCACCAAAATGATGGATGCCACATTGGGCAGAATGTGCTTGAAGGCGATCCGGCTCTCCTTGATGCCCATGGACTGGGCAGCAATAACGAATTCCTTTTCACGCTCTGCCAGCACCTGGGCACGAATCATTCTTGCAAGACCGGTCCAGCTCAGCAGGCCAAGGATGCACATAATGATGAAGATTCGCGTTGTTTCATCAATGGGCTTTGTTCTGATAACATACGACAGCATCATTGCAAAGGGCAGGAACGGAATAGATGAGCAAATCTCGGTGATACGCATCAGCAGCATATCCACCCAGCCGCCGAAGTAGCCAGAGATACAGCCAACGATAATTGCGATAATGGTGGAAACGATAACTGCAACTGCACCGATGGTCATGGTCATCTTACCACCGTGGATAATGCGAGTCAGGATGTCACGACCCCGGTTATCAGTGCCGAACAGATAGCCCCTAAAGCCGGATTTCTCGGTGACTTCGTCGTCTTCGTTTACCAGATAGGTCTGCTTGGAGCCGGCAAAGACCTTGGTGGCCTTGGAGCCGCTCACATTGGTCTGACCGCCGTCGTTATGGCCCCATGCGTACACGGTACCATCCTCGGTCAGTGCCACAAAGTGACGGGTACCGGCAACAACAGAGACATATTTCTCTCCTGCAGCCAGTGCCGGAGTACTGTTTTCGCCATAGCGGGCTGCACCGAAGGTTACGATGCTGCCGTCTTCCATAACGAGGGCATAGCAGTTGTCGGTCGCAGCGATGTCAACGACCTTCTTACCCCGCAGGTAAGCACGCAGGTCGGTGATCTTGCCTTCCGTGGAGGAGTAGGCGGTGGTACCCATAAAGCTCAGGGAGTTACCGCCGGTGACGGTACCGTCCTTCAGAAGCACAAGTGCATAGAAATTAGAGAACGCAACCTTCTGAACATTGGTGTTCATCTTGCTGCTGGTGGTAAGCTCCTCCAGGCTGAGCATTGCATTCTTATTGCCCCAGGCATACAAAGTGCCGTCCTTCATAACGATGGCAGAACACTGATAGCCGCAAATCAGCTGCTGAACCTCAGTGTAATCCACAGCACCGGTGAGGATGCGCTTGGGCATTTCGATATAGAACTGATCGTCGCCTTCCTTCAGGGAGCCGTACTGACCATTATTCTTGTTGCCCCAGCCAACCACCTTACCACCGGTGGTGATGGCGATGATGTGGTCAGAGCCGGCAGCGGCAAAAGCCACATTGCCGTCCGCGATTTCCTCGGGGAACTGGGCCATATCGATATTGGTCATAGTATTCTCGGTCACGCCCCAGATATACAACTTTTTGTCATTACTGACACCAATGCTGAAGTTGGCGTAGCCGCTGATATCTTTCACATTGCCGGCAAGCTCGTCCGGAACACTCAGGAAGGTATAGTTGGGGGCGATGTTTGCCTGCAGGGCATCGGTATAAGTCAGGTCCATAGGCACGAACTCAGGTCCGATAAAGACAAGCATGAACATTGCAACCAGAACAATCAGTGCAGCAACAGCTAGCTTACGGCGAAAAAACGCCTTCACGGTCATCATGCCGGGGCTCTCGATCTTTTCAACAAAGAGCTTTTCGTCTTCGGTCAGCTCCTTGCTGGCACCCATAAACATTCGCTTGGTCCAGCGCCACAGCGTTGCACCAATACGGACAAAAACATTCTTTTTGGCAGTATTCTTTTCTTGATTCCTTGACATAAAACACCGCCTCCTTACTTATTGACACGTACACGGGGATCGACAAGGCCGTAAGCCAGGTCAATCAGAAGATTGCCGAACAATGCGATGGTAATATAGAACATCTGCAGGGCCAGCACGACTTCGTTATCGTTGCCGTTCAGGGCATTGTAATAGGTCTTGCCGATACCGTTAAGTGCAAAGATGTTCTCGACCATCATAGAGCCGCCGAAAATACCCAGGAACCAGCCGATGATCAGGGTGGTGATGGGAAGCAGCGCATTTCGCCATGCATGGGAGTAGATAACGATCTTCTCACGCAGACCCTTTGCACGGGCCGTACGGACACAGTCCATATTCAGTGCTTCAATCATGGAAGCACGGACGAAACGGGTCATACCGCCCAGGGAGGTGAATGTCATAACGATCAAGGGCAGTGCCATATGATACATACGATCCCAGAACTTGTCCCAATCGGACCATTCCAGGCTGCCTGCAGTCTGCATGCCGGACACGGGGAACCAGCCTAAAAGAATCGCAAACACCCAGATAAACACGATTGCCAGAATAAAGGTAGGCAGACTGTAGCCTACGATGGTGCCAACCTGCACTGCAACATCCCGCTTACTGCCCCGCTTCACGGCACAGAAAATACCCAAAGGAATGGTTATTCCCAACGCCAGAATGGTTGCAAAGATGTTGATAAAAATAGTATTTTTCATGGGTTCCACAATCACTTCGGACACGGGTTTGCCGAATTTTGAGGAATCGCCAAAATCCCCCTGCAGAATGCCGTTGTACGTGCCGTCTGCATAGGGATAAACTCCGATCCAACGGAGATATCTTTCAAATTTAGTGCCGTTCGTTCCTAATTTCTCTTGCCAATATTGATAGCGCTCGTTATAATCGAGCTTCTTATTTGCAGTAATATCATTGCGAGCGAACTCAGCCGCCTTATCAATGGGCAACATATTGTAAATCATAAACAGCAGGAACGAGAGGATAAAGAAAACGAGTACGATATACAGTACTCTCTTCACCATATATTTGCCCATAGGGTATCCTCCATTCTTCTTTCCCCTATTGGGAAAGAATGTCTAAACAGTAATGTATAGCTAGGGCGTTTTTCAACGCCCTAGCTATTTAGTTTGCCAATGTTAGGTTGTTATTTGCCCCGAAAGGCAATGTGAAAATTACTTGTAGTTCTCCATGAAGTCAGCTTCGTCCATGAAGTAGGTGTAGCTGTAGTCAGCATACATATCCTGATCGATGGTCCAGTTGAAGGAGAAGTCGTAGATAGCACTGGTGAAGCCAGTAGCGTAGTTGATGCCACAGCACTTAGCAACGCCGTCCCAGCCGTACTCCTCGATCTGCAGGTACTCGCCGTACAGGCCAGAGGTGAAGTCACAGCTGGTGTAGGTGATGTACATGCCGATAGCGGAAGTAGCGTTGGGGTTGGTCTGCCATGCAGTGATCAGCATGTCAGTAACATTGTTGGGCTGAGTGCCATACCAGTTGAAGGCCAGAGGCATGTAGTAAGCACCGTCGATCTTAACGGTCTTGTACTTGCCGTCGGTGGTAGCATACTGGATGTTCTGCTTGCTCAGCTCGTAGCCTTCCAGCTTCTTGTAACGGATGTCGTCCTTAGAAGCGTCGAAAGCTTCACCCTTGCTGTTGTAGACCCAGCCGTCAGCTTCCAGAACAGCGATAGCGGAGTCAGAGCTGTAAGCATACTGGTTCAGCAGGATGGTGTCAGCGTTAGCCTTGTAAGAGGAAGAACCGGTGTAGTAGGGGCCGTGCACGACAGTGCCGTAGCCGCCGGTGAAGCTCTGAGCGAACTCAGGACGGTTGATGGTGTACAGGATAGCCTGACGGACAGACTGGAAGGAAGCGGGGCCCAGGTCGCAACGCAGACCGATGAAGCCGTAACCGGCACGGTCGTAGTGGGTCTCGGCGTACTTGTCGGGGTTAGCCTCAACAACAGCCAGAGCAGCCTTGGTCTCTTCGCCGCCGGTGATGCCTGCCAGAACGTCAACCTGACCGGAGGTGAACTGGTCCATCTGAGTCTCGGAGACGATCTTGACGTAGGTGATGGTCTGGATGGTAGCCTTGCCGCGAGCGTCATCGCCGGGGTAGTAGGGGTTCAGCTCCAGAGTAGCAACCAGAGCGGAAGCATCGTAATCCTTAACAACATAAGGACCGGAGTAAGGCAGGCTGGAGTTCCACTTCAGGTTCTCAACGATAGTAGCAGCCATGGTGAAGGTATTCTTGCCGTCAACCTCTGCCTTGGCATAGAAGCCGTCGGACAGGCCGCAGGACTTATCCTCGTTCACAACGATCTCATTCTCGCCCAGGTACATAGCCAGAGGAGTGGGGCCGAAGCCGGCGTAGGACTGCACATAGTAGTAGTCAGCATAGTCAGCTGCGAAAGTAACAGCAAAGGTGTAGTCATCGATCAGCTTAACGCCCTCGAAGTAAACCTTCTCGCCCTCGCCCTCGTAAGCCTTGAATGCCTCGTAGCCAACCAGAGTCATGCCGGAGTTGCCGGTGCCGCCAGCAGCAACGGAAACAGCGGTGGAGTTAGCCAGAATGGAAGCAATGTAGTTCTTTGCATTAATTGCAGAGCCGTCGGAGAACTTCATGTCGTCACGGACCTTGATAGTGTAGGTCAGAGTGCCGTCTTCGTTCTTAGTGGAGGTGGGAACCTCGGCCAGAGCCTGCATGTTCCACATCATAGCACCGTCAGGACCGGTCTGAACAGTAGCGAAACCGGAAGTCAGGTTCTCGATGTCCAGGTCGGAAGAGCCGGGGCTGGACTTGCCCCAAGAGGAAGCGCGGAATGCGCCGGACAGCTCGGTGCTGGAGCCCAGGATGACGGAGTTGTTCTCGCCAGCCTTGACGTTAGCAGCGATGATAGCATCAGCAGCACCCCAGTAGGGAGTGGTCACAAAGTTCTCAATCTTAGCGTTGTACAGATCGAAATACTGGTTGGAGTACAGGGGGACTGCCAAAGCCTGGTTATTCCATCTCTGAACATACAGCTTCCACCACTGGTTGTAAACAGCCTCAGCGGTTTCGTAGCTACCAGCGGGCTTGCAGTTGTAAACCATAGCCATGGACAGGAAGTCCATACCCAGTTCGTACTTCACACCCTCATAGGTAACGTATGCCAGACCGGTATCGGGGTCCTCTTCCACCATGTCGATGGTGATGTTGGCACCGATTGCTTCGTAGACGGACTCGTAGCTTTCGTGCTCGATAGCGTCTGCAAGATCGATCGGCTGATAAATGTCTTTGTTGCCCTCTTCGGCCGGTGCGCAGCCTGCGAACAGGCCCAGAGCCAGAACAAGAGCCAAAGCGATTGCCAGAATCTTCTTCATTATAGTTTCCTCCTAATTTTAATTTTTCATTTTTCGGAGAGATTATTCCCTTTCCCCTGTAAAAAAGCAAACGTCCTCTCCTGAAAGACTTTTAAGAGTATAGATCCCCCCTACCCGGGAAGTCACTAAACTCATTCTTAGATTCTACAACAATATAGCGGTCATGTCAATCTTTTTTTCTTTTTCGGGTTTTTATGTGTATTTTTGCATAAAAGCTCACCATATATCAATTTTTTTATTGTTGAACCTGTTTATTGCCTAAACCAGCGTCCCCACCGGCAGACATATATATTTATATGTAACGGTGGTGTAATCATGCTGCTTGTAATATAAAATCCGTCATAAAAAATTGAAACTTTGTTAATAACCATCTGATATCATTTCGAGAATCTTTCCAATCTATATCCCTCATTCTTCATCTTTCGGCATAACCATATCACACCATAACAAATGTGTCAGGTTTTTCAATAACACTTACCGCGAGGCCTCCGGCTGACGCAGTTGATAGTATATGCGAAGAACCAGCACCAATTCGGATCCAGCGTTGGCATCATTTCTTGGCGTCGAACGCATAAATCATAATCACAGGGGGGTATGATTTTGGGGAAAGAAGACGCCGCTACCGCGGCGTGGTAATTCACGCTGCGATAGCGGCTTGGGTTATGTTTAAAGTTTGTACCAGTAATAAGAATAGTATGTGGACTTAAAATATGTTGCGTTGGTCGAAGCGTTCGTTACCGATATACTTGTGCCACCACTCATATTACTCCAATCAGATTCACTCCTGGTGTAATACCATGTAGATGTGTCTTCGAATATAATATTCGTAAGGCTGCTGCAATTATAGAACGCATAATTGCCGATGCTGGTTACACTGTCAGGAATTGTGATGCTTGTAAGGCTTTTGCAATTATAGAACGCATCATCGCCGATGCTCGTTACGCTGTCGGGAATTGTAATGCTTGTAAGGCTACTGCAATAAGAGAACGCAGAATCGCCGATGCTCGTTACGCTGCCGGGGAGGGTTATGCTTGTAAGACTCGTGCTGCTGAATGCAGCGCGGCCGATGCTCGTAACGCTGTCGCCGAATGTGATGCTTGCAAGATTGGTGCAACGCTGAAATGCAGAATCGCCGATACTTGTCACGCTGTCACCGATTGTGATGTTTACAAGGTCGTCACATTCATAGAATGCATACTCGCCGATGCTCGTAACACCATTGGAAATCGTAACGGTTGATAGCGAAGAACAACCCCTAAATGCATTTTCGCTAATGCTAATGACAGTAGCGGGAATAACCAGTTCAGTCAAGAGTTTACCATTAACATAAATTTTTCCTGCGTTGGCTAGCGGATTGGAAGAACCATCTGCAAAAGATATATTACACCACGCGGCAATATCGGTTATATACACGCTTGCAAGGTTGTTACAATTAGAGAACGCCTGAGTGCCGATGCTCGTAACGCTGTCGGGTATCGTAATGCTTGTAAGCTTGTAACAACCATAGAACGCCCCAGGTCCGATGCTCGTTACACCATCGGGGATTGTGATACTTATACCATCATATCCACTGAACGTATACGCACCGATGCTTGTCACGTTATTGGGGATTGTGATATCGGTTGCCAACACGCCATTGATATAAAGTTCGTCTCCGTAATACAGTGGGTTAGAAGTCATGTTAGCAAAACTTATGTTGCACCATTCCACGAGGGAGGTGATATAAACACTTGTAAGACTGCCTAAATTATTGAATGCCCCAGATCCGATACTCGTTATGCTATCGGGAATCGTGATGCTTGTAAGCTCGTGACAAGCATAGAACGCCTCAGATCCAATGCTCGTTACACTATCGGGAATCGTAATGCTTGTAAGCTTGTCACAACCATAGAACGCCTCAGATCCGATGATTGTTACGCTGTCAGGAATTGCAATATTTGTCAGACTATCGCAATCATAGAACGCTCTTGAGGCGATGTTCGTTATGCCGTTGGGAATTGTGATATTCGTCAGGCTATCGCAATTAATGAAGGCAGAGGAGTAGATGCCCGTTACGCTATTGGGAATTGTGATACTCATTAGACCATTGCAATTACCAAACGCAAAAGAGCCGATGGTGGTAACTCTATACCAAATGCCACCATCATCAAACACCGCGGGAATAACGAGGTTTTGCCCCGTTGTTCCTGTATAACCAACCATCGTGCGGTTGCTGCTTGTAACCGTGAAAGCGGTAGGGACGATGGTTTCGGTGTAAGACTCACCACACATACAGGTATATGTTGCAGATCCATTTTCAGTTGCGGTAGGAGGGGTAATGGCAGGAATATAATTGTGACCAAGTGCATCAACGACTTCTTGGGCCACGATCACCTCACCGCAAACGGAACAATGAGAGCCTTCTGTAAGGCCTGTTGCATTACAAGTGGGGGCAACTGCTGCATCGATAACCTCGGTATGCCCAAGGGCATCAACAACCGTCTGTGCTACAAGAACCTCACCGCAAACGGAACAATGAGAGCCCTCGGTAAGGCCGGTAGCAGTGCAAGTAGGTGCAACTGCTGCGTCGATGACCTCGGTATGCCCAAGGGCATCCACAACCGTCTGTGCTACAAGAACCTCACCGCAACCACCGCAATGGGAGCCTTCGGTAAGGCCGGTAGCGGTGCAAGTGGGAGCAACTGCTGAGTCGATGACCTCGGTATGCCCAAGAGCATCAACAACCATCTGCGTCACAATCACCTCACCGCAAACGGAACAATGAGAGCCTTCAGTAAGGCCTGTTGCATTACAAGTGGGGGGTACTGCCGCATCAACAACCACCTTATGTTTATGGAAGTAGGCATCTGCGGAAGCACTGAACTTCATCAGGGTCTTACACATATTCTCCAGAGTCTGGCCGGCTCTGCCGGAGGCCAGTGCACGGTAAGCATAGCCTTCCATGCTGTCAATGGCGGTGCCCAGAGCATTGCCGTTGGCATCGTAAACAACGCAGGTCACGATGGACTGGTAGTCTGCCACGGCCATGCCGATGACGGGAACCAGTGCATAACTGCTGCTGTTGTACATAGAGAAGCTCTCGCCCTCGATGCGGACAGTCTTGGGATTACCGTTGAAGTCGGTGTAGGTTGCGATGGCATACAGGTCTTTCCAAGTGCTGGAAGCACCGACCTTGCTTGCGTAGAAGATGCAGTCCATCTCGATAGCGGACTCCAGAACCAGAGTGGTGTTGAAGGTTGCTGCGT
>SVLM01000016.1 GCA_015067945.1 Oscillospiraceae bacterium
AATTGTGGGCAGTAAGGCAACCATATTGGTGTATCTTCGTTTGCTCATAATTAATCCCCCCTGGTGTAGTTATTATCCTACATCAGGGGGGATTTTGTCTATTGTCCGTTTTTACTGGTTCTGTTCATTTTGGCCGGGGTTTTTATATATTCACGATTTGTTTATTGTCAAACAGCAAAATCTTTGCTAAGATAAAAGAAAATATGTTAAGTAGGTGTGGCCATTGAAAGAATTGTGGACAAAAATTAAAGAGGCACTGATCTCTGCGTTGCCCATAACAGCAATCGTGTATATTATGTCGCTGACACCGCTGTTTGATTTTTCCGCTGTTGAACTGGTCACCTTTACTGTGGGGGCTGTGATGCTGATACTGGGCATTGGTCTGTTTAACATGGGTGCGGATCTTGCTATGACGCCCATGGGTACCCATGTGGGTTCCGGTCTTTCCAAACAGCGGAAATTGGGACTGTTGCTGGCTGTGTGCTTTGTGCTTGGTATGCTGATTACCATTGCCGAGCCGGATCTGCAGGTGCTTGCCACACAAGTCAGTGCGGTGATGAACGGAACTATCCTGATTTATGCGGTTGGTGCAGGCGTTGGTGCTTTCTTACTGGTAGCAATTCTTCGTATTGTTTTCAAGAAGACCCTGGGCAATATTTTGATGCTGTTTTATATGCTGCTGTTTGCCCTGGCACTTTTGCTGACGGTCAACGGGAATACAGACCTGCTGCCTATGGCCTTTGACTCCGGCGGTGTTACCACCGGCCCGATCACCGTGCCCTTTATTATGGCACTGGGCGTTGGTATTTCCAGCGTTTTGGGTGACCGCAGAAGCAAGGAAAACAGCTTCGGTCTGGTGGCTCTTTGCTCCGTTGGTCCCATCCTTGCGGTGCTGGTGCTTGGTATTTTTTCCTGGAATGATCTTACTTATCAGGTCCCGGATTACACGGTCAGCTCGGATATCCTCGATACATATCTGCACCACCTTGCAGATGAAGCAGGAAAAGTTGCTATCGCATTGGGCCTGATTGTGGTGTTTTTTGTAATTTGTCAGATTATGTTCCTACGTCTGCCGAAAAAGCGTTTGCTGCGAATCGCCATTGGCGTTATCTTTACTTACATTGGTCTTGTTATTTTCCTGACCGGTGTCAATGTTGGCTTTATGCCCATCGGCTATAAGCTTGGCTACCAGCTGGCCAAGGGCAGTCCATGGTTTTTGACCGGCTTTGGCCTGGTGATGGGTGTTCTGGTGGTGCTGGCTGAGCCTGCTATCCATGTTCTTAACAGTCAGGTTGAGGAGGTTACCGGTGGTCTGGTGACTCGTAAGGCGATGATCAGCGGCCTTTGCATCGGTGTGGGTGCATCCATCGCACTGTCTGTGGTGCGGATCATCTTCGATTTCTCCATTGTGTACTATATCATCCCCGGTTACTTCATTTCCTTGGCATTGAGCTTGTTTGTGCCTCCGGTGTACACCGCCATTGCCTTTGACTCCGGCGGCGTGGCCAGCGGTCCCATGACCTCCGGCTTTATTCTGCCCTTCGCCATCGGTGCCTGCGTCAGTCTGCAAGGTGAGACGGCGGTCTTGCGGGATGCCTTTGGCGTGGTGGCACTGGTTGCAATGATCCCGCTGATCACCATTCAGCTGCTGGGCTTCCGCTCCATCATGGAGCGACGGGTGAAAGAACGTATTGCTATGAAGAAGATTCTGGATGCGGATGATCAGCAGATTATCAATTTCATGTAAACAGGAGGGGCTGCAATTGAAGAATACCATAAATGAATCGGCAATCAAGAAGCTGAAGCTCCTGATTACCGTGGTAGATCGCTCCAAGGGTGAGTTTTATTTGGATGTACTGAGCCAGTTTGATGTTAATTGCCAGATGCTGGTGCACGGCATGGGTACAGCGACCTCTGATATTGTGGATATGCTTGGCTTGAATATTCATAAGGCCGTGATTTTGAGTATGGTTCGGGAGGATATGATCGAAACGGTTATGTCCTGCCTGGATGAAAAGTTTGAAACGATTAAAAACGGCAAGGGAATCGCTTTTGCCGTACCGCTGAGCAGTGTGATTGGTGTAAATCTGTATCAGTTCCTGAGCAACAACAGACAAGGAAGGGGAGAATGACCGTGACTACAAATAATCATGAGGTGATTTTCGCTATTGTAAACTCCGGCTTTGCGGAGGATGTAATGGAAATTGCCCGGGAGCAGGGGGCCCGTGGCGGCACGATTCTGAATGCCCGCGGCGTAGCCAGAGAAGAGGCGGCTGCCTTCTTCGGCATTACCATCCATGCGGAAAAAGAAATTTTGATGATGGTCGTGGAGAAGGATATCCGTGATAATGTCCTCAATGCCATCTATAGGGAAATGGGCATGGCGAAGGCCGCTCAGGGCATCGCTTTCTCTCTGCCGGTATCGGATGTTGCTGGCCTGGCACAGAAGATCGAACCGGAGAAAAAGGAAGACTAAACGAATACTTGTCATCCTGAGCGAAGCAGCCATCGGCTGCGAAGCCGAAGGATCCGTTCAGTTCTAAAATAAAAGCACCGCTCCAAGAGCGGTGCTTTTTGCTGCGACGCAGGTCTATAAGCCGGGTTCTGTCTTGACAGCCATCTATCTAGACTTGCGATTGCTCGCAAGTTCCAGCCGCCTCCCCGGAACGGTCGGGCAGACCTTGTGTTCCTCCACGGCGTTGCTTCGGGATAGAGTTTACATCGTAAAACCTATGTTACCATAGGCCGGGTGGGCTCTTACCCCACCTTTTCACCCTTACATCGTCAATTCACGCATACTAACTTTCGTTTTATCGCAAGCGATAAAACTCACACAGTATGCGGAATCTCCTCTTCACCATAAAACCCGCTTGCGCTGAGCTTTTATGGGGGCCCCATTTGGGGGGATGCGGTATATCTCTGTTGCACTTGTCCTGAGGTCACCCTCGGCGGGCGTTACCCGTTATCCTTGCCCTGTGAAGCCCGGACTTTCCTCACCTGCGGCGTTTCCGCCTGCAGCCGCGGCTGTCCAACCTGGTTGCTCAGTTATTGTACTGCATGAAAAGGGAAAAGTCAAATGTCTTGCAAAATTGTTCAGAAGAGGATATACTATATATATGAAGAAACAAATCACCGGGAATTTGAGGTGTTACTATGGCAATGCAATTTGAGGAATTCTTTACCTCTTTGAAAAATAAAAAGATCGCCGTACTTGGTCTTGGCGTCAGTAACCGTCCCCTTGTGCGGCTTCTGCTGGAATTTGGCTGTGATGTTACCGGCTGCGACCGCACCGACCGGGAAAAGCTGGATGAAGAGGTGCTGGAACTGGAGCGGCAGGGCTGCAAGCTTCGCCTTGGCGAAGGCTACCTGGATGATCTGAATGCGGATGTGGTATTCCGTACCCCCGGTATGCATCCCGGCAACCCTGCACTGGTGGCCCTTCGTGATCGGGGAGCAGAGGTAACCAGCGAAATGGAAGTGTTCTTTGCGGTCTGTCCTTGCAGAATTCTGGCGGTCACTGGCTCTGACGGTAAGACGACTACCACAACCTTGATCTCTGAAATGCTGAAAGCAGAAGGAAAAACCGTGTGGCTGGGCGGCAATATCGGCACACCCTTGTTGCCTTTGGTACGGCAAATGCGTGAAAATGACTTTGCCGTGGTGGAGCTGAGTTCTTTCCAGCTGATGGATATGACCCGCAGCCCCAGCGTGGCCGTGGTGACGAATCTTTCGCCCAACCATCTGGATGTCCACAAGGATATGGACGAATATGTGGATGCGAAGAAAAACATTTTCCGCTTTCAAAATGCAGAGGGAAAGTTGATTCTCAATGCAGACAATGCCTTAACTGCAGCGATGACCGGCAACGGAACAACCAAATTTTTCTCCCGGCAGGGCAGTGGGGATGCCTGTGTTGAAAACGGTTTCATTTGCCGCGGTGGTCAGCAGGTCGTCAATACGGATGATATTGCCATCCCTGGCGTTCACAATATAGAGAATTACATGGCCGCCATTTTGGCGGTGGAGGGTCTTGTCAGCGATGATACCATTCGCCGTGTTGCCGAAACCTTTGGCGGTGTGGAGCACCGCATCGAGTTGGTTCGTGTAAAGGACGGCGTGCGTTTTTATAACGATTCCATCGCCTCTTCTCCCAGCCGTACCATTGCCGGTCTGCACAGCTTTTCGGAAAAGGTGATCCTCATCGCAGGCGGTTATGACAAGCATATTCCCTTCGATGTTTTAGGTCCGGAAATTTGTAAACACGTCAAAAAACTGTATCTTAACGGAGCGACCGCTCTGCAGATTCGTGCGTCTGTGGAGAACACACCGGACTACCGTCCCGGCTATCCGGAGATTGTGGATTGCGGTGATTTCGCATCCGCCGTCCATGCTGCGGCAGCCGGTGCAACGAGCGGTGATGTGGTGCTGATGAGCCCGGCATGTGCTGCCTTTGATCAGTTCAAAAACTTCATGGTTCGAGGTAATTTCTACAAAAAACTTGTAATGGAGCTGTAAAATAATGGATATTTCCAAATTTACAAAAGTTGCGAGAAGGCTTCTTCCGCTGCAGCCCTGCGGTGCGGTTATCGTGGCCGCAGGCACATCCTCCCGGATGGGCGGCATCGATAAGGTCATGGCATCGCTGAAGGGCGAATCTATGATTGTCCGCACTGTGCGTACATTTCAAAATTGCGAGGTCATTCGTGAGATCGTGATCGTGACCCGTTCCGACCTGCTGGTTCCCATCATGGATCTGTGCCACGGTTTCGATAAGGTCCGGGCCGTTATTGTCGGTGGCGATACCCGTGCAGACTCCGTCAAGCGTGGCTTGGGTGTCCTTTCCGAAAATATCAAGCTGGCTGCCATTCAGGACGGTGCTCGTCCTCTGGTTACCGATGCGGTCATTGACCGAACGGTTCGCTGTGCCAATTCCTACGGAGCAGCCGCTCCGGCCATTCCCGTCAAGGATACCATTAAGCTTGTCAAAGGCGGTATTGTGGAGCACACTCCGGACCGCGGTGCATTAAAGGCTGTGCAGACGCCCCAGGTTTTTGACCGGGAGCTGCTGCAATGTGCCCTGAAGAAGGCGGAAAATGAAGGAGCAGCGATTACGGACGATTGTTCCGCTGTGGAACTGCTTGGTATGTCTGTGCGAATCGTGGAGGGTGATGAACGGAATATCAAAATCACTACCCCTATGGACTTGAAAATCGCAGAAATGCTGCTGGAGGAAATGCAATGAGAATCGGACACGGTTATGATGTACACCGCCTGGTCGAGGGGCGTAAGCTGATCCTTGGCGGTGTGGCAATCGATTATTCTTTGGGTCTTTTGGGACATTCCGATGCGGATGTGCTTCTGCACGCGGTGTCTGATGCACTGCTGGGAGCTGCGGGCCTGCGGGATATCGGCTACCATTTTCCGGACACGGATCCCCGCTTCAAGGATGCGGATTCTCTGGAACTGCTGCGGATCGTGGGACAGAAGGTGGCAGCAGCCGGTTACCGGGTTAGTAACATTGATGTAACTATGATCGCTCAGGCCCCAAAGCTGAAGCCTCATATTGAAGCCATGCAGGCCAACATCGCTGAGGCACTTGCTCTGGATGTGAGCCGGGTCAATGTGAAGGCTACCACGGAAGAAAAGCTGGGCTTTACCGGCAGCGGAGAAGCCATGGCCTGCCATGCGGTCTGCCTTTTAGACGAATAACGACAGCGAAAAAGTCGCCCACGGGCGACTTTTTTGTTTTATCAAGGGGCGAACCATGTCGATAAATGCTGCATAAATTGGCACAGGAGGGGATGGTATGAAGCAATCCTATATCACATTCCGCAGCGTGACTTTTGCACAAAAAGCGGAACGGATACTGAAGAAAGCCGGTCTGGAATGTACCTTGCAGCGTACGCCAAAGGAGCTGTCCCAGCGTGGCTGCGGCTATTGTTTGGGAATGCGGCCGGGCCAGGTGATCCGGGCAGCCCAGCTACTGAATAGAGAAAACGTGGACTACGGAAAGCTGTATGCCGTAAATCCGGAGGGGGGATATGAGGAGATCCGCATATGATTTATCTGGATAACGGAGCCACCAGTCTGCATAAACCCCAAGAGGTGCACCGGGCCGTGGCAAACACATTGCGGTATTGTGCAAATCCGGGACGGGGCGGTCACGAAGCGGCAATGGCGGCTTCCCGGCAGGTGTTTGCTTGCCGGGAAGAAGCGTCCCGTTTGTTTCGTTGTCCGGCAGAGCGGGTGGTTATGACTACGAACTGCACCCATGGCCTTAACAT
Organism: Oscillospiraceae bacterium; assembly: GCA_015067945.1. GTDB lineage: Bacteria > Bacillota > Clostridia > Oscillospirales > Oscillospiraceae > Faecousia. The sequence goes on from SVLM01000016.1 coordinate 6,285, forward strand.
CGCCATCAACAGCCTGATACCGCCAGACAGCCGGGTGGTGATTTCCGGCTTTGAGCATAATGCGGTGACACGGCCGCTGCATGCCCGCCGGACGAAAATCCGGGTGGCCGGCCGGCGGCTGTTCGATTGGGAGGATATGCTGGAATCCTTTGAAAAGGCTTTGAAAAGCGGTGTGGACGCGGCAGTTTTTACCCACGTTTCCAACGTTTTTGGCTATATTCTCCCGGTGGAGGAAATGGCGGCTCTGTGCCGGCATTACGGAGTGCCCTTTATTCTGGACGCAGCACAATCCGCGGGTGTTTTGTCGGTGGATATGGAAGCGTTGGGGGCGGCTTTTATTGCAATGCCCGGTCATAAGGGGCTGCTGGGCCCCCAGGGGACGGGGCTGCTGCTCTGCGGTCATGAGCCAAGACCGCTTCTGTTCGGCGGCACCGGCAGCGAATCCTTAAGCCAAAGTATGCCCTCGTATCTGCCGGACAGTCTGGAAGCCGGGACGCTGAATGTGCCGGGCATTGCCGGCCTGGCGGCTGGTCTGCGATATGTCCGAAGCCGGGGAATCGACAAGATTTTTCAGCAGGAACACCGGGCTATGACCCGGGCAGCTGCCGATTTGCAGGCGTTAGGTTTCCATCCCTTTGTCGGTGAACACCAAGCAGCCACTGTATCCTTCATGCCGGAAACGGACTGCGAGCAAGCTGCCAAAATGCTTGCGGAGCAGGGGATTGCGGTACGTGCCGGACTTCACTGTGCACCTCTGGCTCACGAGAGTGCAGGGACACTGGAAACGGGTACTGTGCGTATCAGTTTCGGACACGATGCCAATCCTGGCCAGAATGCCCATTTGCGTAGGGCTTTGGCGAAAATAATCCCCGTCAAAGGATAAAAAATTTCTGTTTTTCTATTGCTATTACTGCGTAAATCCGCTATAATAATACGGATAATAGGCTAGTTATGCGATGTACGCGAAATTGGACGCGTTTACGATAGAAAACAGTGAAGGGGACAGGGCTATGAACGTTATTGAAGATATGCTGCAGCAAGTGACGAAAATGCAATGGTCGGACTATTTGGACATTGTGATTGTGGCGTTTTTGCTGTACAAACTTTTGCCGCTGATCCGCAGCACCGGTGCAATGCGTATTGCCAAGACCATTGTGGTCATCATTGTGCTGGCGTGGGTCACGGGTCTTCTGGAGTTGTATGCGATCAGCTATATCCTGAACCAATTCCTGCAAATTGGTGTAATTGCCGTGGTGATTCTGTTCCAGCCGGAAATCCGCAGAACACTGGATCACCTTGGCAGCATGAAGATCAAGAAGTTCTTTGGCACAGATCGGGCAGAACCGGAGATGGCACCTGTCGTAGCCCAAACCGTTAAGGCTTGCGAAGTGATGAGCCGCGAAAAGGTGGGTGCTCTGATCGTCTTCGCCCGTGATAACCGGCTGGATGAATATTTCAAGACCGGTACCATGATCGATGCACAGGTTTCAGAGCAGCTGCTGCGAAATGTATTTTTCCCCAAGGCTGCCCTGCACGACGGCGCTATGATCATCCGGGATGGCCGTGTGGCGGCAGCAGGCTGTGTGCTGCCCCTGTCTGACAGTAACCGGCTCAACGCCGACCTGGGTACCCGGCACCGTGCCGGTGTGGGTATGAGTGAGGTGTCCGATGCGGTGGTTGTGATCGTGTCCGAAGAGACCGGTACGATCTCCGTTGCTCTGGGTGGTATGCTGAAGCGGCATTTGGCACCCCAGACGCTGGAGCGGCTGCTGCTGCATGAACTGTGTCCTGAACAGGAGCAGCGTCCGGACAATCTGTCTGAGCGTCTGCGGCAGAAATTGCAGAAGAGTAAGGAGGAACGCAAATGAAGCAAAAAATACTTTATGGCCTGCTTGCGTTGGCGATCTCCTTCGGCCTTTGGCTGTATGTCATTACAGTTGAGAATCCGGCTTCCGAGATTACCTTCTACAACATTCCCGTTGTGCTTGATAACGAATCTGTACTTACTGACCGGGGCTTGATGGTGCTCGATGATAAGACCCCCACAGTAACACTGAAGTTGTCCGGCAACAGAAGTCATCTGAACAAGTTGACTTCTTCCAATATCACGCTGGTTGCGGATCTGTCAAGGATCTATGATTCCGGCGAGCAAGCGGTTTCTTACTCCATTGCATTCCCCGGTGATATTCCCCAGAATTCCATTGACATTCTGAGTCAGCTGCCGGCACAGATTAGCCTGACCATCGTGGAGCGGAACAGTAAGGAAGTGCCGGTGAAGGTAGACTACATTGGCGATGCGGCGGAAGGCTTTAAGCCCATTAAGGATAAGATCGTCTTGAGCCACAGCGAGATCTTTGTGGCGGGTCCTGCGTCCTTGATCAACGAAATTGCGGAGGCCAGAATTACCATTGATCTGACTGGTAAAAATGAACCCATTGATCAGAGCTTCCGTTACACCTTCTACGACAAAAACGGTAATCCCATTACCGACGGTTCTCTAACAGCCAATGTTCCTGAAATCAAGGTATCTTTGCTAATTCAAGAGGTAAAAGTGATCCCCGTTGTGTATAACCCCATTTCTGGCGGCGGCGCAACCTACAGAGTAGATGGCGGCGGAAACACGAAAATCACCTTAAGCGTGGACAAAATTGAAGTGGCAGGCAGAGGGCAGCAATTTAAGGATCTGGAGTCGGTGTCCTTTGGGGATATTGATCTGGGATCTACCTTGGAGGACACGGTTTTGACCATCAATTTGGCAGACAAGCTGCCGGACGGTGTTACCGTTCTTGATGGTTTGGAGCAGGTTACGCTTACCATTGATCTGCCGGAACTGAGTACAAAAACCTTCACTGTTGCACAAGTTGAAGCCAAAAATCTGCCCAGCGGCGTAACAGTTGCGTTTGAGATGAGGCCGCTGGAGGTAGATGTCCGGGGGCAGGAATATGAACTCAAATGGCTACAGGATAGCCAGATTATTGCGTTCGTGGACTTTGCCAACGCAGAGCCCGTTGACGGTAAGGCTTATGAGGTAACCTTCCAGATCGACGGCTTTAAGACGCTGGGCGTCATGACCAACGACCATACTGTTACCGTAAGAGTGACCGAAGAACCTGCGGCGTAAATGACAAATAACGAAAGGGTTTTCCGGTTGGAAAACCGTGAAAAGGGGATAATGACCTTGATAAAGAGTATGACCGGCTATGGCCGGGCGGTAGAAACCGTAAACGGACGGGAATTTACCGTTGAGATCCGTTCTGTGAATAACCGCTATCTGGATTGCACAGTGAAGCTGCCCCGCAGCGTTTCCTTTGCGGAGGAAGCTGTGAAGCAGGCCGTGAAGGCATCTGTGTCCAGAGGCAAGGTGGATGTATACATTACCATCAAATCCGAAACTGCGGAGGACACCTGCATCCGGTTGAACGCGTCGGTACTGGAGGGTTACCTTGCCGCCATGCGGCAGATGGTTACCGAGTTTGGTGTTTCCGACGATATCAGTGTTTCCACTGTCTCCCGGCTGCCGGAGGTATTCTCTGTGGAGAAGCCCCAGGTGGACGAGGAACAGCTGCTGCAGGATCTGATGCAGGTGGTTGGCAAGACCTTGGCAGGCTATGATGCCATGCGCAGCACCGAGGGAGCTGCCTTGGATGCGGATCTTCGCAGCCGCGGCAATACCATCGCGGAGCTGGTGACCCAGGTGGAGCAGGGCAATGCCCAAACTGTGGTGGACTACCGCACCCGGCTGGAGGCTAAGCTAAAGGAAGTTTTGGCGGCGACCAATATCGACGAAAGTCGGATTTTGACCGAGGCTGCCATCTTTGCGGATAAGGTTGCGGTGGACGAGGAAACCGTCCGTCTTCGCAGTCATCTGCAGCAGATGAATGCCATGCTGGACGCTGGCGGTGCGATCGGCAGAAAGCTGGACTTCCTGCTCCAGGAAATGAACCGTGAGGCCAACACCATTGGTTCCAAGTGTACCGACGTACGCCTGGCCCGCATCGTGGTGGATATCAAGGCTGAGCTGGAGAAGATCCGGGAACAGACCCAGAACATCGAGTAAGGGTGACCGGCATGAAACTGATCAATATCGGCTTTGGCAGCATGTTGGCCGCCGGACGGATTCTGGCGGTCGTGGCACCGGACAGTGCACCCATCAAGCGTGTGGTGCAGGAAGCGAGGGAGCGTGGAATGCTCATTGATGCTTCCTACGGCCACAAAACCCAGTCGGTGATCCTGATGGACACGGATCATGTGATTCTGTCCGCACTGACACCGGAAACCATTTCTGTCCGCTGGACGGGTAAGCAGGAAAAGGAGGAAGACCAGTGAGCAAAGGTAAGCTGTTTATTATTTCCGGTGCGTCCGGTGTGGGCAAAAGCACCGTGCTTGGTAAGGTTATGGCGGCCCGGAAGGATCTGGAATTCTCCGTCTCTGCCACCACTCGTTCGCCCAGACCCGGCGAAGAGGAAGGCGTTAACTACTACTTCGTCACCGAAGAGAAGTTCCGTCAGATGATCGCTGCTGATGAATTTCTGGAATACGATGAGCACAACATGACCCTGTACGGAACGCCCAAGAGCCAGGTGGAAGAAAAGCTTCTCCGGGGCCATGTGATTCTGGATATTGAGCCTGTGGGTGCGTTTAATGTCAAGCGGCAGCGGCCCGATGCTACGCTGATCTTTATCGTGCCTCCGACTATGGAGATTCTGGAGAAACGCCTGCGCAGCCGCGGCGATACTGCCGAGGAGCAGATCCTGTTGCGGTTGGAGCGTGCGAAGTGGGAAATGGAACAATCGTCCAAATATGATTTTGTTGTAACCAACGACCAGGTGGATGCCTGTGCCGAAAAAATACTACATATCATCGCCGAAAAAGACGATGAGGAATAATGGAGGAAATGAAAAATGCTTTACCCCCCTGTTGCTGATTTGCTGAAGAATGTACAGAGCCGTTACCTGCTGGTGAATGTGGTGGCACAGCGTGCCCGTCAGATCGCCGAAGAGGCAGAGGAATATGGCGAGGAGCTGACCGAAAAGCCCGTTACTCTGGCAATTCGTGAGGTTGCAGAAGAGAAGCTGGATGGCAGCCTGAAGGCAGAATACATGAACTAAAATCGGAAGGAGTGGGCTTTATGATTGCAAAAATTGCTGTTTCTGCGGCGAATTTTGCCATTGACAAGCCCTATTCCTATTTGGTTCCCCAGGAAATGCGGCTTGTGCCCGGCGTCCGGGTCATGGTGCCGTTTGGCCGTGGCAACCGCCGCACGGAAGGCATTGTGCTGAGCGTGGAGGAGGGCAGCGGTGAGAATCTGAAGGCGGTGGAACGCTGCTTGGACGATGAGCCGGTTCTGTCCGATACCATGCTGCGGCTGGCAGCATTCCTGAGAAATCGGTACTTTTGCACCCTATTCGACGGCGTTCGAGCCATGCTCCCGGCGGGGCTGTGGTTCCGGACAAAGAATACCTACCGCCTGACCGAGGATCGCAGCTGGCAGGACAAACCCAGCCGCCGCGAGGACGCCATGCAGATTCTGCAGGCGATGGACGATCTGGGCGGTCAGATAGAAGAATCGGGCCTGCGTGATCTGCTTCCTGACGAGGAAGTGCGGCAGGATGCTTTGCGGTATTTGGTTCGCAAAAAATGGATCACGGATGAAACCGACTATTTGCGACGCTTGGGAGACAAAACGGAGAAGATCGCGACTTTGGCATCCTCTGCAGAAGAGGCCATGGAGTATGCGGCCCGGTGTCTCCGGGCACCCATGCAACGCAGTGTTTTGGAGCTGATGTGCGGTATTGGCAGCGTATCGGTAAAAGAACTGTGCTATTTCACGGGAGCATCTTCTGCTACGGTTAAACGGCTGGCGGAGCTGGGTTATCTGGAACTGACGGACAAGCCGGTGCTTCGCTGTCGGGAAATCAAGCCGGCGGTACTTTCCGGTCCGTTGGTGTTAAACGAAGAGCAGCAGCAAGCTTTTGATGGCTTGCGTGAGCAGATGGCTCAGCCCAATCCCGGCACCGCACTGCTGTATGGCATCACCGGTTCGGGAAAAACAGCAGTTTATTTGAAACTCATTCAGGCGTGCCTGGACTCCGGAAAAACTGCCCTGTTGCTGGTTCCGGAAATTGCGTTAACACCCCAATTGCTCAGCCTGCTGGCTGCACATTTTGGCGAGAAGGTGGCGGTACTGCACAGCAGCCTGCCTGCCGGTGAACGCTACGACCAATGGAAACGGATCCGTGCCGGCGAAGCAAAAGTGGTGGTGGGCACCCGTTCTGCGGTGTTTGCCCCGACACTTCAATTGGGTCTGATCATTTTGGACGAGGAGCAGGAGCATTCCTATAAGTCCGAAAATACACCCCGATACTCCGCGAAAGAGGTGGCTCTGTGGCGAGGTATGCGGGAAAATGCTTTGGTTTTGCTGGGGTCGGCAACGCCCTCGGTGGAAACCATGTACCATGCAAAGCAAGGCGATTACCGCCTGTATACTCTTACACAACGCTTCAATGGCAAGCAGCTGCCCCGTGTGCAGATCGTGGATATGCGTCACGAGCTGGAAATGGGAAATGATTTAGCCTTCGGTTTAGATCTGCAGGAAGCCATCCGGGATACCTGGCAGGACGGAAAGCAGACCATTCTGTTCCTGAACCGACGGGGTGCATCCAGAGCACTGGTCTGCGTGGATTGCCGGGAAACACCGGAATGTCCCCGATGCAGTGCAAGACTCACATACCACAGTGCTAACGAGCGGCTGATGTGCCACTATTGCGGTCATTCCGTCCGAAAACCCCAGCGTTGCCCTTCCTGCGGTGGTCCATTGAAGACCATCGGCACCGGCACCCAAAAAGTGCAGCAGGAGCTGCTGACACTGTACCCGGAAATGGAAGTGCTGAGAATGGATGCGGACACCGTCAATGCGGTGAATACCCATCAGGCGATTCTGGATCAGTTCCAGGAAAAGCACATTCCCGTTTTGGTGGGTACTCAAATGGTGGCCAAGGGTCTGAACCTGCCGGAGGTGACGCTGGTTGGTGTGCTGGATGCGGATATGAGCCTTTATTCCGGTTCTTACCGGGCAGCGGAAACCACCTTTAATATGCTGACGCAGGTTGTGGGTCGAGCCGGTCGTGGCGAATTGCCCGGACGGGCGGTGATCCAGACCATGGTTCCGCAGCACCGGGTCATCGAATTGGCGGCCCGGCAGGACTATGACGGTTTCTACCAAATGGAGATCCAGCTGCGGCGAATTCAGAATTATCCACCCTTTGGCGACTTGGTGACAGTGACCTTCCTGGGACAGGAAGAGGCCCGGGTGCTTCGCGGTGCTGCCAAATTCCGGGAAAGCCTGGCAGCTTGCCTGCAGCAACCCGGCTACACCAGCGAAAGTTGTCAGGTGCTGGGACCTGCACCCTGTGCGGTACCTAAAATTAACTATAATTTCCGTTATCGGCTGACCTTGCGTTGCAAGCTGACCCAACCGCTGCGTATTCTGATCGCCCATTTGCTGCGACAGTTTATGACGGATTCCGGTAATCGGGGTGTCAGTGCCTTTGCCGATGTAAACGGATTTGAAGAATGAGAGGAAAAACCCATGGGTTTGAGAAAAATTTTGACAGACAAGGAGCCTTCACTGCATAAAGTCTGCAAAAAGGTTGAAAAATTTGACTGGAAGCTTCACAAGCTTTTGGATGATATGCGTGAAACCCTGATCGAGTCCAACGGCGTTGGCCTGGCTGCACCCCAGGTGGGCATTTTGCGTCGGGTGGTTCTGGTGGACACCGGTGAGGAAATCTTGGAACTGGTTAATCCGGAGCTGCTGGAAGTCGACGGCGAGCAGGTGGGGGCAGAGGGCTGCCTCAGCGTGCCCGGCAAATACGGTCTGGTGAAGCGACCCTATTATGCTAAGGTGAAGGCTCAGGATCGTTATGGCAATTGGTATGAGGCGGAGGGTGAGGAGATCACCGCCCGCTGCTTCTGCCATGAGCTGGACCACCTGGACGGCATTCTGTACACCCAGGTTATGGAACGTTATCTGACGGAAGAGGAACTGAACGCCGACGAAGAATAACCGATTTGGAGGAAGATCCATGCGAATTGTTTTTATGGGAACGCCGGATATTGCGGCGACCTGTTTAAAAAAGCTGCTTGACGACGGATTTGATGTGGCAGCGGTATATACCCAGCCCGACCGTCCCAAGAACCGGGGAATGAAGCTGGCCTTTTCTCCGGTGAAGGAAGTGGCGATCAGTGCTGGACTTCCTGTTTATCAGCCGGAGAATTTCCGGGATCCGGAAACTGTGGAGCAGCTTCGTGCCTTGCAGCCGGATGTGGTGGCGGTGGTGGCCTATGGCCGCATTCTGCCCCAAAGCGTGCTGGACATCCCCGGCAAGGGCTGCATTAACATCCATGCAAGTGTCCTGCCGGAATACCGAGGCTCTGCCCCGTATCAATGGGCGGTTCTGGACGGAAAAACCGAAACCGGTGTCACGGCTATGTATCTGTGCCGGGAAATGGATGCCGGAGACATTATTGATGTTTCCAAAACTCCCATCGACCCCAATGAGACCGCTGGCGAATTGCTGGATCGGTTGGCTCAGCTGGGTGCGGTGCTGTTGAGCAAGACCATGAGCCGCATGGCCCAAGGTGCAGTGGAACGCATCCCTCAGGATGCAAGCAAAGCCACCTATGCTCCCATGCTGGACAAAACAATGTGCCCCATTGATTGGAGCAAGACCGCCCAGCAGGTCCACAATCAGGTTCGGGGGCTGCACCCCTGGCCGGTGGCGACTGCCGAGCTGGCAGGTACGAAATTTAAGATTCACGCCACTGTCATTACCGAGGGCAGCGGCACTCCGGGACAGATCCTGGAGCTGACCAAGACCGGCCTGAAGGTGGCCTGCGGTGGAGGTGCTGTGGAGATCCGCAGCCTGCAGGCGGAGGGCGGAAAGCGAATGAACGCACCGGATTATTTCCGGGGACACCCTTTGGGAGACTGATATGGGTGCGAGAGAAACGGCACTGAATGTGCTGATTGCTTGCCGGCAGCAAGCGGCTTGGTCCAACAGTGTTCTCAAGGAATACCTGATCCGTGACCGGCTGGATCGCCGGGACGCGGCACTGGCCGCCCGGCTTTGCTACGGTGTCCAGCAAAATAGGGGGAAGCTGGATTTTTACCTTGCCCAACTGCTGACGGGCAAGGTCAAGGATCTGCATCCCGTAATTCATGACATTCTCCATTTGGGCTTGTATCAGATTCTTGAGATGGATAAGATTCCTACCTCTGCTGCTGTGAACGAGTCTGTGACTCTGGCGAAGAAATACTGCCGCCGGCAGAAATTTGCCCCCGGTCTTACCAATGCGGTGCTGCGGAATGCTGTCCGCAGTATGGGGACACTGAAGGAGCCCACTAAGCTGGAGGACAAATACAGCCATCCGGCAGAGCTGATTCGTTTGCTGGCTGCGGATATTGGCGAGGCTCGGCTGGAGCCGATGCTCAGTGCCAATAATACCGTTCCACCGGTGGTGGCTCAAGTCAACACCCTGCGGACAACCTCCGAGAATTTAATCCGGGAGCTGGAGGATGAAGGCGTTTTAGCTCAGATGCATCCTTGGATGAAAGACTGCCTGGTGCTATCTGCCACCGGCAATTTAGAACAGCTGAAAGCCTTTCAGGAGGGCTTGTTCTACATTCAGGATCCTGCCTCCAAGCTGGCTGTGCTCTGTGCACAGATTCCGGCCGAAACCAATACACAAATTCTGGATTGCTGTGCTGCCCCCGGCGGCAAAAGCTATGCTGCTGCCATTGCATCCAAGGGCAACGCGAAGGTGCAATCCTGCGATATTCACCCCCACAAAATCGGCCTGATCGAGGCCGGTGCCAAGCGACTAGGGCTGAGCAACGTCAGTGCCACCTGCCACGATGCCACAAAGGATGAACCTGCGTGGCATGGAAAAATGGATGTGGTGCTGGCAGATGTGCCTTGCTCCGGCTACGGCATCATCCGTAAGAAGCCGGATGTCCGGTACAAGGATCCCAAAACTATGGAGGATCTGCCCCAACTGCAGCTGCAGATTCTGCAAACTCAGACGGCCTACGTAAAACCCGGTGGCACCCTGATGTATTCGACCTGCACCTTGCTGAAGCGGGAAAATGCTCAGGTAGTTGAGGCCTTTTTGCAAAGTAACAGCGACTTTTATCTGGAGGATTTGGTGCTTCCGGAGGGCATTTGTCAGGATCGTCCGGGTATGCTGACATTGGTTCCCGGCGAACATGACACGGACGGCTTCTTTATTTGCCGTATGCGGAGGAAGGCATGACTCAGAACATTAAATCCATGACCCAAGCGGAGATCGCTCAGCTTCTCAAGGATATGGGCCAGCCTGCGTTTCGTGCAAAGCAGGTCTATTCCTGGCTTCACAAGGGGGTCACCGGCTATGAGCAGATGACGAACCTTTCCAAAGACCTCCGGGCACAGCTGGCAGAGCGATATCCCTTTACTGTGCCGACGGTTGTCCGAAAGCAGGAATCCCAAAAAGACGGCACGATCAAGTATCTATGGCGGCTGTCTGACGGAAATTGTGTGGAGACGGTGCTGATGCGGTATCATTACGGCAACACCGTGTGCATATCCTCCGAAGTGGGATGCCGTATGGGCTGTGCGTTTTGTGCGTCCACCTTGGGCGGTTTGGTTCGCAAGCTGGAGCCCCACGAAATGCTGGATCAGGTGCTGTTTACCCAAATCGATTCCGGATTGCCCATTTCCCACATTGTGCTGATGGGTATCGGTGAGCCGCTGGACAATTTTGAGAATGTGATGCGTTTTTTGGAGCTGGTTAACAGCCCCGAAGGCATGAATATCTCCATGCGGCATATCAGTCTGTCTACCTGCGGCCTTGTGCCGAAGATTGATGAGCTGGCCCGGAAAAAGCTGCAGCTGACGCTGTCTGTGTCTTTGCACGCACCCAATGATGAGATCAGAAATATCATTATGCCGGTGAATAAGGCCTATCCTACGGAGCAACTGCTGGATGCCTGCCGCCGGTACTATGACATGACCAGCCGCAGAATTTCCTTTGAATATGCCATGATTGATGGCGTGAATGACTCTGTTGAGAATGCCAAAGAGCTGCTGCGTCGACTGAAGGGTTTGCCGGCTCACTTTAATCTGATCCCACTGAATCATGTGGAAGAAAGTCCCTTAAAACCCAGCTCCCGCAGTGCGGTGGCCCGGTTCCAAAAAACTTTGGAAGATGGCGGTATCACCGCCACGGTTCGCAGAACCTTGGGTGGCGATATTGATGCCTCCTGTGGACAATTAAGAAGAAAATACAACAAAGAACAAAATGGCTAATGCCAATATTTCCCTGAAAGGAGTGGTTTGCTATGCAATTTTGGGGAGTTACCGATCCGGGCTGTGTCCGGCCGCAAAATCAGGATGCCTATCAAATTGAACAGCTGGATCGAAATACCGTACTGTGCGTGGTTTGCGACGGTATGGGTGGTGCAAAGTCAGGCAATGTTGCCAGCACTCTGGCGGTGGATGTGTTTGCCCAGGAGGTACGCAATGTCTACCATGCCGGCATGACGCAGCCGGAAATTGATCAGATGATGGAGGGGGCTGTTAAACTGGCTAACTTCACCGTGTATGATCAGGGACAGCAATTTGCGGAGTTTTCCGGCATGGGTACTACGCTGGTTGCTGTGCTGGTGCACAATATGGAGGTCACCGCTGTGAATGTGGGCGACAGCCGGGTGTACAGTGTCAATCAAAACGGTATCCGGCAGGTTACCGTGGATCACTCTGTGGTACAGATGATGATTGAGCGGGGAGAGCTGACTCCTGAGCAGGCGAAGACATATCCGGGCAAGAATTACATTACCAGAGCCATCGGTACAGAAACTGTGGTCATGTGCGATACCTATCATATGGATCTGGATAAGGGCGATTGCCTGCTGCTGTGTACCGACGGGTTGAGTAACGTGATGGACGATCAGGAGATCCTGTTTGAAGTGGTGCACGGAGTCAACAAACAATATTGCTGCCAGCGTCTGCTGGAGATTGCCAAGAACCGCGGAGCGCCGGACAATGTGACCGGTGTACTGGTGCAGGTTTGATGAGCGGCGCTGAGAGGAGTTTCATTTTATGGAAATGGATAGATATATAGGTCGGTTGCTGGATAACCGATATGAAATATTAGAGGTCATTGGCACCGGCGGCATGGCCGTGGTGTACAAGGCCCGCTGCCACCGCTTAAACCGCTTGGTAGCGGTGAAGATTCTGAAGGATGATTTCTTCCGGGATGAGGAGTTCCGCCGCCGCTTCCATGCGGAGAGCCAGGCGGTTGCTATGTTCAGTCATCCGAATATTGTGTCGGTGTATGACGTTGCGGCTTCCGATGAGGCGGACTATATCGTCATGGAGCTGATTGACGGCATTACGCTGAAGCAGTATCTGGAGATCAGAGGCGTGCTGAACTGGAAGGAGACCCTGCACTTTGCCATTCAGATCGGCAAGGCTTTGGATCACGCCCACAGCCGGGGCATCATTCACCGGGATATCAAGCCTCACAATGTGATGGTGCTGAAGAATGGCAGTGTCAAGGTTACGGACTTCGGCATCGCTCGGGTCATGTCCAACAGCAATTCGCTGACAAAGGAAGCTTTGGGCTCTGTTCACTACATTTCCCCGGAGCAGGCAAAGGGTGGTCGCGTGGATAACCGCAGCGATCTGTACTCTCTGGGTGTTGTGATGTACGAGATGATGACCGGCAGACCGCCCTACGACGGAGAATCTCCCGTGGCGGTGGCTATTCAGCACATCAACGGTAAGCCCCAGCTGCCTTCTTCCCTGAATCCCAACATCCCCGGCGGTTTGGAGCAGATTATCATGCGGGCTATGGAGCAGAATCCGGCCAACCGGTATGCCACTGCGGGCAAGATGCTCTATGATATGGATGAGTTTCGGAAGGATCCCACAATTCTCTTTGACTATAACAATCCCACCTCCGATATCGATGCGGCTACCAAGCTGCAGAGCCACGCTCAGGAGAATAAGGAAACCGCACCCCTGCCGAAAACAGCGGCAGACCGTGCTGTGGCCAAGGCGGAGAATAACCGTCCCCATCCTGCACCGCAGGGCGGGCAGCAGGCCCGAAAGCAGGTTCCTCGCCGTCCCCGTGAGGAGATTGTGGAGGAGGAGACGGAACGCAGCAGCAAGGTGGCAACCATTGCTATCGTATTCTGTGCGGTTGTGGCGGTAATTGCCATCGTGGTGTGCATTTTTGCCATTACCAACAGTGCCAAGAACAACATGATTTCTGTGCCGAATCTGATCGGCATGACAGAGGAGCAGGCTTTGGCTCTGCCGGATCTGCGGATCAATGTTAACCGGCAACCCAGCAGTAAGTATCCTGCCGGATATATTATTAGCCAAACCCCCAGTGCAAACTCACAGATTGCCAAGGGCGGTCAGATCACCATCGTGGTCAGTATGGGCTCGGATGTAAAAACCGGCGTGATGGCAGATTTAATAAACACCCAGGAAGCGGATGCGGTCAGCTATTTGAACGGCCAGGGACTGGGCTTGCAGATCGTACCCAAGCGGGAGAACAGCGGCACGGTAGCTGAGGGCCATGTCATTCGCACGGAACCTGCGGCCAATGAGACTTTGACTGCCGGTCAGACGGTGTATCTGTTTATCAGCACCGGTCCGGATATTAAGGTCGCCAATGTACCCAATGTTAAGGGCCTGGATTATGAGTTGGCAAGAGGTCAGCTTAACAGCAGAGGCTTCTTTAACATCGAAATAGAGACTGTTGACAGCGATGAGGAAAAGAATACCGTCGTGGACATTTCCGTGACGGAGGGTGAGTCCATGGATGTCAACACCCAGATCGTTCTTTACCTGTCCAACGGAAAGGGCAGCACGGGAGATCCCACAGAACCCACAGAGCCTCCGATCTATGATCCGGATCTGCTCAGTACCGTCGTTACCATTGAACTGCCTGAGGGCATGACTGAGGACTATGTGCTTAGCATTTGGCAGGGTAATACCTTGGTCGAAGAAATTCAGATTCCCAAGGATACCATCAGCAGAGATGTGGAGCTGACTGGCAAGGGTGAGATGACCTTTGATTTCATGATCGGTGAGGGCTTCCTGCAGAGTGTGACCATTGATTTTGAACAGTTACGGGAAGACCTTCCGGCTGAACCCACCACGGATCCCACTACGGAGCCTACTACCTGATATGCAGGAAAAGATGGGTAAGATGACCGGCCGCATTGTGCGGTCACTAAGTGGATTTTACGATGTCCGGACCCCGGCAGGTGTGATCACCTGCCGGGCCAGGGGCATTCTGCGGAAAGAGGGCAACAGCCCCCTGACCGGCGACCTGGTGGAGATCACGGCAGAGCAGGGGAAGGGAATGGTGGAGCGGATTCTCCCCCGAAAGAACAGTTTTATTCGTCCGGCAGTTGCCAATATGGACGCACTGGTGATTTTTGCTGCCAATGTCAATCCGGTGACGGAGCCGTTTCTCATTGACCGGGTGGCGGCCATCGCCGGCGACCAGGAGGTTCCGGTCTATCTGTGCGTGAACAAGTGTGACTTGGACCCGGCAATCGATCTTGTGAAGATCTATGAGCAGGCCGGAATCCCGGTGATCCGGGCCAGTGCGGAGACCGGCGAGGGCGTGGAGCAGCTGCGGGAATTGATCCGGGGCAAGTTGACAGCCTTTACCGGTAATTCCGGTGTAGGCAAGAGCAGTATGCTCAATCGGCTGTGTCCGGAGCTGTCGCTGCCTACCGGCGAGGTTTCCGAAAAACTGGGTCGGGGTCGGCATACCACCCGGCATGTGGAGCTGTATTGCCTGGAAGAGAATACTTATGTGGCAGATACGCCGGGATTTTCTTCCTTTGACACGGACCAGATGGATGTGATGCTGAAGGAGAATCTGCAGTATGCCTTCCCGGATTTTGCGGAGCATCTGGGTAAATGTCAGTTTCACGATTGTTCCCACCGAAAAGAACCGGGTTGCGCTGTGACCCGGGCGGTAGCGGAGGGCCGAATCGGCAAGAGTCGCTACGATAGCTACCTGCGGCTTTACGAGAAAGCCAGTCAGGTGAAAATTTGGGAAATAAAATGACAGAAAAGTAAAAATAATGTTTGACAAAACCCATAAAACACATTATAATATCTAAGCATGACTATGAGGAGGGAGATAATATGCTTCTAGGGCTTTCCAAGATCATCGACAGTCCTGGTGCAACCGTTCCTTTCTCGGTAAATGTTGATCTGAGTGATCTTCTTTATGGCGAGTGCTATCCCGTCAGTGAACCGGTGGCCGCTTCCGGTATTGTTCGCAATACCGCAGGTGTGCTGGTGATGACGGGATCTATCGAAACCACCATTCATGGTGTGTGCGATCGCTGTGCTACGGAATTCGATCAGCAGGTAACCTTCCCCATTGATGTGGTGCTGGTGACTGAGCTGAGTAACGAAGAGAACGAGGATGAGTGGGTATTCCCTCTGGAAGGCGACAATGCTGACTTGGAGGACATTGTGCGAACGGTATTCGTTCTGAACTTTGGATCCAAGCTGCTGTGCAAACCGGATTGCAAGGGACTGTGCTGCCGCTGCGGCAAGAACCTGAACAACGAGGCTTGTGTTTGCCAGAAGGAGATCGATCCCCGTTTCGCTGCTTTGAAGCAGCTTCTCGAGAAGTAAAACCATAAGAATGCTGCAAAAAGCAGTTTGACCAAGGAGGTGTCATCCATGGCTGTCCCTAAGTGTAAAGTGTCCAAGGCCCGTCGCGATAAGCGCCGTGGCGGCAACTGGAAGCTGTCTGCTCCCAGCGTTGCTGTTTGCCCCAAGTGCGGTGAACCTGTTATGCCCCACAGAGCTTGCAAGGCTTGCGGCTCCTACAATGGCCGTCAGGTCCTGGCCGCCAAGGCTGACTAAGGCAGGAAATGTAAGAGGAAGGCTTTCGCCTTCCTCTTTTTCCTTGATTTTATGCCGGTTTTATGGCATAATAAACTGTAAAGAATTTCCTATGGAAGGAGTGATCATCATGGCGAAACCATTGGTTGCCATTGTGGGACGACCCAATGTTGGTAAGTCCATGTTGTTTAATAAGCTTACCGGTCAGCGGACCTCAATCGTGGAGGATACCCCCGGTGTGACCCGGGACCGCATCTACGGCGATTGCGAGTGGTGTAACCGGCATTTCAGTCTGGTGGACACCGGCGGTATTGAGCCGGGCACGGACAGCGATATGCTGAAATTCATGCGTCGTCAGGCTGAGATCGGCATCGAACTGGCGGATGCCATTATCATGGTCACCGATGTCCGTTCCGGCGTGACGGCTGCCGATCAGGATGTAGCTACCATGCTCCGCAAGTCCGGAAAGCCCGTGGCATTGGCGGTGAACAAGTGCGACTCCATCGGCTATGTGAACCCGGATGTGTATGAGTTCTACAGTCTGGGTATTGGTGATTTGTTTGAGGTCTCTGCGATCCACGGTCACGGCACCGGCGATATGCTGGACTGGGTACTGGAGAACATCCCGGACGAGGATGACGAGGACGAGGAAGATGAGATCATCAAGGTTGCCATCGTTGGTAAGCCCAATGTTGGCAAGTCCAGCCTCTTGAACCGGATTCTGGGTGAAGAGCGTGTCATCGTATCTGATGTGGCCGGTACCACCCGGGATGCCATTGACTCTTACTTTGAGAACGAGACCGGTAAGTATTGCTTCATCGATACCGCCGGTATGCGTCGTAAGAGCAAGGTGGACGATCTGATTGAAAAGTATTCCAATATGCGTACCATCAACGCCATTGAGCGTGCGGATGTATGTCTGATTCTGGTGGATGCCAACGAAGGTGTAACCGAGCAGGATACCAAAATCGCCGGCCTGGTTCACGAAGCTGGCAAGGCTGCCATTATTGTTGTCAACAAGTGGGATGCGGTGGAGGATAAGGAAACCAACACCATGCGTGATAAGGAGAATGCCGTCCGGGAGGGCCTGAGCTATATGCTGTATGCTCCTGTGGTGTTCCTTTCCGCATTAACCGGTCAGCGGGTGGATAAACTGTATCAGGTGATTCAGGATGTCCATGCCCAGAATACCAGCCGCATTACCACCGGTGCTCTGAACAGCGTTCTGGCAGACGCGACTGCCCGGGTACAGCCGCCTACAGACAAGGGCCGCCGGCTGAAGATCTACTATATGACTCAGGCCAGTACCAAACCCCCTCATTTTGTCATTTTCTGCAACGACGCCCGGTTGTTCCATTTCTCTTACCAGCGTTATCTGGAGAATCAAATTCGGGAGGTCTTCGGTCTAAAGGGAACGCCCGTTCGCATCACCATTCGCCAGAAGGGCGATAAGGAGGAGTAATCCATGGTATATGCTATCATCATTTGTGCCCTGACAGCCTATCTTCTGGGCAACCTGAATGGCAGCGTGTGCATTTCGGCACTGGTTGCCGGAGATGATGTCCGCAAGCACGGCAGCGGCAATGCCGGTTTGACCAATTTCTTCCGCAGCTACGGCGGAGCCAGCACTTTTCTGGTTATGCTGGTGGATGTAGCGAAAACAGTTTTGGCCTGTCTGTCCTGCGGTCTGATCATGGAATCCTTTGGCTATGGCTATGAGGGCATGATGCTGGGTGCGGTGGCGGTTTCTGTGGGTCATGATTTCCCGGCACTGCTGGGCTTTAAGGGCGGCAAGGGCATTCTCTGCGGCTTGGCCACGGCACTGGTGCTGGACTGGCGGATCGGATTGGCAATACTGGCAGTATTTGTGATCGCTTTCGCTATTACCCGGTATGTATCCCTGGGCTCTGTACTGGGTGCAGTAGTGTTTGCTGCGGGTTTTGCTTTGCTGCACCATGACAATCTTATTGTTATGATTGGTGGCATCTTCTTGGGTGTATTGGCAATTTATATGCACAGAAGCAATATTGCCCGACTGTGCAAGGGTACGGAATCCAAGGTTCACCTGATCCATCGAGAGCTGAATAAATGAGAGCGGCTGTAATCGGTAGCGGTGCGTGGGGAACGGCACTGGCTTTGTGCCTGTGCAAAAACGGGCATGATGTTGTGCTGTGGTGCCACGACCCTAAAAAGGCTGAAACAATTGCAAAAGAACGGATAAATCCCAGACTTTCAGGAGTTTCCTTGCCGGAAACATTGCGGATTTCTGCGGATCCTGCCTGCGTAGCGGATTGTGGTATGGTGGTGTTCGGTACGCCATCCTTTGCGGTTCGCCAGACTTGCGAAAAGATTGCACCCCACTTGCCGGAAAAGGTGGTGTTGGTGTCGGCCACCAAGGGCATTGAAGCGGATACCCATCTGAGAATGAGTCAGATTCTGGAGCAGGTAACTGGGAAGCCGGTGGTTGTGCTTACCGGACCGAGTCATGCAGAAGAAGTGGCGGCTGAAATTCCGACCGGTTGTCTTGCGGCCTGCGGGGATCAGCAGCTGGCTGAGTTGGTGCAGGATGCTTTTATGTCGGATTTTTTTCGGATCTACACCAGCCCCGATGCAGTGGGTGCTGAGTTGGGTGGTGCGTTGAAAAACGTCATCGCCATGTGTGCCGGTGTGAACGAAGGCTTGGGCTATGGAGATAACAGTAAGGCTATGCTCATGACCCGCGGCTTGACGGAAACGGCCAGATTGGGCGTCTCCATGGGGGCTCGCAAGGAAACCTTTGCCGGTCTTGCCGGTGTAGGTGACCTGATCGTAACCTGTACTTCCGGACATTCCAGAAACCGGGCGGCAGGTGTATTGATTGGTCAAGGTTACTCTGTGCAGGAGGCTATGGAAAAAGTAGGAGCTGTGGTGGAGGGCTACTATGCCGTCCGATCAGCATATGAGCTGAGTGTCCGGCAGGGCGTAGATATGCCGATTGTCCGGGCGGCTTATGATGTGCTTTACGGCGGCATCCAGCCGGAGCAGGTGATGGAAATTCTTATGCATCGGAGTCGGAAAGCAGAATCCGAGGATGCAGGTTGGTTATAAATGATGAAACGGCGTGCTGAGCACGCCGTTTTTTGGCAACAAAAAACGCCACCGAATGGTGGCGTAAATTGGTGGCAGGGAAAATCAGATGGCCCGCTCAACCTTGTTGGAACGGAGGCATCTGGTACAAGCGTACACATGGCAGGGAGTACCGTTGACCACGGCCTTGACACGCTTGACATTGGGCTTCCATGCACGGTTGGACCGTCTGTGGGAGTGAGAAACCTTAATACCAAAGGTAACGCCCTTGCCGCAATAATCACACTTAGCCATTTCGTTGCACCTCCTATCCGTTGGATAAATCATAGTTTTACACGCCAATTCACAAGCGCTCACATATAATACCAAAGATTGACGAAAAAAGCAAGTGTTTTTTTAAGAAAAATTAGTTTTTTCAAAATTATATTGATATTCCATGCCGGGAAAGGTATAATGGCAGTAATGATTAGGAAAGGGGGAGTATGCTGTGCTGGATACATACAGCGTCCCACTGAAAAAACTGGTGGAGGAATTCTCCTTGGAGGTGGCATTTGCCTCTGCGGATTTCGATGCGATCCGTGTGACGGTTGAGGACGTGGCTCGTCCCGGTCTGCAATTGGCTGGGTATTTTGACCACTTTGAGCCTATGCGTCTGCAAATCATGGGCAATGCGGAAATGAGCTATCTGGGTAAGCGGACGGCTCAGGAGCGTCTGCAGATCTTTGACCGGCTTTTTGCCTACAAATTCCCGGCACTGCTGATTGCCCGGGATCTGCTTCCGGATCCCCAATGCCTGGAAATGGCGAAGAAGTACAATGTAACCTTGCTTCGCACCCACGAGCCGACCAGTACCATTATTTCCGCCATTATCACCTACCTGAAGGCGGCTTTGGCTCCCCGGATCACCCGTCATGGCGTGCTGATGGAAGTCTATGGCGAAGGTTTGCTGCTCACCGGTGACAGCGGCATGGGTAAAAGTGAGGCGGCTGTGGAATTGCTGAAGCGTGGCCATCGGTTGATTGCAGATGATGCCGTGGAGATTCGCAAGATTTCCGGTCATACCCTTATGGGTACGGCACCGGAGCTGATCCGCAATTATGTGGAGATGCGTGGTATCGGTGTCATCAACGTGGCAAAGCTCTTCGGTATGGGTGCAGTCAAATCGGAAAATGAAGTGAACCTGGTGGTGAATATCGTGCCCTGGGATGCCCATGCGGTTTATGACCGGCTGGGTCTCGAGGAGCAGCATATGGAGCTGTTGGGCGTGAAGATTCCCATGATCACCATTCCTATTACACCGGGCCGTAATCTGGCTGTTATTTTGGAGGTTGCAGCTATGAACAACCGCCAGAAAAAGATGGGCTATAACGCCGCTGTGGAGTTTACAGAGCGGATGAATCGCCACTTTGATGAAACTACGGGGCAGGTATAATGAAGGAATTTACCATAGGCAGCAATGACGCCGGGCAGCGGCTGGATCGTTTTTTGGCAAAGGCTGTGCCTTTGCTGCCGGCGTCTCTGGCACAAAAGTATATTCGGCTCAAACGCATAAAATGCAACGGTGGCCGGGTGCAGCGGGATACCCGGCTCCAGGCCGGGGATGTTCTGCAATTGTATATCAATGACGAGTTTTTTGAAAAACCCCGGGAGGACAATGCCTACCTGACGGTTGCGACACCCAAACTGAACATCGTCTACGAGGATGATCAGATCCTGCTGGTGGACAAACGCCCCGGTTTGGCGGTGCATCCCCACGACGGTGCGGAGTATGGACGGACGCTGATCGATCATATCCAGTCGTATCTGTACCAAAAGCGGGAATGGCGGCCCCGGGAGGAGAATGCCTTTACCCCGGCACTGTGCAACCGGATTGACCGGAATACCGGTGGCATCGTCATCGCGGCAAAAACCGCGGAGGCTCTGCGGGTTATGAATCAGAAAATCAAGGATCGGGAGCTGGACAAGCGGTATCTTGCCATTGTAGAGGGGACACCCAAGCCGAAAGAGGGCAGTTTGAAAGGGTATCTTTTTAAGGACGCCAAGAAAAACCGGGTGTTTGTGTCCGATACACCCCAGCCTGGCTCCAAAAGCTGTCAGACCAATTATCAGGTACTGGCTTCTGCCAACGGACTTTCCTTGGTGGAATGTGAACTGATTACCGGACGGACGCACCAAATTCGTGCCCAATTTGCCCATGCAGGTCATCCGCTGTTGGGTGATGGCAAGTACGGCAAGCTGGATAAGCGGTTTGACCGGAATTATCAGGCACTGTATTCCTACAAGCTGAGTTTTACCTTTACCACTGATGCCGGTGGATTGGAGCACCTGAACGGCAAGAGCTTCCGGGTAGCGGAAGTGGATTTTGTCAAGGAATACTTTCCAAATGTAAAGATTTAAGGGAGCGGCACAGCCGCTCCCTTCAGTTTGTCAAAAAGTATTTTTGACAAACTGCCAGAGGTCAATAAAGCCGTCAAGACAAACAAACGGTCAGCGTCGGCGTACAGAGGTACGCTAGTCTGACCGTTTGTGCAGTAAGTCAAAATATCTTGCACTGCAAGCGTTTTATGTATTATGTCGATGTAACAGCACCACATCCGGCTTCGCTTACGCTCAGCCACCTTCTCCTCTAGGAGAAGGCTTTTTGTACATTTTGACGATTGGCGGCTTTTTTTGATACTCTGAAGGGAGCGGTATGCCGCTCCCTTTGCTTATTCCGTTCTCAGAATTGTGCCACCGCCAATGACGGTGTCACCATCGTACAGCACCACCGCCTGACCGGGGGTGATGGCTCGTTGGGGTTCATCAAATACCACCCGGGCAAGTCCATCCGCCATGGGATAGACGGTGGCGTCTTGCTCCGCCATCCGGGAGCGTGCCTTGGCCTTGATATGCAGGGGTTCTTTCAATTCATCAAATGCGATCCAATTCCAATCGTCGGCAATCAGGATAGTGTGGAATAAGGCTTCGTTAGGCCCGACGGTGACGGTGTTGGCCTGCATATCTTTGCCGCAGACATAAACCGGAGCACCCATTGCAAGACCTAAGCCCTTTCGCTGTCCGATGGTATAGCCTACAGCACCTCGGTGCTTACCAACCACCCGGCCGTTTTCGTCCAGAAAATCGCCGGCGGGGTAATGCGTTCCGGTGTACTGCTCCATAAAGGCAAGGTAATCACCGTCCGGAACAAAGCAAATATCCTGACTGTCCCGCTTTTTGGCGTTGATAAAGCCCTGCTCCTCAGCAATCTGCCGGACGGCCTGCTTGGTCAGGCTGCCCAGAGGAAAGAGGGTGTGAGCCAACTGCTCCTGCGTAAGACTATAGAGAAAATAACTTTGATCCTTTTGGGCGTCGGTGGCCTTTTGTAGCAGATATCGACCGGTTTCGTCCTTCTGTATTTGTGCATAGTGGCCGGTGACGATCTTGTCACAGCTAAGCTCTCGTGCTTTACGCAGGAAAGCGTCGAATTTCAAATGGCGGTTGCAGGTAATGCAGGGATTGGGGGTCAGGCCAGCTTCGTAGGCACGGACGAAGCTGTCCTTTACCAAACGCCGAAAATCCTCAGTAAAATCAAAGACGTGGAAGGGGATGCCCATACGCCGAGCTACATTTTCGGCATCATGAACATCACTGCCATCGTTTGTGTGCAGCTGCATGGTTGCACCTATGCAATCGAAGCCTGCTTTCGCGGTGAGCCAGGCGGCAACACTGCTGTCGACACCGCCGCTCATGCCGATCATCGCTTTTGCTGCAGACATGGAATTCCTCCTTCCGGTTCAAGTGCAGTTAGTGTACCACAAAAGCCGCCCAAAAGCAAATGCTTTTGCAAAAAAACAAAACAAAGTTTACGAAACATCGACATAAAAATGTAAAAAAGTTACGAAAACGTCAAAAAGATGTAAAATAACCGAACTATTATGACGATAAATAAGTAACAAAATTGTAATCACTTTTTGAAAATTCTCTTGCAATATCCGCGTTGTTCTGCTATAATATCAACGAAAAAACATGGAAGGAGCAGCAATGCATGAAAAAGAGAATCCTGAGTGTCATGTTGGCGGCAATTATGCTGCTGAATGTACTTGCTGCAGCACCCGTACCGGTTAGAGCTGTGGAAGACCTTGCAATTTCGGATGCGGGTCTGAATTTGATTAAAACCTTTGAAGGCTTTATTTCGCTGCCACAATGGGACAATTATCAGTGGAGCGTTGGCTATGGCACCGCCTGCACCGAAGAAGAGAAGGCTATGTATGAAGCTCAGGGCGGTATCACCCAGGAGCAGGCTTTGGAAAAGCTTCGTGTGCAGGTCAATGAAAAGGCAAGGTTTGTAAACGCGTTTGCCAAGAAATACAATATTACTTTTACACAATACGAATTTGATGCCCTGGTTTCCATGACATATAATTTTGGTCAGGGTTGGACGCAGGATGCGACCACCACCTTACATAAGGCGGTCCTGCAGGACGATCCGGCGTATTTGGCCTATGCCTTTGTCATCTACAGCCATTCCGGTTCTACCACCTCCGTGGGTCACATTCAGCGACGGTTGATGGAGCTGCAGATTTACATGACCGGCGAATATATCGATAATTATGCCTACGGCAGAACCTGGACGAAGGATTACCGCTATGTTTTGCTGGACGCCAACGGTGGCACAAATCGCTATAATCCCTACGGATTTAATATCCATTATCCCACCGGTATTGCGTATTTGGAGATGACAGCACCCACCGGTACAAACGAAGCGGGCGAGCCCTTCACATATGAGTTCGCTGGTTGGTTTACTGAGCCGGTTGGTGGTGAGCAGATCACCGAGCTGAATGCAAAATTGAAACACGGAACGATTCTCTTTGCTCACTGGAAGCATCCCGTGACAGGAGAGATTGTAGATCTGCAGCCCGGTGAGGCTGTGGATGTGAAGGTCAAGGCCACTGCCCAAACCACAATGTTGGAAGGCCCCTGCCGTTATTACAACACAGTGCGTACAGTCATTAAGGACGAGTTGCTGCATATTGACCGCATTGTGACAGGTAAAGATAATGTGGTTTGGGGAAGAACTCCGGAAGGTTGGGTAAAAATCGCGGATACCAACTATGGCACTACTGCCGAGCCACCGGAAACTCTCGAGCCCGGTACATGGGCAACAGTTACGGCATCCAGCCTGCGTGTGCGTACCGGTCCGGGCATAAGCTATGGAGATACCGGCAGCCGCATTTATAAGGGAAGTGTCGTTCAGATCGTTGAAACCCAAATGGAAGGTGATGTCCGTAAATGGGGCAAGATGACCGACGGCAATTGGATCTGTCTGGAAGAAAGCGGAAGTCCCTACGCCACCATTGAGGTGATTACGGAGCAGCCGGAACCTCCTCAGCCCACCGAACCGGATGTATCCGGTGCAATTACCATTACGAATATTTCCGTGGGCAGAATGCCTACGCTGCTGAAATACGGATTGAACGGTACGGAGCCGACTGTGGATACAACCTACGGTCAGGTGAAGGTTACCTACAGTAACAACACAACCAAATGGTGGGAATTGACCGCCGCAATGACCAGCGGATTTGATAACACAAAGCTGGGGGATTGCACGATTACAGTGAGCTTTGGCGGTAAAACAGCCACCTACACAGTGCAGATCGTTCCTGTGGATGTGGTGAAGATCACCCTGACTGAGCCTGCGAAGAAGCTCTATTTGAAGGGCGACGGGCAGCTGGATATGTCCGGGGCGGAGCTTTTGGTGGAGTACAGCCCCAGCGGAACAGAGACGGTCCCGGTTACCGCGGATATGGTCACGGGCTTTGATCCCAATACGGTTGGCGAGCAAACGCTGACTGTGACTTATAAGGGTCAAACTGCACACTTTACTGTGACGGTTGTGGATAACAGCCTGCAATCCATTTCCATAAAGCAGCTGCCAGCGAAGTTGCAGTACAAAATGGGCGAGGAAGAGCTGGATCTGACCGGTGCTCAGCTGAGTGCGGTATACGGCTACGACGGCGAGAAGATTATTCCCGTTACGGCGGATATGGTCTCCGGCTTTGATAAGAATGTGGCCGGAATCCAGACCTTGACGGTAAGCTATGGTGGATTGACCACTACCTTTACGGTGGATGTGATCGATAACAATGTAAAATCTATTGCGATCAAGCAGCTGCCGACAAAGCTGCAGTATGTGATGGGCAGGGAAGACCTGGATGTGACCGGGGCTCAGCTGAGCGTGGTTTACGGCTACGATGGCGAGAAAATCATTCCTATTACGGCCGATATGGTCACCGGTTTTGATAAGAACACTTCCGGCGAGCAGACGGTAACGGTTACATTCAGCGGCTTTACTGCTACCTTCCAGGTGGAGGTGCTGGAGGATCGGATTGAGAGTATCTCCATTCAGCAAAAGCCCAACAAGCTCCAGTATTTGCAGGGTGTGGATGCACTGGATCTGACCGGTGCAAGTTTGGCGGTACAGTACAGCCACTCTGGCGTGTCCACAGTGACCATTACACCGGAGATGATTACCGGTTTTGACAATCTCACCGGTGGAACAAAGACCCTTACTGTGACTTATGAGGGCTTTACAGCCACGTTTACGGTGGAAGTGATTCTGCACACGGTAGTGTTCCAAAACTACGACGGTACAGTGCTTTCCAGCACCCAATATCATCTGGGAGATGGGGTAACGGCTCCGGCGAACCCGGTGAAGCCTGCCGATCGCCAGGGCGAATATGCTTTCGTCGGCTGGGACAAGGAGGTTACTGCCTGCAACGGCAGCGTGACCTATACAGCGGTGTATGAGCTTCGTTACCATCGGGGTGATGTGAATCACGATGACAAGGTGGATGAGGATGATGCTATCTACCTGTTACGTCATGTTATCTTCCCGGAGAAGTATCCTGTGACTGCTGTATGTGACTATAATAATGATGGAAATGTGAATGAAGACGATGCAATATACTTGTTGCGACATGCTGTATTTCCTGAAAAGTATCCGCTATAATAACAGTATTAGGAGAGATAGATATGAAAAAAATACTGGTTCTGGCTATTTCTGTATTACTTCTGATTATGTTAGCAGTGCCTGCAAGTGCCGCTGGTACGGTGAGTGCTACTGTTTCTAGTGCTGCCGTTTATAGAGGCGATACATTTACGGTAACGGTGAGTGTTGCTGATGCTGGATCATGCAAAAAGGGTGGCATTCAGGTTGAATTGGGTCAATCCTTTGAATTGATTGGTGCTGAATGGCTTGTTAAAACTCCTGATATAGATTATTTTGTTGTGGAATTAGGCGAGGGTGGCTTCGGTTATGAAAACAACACGGCACTGTCTGGCAAGCTTGTAAAACTGACTTTTAAGGTTAAGAGCAATGCTGCGTTTGGAAGCGATTCCATCACTATTAAGATACGACTCGACGGAACGGATTTGTCTGCCAAAACAGTAAAAACCACCATTACCTGCAACCATAAGTACGGTGCATGGGCATCTGCCGGTACGGACAAGCACAGTCGCAAGTGCAGCGTCTGCGGCACTGTGGATACCAAGGCTCATACCTACGACAATCCCTGCGATGTGGATTGCAACGATTGCGGTGCGACCCGGGTCACCGAGCATGCCTTTGTAGAGGAGTGGACCTGCAATGAGAATGGGCACTGGCATGTATGCTCTCACTGCGGGGCAGAATCTACTTTGGAGGAGCACGTTCCCGGTGCACCGGCAGGGGAGTACACCGATCAGGTGTGTACGGTTTGTCAGGAGATTCTTGTCCCTGCTCTGGGCCACCAGCACAGCTATGACAACACCTACAAGACCGACAGCACTTTCCATTGGACAAAGTGCTTAGGCTGCGGTGAGGAGACAGAGAAGGTTGCGCACGTCTATGAAAACGACTGTGACGAAATCTGTGATGTTTGCGAGCATCAGCGTGGTGTGGTGCATAAGACCTCTGAAAAATGGCATTGCGATGATGGAAAACACTGGAAAACCTGTGCCGATTGCGGCCTGCGGCTTGAGGAGAATGCCCATGTTTGGGATGGCGGCACTGTGACGCTGGAGCCCACCGGCACCAGTAATGGTAAGATGCTGTATCGTTGCGGTCTGTGCCAGACCACAAAGACCGAGGAAATTCCGGCTCTGCAGCTGGGAGAGGCACTGCCCTGGTGGCTGTGGATGCTGATCGGTGCTGCTTGCGGTGCGACCATTGTTCTGGTAATTCAGCTCATTGTGGGCTTAAGCAAGAGTTCCCACAAGGGAAAATATAGCGGCTAAACCAATTCCCGGATGTGCATCCGCACATCCGGGAATTGTTATCTGCGATATAGATTCCACCTCCCGGGTGATTGGCTTTATCAGGAAAAGAAAACCCAGAAACCGTTGCGGTTTCTGGGTTCTTGAAGTTCGATATAAGAGACAGATTATCTCTTGGAGAACTGGGGTGCGCGACGTGCAGCCTTCAAGCCGTACTTCTTTCTTTCCTTCATTCTGGGGTCACGGGTCAGGAAACCAGCGGCCTTCAGAGAAGCACGGTACTCGGGGTTCAGGGTCAGCAGGGCACGGGAGATGCCGTGACGGATTGCACCAGCCTGGCCGGAAACACCGCCGCCGGCGACGGTGACAACAATGTCAACCTTGCCGACAACATCGGTGGTGACCAGGGGCTGATTGACGATCAGCTTCAGGGTGTCCAGACCAAAGTAGTCGTTGATGTCGCGGCCATTGATGATGATGGAGCCGGTGCCGTTCTCATAAACGCGGACACGAGCCACGGAGGACTTCCGACGGCCGGTGCCGTAGTAATACTTCTTCTTGCTCTCGTACATGTTCAGTTACCTCCAATTAGTCCAGGGTCCAAGCGGCAGGCTTCTGAGCAGCGTGGGGATGCTCAGCGCCCTTGTACAGGTGCAGGCGGGTCATGGCGTTGCGGCCAATGGAATTCTTGGGCAGCATACCCTTGACAGCCAGCTCCATAGCGTAGTCGGAACGGTTATCCATCATGACGCGAGCCTTGGTCTCCTTCAGGCCGCCGATCCAGCCGGAAACACGGTAGTAGCTCTTCTGATCCAGCTTCTTGCCGGTCAGGATAGCCTTGTCGGTGTTGATGACGATGACGTAGTCGCCACAGTCAACGTTGGGGGTGAAATCAGTCTTGTGCTTGCCACGCAGCAGGTTGGCGACGGTGACAGCGGTACGGCCCAGGGGCTTACCGGCAGCGTCGATCACATACCACTTGCGTTCCAGGGTCTCCTTCTTAAGCAGGGTAGTGGACATTATGCTTTCCTCCAATAGGTAAAATATTTTGACTTTTTCTTGTACATAGAGTACAATATTTTCAAATCGCTAGATTCTTATACCACAATAAAAAATAAATGTCAACAACATTTTTGCGAAAATTTATGAAAACATATCTAAACTCGCAAATGCTCTTGAATACTCGTTATAACTCACGAATGCTTGTGTGCGAAATTTGT
This sequence comes from Oscillospiraceae bacterium, assembly GCA_015067945.1. Classification (GTDB taxonomy): domain Bacteria; phylum Bacillota; class Clostridia; order Oscillospirales; family Oscillospiraceae; genus Faecousia. Next base: position 34,738 of record SVLM01000016.1, read on the forward strand.
GCTTTTACGGAGGAATTCCAACGATGCAAAAGATGATGGGTCTGGTACGCCGATGCGTGGAAGACTACAATATGATCAATCCCGGGGACAAAATTGCCGTAGGTGTTTCCGGCGGCAAGGATTCCCTTGTACTGCTACAGCTACTTGCCGGTCTGCGGCAGTACAGTGACTTTGAATTGGAGGCTGTAACCATTGATATGGGTCTGGGTATGGACTACATGCCTATCCGGGAATTTTGCGAAAAGCTGAATGTACCCTACACTGTGGTGCAGACCCAAATCGGCCCCATCATTTTTGACCATCGGAAGGAGAAGAACCCGTGCTCCATGTGCTCAAAAATGCGTCGGGGTGCATTGAACCAGGCGATTTTGGATCGGGGCATCCGGAAAATCGCATTGGGGCATCATTATGACGACGCAGTGGAGACCTTCGTTATGTCCCTGATTTACGAGGGCCGGATCAGCTGTTTCCAGCCGGTGACGGATCTTGACCGCACCGGTGTGATCCAGATTCGCCCCATGCTCTATATCCACGAACGAACTGTGGACAATTTTGCCACCCGGATGGAACTGCCGGTGGTTGAGAATCGCTGCCCCGTGGATAAGAACACCAAGCGGGAAGAAATCAAGCAGCTGGTGTATGATCTAAGTCACACCTACCCGGATCTGAAGGAACGGATCTTCGGTGCCATGCAGCGACTGCCCCTGCCGGAGTGGGAACCCAATGGACGGTACAAACGCCCTAAGGATACAGAATGAAAATCCTTCCATAAGGGCATAATACTGCCAAAGGAGGCGGTATTATGGTAAAAGGTATTTCCCGGCAGGTGATCGTGGTGCAAAGTCCTGATCCCAAGCTCTTTGAGCAGGCAATCTTTATCCTGAAAAATGAAGCGGTGGGGCAGGGTGTCACGGATGAAATGCTGCTGAAAGAGGCAAAACGTGCCCTTCGTATGCCGGTCATGGACAGTAGACGAAGAAAATTCTATGGATTCGGCCCGGTTTGGGCCTGCGGCGGGGCGATGCTCACCGCATTTGTGTGGCTGCTGTCGGTGCTGTTCTGACTGCCCGGCGGCGAGAAAGAGAGAAGACATATGCACATTGGAAATCTGCAAGTGAATAATCCCATTTTTCTGGGCCCTATGGCCGGAGTGACGGACTGGGCGTTTCGTACCATCTGTGCGGAGCACGGAGCGAATGTAACTGTGACGGAGATGGTGTCCTCCCGGGCGTTGGTATATAAGGACCAGAAAAGTGCCAAGCTACTGCGGAAGAATCCGGGCAGCCTTTGCGGAGCACAGATATTTGGCAACGACCCGGCCATTATGGCGGAGGCGGCTGTGCTGGCACTGGAGATCTCCGGCTGTGACTTTCTGGACATCAACATGGGTTGTCCAATGCCGAAAATTGCCAATTCCGGTGACGGCTGCGGCCTGATGCGTACACCGGAGCTGGCCAGGCAGATCTTGTCCGCGGTGAAGCAGGCGGTGAATGTGCCCGTAACGGTAAAATGCCGTCTTGGCTGGGATAAGGGCAGCATTAATGTGCTGGATTTTACCAAGCGGATGGAGGACAACGGTGCGGATTTGGTGGCGGTCCACGGCAGAACCCGGGCTATGCTGTATTCCGGTGTGGCAGACTGGGACACGATCACCAAGGTGAAAAAGAACCTGTCCATCCCGGTGATTGCCAATGGCGATATTATTGACGGGGAAACGGCTGTGAAATGTTTGAAACGAACCGGTGCTGACGGCGTGATGATTGGCAGAGCCAGCTTTGGCGATCCTTGGGTATTCACGGAGGTGAAGGCGGCTTTGGAAGGCCAGCCTGCCCCGGAACGCCTGCCACTGAAGGATCGGATCGCTGTGGCGGTTCGGCAGTTTGAGCTGTCCGAGCAGGATCACGGTGAGCATATTGCCTGCCTGGAGGCGAGGAAGCATTTTGCCTGGTATCTAAGGGGCGTTCGCAACGCCAGCTTCTACAAAAATCAAATTTCGTCCATGAATACCATGGCAGATATTTATCGCATTGCAAAGGAGATCGTTCGGGATCTCCAGTAATTGCCGAGTATCATATTTCCACCGTTTCACAGACTATACCCTGAGGTGAGTTGGATGAAACGGTGGATTTGTTTTTGTCTGTGTTTGGCCTTGCTGTGGGTGTGTATGTCAAGTGTCGCCGCAGAGCCCATCCGCTGGGTGGATTTTGCGGTGCCGTATGAATCTCTCAAATACGCAATGGATCAGGATATCGCTACATTTGATGATGAAAAGCACATCAGCTGGATCGAAATTTTGGCTGTAGCCGGTTGCCGCACCGGAGGTAAGTGTGGGCTGACTTCTGTAAAGAAAGCTGCCAAGGATCTCAAAGGGGAGCGGTCGGTGGAGGAGCTGCTGGGAGATCTCTATAAATTCTACGACTACTACCATCAGGCCTATACGGCGGTGCTGGGTGGCTTGTTGGGCAGCTTCGCCATTGAGAAGGATGGCCAGTGGACGGCTACCTATGGCCTGAAAGCTTTTTCGCCCATTGCCGCTGGCTACGGGTACAGCCATTGCGACGATTTTGGCAACAGCCGCTCCTTCGGATTCAAAAGAAAGCATTTGGGCAACGATCTGATGGGTGGCTTGGGGACGCCCATTGTTGCGGTGGAAGGCGGTGTGGTGGAGGTTATGGGCTGGAATCGCTACGGTGGCTGGCGGATCGGTATCCGGTCCTTTGATTCCAAGCGTTATTACTACTATGCCCACTTGCAGAAGGACAATCCCTTTGCAAAGGATTTGTCGGAAGGAGACATTGTGGATGCCGGGGATTTAATCGGCTTTATGGGCCGCACCGGTTACTCCGATAAGGAAAATGTCAACAATATCGAAACCGTCCACTTGCATTTCGGCATCCAGTTGATCTTCGACGAAAGTCAAAAGGAGTGCCTTTCCGAGATATGGATTAACGCCTATCCCATCGTCCGCTTGCTGTCGTCCCATCGGGCAAGTTTGCGACACACCGAGGATGGCTGGCAGCGAGTGTACCCATTTCGGGATCTGGACGAGCCGATTTTTACCGAAAGACAATAAAGAAAGGGCGTGTCGGTTGACACGCCCTTTGTGTGTTATTTGGAGAGGGAACGCTGAATGAGCTTTACGATCTCCACAACGGGGATGACCAGGAAAGCCAGACCGATGGAGATTGCATACTCGGTCAGGCCGATGGTGGTGAAGCCAAAGGCAGTGGCCAGGAAGGGAACTTCGATGACCAGAGTGGTCAGCAGCAGACTGCCCAGCATAGCGGCCCACAGGATCTTGTTCTGTCCCTTCAGGGTGAACACGGATTTTCTCTGAGAACGCAGGTTGAAGGAGTGGAAGATCTCACACATGGACATTGCCAGGAATGCCATGGTCATTCCGTGACCGGATTCGCCGGCACTACGCAGGGTATCAAACCAACCGGTGCCAAATTCAAAGGAAGCACCGATCAGATAGGCAATGATGGTGATGATGGTGACCAGAACGCCCTGATAGATCACGTCAAAGCCCAAACCGCCGGAGAAGATGCCGTCCTTGGAGCTACGGGGAGGACGGTTCATGGTGTCGGGTTCCGCTTTTTCCATACCCAACGCCAGGGCGGGGAAGCAGTCTGTGACCAGGTTGATAAACAGCAGGTGCACGGGATTCAGCAGCACAAAGCCAAGCAGTGTGGCGAAGAATACGCCCAGCACCTCGGACATATTGGATGCCAGCAGGAATTGAATGGCCTTGCGGATATTGTCGTAGATGCGACGGCCTTCACCGACGGCTGCAACAATGGTGGCAAAGTTGTCGTCTGCCAGAACCATGTCGGCAACGTTCTTGGTGACGTCAGTGCCGGTGATGCCCATGCCTACGCCAATGTCGGCGGACTTAATGGAGGGGGCGTCGTTGACACCGTCACCGGTCATGGCGGTGATATAGCCATTTTTCTTCCATGCGTTGACGATGCGAGTCTTATGCTCAGGCTGCACGCGGGCGTACACGCCGTATTTTTTTACAAACTCGCAAATATCCTCGTCGGAAATATCGTCCAGCTCAGCACCGGTGATGGCTTCAGAGGCGTCTGTGATGATGCCCAGCTCCTTGGCGATGGCAACGGCGGTGTCCTTGTGGTCGCCGGTGATCATGACTGGGCGGATACCGGCGGCTCGGCATTCTTCAATGGCGGCCTTGACCTCGGGACGGACCGGGTCGATCATACCGGTCAGACCCAGGAAGATCAGATCCTGCTCCAAAAATTCGGGGGAATTGTCGGCAGGCTTTCCTGTCCAGTCACGCTTGGCTGCGGCAAGGACGCGAAGAGCTTTGTCTGCCATGGCCTTATTGGCGGCCATGATCTCAGCACGCTTTTCCTCTGTCATGGGCTTGATTTCGCTGCCGTCCAGATAGAAGGCACAGCGGGCCAATACAACATCAGGGCCGCCCTTGGTGTACTGAACGTATGAGCCGCCCAAATCGTGGACAGTGGACATCATTTTACGGCCGGAGTCAAAGGGTGCTTCGTCCACCCGGGGTGTTTTATGCTCCAAATCTGCTTTGTGCAGACCTACGCTGTATGCGAAGTTCACCAGAGCACATTCGGTGGGTTCGCCCTCGGCATGGTTTTCGCTGTTCAGATTAGCATCAGAGCACAGTGCCATGGCGGTAGCTACCAGATTGGTGTCGCCCAGGTGCTCCACAACGGTCATCTTGTTCTGTGTCAGGGTGCCGGTCTTGTCGGAGCAAATAACCTGGGTGCAGCCCAGGGTTTCCACGGCAGTGAGCCGACGGATCACAGCATTCCGCTTGCTCATGTTGGTAACACCGATGGACAGAACCACCGTCACTACAGTGGCAAGTCCCTCAGGAATAGCGGCAACTGCCAGCGAAACAGCAACCATGAATGTTTCCAAAATGCCGTTAATGGAATAGTTGCCCTTCATAATCAGATTGAAGGCGAAAATAAACAGGCAAATACCCAGTACCAGCCAGCTCAAGGTTTTGCCAAGCTGGTCCAGCTTACGCTGCAGGGGTGTTTGTTCCTCCTCAGTCTGTGCCAGTGCGTCGGCAATCTTGCCCATTTCAGTGGCCATGCCGGTTTCGGTGATTACAGCCTTGCCCCGGCCATAAACCACGGTGGAACCCATGTAGCACATATTCTTCCGGTCACCCAGAGGAACCTCGTCCTGCTCGCCCTTTAGATAGAGGGCGTCGATCATCTTATTAACGGGGACAGATTCGCCGGTAAGGGCGGCTTCCTCGATCTTCAGGCTGGCGTTTTCAATGATCCGTCCGTCGGCGGGCACGGCGTCACCGGCTTCCAGAAGAACCACATCGCCGGGAACCAACTCATCGGAGTGCAAAACAATCATTTTGCCGTCCCGGAGGACCTTACAGGTGGCGGCGGTCATGGTCTGCAACGCTTCGATTGCGGCCTCGGCCTTGCTTTCCTGGATGACACCCAGGATCGCGTTCAGCAGCACCACCACAAGGATGATGCCAACCTCCACAAGACCCTCGGTCAGGTGGCCAAAGTCCCGGGGTTCAGGCAGCTGCAGGAAGTCCAGGACGGTAGTAGCGGCGGATACCAAGGCGGCGATCATGAGAATGATCAGCATGGGATCTTTCAGCTGAGCCAGGAATCGCTGGAGCCAAGTGGCTTTTTCGGCTTCCTTCAGCTTGTTGGGGCCGTATTTTGCCAGCCGTTCCTGGGCTTGCTGGGTGGTAAGGCCTTCCGGAGTGGACTCCAGTTTGCGTAGAATTTCGTCTGTTGATTGGGTGTAGGCTTTTTGCATAGTTGTTCCTCCTGTGAGATGGTGGTTGGAATCGCTTTCCCAATGGGAAAGACTGCAAAACTGCGAAAGCCGAAAAAATCCAGGTACAGCGGAGGCTATACCTGGAACTTAGTCTTTGCAATTCAGAAGACTCCCATGCATAGCTTCTCGGCTTCGCATGAGTCTGGCGATTTGAAGCAAGCCAGGTCGAAAGGACCAGGGTTGTTGACTTGCTACGCAAAATGCGCACGCTACTCCCTCATATATATTATTTATATCATATTTCATAACTCTCCGTCAAGAGGGATTCATAACAAAAAGAAAACAAAATATGATAAAAAGGGTGTTGTTTGTGATTTATAGGATAGAAAATACGAAGATTGCAGCGGCCACGATGATGCCCAGCACACTGGCGGCCATGCAGATGAAAAACAGATTGCGGATGCTGGCGGACAGATGGGGAATTTTGCTGGCAGTCAGGCTCTTCTTCAGAATATCCGGATGATACTCCGTATGCTTGCCGCAGAATGCATCGAATTTGGAATCAAAAGCACTCTGCAGCTCGCTGTTAGGCTTACGGGAGAGCTGAATGGCCAGCTTTCGCAGGGACTTGAATTCGGTATCGTTATGGAACTCGTCGTCATACAGTGCGTACATCAGATCCTCGTTGCTGAATACACCTAAGGCATACTTTTTATGCGTGAGGTGGACGTTGTATCGCTGCTCAAATTCGCAGATAACGCTTTGACTCTGCTTAACATCGAATTTGGTACGCAGGTCCATGTTGTAAAACAGAATGGAAACGATGAGCATAAAGGCGGCGATCAGGATGCAGGCGAAAGGGGCGGTAGATATAAAATTGCCGTAGATGGTCAGGCAGGCACCGAGAACAATAATATAATAGTTAATCATGGTGGTTCGCTGCCCCGCGTGATAGCTGAAGTATGCACAGGCCTGATTATAAAAATCCTGCTCGGTCAGATTGGCTTCCGGTGTGGGTTTTTCTGTCATATTTGCACCCTCTTTATCAAAATATCTATCATTATCATATATCATAAATGTTGGAAAAGCAATATCGTAATTGCAACTGTGAAAAAGATATTGACAAAAAAAGGGTCAGCGGTTATAATAGCTTAGCACTTGCGAGAGTGTTGGAATGGTAGACAAGCACGTTTGAGGTGCGTGTGGTTATGCCGTGTGGGTTCGAGTCCCATCTCTCGCACCATCAAAGGGCAATGAAAAAGATATTGCCCAAGAAACCCCCGATTTTATCGGGGGTTTCGCCGTTTCTACGGTCGAAATTTTTACAAGCGATTTTGTAGATGTGAAAAAGGTATTTTTCC
>SVLM01000017.1 GCA_015067945.1 Oscillospiraceae bacterium
TAAGGGGCGGCCCGAGAAAGGAATGCGGTCGGCAAACCATTCGGGGCCCCTTTAGGGGCAATCGTCTGTAAAATGCCCTTCTAGGGCTTAATCAAGCCTCCGGCTTAGCCGGAGGTTTTGACTATTTGGTCAGTGCGGCAATGTATGCCTCCAGGGTCTGGCCGGATTCGTGCAGCTCCTTGGCTACATCCTTGCCCACATATCGGTAGTGCCAGGGTTCATAGATGATACCGGTTTCGTCGGTTTTGTCCTTCGGATATCGGAGGATAAAGCCGTATTTCCAGCAGTTTTCCATGAGCCATTGCTGGGCAGGGAGCTCGGCTTGGTCTTCGGTTAAGCTCCAGGAACGGGTGTCAATAATGTCCACAGCCAGACCAAGCTGATGCTCGCTGGTGCCGGGGACGGCCACAACAGTGCCGGCCAACCGCACGGCTTCTTCCTGGTCGTAGCCTTGGTTTAAGTAGAAATTGATCTTCTTTTGGAACAAACCTTGCTGATATTCATGGGTGCGGTAAGAGGAAAGGACGCAAACCTTGGGGCATTCCTTGTTGCAATCGGAGATCATTTGCACCAGAGAATCATAGCAGCTGCGGTCAACCTGCTGTCCCTCAATGCTGATATTGGTGCTCAGCTTCACCAAATCCGGGGTGTAGCCCGAAGGGACGCTGTACCAGGGGTTCACAAGCAGAATCGGCACACCGGCAGAGGAGAAGAAGTGTTCCACACCGTCGATTACCACCATGCCGCGGGACATGGTACCGTCCTCCCGGAAGTAATATAAAGTATCGCCAATGGCCTGCCAGCCGGTTAACATAACGCCACTTTCGTCATAGTAATAGCGGTCGTCGCCTTCGTCGTACCAACCAATGCGAAGCTCTGTTGTAGGCGGCACAGAGGGCTCGGAGGGTTCTGTGGGTACGGTGTGGACGGTGGTAGCCTCAGTGGACGGGGAAGTATCCGGAGGATTTGTTTCGGCAGGGGTGCCGGGCAGAATCTGGCAGCCGCTCAAAAGCAGTGCCATCACAAGACACAGCAAAATCCATGTTCGATACATCATAGGGGTCCTCCTTGCTGTCGCATTTTCGTATATTTTAGCACAGGCCGTCGGAGATTGCAAGAAAAGCGGTTTTTTGTTTACAATTTCTTTTTAGGATGCTATAATGATGCCAGTATTTGCAAGGAGCGTTGCCCAGTGAAAAAGACAGACAAGATCTATCAGCAATACTTAGATATCCTCCGGGAGGAGCTGCGGCCTGCCATGGGCTGCACAGAGCCCATTGCCTTGGCTTACGCCGGTGCAAAAGCCCGGCAGCTGCTGGGGGCGTTGCCCGAAAGGGTGGAGGTTTATGTCAGCGGCAATATCATAAAAAATGTAAAAAGCGTTATTGTGCCCAATACCGGCGGTTTAAGCGGCATTGGCAGTGCGGTCTGTGCCGGTATTGTTGCCGGTGATGCGGACAAGCAGCTGGAGGTCATCAGCCGTGTGACCGATGAGCAGCGGCAGGCACTGAAGGTTTTTCTGTCCACTGCATCGGTTACCATCGCACCGTCGGATTCGGAACTGATTTTCGACATTGATCTGATTCTGCACAGGGGAGAGGATCGTGTTCGGTTGAGGATCGTCAATCACCACACCAATTTGGTGTATATGGAGCGAAACGGCGAGGTTTTGCTGGATCTTCCGGTGGCGGAATCTTCCGAGGATCACCTGACGGACAAATCCTGCCTGAGCATTGAAAAAATCGTGGAATTTGCGGACTGTCTGGATGTGGAGGATGTCCGGGAATTGGTTGGCAATCAGATCGCCTGCAATATGGCCATTGCCCGGGAGGGCATCCGGGGTAACTGGGGAGCCAATGTTGGCAGCGTGATTTTGACCCGGCAGGGTGATTTGCTTGCTAAGCAGGCCGCAGCCTATGCTGCAGCCGGCAGCGATGCCCGCATGAGCGGCTGCGAAATGCCGGTGATCATCATTTCCGGCAGCGGAAATCAGGGTATTACCGCCAGCGTTCCTGTGGCGGTCTATGCAGAAGCCATGGGGGTTACCGAGGAAGAATTGCTCCGGGCGGTGACGCTGAGCGATCTGGTCACCATCCATCAAAAGACCGGCATCGGCCGGCTGTCTGCCTATTGCGGTGCCATCAGTGCCGGCTGCGGAGCAGGTGCAGGCATCGCTTACCTGAAGGGCGGTAAGCTGGATGCAGTGGCACATACGGTGGTGAACGCCATTGCCATTTTGTCCGGTACGATTTGTGACGGTGCGAAGCCGTCCTGTGCGGCAAAAATCGCAGCGGCGGTGGATGCAGGCATTTTGGGCTGTGATATGTATGCCGAAAACCAGCAGTTCTGGGGCGGTGACGGTATCGTTACCAAGGGCGTGGACAATACGGTGAATAATGTGGGCCGGCTGGCCCGGGAAGGCATGCGGGAAACGGATAAAACCATTCTGAAAATCATGCTGGATGAATAAAATGAAAAGTGTGCTGCGAAAGCAGCACACTTTTTGCGTATAAAATCCAGAAAATAAGGGCATACTGACAGCGAACAAAAAGCATATGGAGGAAAAATATGAAAGTATTTGCTTTGTTCCTGACCTGCGTAATGTTGTTGGGTATGCTTGCCGGCTGCCGCAGCAATGTTCCCCAGGAAACCGATGGTCATATCGTGCCTACCGATGATTCTACGGGTGCCACTCTGATGACCGAGCTGACTGTTCCGACCATGCCCGTGGGCATGGCGGAAAGTGACAGTGCCAAGATTCTGCAGAAAATTTGGGATCAATATCCCGAAAATGAGCGTTTCGCCGTTTATGGCGGTGCGGTGGAGCAGTCGGTGGCGGATGCCCCCGGCGATCTGGATATGTCCATGACCGAGGAGCTGACGACCCGGTATCTGCTGCCGGAGGATCAGCTGCAAATGGTGGAGGAAGGTGCATCCTTGGTGCATCTGATGAACAACAACATCTTCACCGCGGCGGTGTTCCGGGTCAAAGAAAATCCCGAAAATCTGGCCAAAAGCTGGCGTAGCAGCATCATGTCTACACGCTGGATCTGCGGGCAGCCGGATCGCTTGATCATGGCCCGGCCCATGGAGGGGTATCTTCTGATGGCCTTTGGCAGTCAGGATGCCATGTCTGCGTTCAAAAACCACCTGACTGCGGCATTTCCGGCGGCACACATTGTGTATGAAGAAGCCATTGTAGCATAAGCTTTCAGGGCGGCAGGCTTACCTGCTGCCCTGGTTTCCATATTGACGGGAGGAGATTCCATGCTGTTTTCCGGCATTCCTTTTTTGTATTATTTTTTGCCTTGCGTGTTAATTTTGTATTTTTTAATACCCAAAAATTTAAAAAACGGCTTTTTGCTGCTGAGCAGCCTGGTGTTTTATGCCTGGGGTGAGCCGCGGTATGTGATTCTGATGGTGGCGGCCATCCTGCTCTTTTACGGCTTCGGCCTTGCTATCGGTGCAAGCACCAAAACCTGGCTGCGGAAGCTGTGGCTGACCGGGGCTGTCGTCACCGGCTGCGTAATGCTGGGCGTATTCAAGTACGCGGATTTTGCACTGGATAACTGGAATCGACTCACCGGCATGAGTGTTCCGCTTTTGCGGCTGGCACTGCCCATCGGCATCAGCTTTTACACATTTCAATGCATCAGCTACGCGGTGGATGTGTACCGCAAGGATGTCCGCCCACAGCGAAATCTGATCCATTTTGGAACCTATGTTGCTCTGTTCCCTCAGCTGATCGCCGGGCCCATCGTCCGCTATGTGGATGTGGCAGCGGAATTGAATGACCGGCAGATGAAGTGGGAGAATGTTGCCCGGGGCTTGGGGCTGTTTTTGCTGGGTTTGGGTAAGAAGGTGCTGCTTGCCAATCCCTTGGGCGAGCTGACGTCGGTGTTTCGGCAGACCGGGGAGCAGAGCGTGCTTTTTTACTGGCTGTACGCGGTGGCGTTTATGCTGCACATCTACTTTGATTTTGCCGGATACAGCGAAATGGCCATTGGATTGGGCCGGATTTTCGGCTTCCGGTTTCCGAGGAATTTTGACTATCCCTATATCTCCCGGAGCATCACCGAATTCTGGCGGCGGTGGCATATGACCCTGGGTGGTTGGTTCCGGGATTATGTATATATTCCCTTGGGCGGTAACCGGGTCGGCAAGGTCAAATGGCTGCGAAATATCCTGGCAGTGTGGCTGCTGACCGGACTTTGGCATGGTGCCGCGTGGAATTTTGTAGTTTGGGGTCTGCTGTTTGCAGCCTGCCTGCTGATTGAGAAATGGCTGCCGGTGCAGAAGCTGCCGGATTTTGTGCGGCACATTTATGTTTTGCTGATTGTGTGCATCAGCTTTGTGATTTTCAATGCCCGGGATTTGTCCCAGGCAGGGCAGGACATTGCCGGTATGTTCGGCGGTTTGGGTCTTCCGTTGATCAGCACCCCGGCGGTGTATTATCTCCGCAGCTATGGGATTTTGCTGCTGGTCGGCATTGTGGGTGCCACGCCGCTGCCCTATAAGCTCTTCCACCGATGTGCAAATCGGTGGCCGGTGTTGGGATGGCTCCTGCCGGTGGGGGCGTTGATGCTATTGTTGGTGTCCACGGCATATTTGGTGGATGGGTCCTTTAACCCGTTTCTGTATTTCCGGTTTTAGGAGGCACTATGGAAAAAGTAACTTGGAAATATGGCATGGCTGCCGTGCTGACGGTGTGGCTGGTTTTGGTTCTGGCGGCATGGCTGCACGAACCCAACGCGATTTCCCTGCAGGAACGAAGACCCTTGGCACAGTTTCCGGAAATCACCGCGGAAAATTTGCAAAACGGGCGGTTCATGGAGGATTTTGAAAGCTATACTCTGGACCAGTTTCCGGCAAGATCTCTCTTTCGGCAGATCAAGGCATTGACCCACTACTATGTACTGGGACAGCGGGACAACAACGGCATTTACCTGACCCAGGGGCAGGCGGCAAAGCTGGAATATCCGCTGAAAGAGGATGCAGTTTTCAGAGCCAGACGGCTCTTTGAACAGATTCGGCAGAAGCATTTGCAGGACTCTCGGGTGTTTGTGTCGGTGGTGCCGGATAAGGGCTATTATCTGGCGGAGGAAAACGGTTATCTTGCCATGGATTATGACCGGTTATTTGAAATCATGTCCGGCATGGAGGGGGCAGTATATGTGCCATTGACGGACTGCCTGACGGGTACGGATTATTACCGGACAGACACCCACTGGCGGCAGGAAAGGCTTTTTGCTGCGTCTGAAAGACTCTGTAATTCTATGAATATTCCTGCACCAAATCAAGGGGAATATCGCCCCACAGCGGCGACAGAGCCGTTCTACGGGGTCTATTACGGTCAGGCGGCACTGCCCATGGAGCCGGATGTGCTGTACACGCTGGAAAGCGATATTTTGGAGCAATGCACGGTCTATAATTACGAAACAAACACCACGCTGGGCATCTATGACCGGAGTAAACTAACCGGCAGTGATCTTTATGAGGTGTTTCTTTCCGGGTCGGTATCACTGCTGAGAATCGATAATCCCAACGCGCAAACCGATCGGGAATTGATTCTATTCCGGGATTCCTTCGGCAGTGCCATTGCACCGCTGTTGGTGCAGGGGTATCGGAGTATTACCCTTGTGGATATCCGGTATCTGTCCTCGGCAATGCTGGATCGGTTCATCGATTTTTACGGCCAGGATGTACTGTTTTTGTACAGTACCATTGTGCTGAATAACAGCGAAACATTGAGATAGCAATGTCATTCCGAGCCAGTGCACACACTGGTGTGGGAATCCCCCGGATCGAGGGAGATTGCCACACCAGTGACATCGGTCACTGGTTCGCAATGACACAAAAAAGGACGGATCAACGGATCCGTCCTTTTGTTTTAGATTTCCTTGCCGCTCATGAATACACGTTTGCCGGTGTAGTCGCTGCGGCAGATGATGAAGTCGGCATACTTGCCGGTGGTGATGGAACCAACCTTATCCTGCACGCCCAAAGCACAAGCAGGGTTGATGGTGGAAGCACGAACTGCGTCGGCCTCGGGAATGCCAAAGAGAATGGCGTTTCTCATGCAGTCGAACAGATTGGTGGCAGATCCGGCCAAGGTGCCGTCGGCCAGCTTGGCAACACCGCCGGCCAGGAACACAGGCTGACCGCCCAGTTCATACTCACCGTCGGGCATGCCACAGCAACGCAGAGCATCGCTGACCAAAATCATCCGGTGACCGCCGAACATGGCAAATGCCAGCCGGACGGAGGCGGGGTGGATGTGCATGCCGTCGCAGATCAGCTCAGCACGGACGTGGGGATTTTCCACAGCTGCAGGAATGACACCGGGATTCCGGTGATGAACACCGGGCATGGCGTTGTACAGATGGGTCAGATGGGTAGCACCACGGGCGAAGGCAGCCTTGGCGTGGGCGTAATCGGAATCGGTGTGGGCAACGGAAACGGTACACAGCTTGCTGGCCTTTTCCACAAACTCCTCTGCACCGGGCAGCTCGGGAGCAACGTCAACGATCCGAACCAGACCGCCGCAACCCTCATAAAGCGCCTTAAAGCCTTCAAAATCGGGATTTTTCAGGTAAGCACCGTTCTGTGCACCCTTCTTCTTTTCGGAAAAATAGGGGCCTTCCATCTGAATGCCCATGAGCCGGGAGTGACCCTCGGGTGCCGCCTCTACCAGCTGACGGGCGGTGGCGAAGGCCTTTTCCAGCACATCATAGGGCAGGGTCATGGAAGCGGGAGCAAAGGAGGTGATACCGCTTTTTGCCAAATATTTGGCCATCTTCTTCAGACCCTCGTAATCGCCATCGGAAAAATCCGCACCGGAATTGCCGTGGTTGTGGACATCGATCAGGCCGGGGATTACGGTTGCACCCTGCAGATCAATGGCATCCTCCGGAACAGTATCCGGCAAAACCTGACCGAAAAGACCGTTCTTCACCTCGAAAGCACCCAGGTGAAACTGATGGTCAGAGCAAAAAATTCTCGCGTTTTTATAAAACATAATGTTCTCCTTCATAACCGGGTCATTCCGAGCCAGTGCACACTGGCGTGGGAATCCCCTCCGTCGAGAGAGATTGCCACACCGGCGACTGCGGTCGCCGGTTCGCAATGACAGATTGTTATTTGCGGGCAGGCAGGCTGGCTGCAGCGGCGGACTGACCCACACGACGGGTTTTTTCGTCGGGGAGCATAACCTGAATCTTGGCGTACAGCTCCGGGAATTCCTCGGCCATGACCTTCTGGCAGGTGGCCAGAATCAGGTCACCGCCCTTGCCGGACATAACGCGACCCAGCAGCATCAGGTGAGCAATGTCGTAGAAACGGCTGTACTGCACCACGGTATAGGCCAAATAAACGCCGATGTCGTGGAATACGGCCTGAGCTCTTTCGTCGTTGGCTTCCATCAGCTTCTGGACTTCCTTCAGCTTTTCAGCAGGGGTCAGGCTCTCGTCCAGCTGGATACCGGCCCGGGGAGCCAGTTTGATAACGGCATCCTGGGAGAAGTATTTGCAGCCTACACCGATATCGGTGGACCACTCATCCTCCATGGCCTCCTCATTGAGGTCAACGGGAGCAAAGGCCAACTCGCTGATCCAGCCAAGAACATTCTGATCCTTATCCACATAGCCAACGGCTTCGCTGGTGCCCATAGCCAGACCCATGATCTGACCGCAGCCCATGCCCATAGCACCGGCCAGTGCGGAAACGTCACCATCGTTGGCAACTACGATGGGCACATCACCGATGGCGGCAGCGGCCCGGTCGTAAACGGTCTTCACCTCGTCCCAGCGGTCTCTGGGAACGCAGTAGAAAATGCTGGAGATCATGGGTGCGTTGCCGATGAACACGCCGGCAGAGCTGACACCGATACCATCCACCCGGGGCATCTTGGATGCGGCGGTGCGGAAGGACTCCAAAATTCCTTCGTACTGATAAGTCGGATCGGGATTGGTCTTGGGGTGCCAGATCACTTCCTCGGAATACACCACCTCACCGTCGATGACAGCGGAGACCTTCCGGTCGGAGCCGCCGGCATCAAAGCCGATACGGCAGCCGTCGGTGTGGCCGCCGATGGGACGGGGGGACTCGTTGGAGGCGGGGCACTCACTCAGGGGCAGGTCAAGAATTTCCAGAGGACGCTCGTAGAGCTTCTGGAAGAAATCAAAGTCAAAAGCACGCTCGCCCTCGGGGCTGTAAGCAGCCTGAAGCTTCTTGGCAATATCGCTGCAGCCGCAGACATACACCTTGAAGCCACCGATGGACCACAGCAGGAACTTCATATAGCGTTCCACAAACCGGTAGTCGGCCGCGGCCATTTCCGCAGTGCCGTGGATTTTTGCATGGCGGACGGAGATAAAGCCTTCGTTTCGCTCAACGGCAATGGAAATGTCCTTGGTTGCACCCTTTTCGTATTCGTTCATCCAAATGCCGAAGGGGATAAAGCCGTGATCCAGCTTGGGGGTGTTTTTCAGGTCAAAAGAAATACCAAGATAATTCATGTGATTCTCCTTACTTGCGAACCTTGGCGGCAACCTCCGCCACAATGCGGTTCATGTCATCGAGCTTGCTGAACATATCGGCAGCCAGCTTGATCTGAGATCTGGCACGAACCAGATTATGCTCGGGGTAGGCGGTCTTGAAGTACAGGTCGCCATCCAGATAGTCCTTCAGGAACCGGGTAGCCAGCTCCACGGTGATGGACAGAGCACC
This sequence comes from Oscillospiraceae bacterium, assembly GCA_015067945.1. GTDB lineage: Bacteria > Bacillota > Clostridia > Oscillospirales > Oscillospiraceae > Faecousia. The sequence goes on from SVLM01000017.1 coordinate 8,728, forward strand.
CAAAGGCAGCATCTTTACTTCTGTATCCGTCAGAGCGGCGGCAGCTTCCAGGAAGCCTCTGGTGTACACCTCAAACAGGTGCAGATCCAGCTTCATCTTGCTCACGTCCTCCTCGTCCTCGGCAGCGGTGGCGGCACCGAAACGGATGGAGTCGCCAAAGTCATGCAGGCTCAGGCCGGGCATAACGGTATCCAGATCCAGCACGCACAGAGACTTGCGGGTGGCCTTATCCAGCAAGACATTATTCAGCTTGGTGTCGTTGTGGGTAACACGCAGGGGCAGCTCGCCGGATTCCCGCATCTTCTGCAGGGAGCAGGCCAGCTCTTCCATATCCATCAGGAACTGAATTTCCTTCTGCACACCGGTGGCGCGGCCAACGCTGTTGTTCTTCACGGACTCCTTAAACTGGCGGTAGCGATCCACGGTGTTATGGAATTCGGGAATGGTCTCGTACAGCGTTTCGGCAGGGAAGTCGGACAGCAGATCCTGGAAACGGCCAAAGGCCAGGGCACTCTGGTAGAAGTCCTCGTCGGACTCAGGGGCGTCCAGACAGAAGCCACCAACGAAATCGTAGGCTCTCCAGAACTCGCCATCGGAATCCCGGTAATAATAAAGACCGTCCCGGGTAGGGATGAAGTGCAGAGCCATCCGGGGGTCTTCCACACGGCTACGCAGGAAATCGGTAACGGCACTGACATTGGCCATCAGCCGGACCGGATCCCGGAAAACATACTTGTTGATTCTCTGCAAAACATATTCTGCACCGGTATCGGTGGTCAGCTTCAGAGTGTGATTGATATGGCCGTGACCAAAACAGACACAGCTGACGGGCTTGCCATCAAATTGGAAGGCATAGGCGGACTTTTCGATTTCCACGGAGTGTCACCTCAACAGTTTTATTTTTCATAGAAAAAGCAATGCTTATTCACACTATTTCAATCTAAAACTATACCATAGACTGGGAGAAAAATCAATCATTTTTATTTATATAGCAAGACTTTGGCAGAATTATTCCCATTTTTTACAAAAAATGCGGTGCGTTTTGCGACGCACCGCGAAATATTAGCATTTATTCATCAGCCGAATGTAAAATTCCACAGCCTTGCCTACAGTTTCCAAGCGGATTCGCTCATTATGTCCGTGGATGGTGGCCCGCTCTGCGGCACTTAAATCCATGGCGGAGAACCGGTAAACATGGTTCGAGATGCTGCCGTAATGCCGGGAGTCGGAGCATTGTACCATCAGATAAGGGGAAACAATGCAGCCACGCCAGGTCTCGGCAACGGCGGCAGCGACCTTGTTCCAGGCGTCGCAGCCGGTTTCAGAAATGGGACTGGGTTCGCAGCTTTCCAATGCGGTGATCTCCACTGCGTCGTTACCTACGGTTTTCCGAAGGTAATTTAGGGCAGACTGCACGTTGTCCGCCGGATTCAACCGCATATTGCTGACCATCTTTGCCTCTGGGGGAATCACATTCCGGGCAGAGCTGCCCTCCATCTGGGTGAAGGCCACGGTGGTTCGGAGCAATGCGTTCATTTCACCGCCGGAGGACTTACCCAGCAGATCCAACACCCAGCCGAAGCACCACAGATTGGCAAAAATCATCCGATACAGAAAAGTCGAATGCCGTCCCAGGGTGTCGAACATTTCCGCCACCGGCTTGGTGATGTGCATTTTGAAGGGGTGATCTTCCACCTTTTTGCAGGCAGCGGCCAGAATGCCCACGGGGGTGTGGGGCTTGGGGGCGGAGGCGTGACCGCCGGTGGAGGTGGTGCGGTATTGAGCGTTGATCATGCCCTTTTCCGCAATGCCGATGAGGCCGCAGGGCTGCTTAACGCCGGGGAACACATTTTCCACCACCGCACCGCCTTCGTCTACGACCAGAGCGGGGGTGATCTCGTGCTGCCGGAAATAGTCCACGATATTCACGGCACCCTTGCCGTTGACCTCCTCGCCGCCGGAAAATGCGAAATAAATGTCGTTTTCCGGGCGATAGCCCTTGGCGATCAGGTGATTGGCGGCGGAGAAAATGGCGTTGAAGGTGACCTTGGTATCCAAGGTACCGCGACCCCAAAGAATGCCGTCCTCTATGATACCGGCAAAGGGCGGCTTTTCCCAGCTTGCTTCGTCTACGGGGACTACATCGTAGTGGGCCATCAGCACCACCGGGGCGGTGTGGGATTTTCCGGGCCACCGGAGCAGCAAGCCTCTGTCAGCCAGCCGGTCCATGGAGCAGATATCAAAGACCCGGGGATACAGACCCGGCAGCAGGGCAATGAGCTTTTCAAATTCTGCATCATCTTCCAGAGCGTGATCGTTGTAGGAAATGGTCTTGCAGCGCACCAGCTGCTGCAATGCATTGACGGCAGCGTCCCGGTCAAAGGAAATTTCCTCATTGGAAACCGGGGGCTGTGCCTTGGGGCGAAATGTCAGAGTGCGAATCAGAATCACTGCAATAAACAACAAAAACACACCCAAAAGAATCAAACCGGGCATTTACAGCACTCCTCTCTTGTACAGAATCCGGCCAATGCCGATGGTAAACAGTGCAGACACGGGCACCATGATACCCACAGTACCTGCATTCAGTGCAGGAACGAAGATGAACAGCACCAGCATCAAGCCGATGGGGGCAAGGGAGAGCTTCCAGTTCTTGGAAACAAAAGCTACGCCCAGACCGCCAAACAGAGCGGGCAGAATCTGCTCAAAGGCAGGTTGCAGCTCCGGTGCGGCAAGAATGGGAGTCAGAGGAACGATGCAGATGACGCCCACGATGATGATCAAGGTGGTGACAATGCTGGAGGTTGCGATGGCGATGGTGGAAATGACCTCGCCTTCTTCGGAGTTGGCACTGACCCCGTTTTGCTCCAATGCGTTCAACGCACAGGGCAGTTTCAGATTGGATATATTGCCGGTAACAAAGCTCAAGTACGAGCCGCCGGCACCCAGCATGGGCACGAAGGTTACAGTTTCAATGGCACCCACGGCCCAGTACATCGGAGCGGTAGCCAAAAGGCCCACACCAAATGCACCCCAGTCCGGGGAAACGCTGAACAGAATTGCGATGGTGCAGGGGAAGGCCAGCAACAGGATCATTACAGCAATGTTCCAGATCCTGCCGTCGCGGTGCACGGAATCCATGTAAGACAAGTTCTTTTTCATAACGGCACCTCCTTAACCCAGCCATGCGGTAATGGGAATGGCAGCCGCCATACCCAGCACCAGAGAGATGGGCAATGCGTACTCGCTGAGCCACTTCAGCTTCGGTTTACGCATCAGCAGTCCGCAGATCACCATAACTACGGCGGAAACCAGTAAAACGCACACCGGAATCAAGCCAGAGGTGGCAGAAACGGTTTTAATCAGCTCTTCTCCGCTCTCAGCGTCGGTGGTTTTGACAATACGGGCGGCAGGATCCCACAACCGGCAAACATCGCAGAAAACAAAACCCAAAAATGCGGAAATCATGCCGATAAACAGGCCGTTGCTGAAGATATCTGCCCATTTTGCGTCCCGCTTACCCAAAGAGGACAGGCCGCTCTGCAGCTTCTTGCCGATAACCGGCACCAGCCAAATACCCATCATAATAGAGATGGTCATGACCAGCAGGACATTTAAATACTGCTGGGCGGTCAGATCTCCGCCGGAGCCCAAGGCCTGGCCCATGGCACTTAAGGCATTGTTGGCGGCAACGGTTTCGTAGCTCATAGAGCCAACCACGCTCAGTCGCAGCCAGGGCAGGGGCAAACCCAGCTTTTTGCTCAGTGTAATGACACTGATGACAATGGCAACTGCCGGGGCAATGGTAAAGATCGCAGCGGTTTTCATGGTCTTGCGAATCTTGGTTTGGTCCATGCCCAGCTCCTTGCTGCGTTTTAAGGCCTTGACCAGGAAGTACACAGACTGTCCCAGCACCACGGCGACCAGCAGACCGACGATGACAAAAATAATCGGATGGTTTACATAAAATTCCACTCAGAGCACCTCCAAACTTAAATGAACTGTGCCAAAACCGACATTAGGATGGATGTTACCAGACCGGCAAAGGTCAGGGAAAAGCTGCTCACCGCACCGGCCAGCTCACTCATTTGGGCGGCCTTGGTGGTGCCGATGACATGGGCGGCGGTGCCGAAGGCCACGCCTTGGGCTATGGGGTCCTTGAGCCGGAAGAGTTTGCACAGTGCCGGGCCAATAATGCTGCCCAGTACGCCGGTAATCACGATTACCGCGGTGGTGATGGCGGCAATACCGCCAAACTCCTGACTCAGTGCCACGCCGATGGCAGTGGTCACGCTCTTGGGGAGCAGGGAGGCAGTGATAGCATCGTCCACACCAAAGGCCTTGCACAGCAGATACACGGAACCCAGGCTGCACAAGGTGCCGGCGATGACGCCGATACAAATCACGCCCAGATGCTTCTTTAACCGCTGAAACTGCTGATAAAAAGAAATGGAAAGGCAGATGGTAGCGGGGGTCAGAAGCCATGTCAGAATCTGGCAACCGGCTTGGTACTCCTCGTTGGGAATACCCGTCAGCAGCAAAAAGGCTATGATAAAGATGGTGGCCAGCAGCAGGGGGTTGAAGATGGCCAGCTTCCACTTTTTTTGGATCAAAACACCCAGACCGAAAGCCGCAAGGGTCAAGATGGCAAAGAAGAAGGAGCTGCCAATGACAAAATCATGCATCTTATTTGTCCCCCTTTCGAGCCTTCAGGATCCACTGGGTCACAAGACCGGAGGCGGCAAAGACGATAACCGTGGTGGCGATCATGACCACCAAAATGGGGACGATGGCGTTCTTCAACGCATCCCAGCTGGACAGCAGATTCACCGCCGGAGCAACGAACAGCACCGGAAGGATCGATACCAGCCAGCCGCCTGCGTCGGAAATGGCGGGCAGCTTTATAATTTTCAGTCCCAGAGCGGCGAACAGCAGAATCATGCCGTAAATGGATGCCGGAATGGGGAAAGGAATCAAAAACCGACACAATTCGCCCAGCAGGGAAAAGAGCAGAACAAGACCAAATTGTCGTAAGTACTTCAAAAAGACCCCTCCTTACAGAGTATCTATATACCGGAAATTATAGCCTTTTTCGCTGGGAAAGTCAATGGAAGTACTGCCCAACAACGGCAAGAAAAAACTTTATCAAATTCCTTGCTATTTTGGAAAATATCTTGTAGAATAAACGGGTATTGAATTTTTGCGGAAAGAGGCGATCACCGTGACCTGCGTGGGCTTTGATAACGAGAAGTATTTGCAAACCCAGTCCGCACGTATCCGGGAACGGCTGGCACAGTTTGGTGGCAAGCTGTATCTGGAATTCGGCGGAAAGCTGTTTGATGATTATCATGCATCCCGTGTGCTGCCGGGCTTTCAGCCGGACAGTAAGCTGCGGATGCTCCTGCAGCTGAAGGAGCAGGTGGAAATGGTGATTGCCATTAACGCTGCTGATATTGAAAAGAATAAAGTCCGTGGCGATTTGGGCATCACCTATGATGTGGATGTGTTGCGGCTGATTGACATTTTCCGGAGTTTGGGACTGTATGTGTCCAGCGTTGTGTTGACCCGGTTTAATGAACAGGCTGCGGCAAGGGCCTTCCAGCAGCGGCTGGAGAGCATGGGCGTGAAGGTCTACCGGCACTACGCCATCGAGGGCTATCCCTCCAATATTCCCTATATCGTCAGCGATCAGGGCTACGGCAAAAATGACTATATCGAAACCACCCGGGAATTGGTGGTGGTTACTGCCCCCGGTCCCGGCAGCGGCAAATTGGCCACCTGTCTGAGCCAGCTGTATCATGAGCACAAGCGGGGCGTTCGGGCGGGCTATGCCAAGTTCGAGACCTTCCCGGTGTGGAATCTGGCACTGAATCACCCGGTGAATCTGGCCTATGAGGCCGCCACGGCAGACTTAAAAGACGTAAATTTGATCGACCCCTTCCATCTGGAAGCCTACGGCCAGACCACGGTCAACTACAACCGTGATGTGGAAGCGTTCCCGGTGCTGACCACCATTTTTGAGCAGATTCTTGGCTACTGTCCCTACAAATCTCCCACGGATATGGGCGTGAACATGGTTGGCAGCTGCATCGTGGATGACGATGTGGTTCGGGAAGCTGCCCGGCAGGAGATCATCCGCCGGTACTACAGCGTTTTGTGTGATCAAAAGCAGGGTAAATTGCCGGATGAGGTCATTTTTAAATTTGAGCTTCTGATGAAGAAGGCCGGTGTGGATGTGTCTGCCCGGAAGGTGGTGGCAGCCGCCTTGCAGCGTGCTGAGGAAACCGGTCTGCCCGCAGCGGCTATGGAGCTGCCGGATGGCAGAATCATTACCGGCAAGACCTCCAATCTGCTGGGTGCATCTGCGGCACTGCTGCTGAATGCGTTGAAGGCTATCAGCAATATGCCGGATGATCTGCACTTGATCTCACCGGTGGCTATTGACCCCATCCAGCATCTGAAGGTGGATCATTTAGGTAACCGGAATCCCCGTCTGCATACCGATGAAACGCTGATCGCTCTGTCCATCAGTGCGGTGACCAATCCGCAGGCGGAGCAGGCCATGGAGTGTTTGAGCCAGCTCCGGGGCTGTGAGGTGCATTCCTCCGTGATCCTTTCTCCGGTGGATGAGAAAATCCTGAAACGGCTGGGCATCAACCTGACCTGCGAACCCCGATACAAGAACTAACACAAAAACGGCACCCACGGGTGCCGTTTTTTATCTGTGTCGCCAGGTGTTCCGGGAAAGCAGTGCCAGAATGGGGAAGATTTCCAGCCGTCCGGCCAGCATATCCAAAATCAGAATGATTTTGGAGAAGGGACTGAAGCCGGAAAAATTGCAGGTGGGGCCCACCGCTTCCAGGCCGGGGCCGATGTTATTGAAGCAGGCGAATACTGCTGTCAGATTGGTGGTCGGCGAGAAGCCATCCAGAGAAATGGCAAGAACACTTACGAAAATGATAATGACATAAGCTGCCAGGTATGCGTTGGTGTTGCGAATGATGGTTTCGTCCACCACCTGACCGTTGCTGCGGATGACCCGGACGCTCTTGGGACGAAGAACCTGACGAATGTTACGCCGCAGGCTCTTAAACAGCAGCAGCACCCGGGCAACCTTGATGCCGCCGCCGGTGGAGCCGGCACAGGCACCGATCAGCATCAGCCCCACCAAAATCATCTTGGAGAAGCTGGGCCACAGATCAAAGTCTGTGGTAGCATAGCCGGTGGTGGTGATGATGGAACCGACCTGGAAGGCAGAATGCCGCAGGGTTTCTTCCTGAGTGCTGTAATACCCTTGCAAATTCCAGAAGATCAGGCCAATGCTGACCACAACGATCAGAATATACAGCCGCAGCTCCTCGTCCTTAAAAACGCCCTTAAACTGCCGCAGCAGCAAAAGGTAGTAGCAGCTGAAATTGACACCAAACAGCAGCATAAAAACCGTGGTGACATTTTGAATATAGGGGCTGTAACCGGCGAGAGAATCGCTGCGGACACCGAAACCACCGGTGCCGGCTGTGCCGAAGGCGGTGCAGACCGCATCGAAAACCGGCATATTGCCCAGCAGCAGGAAGAGCACATTCAAAACCGTCAGACCGATGTAAAGCAGGTACAGAATACCGGCGGTTTTTCGCATTTTCGGCACCAATTTGCCCACGTTGGGGCCGGGACTTTCTGCCCGGAGCAGGTGCATGGTAAAGCCGGAATTACTGTCTGTCGGCTGCAGGGCCAGCAGGAACACCAGCACGCCCATGCCGCCTAGCCAATGGCTGAAGCTACGCCAGTAGAGGATGCCTTTTGGCAGATCTTCCGGTCGGGACAAAATGGAAGAACCGGTGGTAGAAAAACCGGAAACCATTTCAAACAGAGCATCTATGTAGTTGGGGATCGCACCGGAAAACACGAAGGGCAGGCAGCCCAGCAAACTCATGATGATCCAGCTGATGCCCACGCAAACCAAACCCTCTTTGGCGTTCAGGGCGTTGGGGGCGGATTTGCAGATCAAATGCAGAAGGCCGGTGACGGCCAGCATAATGGACATGGCCAGTAAGAAGCCCTGCCAAGCGGCGGCTTCTCCGGAAAATACACTGATCAACAGAGCCGGGATCATGAACAGTGTTTCTACGAAAAGGGTCTGTGATAAAAACCGACCCATCATTTTATAGTTCATAGGCTACCTCGCTCACGCAAAAATATCGTTGAGCTGGTGCAGCACGCCCCGACCGCTGGTGACGATGACCAGGTAATCTCCCTTACGGAAGGTAGAGTTACCGTTGGGGATTTCGGTTTTGCTGCCGTGAGAAATACTGGCGATCAGCACATTGGGCTTCAATTTCAGGTCCTTCAGCGGTGTGTCACAGTGCAAGGTGTGCTCGTCTACCATGAATTCCACCGCCTCTGCCTGACCATCGGCAATGGTGTGCAGGGAAATGGCGGCACCGGTCTGGTTCTGCATGGCGCGGACATAGCGGATGATTTGATTGCAGCACAGATCTTTGGGACACACGATGCTGCCAAGGGACAGGTGATCGATGATGTCCCGGTTGTCGGCATGACCCAGCTTGGTGATTACCTGGGGGACACCGTGGGAGCCGGCGTATAGAGAGATGATCATATTCAGCTCGTCCATACCGGTCAGGGAGACCAGTGCATCGCAGTTTCCCAGACCCTCGGTCTCCAGAACGTTCTGGTCGGTGGCGTCACCGTGGATGACAGAAACATTGGGCAGCAGCTCTGCCAATTCCAGACAGCGATCGTGATTGTTTTCGATGATTTGCACAGCCACACCGTCTTTGTCCAACTGAGATGCCAGATAGTAGCTGACCCGACCGCCGCCGCAGAGGATCACATGACGGGCACGTTTGGTAATGACGCCCAGATTTTTTAGCAAGATTGTGAGATTTTCAGTGGGTGCGGTAACGAATATCCGGTCGCCCTCCTGCAGAACAAAGTTACCGTTGGGAGCCACTGCAGTGCCGTTTCGCAGTACGGCACAGACCAGCACCTTGGCTTTGATGATGGTGTGCAGCTGTGCAAGGGAAATGTTGCATAGCTTGCTGTCTTCCTCAATTCGCAGCTCCACAATCTCCACACGGCCCTTGGCAAAGGTATCTCTGCGGAGGAAGCCGGGATATTTCAGCAGCCGGGCGATTTCCGTGGCGGCCTGCTTCTCCGGGTTGATGGACATGGAAAGACCGAAAATATTCCGCATGGCAAAAATCTGCTCAGTGTACTCAGGATTGCGGATCCGGGCAATGGTATGTAGCTTGGGGTTCATGCCGTGGGCGGTGGTGCAGCAGAGCAGATTGATCTCATCGGCACTGGTGGCGGCAATGAGCAGATCCGCTTCTTTCACACCTGCCTGCAGCAAAGTGCCCATGGCGGCACAGTTGCCGTGTACGGCCATAACGTCCAAACGCTCCATGCTGGAGGTCAGCACAGAGTGATTGTTGTCGATTAGGGTAATGTCGTGTTTTTCCGCGGCTAACTGCCGTGCCAAAGTGGAGCCGACCTTGCCGTCACCTGCAATAATAATGTGCATAAAAATCCCTCGGATCAGGTTGTTTTTCTTCAGTATAGCATTTTTTTCTTCATTTTACAAGAGGAACGATTTGCGTGAAAAAAAACGAAAATTTTTATTGAAAATTCAGCGGTTTTGGGGTATAACATGTATGTAAAGGAAATGTTGCTCGAAAAGAGGTTTTATCATGGAAAGAAAAGTCGGAACCGTATCCAGAGGCATTCGCTGCCCGATCATCCGGGAGGGCGATGACCTGGCACAAATTGTGGTAGACAGCGTACTGGATGCTGCTATGAGCGAGGGTTTCGCTATGCGTGACCGAGATGTGGTTGCCGTTACAGAATCGGTGGTGGCCAGAGCCCAGGGTAACTATGCTCATATTGACGCCATTGCCAAGGATGTTCAGGAAAAATTGGGCGGCGAGACTGTGGGCGTTATTTTCCCCATTTTGTCCCGCAACCGCTTCGCGATCTGTCTGCGGGGCATTGCCAAGGGTGCAAAGAAAATCGTGCTGATGCTCAGCTATCCCTCTGACGAAGTTGGCAACGAGCTGGTCAGCCTGGATAAGCTGGACGAAGCCGGTGTCAATCCCTACAGCGATGTGCTGACAGAGGAGAAGTATCGGGAGCTGTTTGGCGAAAATCGCCATCCCTTCACAATGGTAGACTATGTGCAGTACTACGGTGATTTGATCCGGGAATGCGGTGCGGAAGCGGAAATTATTTTCGCCAACAATCCCCGGGTGATTCTGCAGCACACCAAGAATGTACTGACCTGTGATATCCACACCCGGGTCCGAACCAAGCGGATTCTGCGGGAGAACGGTGCTGAGCGTGTCTGCGGTTTGGACGATATTCTCACTGCCAGCGTGGACGGCAGCGGCTATAACGAGAAATTCGGACTGCTGGGCTCCAATAAGTCCACAGAGGATAAGATCAAGCTCTTCCCCAAGGAATGTACCGATTTGGTGCTGGATATCCAAAAAAGGTTTTTGGATGCCACCGGTAAGCATATCGAAGTCATGGTCTATGGCGACGGTGCCTTTAAGGATCCCGTGGGCAAGATTTGGGAGCTGGCTGACCCCAGCGTGTCTGTTGCCAACACCCCCGGCCTGGAGGGTACACCCAACGAGCTGAAGCTGAAGTATCTGGCAGACAATGACTTTGCCGATCTCAGCGGCGACGCTCTGAAGCAGGCTATCGAACAGAGAATCCGGGAAAAGGGCGATGTGGCAGGAACGATGGCCTCTCAGGGCACTACCCCCCGCCGCCTGACTGACCTGATCGGATCTCTGTGCGATCTGACCTCCGGCTCCGGCGATAAGGGAACGCCCATCATTCTGGTGCAGGGCTATTTTGATAACTATACCATGTAAAAAGAATCGCCGGTGCGAATGAACTGCACCGGCGATTTGCTTATTTTTCCAGTTTTTCAGCGGCATTTTTCAGCAGCTGACGGATGGGAAGCTGATAGGGACACCGGGTCTCACACACACCGCACTGGATGCAATCGGAGGCCTTTTTCTCCAAGCCGGCATATCGCTGGGCCGCCCAATCGGAAAGTCCGTAGCGACTCAGGTAGCTTTCTACCAGCAAAACCATCGGAATATGAATACCCACTGTACAGGGGGCACAGTAATTGCAACGGCGGCAGAATTGGGAGCCCAGGGTACTTCGGATGCTGTCAATCTTCGCCAGCTCCTCAGAAGAAAGGGCGGACGTGTCTTCCATAGCGGCCAGGTTTTGGTCGATTTCTTTCTGCTCAGCCATGCCGGGAATCACTACGGTGACATTGGGGTTGGCAGCGACAAATCGCATGGCAAGGCTTGCGTCCTCAATAGCACCGCCGGCCAGAGGCTTCATGCAAATGAAGCCGATATTTTTTTCACTGCAGCACCGAATCAGCTCCTCGCCCTGGGTTTCTACGATGTTGTAGGGGAACATGATGGTCTCCACCCAATCCAGCTCCAGACAGCGTTCAAAAAGCTCTGCAGAGTGCAGAGTGATGCCAATGTGGCCGATTTTGCCCGTCGCTTTGGCGTCAAACAAAGCTTCCAAAGCACCGCCGGGGGCGATGATCTGCTCCAGCTGGGCAGCATTGGGGTTATGCAGCTGGTAAAGGTCAATGTAGTCTGTCTGCAGGTTGGCAAGGCTGATGTCAATGTCCTTGGCCATGCCTGCCTTGTCCCGGGACATGCTCTTGGTGGCCAGCACAAAATGCTGCCGGATACCCTTCAAAGCGTGACCCAAATATTCCTCACTGACGGTGTAGCCGCGGGCGGTGTCAATATAATTGACACCGGCAGCCATCAGTCGGTGCATCAGCAGCCGGGTGCCGTTTGCGTCGATCTTTTGAATGGGGATGCCGCCAAAGCCCATACGGGAGATTTTTAAGCCGGTTTTACCCAAAATTCTGTAGTCCATGGTTGATACCTCCGGTGTTTTTCTTAACTATACCGCTTTTTTGTGAAATGAGCAAGAGGTTAGGGCTGAAATAGACAAAAGATTGGCACATTTTGCTCTTGCTATTTCGGCTGTTTGGTGGTATGATACGCACTATAAATACATTTGTTTCTACTGCAAACACAAAAAGAGGAGAACTTGCGTAGAATACAGAAATAAAAAGGAGGAATCCTTATGGCCAGAGTTTACAATTTTTCTGCCGGACCGGCGGTGCTGCCGGAGTCGGTTTTGCAGCAGGCAGCGGCGGAAATGCTGAATTATCAGGGCAGTGGTATGTCCGTTATGGAGATGAGCCACCGATCCAAGACCTACCAAAAGATCATCGATACTGCCCAGGCAGATTTGCGGGAGCTGATGGGCATCCCGGATAACTATAAGGTGCTGTTTTTGCAGGGCGGAGCGTCTCAGCAGTTTGCCATGATCCCCATGAATCTGATGAAAAACCGGGTGGCGGACTATATCATCACCGGCCAGTGGGCAAAGAAGGCCTGGCAGGAGGGCGGCCTTTACGGTCAGGCAAACGCCATCGCGTCTTCCGCGGATAAGACCTTCTCCTATATCCCGGATTGCAGCGATCTTCCCGTCAGTGAAAATGCGGATTATGTGTATATCTGCGAGAATAATACCATCTATGGCACAAAATTCTGGAACCTGCCCAACACCAAGGGAAAACCGCTGGTATCGGATGTATCTTCCTGCTTTTTGTCCGAACCGGTGGATGTGAGCAAGTATGGTATGCTCTATGGTGGCGTGCAGAAGAATATCGGCCCGGCAGGAGTTGTGATCGCCATTATTCGGGAGGATCTGATCGACGAGAATGTGCTCCCCGGAACACCAACCATGCTCCGTTACAAGATCCACGATGACAACGGCTCTATGTACAATACACCGCCGGCCTATGGCATTTATATCTGTGGTCTGGTGTTCAAATGGCTGAAAGAGCAGGGTGGCCTGGCGGCAATGCAAGAGCATAATGTGAAGAAGGCAAAGCTTTTGTATGACTTCTTGGACAGCAGCAGGCTGTTCCAAGGCACGGTTCAGAAGAAGGACCGCTCCCTGATGAATGTACCCTTTGTTACCGGCGACCCGGAGCTGGATAAACGGTTTGTGCAGGCGGCAGAGGAGGCCGGATTGGTCAACCTGAAGGGACACCGGACAGTGGGCGGTATGCGAGCCAGTATTTACAATGCCATGCCCTATGCAGGTGTGGAAGCACTGGTGGCCTTTATGGAGCAGTTTGAGAAAAGTGAGAGGTGAGTTCTGTGTATCAGATTCATTATTTGAATAAGATTTCCCCGAAAGGCACCGCTCTGTGGACAGAGCAATATAAGACGACCCAGTCCATAGCCGATGCTCAGGCGGTGCTGGTTCGCAGTGCGGCCATGCATGAAATGCAACTTCCGGAGGGCTTGCTGGCAGTGGCCAGAGCCGGTGCCGGTGTCAACAACATCCCGTTGGATCGCTGTGCGGAAGCGGGCGTGGTGGTGTTCAACACCCCCGGTGCCAATGCCAACGGCGTTATGGAGCTGGCCCTGTGCGGTATGCTCCTGGGCTGCCGGGATGTGGTAGGCGGTATTCAGTGGGTGCAGACGGTTAAGGATGATCCGGATGTTGCCAAGCTGGTGGAAAAAGAAAAGAGCCGCTTTGCCGGTCATGAAATTTTGGGGAAGAAGCTGGGTATCATCGGCTTGGGTGCCATTGGCGGCCCGCTGGCCAATGCTGCGGTGAAGCTGGGCATGGAGGTCTACGGCTGTGACCCCTATATTTCCATCGATGCGGCATGGCATCTGGACAGCCGTATCCGCCCGGTGAAGACCCGGGAAGAAATCTACGCCACCTGCGATATTATTTCGCTGCATGTGCCGCTGGTGAAGGATACGGAAAAAATGGTGGATGCTGCCGCTTTTGCCCATATGAAGCCCGGCATGATCCTTTTGAATTTTGCCCGGGATAAGCTGGTGGACGACGATGCGTTGGAAATTGCTCTACAAAACGGAACCGTTTCCCGGTATGTAACGGATTTTCCCAATCCCCGCACTGCCGGAATGAACGGCGTTATCGCCATCCCTCACTTGGGTGCGTCCACGGAAGAATCCGAGGACAACTGTGCCCGGATGGCAGTGAAGCAGGTGATGAATTATCTGGAACAGGGCAATATTGTCAACTCGGTGAATTTCCCCAATTGCGACATGGGAATCTGCTCCAAGGCCGGCGGCCGGATCGTGATTCTGCACCGGAATATTCCCAATGCCCTGAGCCGGTTTACCGGTGCGGTGGCGGCGGAAAATATCAATATTTCCGATTTGATGAATCGCAGCCGGGGAGAATACGCCTGCACCATACTGGACCTGGACGATTCGCCTTCGGATCATGTGATTCAAACCCTGACCCATATGGAGGGCGTTCTAAAGGTCAGAAAGATTGGATAACAAAAAGGCTCCCCTGACAAGGGGAGCCTTTTTGCGCAAATCTCATATTAATACTTTCTGGAAAGCTGTTCTTCAGCCTCTTCCCGGGTGATCTGGCCGGCGTTGCAGCTGGCCATGATCTGCACATCCTTATCGTTGAGCTTATAGCCAAGATAGAAGAAGGTGGATATGATCATGCCGATGACGGGCACCAGCGCATAGACGATCCACAGACCGGATTCAGCGGTACCGGTTAGCTGGATGTTCATAGCGGCAAGCTCTGCGAAGCTATCGGTTTTGATCTCCGGGAAGGCAAACAGCCCCAGCAGGAACAGAGCCAAAGCCGAGGACACCGCACCGGTGATCTTCACGGAGAAGGTTTGAATCGCGAAGGTGATGCCCTTGGCACTGATGCCGGACTTGTACTCACCGTACTCGGCACAGTCCGGTGTAAACATGAAGGCCAGAACGCCCACCAGACACATGGGAATGGCCCGAATGCAGGTCAGCGTCAGGAACAGAGCCTGATTTTGGTAGCCGGTAAAATAAATCACAAAGCCCAGAATGATGTTGACAATATTGCACCAGAACAGCGTTTTGAATTTATCCAGCTTCTTCAGGATGGTGGGCATCAGCATGGCGGCGATAACACCGGGAACCATGCCCAGCAGGTTCAGCAAAATGGAATACAGCTCGCTGCCGAACAGGAAGAAAGAAACGAACAGGGTAACGGCTGCGGAGGTCTTCAAAGCATCGGTTGCCATGTATCCGCCATAGTAGATCAGCAGATACTTATTGGAGCCTAAATAGCGGAACATCTGCTTGAAGCTAAAATCACCTTCGTCCAGCTCCGGACGGTAGTTACGCTCCTTGCAGAAAATGCACAAGGGCACCATGGTCAGGGCACTGATCACGGACAGAATGATCACTGCATAGGCGTAGCTTTGACCGATGAGGATGGGCATTACCACCACGCACAGCAGATAACCGGCACCGGAGAAGACCCGGTTGACAGATAGCAGGGTGTTTCTTTCCTGAAGGTTGTCGGTCATGGTGTTGAGCATGGCATAGGCCGGAACATCCGTCAAGGTATAGATGGTGTCCCACAGCAAATAAGCCACAGCGAACCAAATCAGCTTGCCGGTCTCGCTGAAGCCTTCCGGAATTGTAAAGACAGCGATGGTGACAATGGGGATAAATATCACGGCAATCCGGAGCCAGGGCAGGCTTTTTAGCCCGTTTTTGAATTTAACCTTATCAAAAATATATCCAAAAATGGGGTCGTTGATTGCATCCCACACCTTCACGATCAGCAGTACCAGCGATACCTTCCAAAGGGCGATACCCTGCATGGCAAGATAGGCAGACAGGTAGATGAAGGTGATGTTGTAATAGACATTCTGTCCTACAAAGTAGGTCCAGAAGCTGAGCCGTTCCTTAAAGGTGGTCATATATTGGGCGGGCTGCTTTTTCATAGCAGTACCTCCGTTCGTTTCGTTCGGTTACACGTGTTCCAGAGCCTGTGCAATGTCGGCAATGAGGTCTTCGGAATTTTCCAGACCGCAGGACAGACGGATCAGATCCGCACCGACGCCGGCGGCGGCAAGCTGCTCGTCGGTCATCTGCCGGTGGGTGGCACTGGCCGGGTGCAGGCAGCAGGTCCGGGAGTCGGCCACATGGGTCTCGATGGAACCCAGCTTCAGGTGCTTCATGAAGATTTCTGCAGCCTTTCTGCCGCCGGTGAGGCCAAAGGAGATGACACCGCAGGAGCCATTGGGCAGATATTTCTGTGCCAGGTCGTAATACTTGTCGCCCTTCAGACCGCAGTATTTTACCCAGGCAACCTTTTCGTGGGTACTGAGGAATTCCGCAATGGCCTGTGCATTGGAACAGTGCTGCCGCATACGGAAGGGCAGGCTTTCCAGACCCAAATTCAGATAAAAGGCACTCTGGGGGGACTGGATAGAACCCAAATCACGCATCAGCTGTGCGGTGCACTTGGTGATGAACGCACCGCCGAGGCCAAAACGCTCGGTGTAGGTGACACCGTGGTAGCTGTCGTCCGGCGTGCACAGACCGGGGAATTTGTCCGGATACTTGGTCCAGTCAAATTTACCGCTGTCCACGATACAGCCGCCCACAGCAACGCCGTGGCCGTCCATGTACTTGGTGGTGGAGTGGGTAACGATATCCGCACCAAATTCAATGGGGCGGCAGTTGATGGGGGTGGGGAAGGTGTTGTCCACGATCAGCGGCACGCCGTGAGCGTGGGCTGCCTTGGCAAATTTCTCGATATCCAGCACCGCCAGGGCAGGGTTGGCAATGGTCTCGCCGAACACGGCCTTGGTATTCTCCCGGAAGGCAGCGTTCAGCTCTTCTTCGGAGCAATCGGGGTCCACGAAGGTGACTTCGATGCCCATACGCTTCATAGTCACGCTGAACAGATTAAAGCTGCCGCCATAGATCGCGGAGGAGGACACAATGTGGTCGCCGCAGGAGGCGATATTAAACACTGCGTAGAAGTTTGCGGCCTGACCGGAACCGGTGAGCATGGCGGCACTGCCGCCTTCCAATGCCGCAATTCTGGCGGCAACGGCATCGCAGGTGGGGTTTGCCAGACGGGAATAGAAATAGCCTTCTGCCTCCAAATCAAAGAGCTTCCCCATGTCTTCGGAGGTGGCGTACTTGAAGGTAGTACTCTGGACAATGGGAATCTGCCGGGGCTCACCGCTGGCGGGGCTGTAACCGGCCTGGATGCAAAGGGTCTCAATGTGTAACTTGTTATCCATGGGGATCACCTCAAAAGTAGAATATGGTTATTGTACCGCCCGGGGGACTTTTTGTCAATCCGGGCAGAGGAAAAGCTTCCCCCCGGGGGAAGGCTTTTATAGATAAGTCACCAGCTCGTCCAAAGACTTGCGTTTCTTCTCCCGGAGGGGTTCGTCTTTGGCGTAGCCAAGGGTGATTACCATCTGCACCGGAGCGTCAAGACCGCAGATGCTACGCAGTTCCTTGTCGTCGAACCAACCCAAAATGCAGCTGCCCAGACCCTGTGCGGCGGCTTCCGCGGTAATATAGGCGGCCACGATGCCGATATCCATGGAGCGGTAGTCAAGGCTTTTGAGCTTGGAACCCAATGCGGCGGCCTTTACATAGGGAGCTTCGGAGATCACCAGCAGGGCCGGTGCGTTTTCTGCAAAGGTATTTCTGCCCATGCCCATGGTGGTTTTGGCCACTTTTTTAGCGGTATCGCCCTGACACAGAGTCAGGTGATAGGGCTGTCCGTTGCAGGCAGAGGGGGCCAACCGGGCAGAGGCTAAGATCGCCTCCAGCTTTTCCGGCTCAATGGGTCGCTCCGGGTCATAGCTCCGGCAGGACTGTCTGTTTTTTGCAATTTCTGTAAAATTCATATGAAAAACCCTTTCTTTCCGTGAATACTCGCAAAAGTTTATAAAAATCCATTGATTCAAAGTGGATTTTATGGTATAATAAACAACCGGGCAAAATGACCCGAGTAAATTCAGATAAGAGGTGGTACCATGCCAAAAGAAAAACTGTCAGAAGAACTGTCTGCCAGAATCGCACAGGATAAGGAAAACGGAACCCATATTGATCTTGCGTTTAAGGACAGCATGGTCATCCGCCGTCGGAGCCATAGGGAGGAAACCCCGGTCTGGCGGCCCAAATTCGCTCGCGATATCGATCGGATCATGTACAGTCCTTATTATAATCGCTATACGGACAAGACGCAAGTTTTTTCTCTGGTCAAGAATGATGACATTACCAGACGGAGTTTGCACGTTCAGCTGGTTTCCCGGATTGCCCGGACCATCGGCCGTGCACTGAACCTGAATCTTGACCTGATTGAAGCCATTGCTCTGGGCCATGATATCGGCCATACGCCCTTTGCCCATACCGGCGAGGTGTATCTCAACGAGCTGTACAACAAGCACACCGGCCGGTTCTTCACCCATAACATTCATTCTGTCCGTGTGCTGGATCAAATTTTTCCCATAAACCTGAGCCTACAGACGCTGGTGGGTATTGCCGGACACAACGGTGAGATCGAGCTGGAAGAATACTGGCCCGTGGAAATGGACAGCTTTGAGAAGTTCGACGAAGAGATCGAAAAGTGCTACCTGGATCGGGCCTATGCCAACAAGATCCAGCCCAACACCCTGGAAGGCAATGTGGTCCGCATTTCGGATATTATTGCCTATTTGGGCAGGGACCGGCAGGACGCTGCCCGGATCCAGATGCTGGAGAAGAATGCCTTCGCCGGTGCGGATATTGGCACGATCAATTCCGAGATCATCAACAATCTGGTTGTCAACATCATTGAAAACAGCTACGGCAAGCCCTATATCAAGCTGGATGCGGAGCATTTTGAATCCCTGAAGGTCACAAAGCGGGAAAACTACGCCAAGATCTATGAGAGCGAACCGACCCGAATCCAAATGGAGCGTACGGTCCGGCCCATGATGGCGGAAATTTACGACCAGCTGTTGTCTGACCTGCAGCAGGGAAAGAAATATTCTCCCATTTTCACCCACCATATTGATTATGTGAGCCAGACCCACTATGTCCGTCAGACTCCCTATGAGCTGACCGAGCCGAACCAAATGCTGGTGGACTACATTGCCAGCATGACCGATGATTACTTCATCGACCTGCACCACTATCTGTTCCCGGACAGCGAATATAAGGTGCAGTATCGGGGTTATTTTGACGACGCAGCAGCTTACAAGAGAGAGGAATAAACATGTTTGAGGAAGCACGCAGGCTCATAGAAGTCTACGACAGAATCATTATCCACCGCCACAACCGGCCTGACGGCGATGCCATGGGTAGCCAGCTGGGACTGAAGCATATCATTTTGGAAAACTTCCCCGGCAAGCAGGTTTATGTAGTCGGTGATGTATCCAAGCGGTTTGCCTTTATGGAGGATTCCGTTATGGATGAGATCCCGGACGAATACTACCGGGGGGCATTGGCAATCATTCTGGACACCTCTGCCAAGGCACTGATCAGCGATGATCGGTATACTTTGGCAGAGAAAACTCTGCGGATTGATCATCACATTTTCTGTGAAAAGATTGCCGATGTGGAGATCACGGACACCGGCTTTGAAAGTTGCTGTGGCATGATTGCTGAGTTTGCTTATGAAAATAAGCTGAAGCTGAATGATGTGGCAGCCCAGTCGCTGTTTATCGGCATGGTCACCGATTCCGGTCGTTTCCGCTACGATTCCACCACATCCAGAACCTTCCGCCTGGCATCCTTTCTGATGGAAAAGCCCTTTGATACCACGGATCTTTACGGCCATTTGTATGCCGATGATTTTGCCAAGGTGCAGCTGCGGGCGAAATTTGTGCTGAAGATCAACTTTACCCCCAAGAATGTGGCCTATATCTACACGGATCTGGCAGAAGCCAAGACACTGAATGTGGAGACCTTCACCATTTCCCGTGAGATGGTCAACACCATGGCCAATATCAAGGGTGTGGATATTTGGGTAAACTTTACCGAAACCGAGGATGGCGTGCTCTGCGAGCTCCGTTCCAGCCGCTATAACATCAACCCCATTGCGGTAAAATACGGTGGCGGCGGTCACGCCAAGGCCAGCGGTGCTACGGTGGCAGACCGGCAGACCGCTATGGCGATGCTGGCGGATCTGGATGCCATGATAGGAGAAAACGAATGAAACAAGAGATGCTTACGATCTTGAATAAGATCAAAGAATATGACCGGATCATCATTTTCCGCCATTTCCGACCCGACGGTGATGCAGTAGGCTCCACCAAGGGCCTGCAGAGGATTCTGCAGCTGACCTTCCCCGAAAAGGAAATCTATCTGCAGAATAACGACTTTTCCGAGTATTTGGCTTTTTTAGGTGGTGAGGATGCACCGCTTGCAGACGAAATGTTCACCGATGCTTTGGGCATCGTGCTGGATACGGCAACAGTCAAGCGGATCTCCAGCCCCAAGTATGCACTGTGCAAGGAGTTGTGCAAGATCGACCACCATATCGATATTGCTCCCTATGGCGATGTTTCCTGGGTGGAGGATCTGCGTTCTTCTACCTGCGAAATGGTGACACATTTCTACAACACCTTCAAGGATGAGTTGAAGATCGACGCTCAGGCGGCAACCTATCTGTATACCGGCATGGTCACCGACTCCGGCCGTTTCCGCTACCGGGATGTGTCCGGCGAGACACTGCGGCTGGCTGCGACCCTGCTGGAGCAGGGCATTGATACGGATCGGATTTATGCCAATCTGTATCTCGAGGCCTACGGCTATCTGAAGTTCAAGGCACATGTCTATCACCGTATGCAGATGACGGACAACGGCGTTGCCTATCTGCATGTTGACAAGGCTATGCAGGAGGAATTCAATCTGTCTCTGGAGGCCGCCAGTGCATCCATCAGCTGTCTGGATTCCATCCGTGGCTGCATTTGCTGGATCGTGTTTGTGGACAACGGTGATGCAGAAGGCTCTGTCCGCGTCCGTCTGCGTTCCCGGTTTGTGACCATTAACGAGCTGGCTGAGCAGTACCGGGGCGGCGGTCATGCCTGTGCGGCCGGTGCAACGGTGTACAGCATGGAGGAGATTCAGGAGCTGCTTGAAAAGGCGGACGCTTTGGTCAAAGAATATAAGGAAACCCACGAGGATTGGCTATGAGAATACTGATTACCAATGACGACGGCATTTACGCATCTGAGCTGATTCCCCTTGTCAAATGGGCGATGAAGCTGGGCGAAGTTGTGGTCGCTGCACCCAAGGTTGAGCAAAGCGGAAAAAGCCATGGCATCGAGATCCACAAGGCCTTTGAGGTCAAGCAGGTGGATTTGGTGGATGGCGTCCGGGCGTATGCTGTGGATTCCACCCCTGCGGACTGTGTACGCTTCGCCATTCTTGGTTTAAAGGAAGAATTTGATCTTGTGATTTCCGGCATCAACCGGGGACTGAATATCGGTATGGACATCATGTACTCCGGAACAGTAGCGGCAATTTTTGAAGCGGCTGCGTTGGGCGTGCGTGGCATGGCAGTTTCTACCGAGCCTAAGTTCTACGAAGGTGCCGCCGGACAAATGGATCGCATCTGGGCCTATATGACCGAGAATAAGCTGTTTGATATCCATCCCATTTATAATGTGAACTTCCCTAAGGAGGCCGGCCCCATCCGGATTACCAAGCAGGGCGGTCCCTACTATTCCGATGATTTTATGCCTCAGGAGAACGATATGTACCTGCCCCGGGGCAAGGATATTTTCGAGGAAAGCGGCAACATGGACATAGACACCGATGCTGTGCTCCGTGGCGGATTCACATCCATTATGCCCCTGTCCCTCAGCCGTGCAGACCTGACGGTGTTTGAAAAATTGAAGAAGTAACGAAAACGCTCCGCCAATCGGCGGAGCGTTTCTGTACTGTGGGAGTATTGATGGCGGACGAGCAATGCTCGCCCCTACGCTCACTACCGATGGGGCGTGTAGGGGAGGCCATTGGCCGTCCGCTGGTTTTGCACTGCGTCGGATGGGGTGGCGTGATCACCGGCTGCTACAAGAATAACAGAGGAAACATAAAAGAGGAGCCGCACGATGTGCGGCTCCTTGGTGCTATGTAGTGATTAGTTGGCAGGGACAAAATAAGAGGGGAAGGAACCGTTGATCTTGCTCAGCTGGCTGCAGGAGAAGGTGTTGAAGTTATTGTAGGTGCCGATATAGCACTCAGTGCCATCAACAACAGCGACCAGAGTGTTGTGCTCGGTGCTCCAGGTGTAGACAGCCTCGGGAGTGGTGGTCAGCCGCAGGTTGTAGTGAGTGCCGCTCTTGTGCATGTCCAGATAGGTCTTGACACCATCCTTGGTGAAGTACAGACGGTAACCGCCGGTAACCTCTTCCAGGTACACAACAGCTGCCTCAGCTGCGTTCTCAGTGCTCTGCATATACCAAGCCTGATTTGCGGTTGCGGAACCGGCGAAGTACAGAGTCTTGCCCAGATTGCCCTGGTTCAGAGCCAGTTTGTAAGCAGTGCCAACAACGGGATTGGTGACTGCGGTGCCGGGGTTGCTGGGCTGAGTAGCAGGAGGAGTAGTGGGCTGAGTAGCAGGGGGAGTGGTGGGCTCGGTAGCGGGAGGAGTGACAGGCTCGGTGGTGCCGCCTGCACCATAGAACTGGCAGTAGAAGCCGTTGTAGGAAGTGGCACAAGGACCGACAGTCTTGTAGTTCTTGTCGTTTCTGGTGCCGAACCAGTAGTCCTTCTCATCAACAACGGCGATCAGGGTGTTGCTGGCCTCGTCGAAACGATAGACAGTAGAAGCAGAGGCTTCATAAGCACCGTTGACATGGGTGCCACTGACGACCATGTTGATGTAGGTCTTAGCGCCGCCGATGTTGGTGTACAGGTAGTAGCCGCCGGTGGTTGCTTCCAGATAGACATCGATAGCGGCATTTGCATCGGTGGTGGTAGCCATATAGTAGCTGTCCATAGCACCGGTCAGGTAGTAAACATCGGTAGCGGAGACGTTCTGCTGAATCATACCGAACTTATAAGCAGTACCTGCAACGGGGTTGGTGATTACACCAACGCTGGGAGTGCTGGGGGTAGTGGGATTGTTGGGAGTGGAGGGTTCGGAGGGATCGGTGCTGGGCTCGGAGGGTTCGGTAGGTTCGGAAGGCTGCGTGGGAAGCTCGGGAAGGGAGTCGCTGCTGTAGAAATAGGAGGGGAACTGATTGACACCAACATCAGCAGCCTTATCACCGGTGATGTAATAGGTGGAAGAAGCACTCATGGTCTCATAGGTGCCGTAGGTGCCCAGGTAGAAGGAGTCTTCACCAATGGTATGGATAAAGGTGTTTGCATCAGAACTGAAGGTGAATACGGTGGTAGCCTCAGTGGTCAGCTTCACAGCAGCCTTCTGGCGGTTGTTGTTATCCAGGTAGCCTTCCAAAGACAGATAGGTCTTGACGGTGCCGTCAACAAAATAGAAATAGTAGCCACCCTCGGCCTCTTCTACATAAACATCAACAGCCTCGGCGACGTTCTCGGAAGCAGCGAAATACTTGCCGTCCATTTTGCCGTTAAAGTACAGAACCTTACCCACGTTTGCCTGAACCAGAGCAAACTTGTAGCCGGTACCGGCAACGGGCTTGAGGACAACGCCGGTGCCAACACTGCTGGCGGGAACCTTGCGGTCAAAGGACACGGTCAGGGAGTTGCCTTTGTCGTCGGAGATCTTAGCTGTCAGCTTGTAAACGATCTCGCTCTCAGAAGCTTCGGGAATGTTGACAGCAA
Organism: Oscillospiraceae bacterium; assembly: GCA_015067945.1. Lineage (GTDB taxonomy): Bacteria > Bacillota > Clostridia > Oscillospirales > Oscillospiraceae > Faecousia. The sequence goes on from SVLM01000017.1 coordinate 32,418, forward strand.
CCATCTTGCCGTTGGGGGTAAAGGTAATGGCACTGTTGTCAGCGGTCCATTCTACGTTGTAGGTACCATAACCCTGAACACTTACTACGCCAACGACAGTAAAGCTGCTAGGGGTAATTTCTGCAGAATCCTTATACAGATTGTACAGATAGGTCTTAGCTTTTTCCAGACCGGTGTTATCGGGAGTTTCCTCAGTCTGGGTGCAGCCGGCGAACAGGCTCAGAGCCATTGCCAGCAGCAGAATGTAAGAAAAGAGCTTTTTCATATGAATCTCCTGTTCTTTAATATTAGTGAATCACAAAGTCGTCCATCGTGTACACGCGGATCTGATAGCTGCCTTCGTAGCAGTCCACGATGCCCTGAATGTCAATGGTCTTGCCCAGGAAGGCTTCCCTGGTAATCAGATTGCCGTTGGCATCCTTCAGCACGGCAGTCCGGACATCCACGGTCACGCCGTCTACGGTGCAGGTCAGGGTCATGGCACCGGTATCGCTGGCGGAGGGGTTGGTGGTGGTGTAGACGTCAACCACCTTCAGATTCTTCATGGAGATGGAGGTGGAAATGGCCAGCTCAGCATACTTGAAGGTCTTTTCCTCATCATTAATCAGGATGGTCTTGTTGCCGGCAAATTCGGCAGGGGTGACTTCCTTGAAAGCGATGGGGTTGCCCTTGCTGATCTGAGAAGTGTTCGCCGGGTCGGTGGGACGCATGGCGTTATACTTCAGGTCGGAGATCTGGTAAGTGCCGTAGAATTCGCCGACATAGCCAACCACACGAACCAGGGCACCCTGCTCCAGAACGGGAATCAGCTGAGAGTTGTAGCCGTAGAAAATCTGCATGCCGTAGTACATGTCGGTTTCTGCGTCATAAGCCTCAATGTAGGCCTCGTAGTCACTGTTGAAGGTAATAATGCCTTCCACAGCAACCTTCGTACCCTTGTATTTGTCAATATTGGTCCGCAGCTCCTTCAGGGTGACACCGGTAGCCTCACCGTAGGGGAAGTCGGGATCCTTCTGGCCGGAGAACAGATACAGCTTTTCCTTGGTGGCCTGTGCCAGGGCGGCAACGGCGATCTCACCGTAGATGGTCTCGGAAGAGCTGGAGCCGCGGGCCAGGCCGACCTGAAGCAGCTCAATGTTCAGGCAACGGTAGTCAGCATCGGCAGAGGGCTTGTACCAAACCCAAACCAGGTAACGGCCGTTGCCGTCGAAATTCCACTGGCTGGTCTCGGACTCAATGATGATGGAAGTGGCGTTGGACAGCTTCTCCTGGGTAAAGGCGGAAGCGGCCTTGCCCCATTCTTCGATCTGGCCGGTGGACTCGGGCGTGTCAATTGCCAGATATCTGGCCTTAACAATTCCGTCGGGATCAAAAGTTTTGGGTACGGTGAAGTGAGAGGTGTCGCCGTCAATGTGGCTGCGGTCGCCCCAGACCACTTCGTAGGTCTGACGGCCGGAGTCTAAGTCCAGCTTCAGCTGATCGACGTAGTCGACGTGAGCAGGGGTGTTATCGGTGGGTGCCTGATCGCAGGCGGTAAATACCGCCACGATCATGCACAGAATCAGAATCAAAGAAAGAATACGAATAGATGTTTTTTTCATAGTGTTCACTCCGTTTGTTCGGAATTACTGACCTGCCTGGTACTTACATTCGGCAACCGCTTCCTCGAAGGCCTTCTTGATGGCGGAATCCAGATCGGAACCGGTCAGAGCAATACACCTCTGCATCAGCAGGCCAACCTGTTCACGGGCGTCGGAAGAGCCGTTGAAGGCAGGGGAGACAAAGTAAGCATTAGACTGTTCCACGGCGACCTTGACAGCGTAAGCCTGAATATTGGCAGTGCTGTAGCTGCTCAGGAAGTTTGCATAGACCTCGTTTTCCTGGATGGACTGGATGACGGGAGCGTAACCGTTGCTCATGGAGAAGCCAGCCTGGAAGTTGATGTCGGTGGTCAGGAACTTGGCAAACAGCCAGCTTGCCAGAACTTCCTGAGGATCTGCGTTCTTGAAGATGCAGACGGAGGGGCCCTGAGAGATCACCTTAGGATTCTCGGGGTTGACCTGAGGGATGGAGGTGATGCCTACTTCGAACTCGAAGACACCGTTGGTCTGGGTGGGCTGCTGGTAGGTAGCACCGCCGGTGGAGCCGATGCACATATAGCTGCGAGTGCCGTTTTTATCGGAACCCTTGAACAGATCGGAGGTATAACCACCGCACAGCTCGCCGGTGGTGACCAGCTTCTGGGCGTACCACTCCTGGAACTTCTTGACGAAGTTGCGGTTGGTCTCGTTGTCGAAACGGAAGTTCTCGCCGTCAGTGCTGGTGTACTCGGAGCCGTACTGCTCACACATGGTGATGAACCAGTTGGCTTCAGAGTCGTAGCCCAGAGGAATGCAGGTGGAATCGATGGTCTTAATCTGCTTGCAGACCGCTTCCATCTCCTCCCAGGTGGTGGGGACGGTCAGGCTGTTGGCCTCGAAGAAGGTCTTGTTGTAGTACAGAACCTCGGTGGACTTGGAGATGGGCAGGGTGTACATCTTGCCGTCACCTAAGGACTTGCCTTCGTTGTAGTAAGCGGGGACAAAGTCAGCGATCTGTTCAGCAGTGAAGCCGTAGGTGGGATCGTTGATCAGAACGTCCAGAGTCTGGACGGCACCGGCAACATTGTACAGAGCAACGTGGTCGGGGTAGCAGTAAGCCAGGTTGGGCTGGTCGCCAACGGAGATCTCAGTCTTGATCTGATCGCGAACAGCGTCGTAATTGCCGATATACTTGTGTTCAATGAAGATGTTGGGGTAGATCTTGTTGAAATCCGCAATCGCGGTTTCCAAAATCGCGGTCAGGTTCTTACCCATGGAGTGGTAGAAGGTGATGGTGATTTCATTGGTGGTGTCCAGGCCACCCTCGGGCATCACAAAGTCGGGTGCGACCTTGTTGCCGCCTTGGTTACAGCCTGCCAGGATGCCCATCATGCCGATCAGCATGACAGCAGCCAGGAGAAGAGAAATAATCTTTTTCATGGTAATTTCCTTTCGTTTCTTGTATTTTAATTTGTTTTGCGAACTTTTTATCCCTTAATACCGCTTCTGGAGACACCCTTCATAATATACTTACGAAGGAAGATGAACACCAGGAACAGCGGTGCGGAAACAACAGCAACTGCGGCCATCTGCACCGGAACGTCGGTAACACCCTCTGCATCGGTAAAGGCGGTACGCAGACCATTGGTGATCAGTCTGTGTGCGTCGTCGTTGGCGACCAGACGGGGCCACATGTAGGAGTTCCAGGAGCCCATCATCTTCAGAATGGTGATGGAGATGATGGTGGGCAGTGCCAGGGGAATCATGACCTTCCACAGATACTTAAGGTCGGAAGTGCCGTCGACCTTGGCTGCCAGATACAGCTCGTTGGGAATCTGCAGGAAATTCTGCCGCAGCAGGTAGATATAGAATACACTTACCAAGAAGGGGACAATCAGAACCGTGTAGGTTTCTTTCCAACCGAAGGTACTGACAGTCTGGTAGTTGGTGATGGTGAACAGCTCGCCGGGGATCATCATGGTCGCGAGCAAGGCGGCAAACAGTGCGTTCTTGCCCTTAAACTCCAGCCGGGCAAAGGCGAAGGCGGAGAGAACGGTGATGACCAGGGACAGTGCGGTGGAAACCACGCCGACCAGCAGGGTGTTGTAGAACAGCCGACCGAGCAGCAGGTTTTCGCTGGTAAAGACTTCCGCATAGTTGGCGAAGTCCAGAATTTGGGGGAACAGGGTGGGAATGGACCGACGATATTCATCCATTTCCTTCAAAGAGGAAATAATCATCCAGTAGAAGGGAAATATGATGATCAGCGCCATGGTGAACAGGAACAGATAGGTGACAACCTTGACGCCAACCAGCACTACCCGCTGCTGTGCAGATGTCTTCTGCAGGTCTTTGGCATGCATAGTTTTAAAATCAGACATTTGTCAGCACCTCCTTAGTAGTGGGTCTTTTTCTTGCTGACATACAGGTTGATCATGGTAACAACGAAGATGATACCAAACAGAATCAACGCTGCGGCACTGGCTCTACCCTCGTTGTTGCCGATGGCACGGTAGATAAAGCCGACCATGGTGTCCAGAGAATACTGCTGACCGACAGGGCCCATTTTTTCGCCGAAAATACCGACGATGCTGGAGTATTCCTTAAAGCCGCCGATAAAGCCGGTGATGATAACATAGGCCAGCATGGGGGACAGAAGGGGAATGGTGATCTTGGTGAACACTCTCCAGCGGGGAGTGCTGTCCACCCGGGCAGCTTCGTAGTACTGCTTGTTTACGCTCTGCAGGCCGCCCAGAAGGATCAAAATCTTGAAGGGCAGGGCGTTCCAGACGATATAGACAACCATGACCACGATGTTTGCCCAGTATTCGGAACCAACGTTCATCCAGTTGACATAATCAAAACCGAAGGCTTCCAGTACGTTATTGACAATACCAACGGAGTCGGGACGAACACCGCCGCCGATGATCATATTAAACATAGCGGCAAAGACCATGCCGATGGCGATGGAGTTGGTCACATAGGGCAGGAAGAAGACGGTCTGCAGGAATCGCTGCAAGGGCTTGATGGAGTTCAAAGCTACGGCGATCAGCAGAGCCAGGAAGGTGGAAATCGGAACTGTGAGGACACACAGCAGGATGGTGTTCTTCAGGCAGGTAATGAATCCGTGATACTCAAGAACGTTCTTGAAGTTGCCGATACCGAAGTTGAAGCTGACGCCGGCGACGTCCTTCATGGTGGTATATCCTTCAAGCAGGGACATACGAACGGTGTTGAAGATGGGCCAGACGGTAAAGATGAGCAACAGCACAATTGCCGGTGCCAAATACAGCCAGGCTTTCCATTGATGCTTGCTGTCTACCATATTAGTTCACCTCAAAATAGATTCTCTCTTCGGTTTCCTTGTTGAAGATGAATACCTTGCGGGGCTTCAGGGAGAAGTTGACGGTTTCGGCAGCGGGATCGATCTTGATATCGGAGTCGATGATAGCACGAACCAGGGGGTTCAAGGAAGCGGCATGGGTGGAAACCAGGCTGGAGTCGCGGCCCATAACTTCTACAGAGCTGAGCTGACAGGTCATGGGGCCGTTGTCCTCGGGAACGAAGCCCTCGGGACGGATACCGACATAAACCTCCTGGTCAGCAATACCGGGGACATCCAGAACGGCCTCTTCGCCGATGATCAGCTTGCCACCGGAAACGGTGCCTTCAAAGACGTTGATGGGGGGAGTGCCCAGGAATTTGGCAACGAACAGATTGTGGGGATCGTCGTACACTTCCTGAGGAGCACCGATCTGCTGCAGAACACCCAGCTTCATAACAACGATCATGTCGGAAATGGACATAGCCTCTTCCTGGTCGTGGGTAACGAAGATGGTGGTGATACCGGTCTCTCTCTGGATGCGGCGGATTTCCTCACGGGTCTGCAGTCTCAGACGGGCGTCCAGGTTGGACAGCGGCTCGTCCAGCAGCAGAACGCGGGGCATCTTAACCAGAGCACGGGCGATAGCAACACGCTGCTGCTGACCACCGGACAGCTCATTGGGCTTACGCTCCATCAGGTTGTCGATCTGCACCAGCTTAGCGGCTGCGGTAGCACGCTCCAGCATTTCTGTCTTGCTCATCCTGTCCGCACCCTTCAGATTCTGCAGGGGGAACAGAATGTTCTGCTTGACAGTCATGTGGGGGTACAGTGCGTAGTTCTGGAAAACCAGGCCCACGCCTCTGCTTTCGGTGGGCAGCTCGGTAACATCGTCGTCACCGAAGAAGATCTGTCCTGCGGTGGGCTTCTGAAGGCCGCTAATCATGTACAGCGTGGTGCTCTTGCCGCAGCCGGAGGGTCCCAGCAGGCCGATGAGCTTTCCGTCCGGAATTTCGAAGGTAAAGTCGTTAACGGCAACGACTTCTTCGCCGGACTTCTTGTTTCGGCTGGGGAAGATTTTGGTCAGATTTTGCAAAACAACTTTCATACGATTCCCTTCCTATTTATGTTAATTTTTAAGAAGACTGATTAATATTCCTGCCGCTGGGCTTCTTCTGCGGCTAGTCTTTTCTTGTGTTCGGTCAGATCATCCGCGGTTTCGAAGATCATCTGGCTGGAGTGGTCGATAACTACGGTGACAGCCATCATGTCGTGGATGCAGGCCCGGTTGCGGCTGGAGACCAGCAGACCGATATTGACGGCCAAAATGCCGAAGATGATGGTGGGACCGATCATTCCGATGGGAGCCATGAACATGGCCATGATCATTAGAACGGGCACCATGGTCTCAATGGTGCATTTTCCCAGCATACTGCGTACAAACAGAGCGAAGGTGGTCAGCTTTACGCTGTCGGTTCGCATCAAAGCCAGGTTGAACATTTTTTTGCCGATAGTCTGGCCGTTGCCGAAGAGTAGGGGGACGATGAATTCCAGAATCAGGAAGCCGAGGAAAATACTGATGGAAATAATGAGCAGGGAAAGGGTGATGGTCATATCATAGGCACGGACCACCTCTTTGTCCTGATCCAGGGCGTTGGAAGCTTCCATGTAACGGTCCTGCTCTTCCTTGGAAAGCTGGTCATAGGCATCTTGATCCAGACCGAATTGCACGCCATACAGTTCCTCATACTTGGCATAGCCGTCGTTTAAAGCAGTGACATAAGCGTTGTAATTCAGAATTTCAGAAAGGCCCAAAGCCAGACCGGTGATCAAAATCACAAGCAAAATCAAGTCCAGAAAAGCGGCGGAGATCCGCTTCCACATATTGGCTCTTTGAATGTCGGGGTTCATAGCACAAAGATCCTCCTGAGAATAGCATTCCAATGTACACTATACTATAACACATGACGACGTAAAAATCTACAATTTCGATGAAAAATTTATAAAAAATACTGGGATTTTATTGGCAAAAAAGGATTGTTGGAGAATAAAAAAACACCGGCAGGCCTTGTGCCTGCCGGTGGGGGTTATTAGGGGTTAGAAATTAGTTTTCCTTCTTCTTGATGATCAGAGCGGTGCCGCCGATTGCGGACAGAACCAGAACTGCAGCAGCAACGGAGACGAAGGAAGCATCGCCGGTGTTGGAGGAGCCGCTGGTGGGAGCGTAGAAGGTGGAAACGAACTGGGAAACACCGACATCGCCAGCCTTATCGCCGGTAATGTAGTAGGTGGAAGAAGCACTCATGGTGTTGTAAGTGCCGTAGGTACCCAGGTAGAAGGTGGTGTCGTTAATGGTGTGGACAAAGGTCTTGGCCTCTGCACTGTAGCTGAACACGGTGGTAGCTTCGGTGGTCAGCTTCACGGCAGCCTTCTGATTACCCTTGCTGTCGATGTAGCCTTCCAGGGACAGATAGGTCTTGGTGGTGCCGTCCATGAAGTAGAAGTAGTAGCCGCCCTGTGCAGCCTCCAGGTAAACATCGACAGCCTCAGCAGCGTTCTCGGAAGTGCCGAAGTACTTGCCGGATTCATCCATCTTGCCGTTGAAGTACAGGGTCTTGCTCAGGTTAGCCTGAACCAGAGCGAACTTGTAAGCGGTGCCGGCCACGGGGTTAGCTACGGGAGCCAGGGTTGTGGAGGGTTTAGTAGCGGGAGTGGTGCCCTCGGTAGCGGGGGGAGGAGTGGTGCCGCCGGGTTCCTGAGTGGACTCACCATAGAACTGGCAGTAGAAGCCGTTGTAGGAAGTAGCACAAGGACCGACAGTGGTGTATTCCTTGTCGTTTCTGGTGCCAAACCAGTAGTCAGCATCGTTGACGACAGCGATCAGGGTCTTGCTGTCTGCGTCGAAACGGTAGACAGTGGAAGCAGTAGCTTCGTAAGCACCGTTGACGTGAGTGCCACTAACGACCATGTTGATGTAGGTCTTAGTGGTGCCGTCCATGGTGTATAGGTAGTAGCCGCCGGTGGTCTCTTCCAGGTAAACGTCGATAGCGTCGTTGACGTTAGTGGAGGTAGCCATGTAGTAGCCATCCATGCCACCCTTCAGGTAGTAAACATCGGTAGCGGAGACGTTCTGCTGTACCATACCGAACTTATAAGCGGTGCCAGCTACGGGAGCGGCAACCACATTCAGGCCGGTGGAGGGAGTCTCGGAAGGAGTAGTAGCCTCAGTGGAGGGCTCGGTCTCTTCGGTAGCGGGGGGAGGAGTGACGGAGCCGCTGCCAGACTTCTTGTACAGAGTGAAGGTAGAGGGGTACTTTTCAGCGTCAGCAATGGTGGTAGTCTTGTAGCCACGGAACTGGTTGGCGTAGTCAGGAGCGGTGTTGCTGGCCAGAGCGACGGTGTCGGCACCGTTGCCGAAGAAGCTGAACTTGCCGTCAGCGAAGGTGTAGGTCCACTCGTAGTCAGCAGCCTTAATGCCGTTGTTGTTGCCGCCCTTGGGGGCAATGGTCTTGCCGTTGGCGTCGGTCATGGTGACCTTGTCGCCGTTAACGGTCAGGGTCCAGACAGCACCCTTGGCATCGGTGACAGTGTCACCGGAGATGGTGGGGTCAGCGGTCAGAATCCAGGGACTGCTGCCGGTGCCGATGGTGTTCATAGCAACACCGTTGGAGCAAACGATGACGTACTCGCCGGAAGTCAGGTTGCCGTCAGTGACCTTGACATAGGTATCAGCGGCGGAAACACCAACGGTGAACAGGCCGATGACCATGGTCAGGCAGAGAACAACGCTCAGAATTTTGCTGATTGTTTTCATAATTTCGAAAACCTCCTTAAAAGTTAACCGGCTTTTTTGCCGGTGCCAGGGGAACGGGATATTCCGTATCAAGTCTACCATATCCTGACAAAAATTGCAACACCGCAAAGCCTGCTTTTTTGAAAAAAGTGAACAAAAATACAGGCGTGCGAATAGCTTCCCCCAGGGGGAAGCTGGCAAAATCGGTTCAACAGAACCGATTTTGACTGATGAGGAATGCGGGCAGGAAATTTATGGTGTTGTAGCAGGTACAGACTTTGAAACAGTCAACTTAGGTGCAAGTCCGAAAATATTACCGCATTTCAGACAGACACCCGTATTCCTCATCCGACCTCGCTGTCGCTCGGCCACCTTCCCCTCGGGGGAAGGCTGAAAAAACCGGGGTGCGTACATCGCACCCCGGTAAAATGGGAAAATTTAGATTTTCTTGGCGTTGGCCAGCAGGTACTTTTCCGCCTCGGGATTCCACAGGCCGTTGTTTGCCTTACACAGGCGATCCAGCTCGGCGAACATGGGATCGGTCTTGCCCAGCTCCTCGAAATCGTCGATGGCAGCCAGGGGCAGAT
>SVLM01000002.1 GCA_015067945.1 Oscillospiraceae bacterium
GATTCCTCCTTTGGTTTCTAAGTGTGGTTGGCAGACCTACTCTTATTCTACCAAAGGAGGATATTTTTTCTAGGCATAGCTAAAGCTTTTTGGAACCACCGGCACTGCCGGTGGTTTTCTCTTACAAAGAAACAGGGGGCGGAAATTCCGCCCCCTGTTAGGGTATCCATATTGCGTTAGGGTTCTTTCACAAAAACGGGATCTTCGGTCTGACCCAACTCGGAAGCAGAACCAACCATAGTCAGTTCGTTGCCCTCAATCTTGACCTCGTCCGGCTCCAGCAGGGTCCAATCATCGCCCAGGTAGAGTTGGTTGCCGTCCAGGTAATATACACCCTGCTTCTCGAATGCGCTAATCATTGCACCGAAATCGATGTTGCCCACATAAACCGCAGCATATTCTTCGACGGTCATGCCGTACTGCTGCTTCATGACAGCATTAGCGGCTGCTTTGTCGATGCCCTGGGCAGCCAGCTGCTGGTAGGTGAGATTTGCTGTATAATCGATCAAAGCCTGTGTGAAGGCTTCTTTATCGGCCAGCTCCGCGTGCATGGACATGGTGCCGTCGTTGTTGAATTGCCAAATCAGCAAATAGTACAGCTCAGCCTCAAAGTCCGGAAGACCCATCATCTCGCCGGTGATGGGAATCTCACATACCCATTTGCCAAAGAGCGGGGCACAGGCAGCGGTGGTGAACCGGGGATCTGTGGTGATCTTCACGCCTTCGGTGGCGTTGCAGGTCTTGCAGGTCTTAGGGGCTTCCGTAGTAGCGTCCTGCCAGTCGTGTTTCAAAGCCTTACCCTCGATGGCCTTACAAGTTTGGCAGGTTTTGGGAGCTTCGCAGGTGGCATCTGCCCAGCTGTGACCCAGAGCTTCGCCTTCGGTCTTTTGGCAGACGGTGCAGGTTTTAGCGGTTTCGCAATTTGCAGCGTTCCATTCATGACCCAGAGGTGCACCTTCTGTTGCACCGCATTCAGCACAGGTTTTGGGTGTGTCGCAGGTTGCATCGCTCCATGTTTCGTGCTTGCAGCCGCAGGCAGTTAACATCAGCGAAACGAGCAGCACCAGAATCACAACGCTTATTATTTGTTTCATATGGATGACCTCCTTTTTTATGTCTATGTTAATTCTAACAAAATTATCAGACATTTTCAAGAGGGAAAACCGCCGCACCAAATGGTGCGGCGGTTACTATGTTCTTCAGACGCTGAATTACAGCAGAGTGGAGAAGTGCTTGATGGTGCGGACCATCTGAGAAACGTAGGAGTTCTCGTTGTCGTACCAGGAAACGACCTGAACCTGAGTCTTGCCGTCGGGCAGAGCACAGACCATGGTCTGGGTGGCATCGAACAGAGAACCGAAACGCATGCCGATGATGTCGGAGGAGACGATCTCGTCCTCGTTGTAGCCGTAGGACTCGGTAGCAGCAGCCTTCATGGCAGCGTTGATGTCAGCAACGGTAACAGACTTGGAGCAGACAGCGTTCAGGATAGTGGTGGAACCGGTGGGGGTGGGGATTCTCTGAGCAGCACCGATCAGCTTGCCGTTCAGCTCGGGGATAACCAGGCCGATAGCCTTGGCAGCACCGGTGGAGTTGGGAACGATGTTCACAGCACCTGCACGGCTACGACGCAGGTCGCCCTTTCTCTGGGGACCGTCCAGAATCATCTGGTCGCCGGTGTAAGCGTGGATGGTGCACATAATGCCGGACTCGATGTCAGCCAGCTCGTGCAGAGCCTTAGCCATGGGAGCCAGGCAGTTGGTGGTGCAGGAAGCGGCGGAGATGATGTGGTCGTCCTTGGTCAGGGTCTCGTGGTTGACGTTGTAAACGATGGTGGGCAGGTCGTTGCCGGCGGGAGCGGAGATAACGACCTTCTTGGCACCGGCGTCGATGTGAGCCTGAGCCTTAGCCTTAGAGGTGTAGAAGCCGGTGCACTCCAGCACGACGTCAACACCCAGCTCGCCCCAGGGCAGCTCAGCGGCGTTAGCCTTAGCGTAGATGGTGATCTTCTTGCCGTCGACAATGATGTGGTCCTCGCCAGCCTCGACGACGTGGCCCATAGCGGCGTAATTGCCCTGGGTGGAGTCGTACTTCAGCAGGTGAGCCAGCATCTTGGGGGAGGTCAGGTCGTTGATAGCGACAACCTCAAAACCCTCAGCACCGAACATCTGACGGAAAGCCAGACGGCCGATACGGCCAAAACCATTGATAGCAACTTTAACAGACATGGTAAATTCCTCCATTTTAAATTACTGCTTTGCAGTATATTAGACTGATTTTGCACAGAAAAAACCCTATGCGGCATACATTATACAGTATTTGGCTTGTTTTGTAAAGTATCAGTTTCGCAGAAAACAGCATTTTTCTGCGAAAAAGTTTGGGAACAATCCACAGAAAAGGCATCCCGGTTGTGTCATCCTTCAGCTGCAGGCTTTTGCTCGCCGCTCAGCAAATTACGCAAAAGGATTTTTATGTATAAATTGACAGCTTTCCCAGTTTGTGCTAGACTAGGTGGCAGAAAGAGAGGGATTTGCCGTGCACGATGTATTTATCAGCTACAGCACCAAGGATCAGAATCAGGCTGAAACTGTCCGTTCCGTTTTGGAAAACAACGGAATCTCCTGCTGGATGGCTCCCCGAGACATTCCCACCGGCTCCAACTACACCAAAGAAATTCCCATCGCGATCCGCGACTGTCAGGTTTTTGTTCTGATTTTGTCTCAAAATTCCCAGAATTCTCATTGGGTCTTAAAAGAGCTGGATTCTGCGGTCAATCACGCAAAGGTCATTCTGCCCTTTATGCTGGAAAATTGCCAGCTCAATGAGGAATTTAACTTCCTGCTCACCGGTGCACAGCGGTACGAGGCATACAAGAAAAAGTCGGATTCTCTGGAAGCACTGATTACCCGCATCCGGGCCATCACCAACCCGCAGACGGAATCTTCTGTGCAGAATCCCCCGCCTCAGCAGGAGAAATCCCCCGTTTACCATCGTTCTGTCCGGTGTCCCGCCTGCAACAGTGCCAATTGGGAGGAGCTGCCCAAAAAAACCGGCAAATACACCGTGGGCGAAAAAGCCGTGGGTATCCTGCCCCTGGTTTTGGGCGTTGTGTTCATGTTTGCAGGCGTTTTTATCATGGCTGTCGTCACAACCTTTATGGGCTCGCTGAAGGATTCCGTATTCTTCTCCATCATGTCTTTTGGAATGATCGGCGGTGCGGTCTTTGGCTTCATCTTCGGAAATACCAAAGCCCGGAACAGAATCCGTCGGCAGCGTATTCGCAACGGCATTGTCCCTCATCCTTTGCGTTGTAAAGCTTGCCAAAAGGAATTTTTGGTAAAAAGAGACCAGATCGTATAACGACATATCGCTTTTCCGCACTTATGTAATTTTAAAAGAGCCATCGGCTTGCACCGATGGCTCTTTTTGTTTGGGGATTACTCAGCGAACCTCTTCTTGCCGATGACCAGCACGGCCAGCATGCCGATGGCTGCAACGCCCATCATGGCTGCCATTGCCGGATGTGCGGCATCCGCAGTCTTAGGAGGCTCCTTGTAATAGACATTGTTGAATACCACAGCCTCACTGTACGCCACATCTGCGATCAGCTTACCCTCGCCATTGTCGGTAACGGTGACAGTGACGGTGAATTCGGCATCGTCGTAGATCACATCTGCCAGATTGCCCTTCACTTCGCTGACGGTGTACTTGTAGACACCTGCCGCGTCGAAGCGGATGCCGGAGAAGGTGATGGTGCCGTCGGCTCCGTTCTTGACGGTCTCAACGCTGTTACCGGATTCGTCCTTCAGGACAAACCCGAACTCGCCCTCTGCCAGATCGCGGCCGGTGAGGTTCTTGTCGCCGGAGATGACGACTTCTTCCGTCTTCTCGGGGGTGTAGGTGTTCTCAAATGCGATGGCAGTGTCGTAGCTCACGGAAACCAGCAGCTTGCCTGCACCGTTATCGGTTACGGTGACGGTGACAGTGAATTCCCTCTCGTCGTAGGTGACGCCACCCAGAGTACCTGCATCTTCCTGAACGGTGTAGGTGTACACACCGGCGGTGGTGTAGGTAATGGGGGTGAAGGTGATGGTACCGTCAGCAGCATTGGTGCCGGTTGCAACCACTTTGTCGCCCTCCAGAACAGAGAACGTAAACTCCCCTGCTGCCTGATCACGGCCGTTGAGAACCTTGTTGCCCTCCAAAATTGCCTGAACAGAACCCACGGAGTAGCCGTTGCTGAACACCGCCACGGGGGCGTTCAGGATGGCATCGTTGGCCACATTGCCGGTGCCGGGATGGTACATAAAGACCTGGGCGTGGAGATTGCCGGTGCCGTTGTCCGTAACCTGAACCAGCACACGGTAGATGGTGGCATCATATTCAATGCCGCCTGCGGCTGCAGAAACATCCTCACGGAGGACATAGTAGTAGTCGCCCTCCTGGCCGTCGGTGAAGGACAGCCCGAAGCTGAATTCACCGGTGGAGCTGTTGGTTGCGGTGGCGGGGGTGGTGTTGGTGACCCGGTAATCGCTGTCCGCCTCAAACAGCTGGAAGGTAAAGGTCTTGTTCTGCACAGCGGACCAGTCGCCCACCAAAATCTTCATGCCGTGGACGGTGACATCCACGCCCTTGGCATTGTAAGCGTTGTTAATCACGATGGTCTGGGTGTGATTTGCGGAGGGAGTGACCACCAGATTGCCACTATTGTCGTGGCTGACAGTGACCGTCACGGTGTGTTCGGTGGTGTCGTAGGACACGCCCCGCAGATCCGTTTCATCGGGCAGGATTTCCTTGACATAGTAGGTGTAAACCTTGGTACCGTTGTTGGAGGCCAGATCGGCAGCGGTGAAGTGCAGGGCATCGAATACGAAACTGCCGTCGGCCCGGTTGGTAACGATCTGAATGGGGGTGCTGTTCAGATCGGTGTACAGGCCGAAGCTAAACTCCCCTGCGATCATCTCTCTACCGGAGAGGGTCTTCTTGCCGTCGATGACCACAGAGCCGGAGCCGGTAACAGAGTAGGTGTTGACAAAGGCTGCCTCGGTTACGGTTTCAGCCTGACCCACCTTGTGGATCACAGGAGCGGAAGCGACCAAAGCACCCTGGCCGTTATCGGTAACGGTAACAGAAATGTGATACTCGGCACTGTCGTAGCGCAAGCCGGCGGTATTCCCTGCCACCTCGGTCAGCTTAAAGTGGTAAGTGCCCACCTTGTTCAACAGAGCTTCACTCAGGATGATCGTATGCTGTCCTGCGGAAACGGTGTAGGTATCCGCGAATGCATCCGCACCGGTCAGAGGCTGGTAAGCGGCATCGGTTCTGACCAGCCGGAAGGAGAAGGTCTCGCCCGCCAGAGGATTCCGGCCAACCAGTGTCTTGGAGTAAGGAATGATAGCGGAAGTGGGGGTCAGTGCGTAGGTATTTCGGAACACCGCGGTAGTCTCGGTGTCGGTGCCCTTCCGCTTCACGGAGGAAACCGCAGACAGCTGGCCGTCCATAGCGGCGGTGACATCGATGCTCAAAACATACTCACTGTCATCATAGGTCATGCCGGCCTTTGCGGGGCTGGGAACGATTTCCTTGATGATGTAGGTCAGGTCCTTGTTCTCGGTGATGACGATGTTGAACGCAGCATCGCCCAAAGCATTGGCGGTAACCACCTGAATGGGATCACCAACGGCATTGCCGTTTGCGTCCACTGCGTACAGGCCGAACCGGAAGCCGGTCAGGGGGATCTCAACACCGGTGTTGTTTACCAGCTCCTTGCGAATGCCCACGGAAACGCCAGTGCTGTGTACCTCATAAACATTGGTGAAGGTAGCTTCCACAGAAACGCCGGTAACGCTCTCCTTGTCAGAAGGATCGGCGTAGGAAACGCTGGCGTTGATATTGGCCTCTGCCCGGACATCCACTTCCAGAACGCCATCCATGTCCACATCAGTGACGATGACCGCGAACAGTGCGTTGGTGGTGGAGTAGGTCATGCCGGGGATCTTATTTTCCGGGATCTTCTCCACAATGCGATAGTAGTAAGTACCCACCTCGGCAAACTGCAGAACCTCAGCTGCATCGCTGACAGAGCCACGGCCGGTCAGAAGAGCGATCTCATAGGTCTTCTTATCCGGATGGGTGTTGTCCGGCAGCAGCTGCTGCAGGGCAAAAGTGAAGGTTTCCGCGTTGGGCAGGGTGCCTTCCAGAACCTTGTTGACAGTCAGATTCAGAGGAACGCTGACTGAAGTGTAGGTTCCGGGGTAGCGGTTGACGAAATCTGCCACATCGGTGACATTTGCGTCGATGATGCCGCTGGAGGAGGTGGCGTGGTCAAGGACAAAGCCGTCGGGAATATCGGTTTCCTCCACAGTGTAGGCAGTACCCTCGGGGATATCGAAAATGGTAACGGATTCTTCGTTGTGCAATGTAATGGCTGTGCCGTCGGCGTAGGTCAGGGTGCCGTCAGCGGCCACCTTCACATCCACACCGGTGCTGGTCTTAAAGGTGTCACCGGGCTGAATCTTATCGCCGGACAGGGTCACCTTAAAGGTAAAGACCTTGGTGGCAAGCACATCGGGATCGGAGCCCAGGTTGTGGGTAACATCCTTCAGCACGGTCAGGTTGCCGTAGCCGTTGGCTGCATTGGTGAATTCCACCTGTACCAGCTTGACGGTATCGGTGATAGCAGGAACAGTAACTTGCACGGATGCACCGGTGCTCTGTGCCAGACCATTGACGGTGATGCCGGACACATGATAGTCGCCCAGAATCTTTTCGGTGACAGTCACGGCAGTGCCGGCAGGAATGCCGGTAATGTACGCGGTGACATCAGCAGGGATGGTCACATCAAAGCTGCCGTTTGCAAAGGCGGTAACCGTTGCAGCGGCAAGGGGATCGCCATTGGCATCGGTCACGATGGGATTGGCGGCCACACCTGCGGGAATGCTGACTGTGAAGGTGTAGCTGTCAGCATCGGCAATGACGCCGTCAACCTTCTTGGTCAGGGCAATGCCGGTGGCGGGAGCCAGCTTCAGGGTGCCGTTGTTGCCCAGGAATACGTAGATATCGATGCCCAGAGTGCTGTTTTCAAAAGCGGCAGGTACAAAGGTATAGCTTAGGGTGCCGGTTTTGTTATCGTCCTTATCAAAGCGGAAGCGGCTCCACTCCAGATAGGGGGATCCGGCAGGAATGTACCACTGGCCGTCGGCATTTTTCTGAGCCTTGGCCACGGTCTGTTCGGACATGGGCATATAGATGTAGGTCTTTTCGGTTGCACTGTAGATCGCCCGGGCGTGCTGATAGGTAGTGCCGGCGGGCTTGGTGTCGCCGGTGACTACATTGCCGGAGGCATCCAGCACCAGCGTATCCTCAGTGAAGTAGAAACGGCCATTGTCCAGTGCGGGGTTGAAGTGGGACTCTGCCACCACGGCAGTTTCCACCTCATCCGGATCGGGGATGCCGTTGCCGTTGCGGTCATTGCCGATGGCCCAGGAGTTGGTATAGAAGGAGTAGGTGCCGTCGGCATTCTTGTGTACATGGCCGCCACCCGCGATGTGCTCCGCGATCTTTGCTTCCAGATTGACGGAATTCAGATCACGACGCATACCAACCTCAAATACCAGCTGCATGGGCAGAGCGTCCTCCCGAACCAGGGACTCCACCTTGGTGGCATCGTCGTTGGACAGCGTTACATGGTAGGTAACGGTGGGGATCAGTGCGGCAGGGATCTTAAAGAGAACGGTCTGATGCTTGGTCTTCAGGTTGGTGCGAACCTGCACCACCACGTGCATCATGTCACTGTCGCCCTCCACGCCCAGATAGCCGTAGGAACGGTTGGCGTAAACAGCACCGGCAGGAGCGTTTTCGTAGCCGGAATCCTTGTCCCAGAATCCCACATAGTTGCCGTCGGCATCGGCGTACCAGCCAATATAGTTGCTCCAGCTGCTGTCGTTTTCGTAATACAGCTGCTGATCGTTATAGGCATTGCTGATCAGCTGCTGTGCCATGGAGGTGGTCAAACCGGGAATCCGCTCCTTAACGGTGCGAACCAGCTCGTTACCACGGTCGGTAGCACCGTCAACGGTACCCAGCGTGCCGGAGGTCATACCCTGAGCAATGCCCTTGCCGGTGTACAGAACCACACCGCCATTGCCGTCGCTCATGAGAATGCCGTTGACCTGATGAACCTCCATCAGCTCGCCCAGCCCATCCTCAAAGGTGACATAGCCGGAAATATCGGCATCACCGCCGGAGACCAGGGTGTTGTAGGAATCCGCCTTCAGCTGGATCTCATTTACGATCTGCTTGAAGGAATCGATCATTTCGCTGGCATTGGCTGCGTAGAAATACTTGTCAACATAGTTCATTTCGGCGACCAGAGCGTCCCGCTTTACGGTCAGTCCGTTGTTGCCGGTGATAACCTGGACATTGGCACCTGCATCGGCTGCCAGGTAGTTGTTCCAGTAACCGGTCAGCGTGTTGCTGCTGCCGGCAGGATACAGGGTGTTGGTGGCTGCAGCATTGGAGCTGGTGCCAAGACCCAGAGTCAAAAACAGCATATTCTGCTCGTCACCGGGGTTTTCCTTGTAGTGATCGAGAACCTTTCCTCTGACATAGGCAGCTGTCAGCTGGGTCAGCAGAGTGATCTTGTCGGTGGTAGTTGTGCCGTCACCAACATTGGAAGAGCCGATACTGGTATAACTGGTTGTGGCGATGGTGGGAGCACCGTCGCTCATCAGCACGATGACCGGCATACGCTGTGCACCGGCCTGGGGATTGCCCTCGGGCACCACAGTGTCGGTGATCGCCAGGAATTCCTGCATTGCCTTGTAAAGACCGTTCTGCACATAGGTACCGCCGGTCACCTGCTTGGAAGCGTTGGAAACGCTTGCACCGGCTTCGGTCTTCAGACCGGAGGCCACCTTCACGGAGACGCTGCCGGTGTAATAGGTCACCTGCTCATCGGTCTTTACCCAGTTGGGTCTGCGATTACTTCCGGTGTTTTTGTAAATGTTCTGGGTTACCTGAGTAGCATTCAGACTCAGGTACTCAGTCTTTTCGCCCACGGCAACGCCCTCATATCTGCCCAGGGGCAGTACCACGGTGGCAGTACCGGTAGTGGCGGCCTGATTGGTGGAGGTGTTGCCGGAGTACAGAATCACACCAACCCGGTTATTCTTATTCTGCTGCATCAGCGATGCGATGGCAGCATTGGTGGCATCCAGCATAGCGGCGACATTGGACACATCCACGCCATCGGCCATTTCACCATTCTGGAAGGGGCCGTACTCCCCTTCGATCAGCATAGAGCCGGACAGATCCAGCACCAGCATGGTGTCGGTAGGTACGGTTGCATGACCGGTGATGGTGTAGTTGCCGGCAATGGCGGACAGAGCCACCAGGAAATTGTTGGTATTGCTCAGCTTCACGCCGGGCAGCATGCTGGTTTCCCCTGCAAAAACGGATTTATCCGTCCAAACCGCACCGGCAAATTCGGTGTCCAGCTTGTCGGGACCGAAGAATTGCTTCCAATCCTCAATGGTGGGAGCGTCAACTAGCTTACTGCCGGGAATGATATTCAGGCTGCTGTCAGAGGCTCGGTCCGCGGCAAAGCCAAAGGTCGGAACGAGGGAGAACACCAGCACAAAACTCAAAACGGCAGCAACCGCACGGTGAATCCAAGAATATCTTTTTGCTGTCATTTTCTTCATCTCCTTATTAAATACAATTGGTCTGTTATCTTCCAAGCAAATCCAGCAATGCCTGCTCATTTGCTTCATCTACATATTTTTTAAAGTCCGCAAGGACTCTGCTGCCGAGATTGCGATAGTCCATGGCGAATACCGTTTGAATCTTTGTTTCCCGAGCCTCCGGCGGTATACCGTAGATGCCCAAAATATTGTGCAGGGCACCGGATACGCGTCTTTCCAGACTGACGGGATCGCCTGCAGTCATCAGCGTTCCGTATTCCACGCCGGAGACCAGTACCTCCGCTTCCGCATACTGCTCGTGATCCCATTCGGGACGGTATTGGCCGAAGACCTTCTTGGCTCGTTCCACATCATTCCTGCGAATCAGCTCCAAACACAAAGGACTGGTGTAGGATGCGTGGAGAAAATCCATTGCCACGGGATCATCACACATTGTAGCCATGGCGGTCAGCTCCAGACACAGTGCCAGCACAGAGCTTACGCCCTCATTGGCCTCCAGCTCCACCTGCCGCCATTGGAATTTACACATGAGTTCCACCAGCTCTGCCAGAAGATGCTCCTTGGTGGCGAAGTAGAAGGTCACATTGCCGGGACTCATGTCCAGCTCCTTGCATACCATCTTGATGGAAGTATTGGAATAACCTTCGTTCAAAAACAATTTGGAAGCCACTCGGATAATCTCCAGCCTTGTCAATGCACTTTTGTTGATTCTAGCCACAGTTCGTTCCTCCTGCTCTCTTTCTTGGTCAGATCTGCCTTGTCTGACCTTCGTTGTGACTTCATTTTAGTATTCTTACTAAAATTTGTCAATATTCTTTTTGCAAAATCCTTCCAAAAAATCAAACTTTTACAAATCTTACAAATTTCACCCAGGTTTCTCATACAAAACGCCATGCGGACGAGCAATGCTCGCCCCTACAACCAACTACGGTAATATATTATATGTAGGAGAGGCCATTGTCCGAATCTAGTGTCATTGCGAGGAGCGTAGCGACGTGGCAATCTCCTTAGTTTTCCTCCTGACCGGGGGGGATTGCCACACCAGTGTGAGCACCGGTTCGCAATGACAACGTATTTAGGGGATTGCCACGGCCCAATGGCCTCGCAATGACAGAACGAGATGTGCGTGGGAGGGGTAAACGTAGTCAAAAAGCGGATTTTGTATAAAAAATACGAAAAAATGTGTATTTTTATTGGGAAAACCCCTTGCAATCCGTGGAAAAGGGTGTTATAATCCCTTATGTAAAGATGTTTGACTGTTGGAGAGAGGGGCTAGCCCCTCTCTCTTTCTTGTGAAGGAGGCGAATTTATGAAGGTCACAGAGCTGGTTGCCCAGTTTGCCCAGCCCATCGTGGAAAGCCACGGCTGCAGTCTTTGGGATGTGGAATACGTCCGGGAAGGCTCCGAGCGTTTTTTGCGGCTGTACATTGAAAAAGAGGGCGGCGTGGACATTGCCGACTGCGAGGCCATCTCCCGGGCGGTAGACCCGGTGCTGGATGAAAAGGACCCCATCGCGGAATCCTATCATTTTGAAGTCTGCTCTGCCGGTCTGGAACGGGCACTGAAGCGTCCCGGGGATTTTGAGCGGTTTATGGGCAGTCCCATTACGGTCAAGCTGTACCGTCCCAAAAACGGCCTGAAGGAGCTGCCCGGCATCCTGCGGGGCTACGAGGATGGCCGCGTTACGGTGGAAGCCGGTAAGGAAATCATTACATTTGAAAAATCTGAAGTTGCACTGGTGCGGCTTCGCGTAGAATTTTAACAGGAGGAAAGAGAAATGGCCAGAGCCAAGAAACAGCCTGCAACTCCCAAGGTAGATATCGGAGCAGAAATTTTTGCTTCTTTGCGTGACCTGGAGAAAATCAAGGGCATCAGCGTAGATTACATGGTGGAGCGTCTGAAGCAGGCACTCACCAACGCATACAAGAAGGACCGGGAGGACCATCGGGACATCCCTGCAGAAAATGTGGCGGTGGACCTGAGTGAAAAGGGTCTTTTCATGTATCAGATCAAGACCGCAGTGGAAGAGGTGGAGGATACCGCTCTGCAGATCCACATCGACGCTGCCCGGAAGATCGATCCCAATGTCCAGCTGGGCGACAATGTGAGCATCAGCGTGGATATTCAGAAGTTTGGCCGCATCGCTGCCCAGACTGCCAAGCAGGTGGTCATTCAGGGCATCCGTGAGGCAGAGCGTGGCGTGATGTACGAAAGCTACTCCGGCAAGACCCAGGAGCTGCTGACTGGTACTGTGCTGAAGATCGACCCCAGCGGCGATGTATTTGTTCGTGTGGGTCAGGGTAACGAAGCTTCCGACGCAATTCTCCGGGCCGGCGAGCAGATCCCCGGTGAGAGCTTCCGGGAAGGCGATATGATCAAGGTCTATGTACTGGAGGTTCACCGCCCCACCCGTGGCCCCCTGGTTCAGGTTTCCCGTACTCACCCCAATGTGGTTCGCCGTCTGTTTGAGCTGGAGACCCCCGAAATTGCAGAGGGTCAGGTGGAGATCCGCAACATCGCCCGTGAGGCCGGCTCCCGGAGCAAGATGGCCGTCCGTGCCACTATGGAGGGCATTGATCCCGTGGGTGCCTGCGTCGGTCCCCGTGGCGGCCGTGTCAGTGCCGTTGTGGAGGAGCTCCGCGGTGAAAAGATCGACATCGTTGTATGGAGCGAGGATCCCTGCGAATATGTCAAGGCCGCTCTGAGCCCTGCGGATGTGATTTCCGTGACCCAGATCCCCGGCCAGAACGCCTGCCGTGTCATCGTGCCGGACGATCAGCTGAGCCTCGCCATCGGCAAGGAAGGTCAGAACGCCAGACTGGCAGCCCGCCTGACCGGCTATAAGGTAGACATTAAGCCCGCTTCCTGGACGGAAGAGGCCTGATTTCCGAAGGAGGTAGCTTCAATGCAGAAGAAAATTCCCCAGCGGCAGTGCATGGGCTGCCGGGAACGGAAAAATAAGCGGGATATGATCCGTGTGGTTCGTCAGACCGACGGCACCGTATCTCTGGATTTCAGCGGAAAGCTGAACGGACGGGGTGCCTATGTGTGTCCGGATCCGGAATGTCTGAAAAAGTGCCGCAAGACCCGGTCCCTGGATCGGTGTCTGGAGGTCACCATTCCCGAGGAGGTCTTTGATCGGCTGACCAGGGAAATGGAGGGCGGCAATGGATAAGGCACTGAATTATCTGGCATTGGCACGGAAGGCCGGCAAGGCCGAGCTTGGCGAAGAGCCGGTGGGTGCTGCAGCAAGAGCTCAGCACGCACACCTGATCATCGTGGCATCGGACGCTTCCGACCACACCTGGCGTCGGGCCAAGAGCTTCGCCGCCGGCACCAAGCAGCAGTGTGTCCGCATGCCTTATTCCAAGGATGACATGGGCTTTGCCATCGGCCGTCAGGCACTGGCCATTGCAGCCATCACCGATGTGGGCATGGCACTGGCAATGGTGGAAGCTTTGGGTCAGCCGGAGCAGCACAAGGCTGTTATTGAGGTTCTGACCGAGAAACAGAAGCGTCTGCGTCAGCGGCAGGCAGAGGCCAAGGCCCATCAGCGGAATATCCGCAAGGGAAAAAAGTAAGTTATTTGACAATGAGGATTGTCAACTCCCATATCTTATGGAGGTGCGTATATGAGTTTAGTGAAGTATCGTTTGAAGGAGGTCGCGGCGGATTTCGGCGTGGCTCCCAAGCAGATCAGCGAGATCGTAGGAAAGTTTTTTGAAAAACCCAAGTCCAACACCCAGGTTCTGACCGATGAAGAGCTGAACGTGGTGTTCGATTACATGACCCAGACCAACCAGATTGCTTCTCTGGAGGTGGTTTTTGCGGTCAAACCCAAGGAACAGCCTAAGGCCGAAGTTAAGCCCGAGCCTGTCAAGGAAGCACCTAAGGCAGAAGCTGCCAAGGCTGCCCCCGCCAAGGAAGCTCCCAAGGCTGAGCCCAAGCAGGAAAAGCCTGCCAAGCCTGCAGAGCCGGAGCGGAAGCGGGAACGCCGGGTGGTGGATACCTCCGCTGTCCAGGTCAATACCAATCGCTTTGCCGATGTGGACAATCTGGTTTCCGAGCGTGTGCAGAATTACCAGGGCGGCAAGCAGCGGATCGGCGGCGGTAAGGGCAAGCAGCAGCAGAAGCAGCAGAACAATAAGTTCAAGGGCAACAAGAGCAAGAACGAGGAGCAGGAGAAGCTCCGCCGTCTGCAGATGGAGGTTGCCCGGAAAGCTCCCACCGTGGTTAAGATCCCTGATGAGATCACCGTTGGTGAGCTGGCCAGCCGGATGAAGAAGACCGCCGGCGAGGTTATCAAGTGCCTGATGATGAACGGCATCATGGCCGGCATCAACCAGACCATCGATTTTGACACCGCCGAATATGTGGCTACCGAAATGGGCTGCAAGGTGGAAAAGGAAATCACCGTCACCATCGAAGAGCGGATCATCGACGACCATGTGGATACTGCCGAGGAACTGGAGACCCGTGCTCCCGTCGTGGTTGTCATGGGTCACGTTGACCACGGTAAGACCTCCACTCTGGACGCCATTCGTAAGACCTCCGTCACCTCCGGAGAGGCCGGCGGTATTACCCAGCACATCGGTGCTTATACTGTGGATGTAAACGGCAATATGGTTACCTTCCTGGACACCCCCGGCCACGCTGCCTTTACTTCCATGCGTGCCCGTGGTGCCAAGTCCACGGATATCGCCATTCTGGTGGTTGCTGCCGACGACGGCATTATGCCCCAGACTGTGGAATCCATCAACCACGCCAAGGCCGCAAATGTGCCCATCATCGTGGCCATCAACAAGATGGATAAGCCCACCGCCAACCCGGACAAGATCAAGGAACAGCTGACCAAGTATGACCTGATCCCCGAGGAATGGGGCGGCGAGACCATCATCGTTCCCATCTCCGCCAAGACCGGCATGGGCTTAGATGACCTGCTGGAAATGGTCATTCTGACCGCTGAGGTGCAGGAGCTGAAGGCCAACCCCAACCGCCGTGCAAAGGGCACTGTCATCGAAGCCCGGCTGGATAAGAACAGAGGCCCCGTTGCTACCCTGTTGGTGCAGAACGGCACCCTGAATCAGGGCGACATCGTCATTGCCGGTACTGCCGTGGGCCGTGTCCGTGTCATGACCAACGACAAGGGCCGCACGGTGAAGACTGCAGGCCCCTCCGTTCCCGTGGAGATCACGGGCCTTGCCGAAGTGCCCGCACCCGGTGACGAGTTCAACGCCGTTACCGACGAGCGTATGGCCCGTGAGCTGGTGGAGCAGCGTCGTCAGGCACAGAAGGACGCCGCTGCCAAGGCTATGCAGAAGGTCACGCTGGACAATCTGTTTGCCAAGATGCAGGAAGGCAGCATGAAGGAGCTGCCCCTGATCGTCAAGGCCGACGTTCAGGGCTCTGCCGAGGCTATCAAGGCTTCTCTGGAGAAGATCTCCAACGAGGAAGTCCGGGTCAAGGTCATTCACGCCGGTGTCGGTGCCATCAACGAAAGCGATATCCTGCTGGCATCCACCTCCGGTGCGATTGTCATCGGCTTCAACGTCCGTCCCGACTCCGGTGCTCAGGCAAGTGCCCAGCGTACCAATGTGGATATGCGGTTCTACCGGGTCATCTATGATGCCATCGACGAGATCGAGGCTGCCATGAAGGGCATGCTGGCTCCCAAGTTTGAGGAAGTTGTCATCGGCCACGCAGAGGTGCGTATGACCTACAAGGTCTCCGCCATCGGCACCATCGCCGGCTGTATGGTCAAGGACGGCAAGATCACCCGTGACGCTCAGGTTCGTATTTTGCGTGACAATATCGTCATCCACGAAGGCGAGGTTGGCTCTCTGCAGCGGTTTAAGGACGCTGTCAAGGAAGTCACTGCCGGCTACGAGTGCGGCATGAGCATCGCAAAGTACAACGACATCAAGGAAGGCGACATTTTCGAATGCTTCGCCATGCAGGAAGTCAAGCGATAAGATTAAAAGCCAGCCGCCGCGGTTGCGGCCGGCTGGCTTTGCCGTTCATAAACAAATCCCGTAGGGGAGGGTCTTGACCCTCCCAATACCCAGTGCCGATTACAAAGAGGGAGGGTCAAGACCCTCCCCTACAAAGATTATCTAGGAGGATACCAACATGGCATCCAATCGAATTAACCGAATCAATGAAGAAATCCAGAAATCTCTGGCCGAGAACCTGCGGAATGTAAAGGATCCCCGGGTCAGCGGTACCATGATTTCTGTTACCAAGGTGGAAACCACCCCCGACCTGCGTTACGCCAAGGTCTATGTAAGCTTTCTGGAGGAAAATAAGGCCGCGGAGGCCATGAAGGGCCTGAAATCCGCCGGCGGCTGGCTCCGCCGGGAGGTGGGCAACGACCTGAAGCTGCGGTATACTCCGGAGCTGGTGTGGGCACTGGACGATTCCATCACCTACGGTGCAAAGCTTTTGAGTCTGATCAATTCTCTCGAGGTCAAGTCCGATGACGAGAACTGATGCCGCCCGCTGGTTTGCAGAAAGGGACAATTTTTGCATCCTGACCCATGCGGGCCCGGATGGAGATACCCTTGGCTCTGCCGCAACCCTGTGTTTGGGTCTGCGGAGTTTGGGAAAAACTGCTGCAGTGCTGCTTAACCCGGAAATTCCGGAGAAATTGGCATATCTGTGCGACGGGCTGATGATTGAGGAGCCTATGGAAAACCCGGTTTTCGTCAGCGTGGACGTGGCCGCGGCCTATATGTTTACGGAAAATCAGCTGCCCTTTGTGGAGAAAATTGCTCTGCGAATCGACCACCACGGAAATTCCGACTCCTTTACACCTTTGGAGCTGGTGGATTCCGGCAGTGCCTCCTGTGCAGAAATCATTTACGATATTCTGGTGGAAATGGGCTGCCAACTGACGGCAGAAATCGCCATTCCTCTGTATACCGGACTGGCAACGGATACCGGCTGCTTCCGCTTTGCCAATACCAACGCCCATACGTTTACAACTGCCGCGGCCTGCGTGGCTGCCGGGGCCAATGTGCAGCCCATCAATCAGGCCTTGTTCGACACCGTTACCTTAAATAAGCTAATAGTGCAGGCTTGGGTCACGGAGCATACGGTTTTTCTGTCCGAGGGCAGGGCAGCCTACTGTGCCATGCCTGCCGGACTTGCTCAGGAATTGGGCGTTGCGGAATCGGATGTGGGCGGTATGGCCGGCTTTGTCCGATCCATTGAGGGCGTACGACTGGCCATTACCCTTCGGGAGTCCGGGGAGGATGGCAAGGTATATTTGTCTGCCCGGGCAGTGCCGGGATATGACGCAGCGGCACTTTGTGCCAAATTTGGCGGCGGCGGACATAAGGGTGCTGCCGGCGGCTCAACCACCATGCCCTTGCGTGAAGCGATCCAAGCTGTGGAAACCCAGCTACTCATCGCAATGGAAGGATAAATGATAGCAATCGCAAAATCTATTGTAGGGGAGGGTCTTGACCCTCCCACCCAACATTGTGAATAACTACAAAAGGGAGGGTCAAGACCCTCCCCTACAAAGATGTTTACAGAAGCGAGAAACAGGAAAACACTATGAATGGAATTGTGATAATCGATAAACCTCAGGGCTGGACCAGTCAGGATGTAACCGCCCGGCTCCGTCGGGTGTTCAATACCCGGCGAATCGGTCACGGAGGTACCCTGGACCCCATGGCTACCGGTGTGCTGCCGGTGTTTGTAGGGCGTGCCACCCGGGGCGTGGAATTTTTTGAACACGCGGAAAAAACCTACGAAGCGGTACTGCAGCTGGGATTGACCACCGACACGGAGGATACCTCCGGCACTGTACTGGAAGAAAAGGAAGTTCATATTTCCGAAGCGGAGTTTTTAGGGATTTTACCGAAATTCCGGGGAGAAATCCAACAAATTCCGCCCATGTACTCTGCGTTGAAAATCGATGGACAGAAGCTCTGTGACCTTGCCCGGAAGGGAAAGACCGTGGAACGAAAGCCCAGGCCGATTACCATTTTCGAGCTGGAATGTCTGGATTTTACCGGCACAACTGCCCGGCTGCGGGTTCGCTGCTCCAAGGGTACTTATATCCGCACCCTGTGCAAGGATATTGGCGAGGCTCTGGGCTGCGGCGGCTGCATGGCGGCACTGCGTCGGGTGACGGCAGGAGAGTATACCATCGAGGAAGCCGTTCCGCTGGATGTGTTGCTGGAGGCAGAAAACCCGGAAAGCTACCTGCGGCCGGTGGACAGTATGTTCCGAAATTACCCGGAGGTTCGCCTGACGCCCAAGCAGGAGCAGCGTTGCCGCAACGGCAATGCCTTCACCGTGAATATGGAGGATGGTACTTATCGGGTCTACGGACAAAATGGCGAATTTTTGGCCCTGTCCAGAGTTGAAATTGGCGTTATGTCAACCATTAAAAGCTTTTTTGAGGTATAGTATTGCATTGTAGGGGAGGGTCTTGACCCTCCCACCGACAGTTTCTATAAGATCGAAGGGAGGGTCAAGACCCTCCCTTACGAAAAATAACACTTTACGATTACGGGAATGCTATGAACAAAGAGAAGAAAATCGTCGCCCTGGGGTTTTTTGACGGGGTACATTTGGGTCATCAGGCACTGCTGAAAGCCTGTGTCAATTTGGCCCGGCAACTGAATATGGATCCGGCGGCGATTACTTTTCATCGGCATCCCAAAACTCTGTTTACCGACACTGTTCCGCCGCTGCTGAACAGCCTGGAGGATCGGAGCCGTCTGCTGCGGCAGTATGGTATGGCCCAGATTATTACGGTACCGGTGAGTCCTGTGGTCATGAAAATGCCTTGGCAGGAATTTTTGTCCATACTCTTGAACGAAGGTGCTGCCGGCTTTGTTTGCGGCGAGGATTTTCGCTTCGGATTTCGGGGCGAGGGTACGGCAGAATTGCTGGAAGGCTTCTGCCGGGAGCGAAATTTGCCCTGCGTGACCGTGCCGGATCAAACGCTGGAGGGCGTAAGAATTTCCTCCACCCACATCCGGGATCTCATAGAAAGCGGCCAAATGGATGAGGCGGTTCGCTTTTTGGGGCACCCCCATATTTTGTCCGGTCAGGTGGTGCAGGGGCAGCAACTGGGGCGGAAAATCGGTATTCCAACCGCAAATTTGGTAATTCCCCAGGGTGTTTTGGTGCCGAAATTTGGCGTGTACGCCTGCCGAATCACCACGGAGCAGGGCGAATTTTCTGCGGTGACCAATGTGGGAACCCGTCCCACGGTGGCAGGCTCCGGCGTTACGGTGGAACCCTGGATTTTGGATTTTGACGGCGATCTGTACGGAAAAACCGTCACTTTGGAATTTCACCGCTTCCTCCGACCGGAGAAAAAATTTGACTCTTTGTCCGAATTGCAGGCAGAAATTCGGAAAAATGCCATGCAAACCCGAGAGTTTTTTCTCTGATATAAAAACGAGGACACCGGAGCATTAAGCCGGGTCCTCGTTATCTTTTTGTTCATTCAGTTCTCTTATGTGTTAGTGAACATAATAGGGATTAGGCTTGCACAGCAGGGAAATGCAGTCGATAAACCAGCCAATGCCGAATAAACCACCTGTAAACAGGTACAACAGTCCCATGCCAGCTTTGCCCTCGTAAAACTTGTGTGCACCAAAGTAACCTAAAAACAGGCATAGGCAAAACGCCACCCACTTGTTTCTCATCCGAACACCAACGGCGGCCGCATTAACATTCATATTCGCATTGGTGTTCGTATTCGCATTGTTGATGATAATGCTGGGTTGCTCATTTTGCTTGATTTGCTCTACTTGGCAGCCGCAGAGTGTGCAGATCACAGCAGCTTCGGGGATTTTTCCGCCGCAGTGGCTACAAAACTTCATTCTAGTGCTTGTTTCGGGAGTGTGAGTTGTGTTATCCATATCTATATCCTCCGTGTATTATTTGTATTACAAATACATATAATATTGTAATATATTCATATAGGGTTTGTCAATCTATAATTCATATAGATTGAGAGGTGTTTGCATGAAAAACGAACCTTTGAAACTTAGAAAACGGGGCGAGGATGGCAGTCGGATCATCTCGGTGCGAATTCGGGAAGAAATACTAACAGATCTGGATCGTTTGGCTAATGAAGTAAATTACTCCCGAAACGAACTTATTAATTTGATTTTGGCACACGGCGTAAAGAATATAGAAATTGAATAATACTTGCTCAAAAGAGGAAAATATATAAAAACTCTCAGTAAATAGATAGAATTTCTTTGAAAAAACCTGAAAATTTTGCTTTACATTTGGGAAAACTTATGATATGATATCCGGGCTGGCTATGGCCAGACGATATTTCTATGCCCGCAGCTCAGTTTTGGGAAGACACCGACCCTCTACTTGGCGCGAGGTAAATTTATGAAAAGGTGGATTTAACCATGATTCAGAAGGAAAAGAAGACCCAGGTTATCCTGGACAACGCAACCCACGAGGGCGACACCGGTTCTCCCGAAGTTCAGATCGCCATCCTGACTGCCCGTATCAACGAGCTGACCGATCACCTGCGCGTGCACAAGCATGACAACCACTCCCGTCGTGGTCTGCTGATGATGGTTGGTAAGCGTCGCAGCCTGCTGGACTATCTGGCAAAGAAGGACATCAACCGTTACCGTGCTATCATCGCCAAGCTGGGCATCCGTAAGTAATTTTGGAAAGGGGCGATGCAAATCGCCCCTTTATCTTACTATGCACCCAGCTTGCCCCCCGCATTTATGAGGGGGGATGTCATGCGAAAGCATGACAGGGGGGAGATAAAATCAAGCTCCCCCAGTCAGTGTCTTGCGACACTGCCAGCCCCCTCACAAGTGCGGGGGCCGAGGCGGCTTCGCCGCAAAGTAAAAGCAAACTATCGGGAGATATTTAGCAGTTGAATGTGTTGCTGAAGCTGCAGCAATAGATTCAAGTGCTAAACCTCCCGAAACACACAACAACGTGTCATTCCGAGGAGTGCACAGCACGACGTGGGAATCCCCGAAGATTTTGGAGATTGCCACGGCGGCTAAGCCGCCTCGCAATGACAACCACTACTAAGGAGGTAAATCAAATGGTAACTCGCAAACAGTTCCCCAATCACAAGGTTTTCGAAATGGAAATCGGCGGCCGTCCCTTTACCGTAGAGACCGGTAAGGTGGCTGAGCTGGCCAACGCCGAGTGCATCTGCCGCTACGGCGACACCGTGGTGCTGACTACCTGCACCTGCAACCCCATCCCCAAGGCCGGTATCGACTACTTCCCTCTGACCATCGAGTTTGAGGAAAGAATGTACTCCGTGGGCCGCATCCCCGGCTCCTTCAACCGCCGCGAGGGCAAGCCCTCCGAGCGTGGCATTCTGAACAGCCGTATCATCGACCGTCCCATGCGTCCTCTCTTTGACGAGGAGCTGCGTAACGACACCGTCGTTACCTGCACCGTCATGGCCAACGACTACGAGAACCCCGTGGAAATCGTCGCTTCCCTGGGTGCTTCCATCGCCATCGCATCTTCCGATGTGCCCTGGAACGGCCCCGTTGCCACCACCAACGTCGCTCACATCGGCGACCGCTACGTCATCAACCCCTCTGCCGACGAGCGTGAGGCCTGCGACTGCTTTGTCTGCATCGCTTCCACCTTCGAGAAGGTCGTCATGATCGAGACCGAGGCCAACGAGGCTCCCGAAGAGATCGTCTACGAGTCCATCCGCATCGCTCACGAGACCAACATGGAGATCGTGAAGTTCATCAACTCCATCGTTGCTGAGATCGGCAAACCCAAGTTCACCTTCGAGAAGGCCGCTGTTAACCACGACCTGCTGGACGACCTGATCGAGTACGGCCTGGGTCAGATCGAGTACGCTCTGGATACCGACGATAAGAATGTCCGCGAGGAGCGTCTGACCGCTGCCCGTCTGGACTTCGCTGACAAGTTCGCTGAGAAGTACGAGGACTTCGAGACCCACATTGAGGTCTGCCTGTACAAGATGCAGAAGAAGGTCGTTAAGAAGTGGCTGCTGGCCGGCAAGCGTGTTGACGGCCGTGGCATGGACGACATCCGTGCTCTGGCTGCCGAGGTCGGCGTTCTGCCCAGAGTCCACGGCAGTGGCCTGTTCACCCGTGGCCAGACCCAGGTTCTGTCCATCTGCACCCTGAACACTCTGTCCGCTGCTCAGAAGCTGGACACCATCTATCAGGAAGATACCAAGCGGTATATCCACCACTACAACTTCCCCGCATTCTCCACCGGCGAAGCCCGTGCTGCCCGTTCCACCTCCCGTCGTGAGATCGGTCACGGTGCTCTGGCTGAGAAGGCTCTGCTGCCCGTGATTCCTCCCGTTGAGGAGTTCCCCTACGCCATTCGCGTGGTGTCCGAGGTTCTTTCTTCCAACGGTTCTACTTCCCAGGGCTCCATCTGCGGCTCTACTCTGGCTCTGATGGATGCCGGTGTGCCGATCCGTCGTCCCGTTGCAGGTATTTCCTGCGGCCTGATCTCCGACCAGGAGACCGGCGAGTGGAGAACCTTCACCGACATTCAGGGTGTTGAGGACTTCCACGGCGAAATGGACTTCAAGGTCGCCGGTACTACCGAGGGTGTTACCGCCATCCAGATGGACCTGAAGAACAAGGGTCTGACCATGGAGATCATCGCCGATGCTCTGGAGCGTTGCCGCGTGGCCCGTCTGGAGATCCTGAACGAGATCATGCTGCCCTGCATCCCCGAGCCCCGTGCTGAGGTTTCTGAGTTTGCTCCCAAGATGATCAGCCTGAAGATTCCCGTGGACAAGATCCGCGAGGTCATCGGCTCCGGCGGCAAGACCATTCAGAAGATCTGTGCCGACACCGGTGCCAAGGTCGACATTGAGGACGATGGCTCCGTGTTCATCTCCGCTGTGGACAGTGCCGCTGCTTACGCTGCCAAGAAGATGGTGGACGACATCTGCTTCGTTCCCGAGGTTGGCAAGCTGTACTACGGCAAGGTTGTTCGCATCCTGCCCATCGGTGCGTTCGTTGAGATCGCTCCCGGCCACGACGGCATGGTCCACATCTCCAAGCTGGAGAACCGCCGCGTTGAGAAGGTTGAGGACGTTCTGAATCTGGGCGACATGACTTGGGTTAAGTTCATGGGCTTCGACGAGAAGGGCCGTGCAAACTTTAGCCGCAAGGACGCTCTGAAGGAACTGGAGAACCAGTAATTGATGTCATAACGCCGCGGTGCTTTTGCACCGCGGCATTTGTCATTCCGAGCGTAGTCGAGGAATCTACGCTCTATCGTGAGGGGTTACGCTCGAAAAAACGATACTGTGTCATTGCGAGGCCCATCGGGCCGTGGCAATCTCCTGGGTGTTTCTCCTAACCGGGGGGGATTCCCACGCCAGTGTGCGCACTGGCTCGGAATGACAGAAAGACGACAGTGAAAAAGGCGACAAAAAGGAGCACCGCAGGGTGCTCCTTTTCTCTTTATTGGGCGTTATTTGCGTTGCCGCCGGGCTTTTTGTGCCGGCGATAGTGATGTCTGCGATGGTGGTTGTTCTGTTTTTTCGTATTTTCTCCCTCAGGGTCCGCTGCAGAATCCTGAGGTTTCGGCTCAGCCGGGGTCTTCAATTCCTGTACCTTCTGCTCACGGTTGCCCCGGTTCTTATTCCGGCGGCGGTTGTTCTTCTTGGCAGATGCAGCGGTCTCCTCCGGGACTTCTGCTTCCTCCGGATCCGCCACACCCTCCGCCACCGGCTCCTCGCTATAGCGGAATTTGATGGAATCCAGGGGCATGGACCGCACCGGCTCTTCCTTGCGGACACGCTTTCCGTTTCCGGAAATGGGTGCCAGGTCAGCAGGAATGGGCGGATCGTTCTTCTTGGCCTTGCCGCTTCGCAGAATGGCGATCTCCTCATTGCGGAATACCTGAATCACTTCCGGCTCGTCCTCCATCCGCACCTTGACACGCTGCCGCAGCAGATCCACCTCAATAACCGTTCCCCGGCCCTCCGGGGTATCCACAAAGGATTCGGCCTTAGGTGCGTTCCGCAGCAGATCCTCATAGGCAAACTGCTCGTACTTCAGGCAGCACATCAGCCGGCCGCAGGTGCCGGAAATTTTGGTGGGGTTCAGGCTCAGATTTTGGGTCTTGGCCATTTTGATGGACACCGGCTGGAAATCGTCCAGAAAGCTGGCACAGCAGAAGGGTCTGCCGCAGATGCCCAGACCGCCTACCATCTTAGCCTTGTCCCGGACACCGATCTGCCGCAGCTCAATACGGGTATGGAATGCCGACGCCAGGCTCTTGACCAGCTCCCGGAAATCCACCCGCTCGTCGGCGGTGAAGAAGAACAGCAGCTTGCTGCCGTCGAAGGAGCATTCCACGCTGACCAGCTGCATATCCAGCCCCTGCTCAGCAATCTTCTGCAGGCAGACATCAAAGGCCTGCTGCTCCTTTTTGCGGTTGTCCTCTACGCACCTTTCGTCCTGTGCGCTGGCGATGCGGATCACCGGCCGCAGTGGGCTGACCACATCCCGCTCGGGAATGCTGTGGTTGCCGCTGGCACAGATGCCGAACTCCGGTCCCCGGGCAGTGTCGATGATCACATGATCACCGGTGTGAAGCTCCAGCTTGCCGGGGTCAAAATAATAAACCTTCTGTCCCGGGCGGAACTGAATATCCACCACCTGAACAGTCTTATTTGTCTCTTCCATGGTTTTCTCCTTTTATCTCAAAGCCCAGGAAAGATAGCCGCAGATGGCGGCAACTGAGATATTTCTCTGGGCATAATCTATACTTTTTTGCAGGCAGGATATGGCACTGCGGATTTGATCCGCACTTCTGGCGGTGCTGATCTCCGCCGCCAAGGGATGTGCCGCCGGCATACCTGCACGGCAGGCCAAGGCTCCCTCCAGCAGCTCGATCCACTGGGAAAGTACCTCACTCAGCTGATCCCGCTTCCATTTTTCCATCGGCACCAGGGTCTGCAGCAGAAGGATGGCATCCTTTTTTGCAAAGCTGCCCGCAAATTGCTCGGTCTGGGGGGGATAACCCTGCGTGTCGGCAAGGATCGCCCGGGCCTGACCCAGGAATCCGCCGCTGCGGAGCATGGCGGCAGATACCGAAGCTTCTTCCGCCTGGGGAAACTCTTTCTGCAACGCACCGGCCAAAACCTGCTTAGGCAGTGCCGTCAGCTTCAGCTCTGTGCAGCGGGAGCGGATGGTGGGTAACAGCTTTTCCGGATTGTCGGTCAGCAGGATGAACACACCGTAGCTGGGGGGCTCTTCCAGAATCTTCAGCAGGGCGTTCTGACCCTCGATGCCCAACTCCTGGGGCAGCAGGTAGATCTTATACTCGGACTCGTTGGGGCGGATGAACACATCCTCCCGGAATTGCCGGACAAGCTTGACCGCCACCGTTTTGTGTTCCGGATCCTCCACAGTGATCACATCCGGGTGGGTGTTTTCCATCACCTTGCGGCAGACGGAGCAGCTCAAACACGGCTCGTGGCTGTGGCAGAGAATGGCAGCACTGAGCAGTTTTGCCAGGGTATGCTTGCCGCTTCCTTTCGGGCCGGAAATCAGATAGAAGTGAGAAATACGCCCCTTTTTCAGGCTTTGGGTCAGATTTTCCTTTAGTCTTTCATTGCCAAGTAAACGCTCAAAGGACATATTTTCACCTCCTAACTATCAAAATTGTGTCATTGCGAGGGAGTAGCGAAGCGAATCTAAATCAACAATTGCGTTAAGCAATTACAACAGAAATGCGAAGCCCGACGTGGCAATCTCCTAAATGATTCTCCTAACCGGGGGATTGCCACGGCAGCAAAGCTGCCTCGCAATGACACCGTGTTTGGAGGGGATCGCCACACCAGTCTGCGGACTGGTTCGCGATGACAGAAATAACGATATTTTTAACCCCACAGGGTGGACAGCAGGGGAATGATCTGCTTCTTACGGCTCATAATACCCGGCAGGAACACCGTGTTTTCTCTGGGCTGGACACCAAAGCCCTGACGAATCACATCGTCGTCGCCCAAATAGATCAGCTGCGTACCTTCCTTCAGCACATCGGTGAGCATCAAAATCACCATGCTGAACTGCTTTTCGTCCTTGATCTTACGCATCAGGGTTAGGAATTCCTCCTTACGCTCCAGCAGGTTGGGGCTGTCCACGCAGGTGATCTGAGCCACCGCCAGGTCGTGACCGGCGATGTGGAATTCCTTGTAGTCGCTCTGGAGCATCTCTTCAGCGGTCTTGGACTCGGTGGAGGCAGAGAAAATCTGTCTGCCCAGCTCCTCCAGAGAAACATTGGCGATCCGGGCCATACGCTCTGCGGTACGGATATCCCGGTCGGTGCAGGTGGGGGACTTGAACATAACCGTATCGGAAATGATGGCCGCCGCCATCATGCCTGCCAGCTTTTCCGAGGGCATCAGGCCCCGGTCCTGGAACATTCCGGCGATGATGGTATTGGTAGAGCCCACAGGCTCGTTGCGAACATAAATGGGATTGCTGGTCTGGATATCCGCCAGCCGGTGGTGGTCGATGATCTCCAGAATCTCTGCCTCCTCCAGACCGGGCACGGACTGGGAAATTTCGTTGTGATCCACCAGAACCACACGCTTACGCCGGGGACGCAGCAGGTGATACCGGCTCAAAATGCCCACAACCACTTCGTTTTCGTCCAGCACGGGGTAGCAGGAGAAGCGGTGCTTGAGCATGGTCTCCCGAACATCGTCCACCCGGTCTTCCATGTGGAAGCAAATCAAGCCGCGTTTATTGCAAATACGGCCAATGGGGGTGGACTGGAAAATCAGCCGGGCCGCACGATAGGCATCGTAGGGCGTTGCGATGACACAGGTCTTGGTAGGAATGCTCCGCAGCTCCTCGGAAAGCTCTGCCTGACACAGAACCAGACAGTTTACATTCATTTCCAAGGCCCGGCGAATCATGTCCGGCTGGTGACCGCAGATGACCACCGCGTTTTCGTCCTGAAACAGCAGATTTTCCCGGCTCTGAGGCAGGGCAATGGACACTTCGCCGGAGATCTCGTCGATGGTTTCACCGGCGTCATTGATCACCTTGCCTTCCAGCACGGAAAGTACATTAAAAAGAGGGACCCGGTCCAGCTTGCCGCTGTTCACCAACGACATATTATAATTGGCCACATCGTCCCGGGACAGCATGCCATAGAGTGTGCCGTCGTCGTTGGCCACGGGAATGGCAACAGCCTTCAGCTTTTCCATCACCGACCAGGCTCTGTCCATGGTCACGGCGGCTGAAAACACCGGGGGTTTATCGAAATCCAGGTCTCGGACCTGGGTGAACATACTGCGAATCCGCACCGGCGGCTCGAATCCAAACCGATCCAGCACGATCTGGGTCTCGTCGGAGACCCGGCCAAGGCAGGCAGCCACATACTCCCGGTTACCCAAGGCGTTCCGCAGGGCGGCATAGGCCATGGCGGCAACGATGGAATCGGTATCGGGGTTGCGATGTCCGGTTACATAAATGGTATCCATAGAATTGACCTCCTTGTTTATTGAGGGATAACTTTCGTGTAAACAACCGCGGTCAAAGACCGCTATCGCTTCCCCCCGGGGGGTAAGCGAAGCGTCGCCGTGGTAGTGAATAACACTCCGGTGGAGTGTTAGAGCCACGGCGGGGCCCTCCTCAGAGGGGCTGGCACAAAATGGCTTTAAGACATTTTGTGACTGAAGAGGAATGCGGGAAGTATACTTGCAGCTTTGAATAAGTTTCAGACTTAGCAACTGTAAAGTATCCATAAGTCCAGACTGTTACTGCATCTCAGATTGCCGCCCGCGTTCCTCTTCCGACCTCGCTTTGCTCGGCCACCTTCCCCTCGGGGGAAGGTATTTTTACGGATCCTCGGTAATCTCGCCGGCAAGGTTGTGGCGGAAAAGCTCCGCGATTTCCTCCGGGCTCATGCCCTGACCCAAGGCCCACATCAGCTTGGTCATGGCAGCCTCGGTGGTCATATCCCGACCCTGAATCACGCCCAGCTCCAGCAGTTTATTGCCGACCTGATAGACCCGCAGGTCGGAGCTGTCATACAGGCACTGGGTGGTGACCACCACGCTGATGCCCTCCTCCACACAACGGTGGATGGAAGAAAGCTCCTTGCTCAGCACATTGATGCCGCCCAGGCCAAAGGCCTCGATGACAATCCCCTTATATCCTAATGCAGAGAGCATGTCGAAAATCTTCGGATTCAGGCCCGGTGTCAGCTTCAGCAAAAAAACAGAGTTGCTGATTTCCGTGCGAAGCTGTGCTTCCCCGGTCACCGGAGGCAGAATCTGCTCGTTGAGCACCAAGCCTCTGTTGCTGACAATGCCCGCATACCGGGCGTTGACGCTTTCAAATGCGGAAAATCCGGAAGCACGAACCTTTACTGCCCGGCAGCCACGCATCACCTTCCGGTCAAAGGCCAGAAACACGCCGGGTCTTCCGGAGGCTGCCATAGCAAAGGCGGTACGCAGATTGTCCGGACCGTCGGAAAGGATATCCGCCAAAGGCAGCTGAGAACCGGTGAACACCACCGGAATGTCGATGTTCGGCAGCATAAAGGTCACTGCCGATGCAGTGTAGGCCATGGTATCCGTGCCGTGGGATATGACGACGCCATCAAAGCCTCTCCGCTGCTCATACACGCAGGCGGCAATGGTCTTCCATTCCTCCGGGCGGATGTTGGAGGAATCCAGGCACATCACATCCATGACGGTAATATCATAGTAGGTGCGAAGCTGGTTCAGCTCCCGCTCCATCACCCCGGAGCGATGGGGCTCCAATCCGTCCGCTCCGGCAACCGACGCAATGGTGCCACCGGTGGTCAAAAGGAGTATTTTCTTTTTTACATCCATGGAGTAACCTCCATTCACATTAATGTCATTGCGAGGAGTAGCGAAGCGATTCTAAATCAACAATTGCGGTAAGCAATTACAATAGAAATGCAAAGTCCGACGTGGCAATCCCCCCCCCGACAGGAGTAACCCTTTGGAGATTGCCACGCCAGTGTGCGCACTGGCTCGCAATGACAAAAGGACGAACGGTGGGTTTTGCCCGGACGCATAGCATTCCTTGCTACATTATACCTGCAAATAACGAAAATAGCAAGAAAAATCCCCGGACAACCCAGGAATATACTTGCATTTTTTATATAAAAAGATTACAATAATATCATAAAATCTATATCATGGAGGAATTTTTATGAATGTACTGGTCACCGGCGGTGCCGGCTATATCGGTTCCCACACCTGCCTGGAGCTGCTGGAAAGCGGCTACGGCGTGATTGTTATCGATAATTTGTGCAACTCCAACCCCAAGAGCCTGGATCGCGTCCAGGAACTCACCGGCAAGACCCTGAAATTCTACGAGGGTGATGTCCGGGACGAAGCTCTGCTCACCAAAATCTTCGCCGAAAACGAGATCGGCTGCGTGATCCACTTCGCCGGCCTGAAGGCCGTGGGCGAAAGCGTTGCCAAGCCCTGGGAGTATTACGACAACAACCTGAACTCCACTCTGGTGCTGACCAAGGTCATGAAGCAGTTTGGCATGAAGAACATCATCTTCTCCTCCTCCGCTACGGTTTACACCGCCGACAACGAAATGCCCCTGCAGGAAACCAGCCGCACCGGCAATTGCACCAACCCCTACGGCTGGACCAAGTACATGACCGAGCAGATCCTTTCCGGCATGGCCACCGCGGAAGCCGACTGGAGCATCGTGCTGCTGCGGTACTTCAACCCCATCGGTGCCCACAAGTCCGGCCGCATCGGCGAAGATCCCCGGGGTATCCCCAACAATCTGATGCCCTATATTACCCAGGTGGCAGTTGGCCGCCGGGAAGAGCTGAGCGTCTTCGGCGACGATTACGACACCCCCGACGGCACCGGCGTCCGGGACTACATCCATGTGGTGGATCTGGCCAAGGGTCACGTGGCCGCCGTCCGCTACGCAAACGAAAATAAGGGCTGTGAGGTATTCAATCTGGGCACCGGCACCGGCTACAGCGTGCTGGATATGGTGCATACCTTTATTGACGCCAACCGGGTCCCCGTTCCTTATAAGATCGTAGCCCGCCGCCCCGGCGATATCGCCACCTGCTATGCCGACCCCGCCAAGAGTCTTACCAAACTGGGCTGGAAGGCAGAGCTGGGTCTTGCGGAAATGTGCCGCGACTCCTGGAACTGGCAGAAAAATAACCCCATGGGCTACGGGGAATAAGATCCCGTCTGTGTCATCCTGTGCAAGCGGAGCTCCGCCCGGAATAACCGAAAGAGCGGTTCGTCTGAATATATTTTAAAAGCGGAGGCAAGTGCCTCCGCTTTTTACTATTTTCTTACTTGAAGTAACGCTCCAGCAGGCCCTTCTCGTCCTCACAAACTCCGCTTTGCTGCGTCCGCCTTATGGCGAACATCCGCACGCTTCGTTGTTCGTCCTCTCCGAATCAAACCCACTTCGTTGGGCTTTGATTCGGTTGCGGCTTACTTGAAATATCTTTCAAGTAAGCCCTTTAATGCCTTGCCGTGACGAGCCTCGTCGCGGGCCATCTCGTGGACGGTGTCGTGGATGGCATCCAGGCCATTGGCCTTGGCAACCTTAGCCAGATCAAACTTGCCGGCGGTTGCACCAAACTCGCAGTCCACTCTCCAAGCCAGGTTGGACTTGGTGTCGGCCTTCATGTTGGGCTCCAGGGTGCTGCCCAGCAACTCGGCAAACTTCGCGGCGTGCTCAGCCTCTTCGTAAGCAGCCTTCTCCCAGTACAGGCCGATCTCGGGATAACCCTCCCGGTGTGCGATTCGAGCCATGCACAGGTACATACCGACCTCGCTGCACTCGCCCTGGAAATTGGCCATCAGCTGCTCCAGAATGAATGCCTTATCCTCAGCGGAGATGTCGGGGTTGTTCTTCACAGTGGTCTCGTAGACGCCGAACTCGTGCTCAGCGGCCAGCTTGCCTTCTTCCATCACCTTGAACTTGGAACCGGGAACCTTGCAGATGGGGCAGGCGAAGCCCTCGGGCATAGCCTCGGCCTCATGAACATAACCGCAAACGGGGCAAACAAACTTTTTCATAATAAAATCCTCCAAATTTTAATGTTTTATAGTGTATATATAAATTTATTAAGCTTCTTCTTCAAATTGGTCGGGGCCAACGCCGCACAAGGGGCACTCGTAATCTTCGGGGAGCTCGTCGCCCTCGTAGACATAACCGCAAACCGTACAAACAAACTTTTTCATAATAAAATCCTCCAAATATTATTTATTACAATTCCGGCACCTGCCGGTGAAGATCAGCTGACTGCTTTGGATGCATCCGCCGCAGGCGGTGGTGGCTGCCGTTGTCAGTTCCGGCGGCAGTTGGATCTCCATCAGGTCATCCACCCCGCCGCATTGATCGCAGATGAAGTGGACATGAGGAGCGTTGTTTCCGTCGAACCGTTCTACTCCCTTGACCGTTCCCAGACTGGTGATCAGCCCCTGCTCCTTAAACAGAGCCAGGTTTCGGTAAACAGTACCCAGGGAGAGGTCGGAGATGTCCGGTTTCAGCCGGGCGTAGACCCAGTCGGCAGAAGGATGGACCGTTGTTCCGCGGACGCAATCCAAAATCGCATCGCGTTTACGGAAATGCTTTGTTTTTTGTTCCATAACAAACCTCCCGTCGAAACTCCAAATAAGAATCATTCTTATTTGTAAGATGAGTATAACACGGGAAATTCTATTTGTCAATAGGAATTATTCTTATTTTCTAAATTTTTCTATTCTTCCTGTAACAAAAGCCCTGGCCCTTGCGTGCCTGTGCAGCGTCCATATCTTTACTTCGATTTATAGATGTAATTATCCCTGATAGAACAAAGCCTCCAGATAGGTCTTGTTCTGCTTGATGAAGTAACCGACATCGTTTCTGATCAGATCCGAAGCCATATCCCGCAGCACCGTATTGCCGATCTGGTTGCCGTGACAATCCATCCATTCCGATTCGCCGGCCTCGGTAATCACCACCAGCTGCAGCCGCTCCAAAACATCCTCCTTTGTGAGCCGTCTGGAAATATGGCGGTGCACACTGTCCACGATCTCCTTGAGCATAATATCCAAATGCCGGCCGCCGTAGGTCAACTCCCGGAAATTGTGATAGCACCGGACGAACCCCGGCTCCGCTGTAAACCGCAGGCCAAACTGGAGCTTGGCTTTGTAGCGGGGTCTGTCGTACCGCTCCTGCCCCTCTGCTTCCAGAGCATCCGTATAAACCGGCGTTGCGGTACACTGGGTGTGGATATCCTGCAGGAAATCCACGATTCCCTTGGGATAGCACCAGGACGATTCCAAAAAGCCAGATTCCGTTTCCTCCCGAAAAATCGCCGTAATGCCCGGCACCAGCACCGCAAGCATCTGTGCTCTTTCCGAAAGCCAGGAGGAGCTAAGCACCGTTTCGGTGAAAACCTCCCGATCCGGCTTGATCCGCAGGGCGGTCCCGGAGGTCTTTGCGGTAAAATCCCTGCTCAGACCGTCAATGTTCTCGCCTTTTTCGAAGTGCAGCTTATAGGATATGCCGTCCCGGATTGCGTGGACATCCATATATTCTGCGGCACAAGTGGCTGCGTGGATGTAGAAATTATCG
The DNA here is from genome assembly GCA_015067945.1 of Oscillospiraceae bacterium. GTDB lineage: Bacteria > Bacillota > Clostridia > Oscillospirales > Oscillospiraceae > Faecousia. Next base: position 32,309 of record SVLM01000002.1, read on the forward strand.
TGATCAATGTAATCCGGAGCCGGGGGCTCAAAGATCTTGCGTCTGGGAGGACTGATGCCCCGGGGGATATAGGACATCTCGCAAAACAGATGCTTCCAAACAGTATCATCCTCTCCGAGCCAAAGACCCCGGCCATCGTCCTGCAGACCCACAGATCCGTCGGCGTAGCCGGTCAATGTGAGATTCCGGATATAGCCCTCCTTTGCCTCTTCCAGCCAGATCTCCAATAGCGACTGCAGCATATACTCCACGCCGGTGATGTCCTCCGAGCCAAAAATCACCGCTGGTCTGCGACGAATCCGCTCCGGGCCGCTCAAAATCTTTATTGTCATATCCGACATACACGCACCTGCTTCCTTCCATATTTTAGTGATTGCTTTTGTATTAGCAGTATACCGCAGAATTTGGAAGATTGCAAACGAAAATAAAAAAGTATTGTTTTCACCCTGTCATCCCTCAGCTACGCACAGGATGACAAAAGGCTCCTCCTTGGGGAGAAGCCTTTCTGATTTACGTTTTTCTTATGAATTTTTCCTTGCATTTGGGGCAGGTGATGGCGATCTTGCCTTTCCCTCTGGGCACCCGTACCGGCTGACGGCACTTGGGGCAATCGTAATGCCGATGCTCTTTATCCTTGATCCGCTCCAAAATCATCAGATACCGACGGTTTTCCCGGTACCGCTTGTAGGTATTCCGGGACAGCGTGCGGAAAATGGCCCAAAACATCAGCACATACGATAGGGTGGTCAGAATCAGCGACACCGTCGGCATCCGCCCAAAGAACAGCGACACCACACACAGGACAACGCCTGCTCCCAAAATCGTCATATTCAGTTTGTCTGTGCCGTAGCGGCCCATCATGAACCGCTGGATCCACATACGAAGCTTACCCATGAAAATCCCCTTGTGTTTTTGATATTGCTATTATATCTCCAAACTGCCGGAATGCAACCAAAACCCGGGATTGTTTACGGATTGTTTAAGATTACCGGTTATTTCCCAAATAGAACAGAGCCAGCGTGCCCGGGCCGGAGTGAGAGCCGATTACCGCACCGGTATAACCGATGAACACTTCCTTGACACCGCAGTTTTCCTTCAGATACTTGGCAAGATACTCTGCATCCTCCAGGCAATCGCCGTGGCAGATGTAGGCCACATCGTTTTGCATGCCGGCTTCCTTCAGCTTGGCAGCCAGTGCCAAAATGGAGGCTTTTCTGCCCCGGCTCTTGGCCATGCTGATCAGGTGGCCCTCTTCATCCACATGGAGAACGGGCTTGATTTGCAGCATGGTACCAACCAACGCCGTGGCCGCACTGACCCGTCCGCCCCGCTTCAGGAACATCAGGTCGTCCACCGTAAACCAATGGCACAGCTTCAGGCGGTTTTCCTCCACCCAGGCAGCCAAGGCATCCAGTTCCATACCCGCATCCCGCTTGGCACAGACATAGTGCATCAGCAGGCCCTGTCCCAGAGATGCGGCCAGGCTGTCAACGACCCGGATCTTCCGCTGGGGATATGTTTCCTGCAGCTCATCGGCTGCGATAACAGCGGACTGGTAGGTGGTGCTCAGACCGGAGGAAAAGGTGATGACCAACGCATCCTTGCCTTCTTTCAGCGACGGTTCAATGGCGTCTTTCCAGCCCTCGGGATTGATAGCAGAGGTGGTTGCCACATCACCGGCCCGCAGACCGGCATAAAACTCCCGGATACCGGCATCAACGGAATCGTTCAGTGTTTCGCCGCGGAAATTCACCAGCAGGGGTTGAACGCGAATATCGAAGTTGCTGATCATGCTCTGAGGCAGATCACAGCCGGAATCGGTAATAATTTGATAGTTGCTCATAGAATACACTCCCGAATATTTGTTCCTCACACATGAGGTCAATATTATCATACATTGAAAGTGTTTTGCTGTCACCCTGCCAGCCGGAGAAACGGTTTTTTTCGGTCTACGGCAAAGAGAAAATGGGACTCTACCAGCAGTAGAATTCGCAAAAACCTGCGAAAGAACTCGTAAGGGCGGCCATTGGCCGTCCGCCTGTCATTCTGAACAAAGCTTAAGATTTCCTTATATTTTGCCGAAAAAGCACAATTTTTGTTTATCTCTGCTATAATGCCAAAAGATGACCAAAAATAATACAAACGGAGTGTTTTTATGAGAGAATTTTTTGGTTTTGGCGGCTATCAGCGTGAGCCGGAGGGCTTCCTGTCCTGGCAGCATCTGACCTTTGTTACATCCTTGATTCTGGTTATGATCCTGCTGGCGGTTTTCCTCGGTCGCCGCAATCAGAACGCAGCCGCAAAAGCAAAAAACGCCGTGCTGATTTGGACAGCTTTGCTCATTGACGGTCTGGAGCTGTTCAAAATTGTTTTGTTGTGCTTCCGCTCCGGCGATCCCATGGACTGGCTGTACAATCTGCCCCTGTTTCTGTGCAGTATCCAGCTGATTGCCATCCCCATGGCTGCCTTTTGCACCGGACGGGTGAAGGAAGCATCTCTGGATTTTGTGTGCATTTTTGGTATTTTGGGTGCATTGCTGGGCACTTACGGTGCCGGCCAGAACTATAACGCCTACCCGGTGCTGTCCTTTGACAATGTGATTTCCGGCGTGACCCACTGCATTTCCGGTTTTGCATCGCTGTACATCATGTTCTCCGGTATGTGCAGCATGAAGAAGAATAACATCGTCATCACCCTGGCCATTCTCTGCGGTTTTTGCATCGCAGCCTATATTGCCAATGTGCTGATCGACTACAACTATATGTTCCTGATGGCTGGCGACGGCACGCCCTACGATATTCTCTACAATCTGGTGGGCGGCCATAAAATTCTCTATCCCGCCGGTGTGGTGCTTCTGTTCTTTTTGTATATCGCCGGGTTCTACTGGGTGTATTTCAAGGTCACGAAGAAAAAAGCAGCTGCAGTTAACTGAAAATCAAAAGGTGCGTTGCAAGACGCACCTTTTTTGTATGATATCGCCCCTACGGTCACCTTCGGTAGGGCTTGTAGGGGCGGCCATTGGCCGTCCGTATGTCATTTTTCGAATATTATGTCATTGCGAGGCAGCTTCGCTGACGTGGCAATCTCCCGGTCAGGAGAAATATTCAGGGGATTGCCACGGCCCGTTGGGCCTCGCAATGACAGATACATCGCAGGGGATTCTTAAGAAAAGCTTAAGAATTTTCCCGTAAAAGGTTGCGTTATTTGTCGAAAGGTGATATAATGGCCGAAACTTGTGAATAAACTATGAATGAGGTTCTTCCATGAAAGACTTTTTGAAATACTTTTTCGGCCAGGGAACGGAAATCGAATTTACCAATTTTACTCTGGCTCACTTCCTGCCGATTTTGCTGATGATCGGCGTGATCCTGCTGATTTCCCGTTTTCGCAAGCCTCTTGCGGACTGCAAGTGGGAGAAAAATATTCGTCACATTTTGGCGTTTTTGCTGATTTTCTCCGAAATGTCCTACTACTGGCGGCTGGTGGCGATTCCGGAACTGGGCCCGAACCCGGTGGATCACCTGCCAATCACCGTCTGCGGCTGGGTTGTGGTCTTTGCCAGCTATATGCTGCTGGGAAAGTCCCAAACGCTGTTTGATTTGTGCTATTTCTGGCTTTTGTCCGGCTCTGTGTTCGCCCTTTTGACTCCTACGGTAATTTCCTACACCGGTCCTACCCGGTTCCGTTACTACCAGTTCTGGGTGGAGCATACCCTGGGCTATGTGGCGGTATTCTACATGATTTTTGTCCACAAGATGCGGCCCACGATCAAATCGGCAGTGAAGGCGTACATTGGCTTGGGTATTTTGGCGACCATCGCCTATTTCGTCAACGATATGCTTCCCGGAGCAAACTATCTGTTCATGGCAAGGCCGGAGTCCACGCCCTCCGTGCTGGATATTCTGCCGCCCAATTTTGCCCTGCGTCTGCTGGTGATGGTAGCGGCCATAACTGTGCTGTTTGTGCTGGCCTACCTGCCCTGGTATTTGAAGGACCGGAAGGCAAAAACGGTCGCCTGCGTATAATATATACTTATGTCCCCCGAAGCGATGTGCTTCGGGGGATAATTTATCGGATTATTTCACGCCACCGCCCAGAATTTCCAGCAGCATGGCACAGTGACGCCGTTTCGTTCTGGCCATATCCCCGAAAACGCCGCCGTACTGCTCATCTTCCGCCCGGGCAGCATACCTTGCCCCCACCTGCAGGCACAGACTGTAGCACCGCCGCAGCAAGGTCACCGGCTCACCGGACAGAGATTTCCCGGCAGAATAGGCACCGATCTTTTCCCCATTGAGCTGGCGAATGCCCTGCAGGCAGGCGATATGCCGCCGGGTATCGGCAATCAGCTGCTGCAGGGCGTAGCTCTTGTCCGGCAAGCGACGCAGCAGCCATTGCAGGATTGCCTCCGTTTCCTTCTCCCAGGCAACCATGGTTTGGATGCCTATCTGCTCTGCCGGTTTCTCGTTTCCCCGAACCCGCTGCCAAACCTTCGCTGCCACCTGTGGATCGATTTTTTCCACACAGACCCCTCCTTTTCACGGTAATAATCTATGCCGCAGCACAAAAATTTGTTCCAAAATCCGTTTTACCCCTTTTCTTTTTCGTTCATATGTGCTATAATTCTATAAAATCAACGATTAGGGGGCAATTTCATGGCACGAACCAGCGATAAGGCAGAACGGATCTTGGAATATGTGAATACCTTTGTTCAGGAGAACGGCTACGCCCCCTCCGTCCGGGAAATCGGTGCAGCTGTGGGTCTGCGTTCCACCGCCTCCGTCAGCTACCATATTCAGGCACTGCAGGACAAGGGTCTGCTCCTTTCTCCCGGTGCCAAGGGCCGCAAGCGGTCCATCGTCACCAATGTCCGTCCGGGTCAGATTCCCGTCATCGGCGTGGTCACTGCCGGCATCCCAATTCTGGCTGTGGAGAATCAGGAAGGCACCATGGCATGGGATGGCGATCCCGGCTGCTTTGCACTCCGGGTTCGGGGCGACAGTATGATAAATGCCGGTATTTTGAGCGGTGACAAGGTTGTGGTTCGCCCCCAGCAGACCGCCATGGACGGGCAGATCGTGGTTGCCCGGATCGGTGACGAGGCCACCGTCAAGCGGCTTTCCCGCCGCAACGGTCAGGTTTGGCTCATGCCGGAAAATGACAATTACGAACCCATTGACGGCCGGGAAGCCGAGATCATCGGACTTGTCAAAGCCGTGGTAAGAGAATATTAAAAGAGCAGGGTGCATGGCACCCTGCTTTCTTATAACCCCTGCACCAACCCCTCGACAGAACCCGTAGGGGAGGGTAGCAAAGCGGATATAAATTGATGATTGCGTTAGCAATCTCAATAAAAATTGACCCTCCCTAATCGATTTGTTCCGTTGTTGGTGGGAGGGTCAAGACCCTCCCCTACAATCCCTACCGGGGCTGGGCGTAGGGGCGGCAATCTGCCGCCTGCAATACCTTCCCCTTTCACTTGTCATTGCGAGGGAGCGAAGCGACCGTGGCAATCTCCTAAGTATTTCTCCTGACCGGGGGATTGCCACGTCGGGCGTTGCCCTCCTCGCAATGACAAAAGGATGAGGGGATTGCCACGGCCCGATGGGCCTCGCAATGACACTGATTTCCCAAATCTTGTGGTATTTCTCCAAATTCTTCTCCCACATCTTGTGTTTCGACAAATTCCGCAAATATTATGTGGTATTATGCAGAAACAGGGGCGTGACTCAGACGCACCACCGCGACAGTGGCATCGTCCGAGCCATCCGGCCGGCAACCCTCCAGAATTTTTGCCGCCAGCTCCCCAACGGGTTCCCCGGCCCGTTCCCAGCACAGACGCAGGGCATCCTCTCCGCCTGCTCCGTCGCTGAGCAATACCAGCGTCTCTCCCCGACGCAGGGACAGCTTCTCCACCGTTTCCCGGCCCTCTGTCACCGACAGTCCCGGCGGTGGTGTGGCTGTCCCAATTTTTATGGGTTCACCCCGGCTGATCACATAGCTGGGTGCCGCACCCCACTTATAGATTGCCGCTTTTCCCGTATCCAGCCGCAGCTCTGCCAGATCCACCGTCACCGCTCCGGCACTGCCCTGCAAGGCACAAAGACTGTTCAGACTCCGCAGAGCATGCTCCGGTGGATAGCCGGCAGAAAGCAGCTTACGCAGCATATTTCCGGCAATCTGCCCCTCCCGGGCAGCCTCCGGTCCGGTGCCCATGCCATCGCAGAGCAAAATGTAATACCGACACTCCACTCCGGCAAACCAAAGGCAGCGATCGCCGTTGGCTCTGTCCCGGCTGGCAGATACCACCGCCACCTCCGGCTGATACCACTGCTGGGGCGGATTGGTTCGCCGGGCAATGGCATCGGAAAGCTCCTGCAAATATTCCGACAAAAACTGATACTGCTGCTCCACCGCCGTCCGGTATTCCCGCCGCCGATCCCGATCCGCCCGGATGGTACGCAATTGCTCCTGACTGCGTCGCAGCTCCTGGAGCATCCGCCCGGATTTCCGGCAGGACATAGGAAGATCCGCCCCATTTCCCAGAGGCTTATGCAGCAGGGAGGTGGGTAAATTTTCCGGGGTTTCCCGGCAGTTTTTCCGGCAGGGACAGCTGCCGCAGGCCCGCTCTGCCGCACGATGGATTAAGGCAGTTTCATCAATCGGCGGCTCGGCCACACTCTGAAGCAACACCCGGGTCTGGGACAGCACCGAGGACGCCATCTCCAGCCGCACCTGAGCCACGCCGGTCTCACCCCGGCGGTGGGAAACATCCGCCTGACCGGGCAGAAAATAAGCCACCGTACCGCCGATGACAAGGCCCGGCAGCGGCATCATATCCCAAACACCGCACAATCCCATCACAATGCAGTAAATCGCTCCCGGCACCAGGGGCATCCATTTTTTCCGTCCCCCGGGGATGAGCCGTACCAGCCAGGTCAGGCACATCACCGCCGTCATAGGCACCGGAGTGATCCGGGCCAAATCCAGGGCAAGACCCGCCAATGCCGCCGCAGGAAAAGCTCCGGCACTGGCCATGATCCCTCCAGCGATGTAGCCGAAGCCCAGATAGGGAATCGGCATCACCTGTGCCAGTGCCAGCACGCCGATACCCCCGGCCACCCAATCCACCACCGGATCCCGCCGCTCGGAAGCCAGAACAAAGAGCCGCGTTGCAAGGCCTGCCATAGCGATCCGCAGAAGATAGATTACAATGGGGGTGGTGTCTCCCAAAAGCATCTGAAAGGCTACGCCCACCGCCGCCACGATGGTCGCGGCAATGGCAGGCATCAGCAGGGGCGATCTGCGGAGCAATTCCCGGCCACCCAGTAAGGTCGCCGCCAAAACCCCTGCCATGATCCACACCACGCCCTGAGCCCCGGCGTTGCCCCAAAACATCAAGTAGCCGGCCATGCTGCCCATGGCCATCAGCACCGCCGGCCAGCCGGCTAACGCACATAGTGCCCCCAAGGCCAAAGGCTGGGGTCGACTGCTCAGGCTTGCTGCCGACAGCACCCAGCCTGCCGCCACCCAGCCCACCGCCTGCAACAGTGTATGTACCCGGGGATCCAGCATCCACCGCCGCAGAAATCTGCGTCCCCTGCGGACATAGATCCCTATGGAAACCATCATTTGTACCACATTCCTTTCTGAAATCGCTATGCCAATCCTACCACGGAAGGGGTGTGTTATTTTGTCGGAATCAGGCCCCAAAGAAAGTTTCTTGCATATCCGGCGTTAGGGGTGTATAATGATGGTAATTTGAGGATTGGGAGGTACACCGTGAGCAAGGAATTTGAGCTAAAATACGCCGCCACGCCGGAAATTCTCGCCGCTGTGCGGCAGGAATTGGGCAGTGTCACGGAAATCGCCATGGAAACGACCTATTACGACACCCCCGGCAAGGACTTATCCGCCCGGCACATGACCCTGCGGCGGCGGTACGAAAACGGCGTAAGCGTCTGCACGCTGAAAGCCCCGGACGGAAATAACCGCCGGAAGGAATGGGAAACGGAAGCCGCTTCCATTGAAGAAGCGATTCCGATATTATGTAAACTTAGCAATTGGCAGGAACTGGAAAATCTGGCCGCCGGTGGCTTGATTGCTGTCTGCTCTGCCCGGTTTACCAGACAGGCCGCCACCGTCACCTTACCGGACTGCGTGGTGGAAGTCGCTCTGGATTCCGGTGCTTTACTGGGCGGTGGCAGGGAGGTGCCGCTGTGCGAGCTGGAAGTGGAGCTGAAATCCGGCAGCGAGGCCGCAGCAGCCCAGTTTGCAAGAATTTTGGCCGCAAAATACAGCCTTGTGGGCGAACCCAAAAGTAAATTCGCCCGGGCCAAAGCCCTGGCGGAATAAAATACTTCTGTAGGGGAGGGTCAAGACCCTCCCACCGACAAAGGTACAAATATTTTGGGAGGGTCAAGACCCTCCCCTACAAAAAACACTGAATTTGGAAAAGAGGATTTGGCATGCCACTTCAAAATTTCTTCCAAAAATATGACAAATTGGTTCTGTTCGATACGGAAACCACCGGTCTGCAGTACAACCGGGACGAGGTCATCGAATTTGCCGCCGTTGTTGTGGAATCGGTGGACGGCAAGCCCACCATCACCACCCAATACGACGAGCTGGTGACCCTTGCCCCCGGCAGCTTTATCCCACCCATGATTCAAAAACTCACCGGCATTTCCAACGAAGATGTGCAGCAAAAGGGCCTTGCCAAGACCCGGGTCTGCCGGGATATGGCAGAGCTGTTTCAGGGCAATTGTCTGCTGATCGCCTACAATGCCCATTTTGATCTGAGTTTTCTGTACTATATGTTGCTCCGGGACGGCGATCCCGCCATTTTAAAGGGTAAGGACAAGCTGGACCTGCTCACCGTCTACAAGGACCGCCGCAGTTATCCCCATAAGCTGGCCAACGCCATCGAGGCATATGGTCTTTCCGACAAAGTCGTAAATTCCCACCGGGCGGTGGACGATGTGGTTGCAACGGTGGCGGTTATGGAAGCTATGGCAGAGGAACGGGATGATCTGATGCAGTACATCAATCTGTTTGGCTATCATCCCACCTACGGCCTGGAAGGCAAGCCCATTGGCTCCGTGACCTACAAACCCCAGCCCTATGATTCGCCCATTCCCTTGTATAGGAAATAACCAAATTCTCGCCCCCCGCACTTGTGAGGGGGGTGCCGAGGCAAGCGCCGAGGCGGGGGGAGCAAAAAGCGAACTCCCCCAGTCTTTTTGCTTCGCAAAAATCCAGCCCCCTCTTAAAAGCGGGGGCCAAGATTTCAACTCTCCAAGGAGGTACAAATTATGCTCAACCCCAACGCCTATGCCCTGGGTGCCAACCGCAGCTGCATCCGGGAGCTGTTCGAATACGGCAACGCCCGTGCCGCCATCGTGGGTCGGGAGAATGTCTATGACTACAGTCTGGGCAATCCGTCCATTCCCTCTCCCCGGGAAGTCAATGAAACCATCTGCAAGGTGATTGCCGAAATGGACTCTCTGGCGGTTCACGGCTATACCTCCGCCATCGGCGATCTTGCTACAAGGACAGCCATCGCCGAGGATCTGAACAGCCGCTACAATGCCGGGGTCAAGCCGGAAGAGCTGTTCATCGGCAGCGGTGCGGCTCCGGAATTGGTGGCGGTGCTCCACGCCCTGACCACCCCCGGCAGCGAAATTCTGGCCATCGCCCCCTATTTCCCGGAATATAAGCCCTTTGCCGAGTCTGCCGGGGCGATTTTCAAGGTCGTTCCTCCGGATATCCCCGATTTTCAGATCAATATGGAAAAGCTGGAGGCTATGCTGACCCCCAACACCGCTGCCATTATTATCAATTCCCCCAACAATCCCTCCGGTGTGGTCTACACCCGGCAGACCCTGCAGGAGCTGGGCCAGTTGTTGACGAAAAAGAGTGAGCAGTACGGCCACCCCATCTACCTGATCTCCGACGAACCCTACCGGGAGCTGGCCTACGACGGCGTGGAGGTGCCCTTTGTGCCCACCCTTTATCCCAACACCGTGGTCTGCTATTCCTACTCCAAGTCTCTGTCCCTGCCCGGCGAGCGAATCGGCTATATCTATGTTCCCGGTCAGGCCGCGGACAGCAAGGCTCTGTATGCCGCCATTGCCGGTGCTGCCCGGGCCTGCGGCCATGTCTGTGCCCCCTCGCTGTGGCAGAAGGTCATTGCCCGTTGTACCCATCTGCGGCCGGATCTTAACGCCTACGACCGCAACCGGAAGCTGCTTTACGAAAAGCTGACCGCCATGGGCTACGAGATGGCCAAGCCGGACGGTGCTTTCTATCTGTTCATCAAAGCTCCCGGCGGCGACGCAAATGCATTTTCCGAAAAGGCCAAGCAGAAGGATTTGCTGCTGGTGCCCGGCGACGGCTTCGGCTGCCCCGGCTACTTCCGGATCTGCTACTGCGTCAGCTATGAGATGATCCAAAAAAGCCTGCCGGTGTTTGCGGAACTAATAAAGGAATAATACGTAGGGGAGGGTCTTGACCCTCCCTCGCGCAGTTATGCAAACAATTATTGGGAGGGTCAAGACCCTCCCCTACAGAATGGTTTGATAGAAGAACGCGGACGGCCAATGGCCACCCCTACAAGTCCTATCGTAGTTAGGCGTAGGGGCTTATCATTGCTCGTCCGCAACACCTTCCCCCGAAGGAAGCCTTATTCGGCTCCTCGCAATGACATATAAAAAGGTGCACTTTCGTGCACCTTTTTTTATTTTCTTCTCTTGGCCAAAGGTTCGGAATCTTCCTGAATCGTCAGCAGTTCGGTGAGGATAGTATTCGACAGCAAAAAGCCCTCCGGGGTCAGCCGCCAGCGACCCTCCGCACCCAAGGCATGACCTTGCTGCCGGCACTGCTCCAGAAATTCCTCCAAAGGCTTAAACGGCAGCAAAAACCGTTTTTCGTATTCCTCCCGGTCAATGCCCTGCACCGTACGCAGACGCATCATCAGATACTCACCGGCCCGCTCACGGTCAGAGATCTCCTCCACCTCATCCAGCACAATACCCTGGTTCTGAATGCCATCGATGTAGCCCTTCAGATCCCGGATGATCTTAAACCGCTTTCCGGCAAAATCCGAGCTGGCATCCGGGCCGAATCCCAGATACTCACCACCAATCCAGTACTTCATATTGTGCCTGGATTCATAGCCCCGGCGGGCGAAATTGGAAATTTCATACTGCCGGTAGCCCTTGCTCCGCAGAATATCCACGGTTTTCAGGTACATATCCGCCTGCGTATCGTCATCCGGCAGGTTGCTGTACTCCCGGCAATCGTACAAGGGCGTACCCTCTTCCAGTTTCAGCCCGTAGCAGCTGATATGCTCCGGCCGCAGCTCCATCACATTTCGCAGTGTTCTCTCCCAGCTTTCCAGGGACTGACCGGGCAGGCCGTAGATCAGATCTACGGAAAGATTCTTAAAACCGGCACTGCGGATGTTCTGCACCGCCTGCACTGCCTGCTCATAGTTGTGGGGGCGGCCGATCTGCTTTAAGATCCGGTCGTCGTCGCACTGGATGCCCAGACTCACCCGGTTAAAGCCCTCGCTCCGCAGCCGCCGGAGCAGCCGGGAGGATACAGAGTCGGGGTTGGCTTCAAAAGTGATCTCCGCACTGGCGGAAACCTCGAAATTGCGACGGATGGCCGTTAAGATCGCCGCCATGCCGTCCGCACCGAAAAAGCTGGGGGTGCCGCCGCCGAAATATACGGTATCCACCAAATATCTGGGGCTGCGTTGTCCGGCCTCCCGGATATGCTCGCAGACCGCATCCATATAGTCCTCCATCAGCCGGTCGTCCTTGTCCGTCAGGGAGTAGAAGTCACAATACTGGCACTTACTGCGGCAAAAGGGCACATGGATGTAGATACCAAGGGGCGTTTTTTCTTTTCTTCCAAAAATTCCCATAGGTCACCTCTTAATCCTCGTCCAACTTCAAAACCGCCATAAAGGCCTCGCTGGGGACGGAAACCGTACCGAAGGTACGCATCCGCTTCTTGCCTTCCTTCTGCTTCTCCAGCAGCTTCTTCTTACGGGTAATGTCACCGCCGTAGCACTTGGCAAGCACGTCCTTACGCAGAGCCTTGATGGTCTCACGGGCGATGATCTTGCCGCCGATGGCAGCCTGAATAGGGATTTCAAACTGGGCACGGGGGATATTGTCCTTCAGTTTTTCGCAGATCTTCCGGGCTCTGGGATAGGCATTATCCGCAAAGAGAATGAAGCTCAGTGCGTCCACCACATCGCCGTTGAGCAGAATATCCAGCTTCACCAGCCGGGAGGGACGGTAACCGATGAGCTCATAGTCCAGAGAGCCGTAGCCACGGGTACGGGATTTCAGAGCATCGAAGAAGTCGTAAATGATCTCGTTCAGGGGCATTTCGTAGTGCAGCTCCACCCGGTTGGCGTCCAGATATACCATATCCTTGAATTCGCCCCGACGCTGCTGGGCCAGATCCATGATATTGCCCACATATTCCTGAGGAGCGATCAGGTTGACCTTGGCAAAAGGCTCCTCCGCCAGCTGGATTTCCATGGGATCCGGGTAATCCAGAGGGGTATAGACCATCATCACCTCGCCGTTGTTCTTGGTAATGCGGTAAACAACGTTGGGGGCGGTGGTGATCAGGTCCAGATTGTACTCACGCTCTAGGCGTTCCTGGATAATTTCCATGTGCAGCAAACCAAGGAAGCCGCAGCGGAAGCCGAAGCCCAGAGCAATGGAGCTTTCCAGCTCGTAGGACATGGAGGCATCGTTCAGTTTCAGCTTTTCCAAAGCCTCCCGCAGATCCTGGTACTTGGCTCCGTCGGCAGGATACACGCCGGAGAACACCATGGGCTGCACCTCCCGGTAGCCGGGCAGGGGTTCTGCAGCCGGATTTTCCACAGTTGTGATGGTGTCGCCCACCTGGGTGTCCTGCACAGTTTTGATGGAGGCGGTGATATAGCCAACCTCACCGGCACCCAAGGCGTCGCAGCTTTTCAGGCCGGTGGGGTGCATGGTACCAACCTCCACGACCTTATAGACAGCACCGGTGGCCATCATTTTAATGTCCATGCCGGGCTTGACCGTGCCCTGCTTGATCCGGGTGTAGACGATGACGCCCCGGTAAGAATCGTACTGGCTGTCGAAAATCAGTGCCTGCAGGGGAGCGTTCCGGTCGCCGGTGGGTGCGGGCACATCCTTAACGATCATTTCCAGCACGCTGTGGATGTTAATGCCGTTTTTGGCGGAAATTTCCGGAGAATCCTCTGCAGGAATGCCGATAATATCCTCCACCTCGGCCTTGACCTCGGTAGGACGGGCAGAGGGCAGGTCAATTTTGTTAATCACGGGCAAAACTTCCAGACCGGCATCGATGGCCAGATAGGTGTTCGCCAGGGTCTGTGCCTCCACGCCCTGGGAAGCATCCACAACCAGCACCGCACCCTCGCAAGCGGCCAGAGAACGGGAAACCTCGTAGTTAAAGTCCACGTGGCCGGGGGTGTCGATGAGGTTTAACGCATAGGTCTCCCCATCATCGGCAGTGTAGGTCAGGGTGGCGGCAGTGGCCTTGATGGTAATGCCACGCTCCTGCTCCAGCTCCATGGAGTCCAGAATCTGCTCGGCTCTGTGCCGCTGCTCAATGGCGTTGCACTCCTCCAGCAGCCGGTCCGCCAGGGTGGACTTACCGTGGTCAATGTGGGCGATGATAGAAAAATTGCGAATCTTGGAAAGCTCGGTCATAATATGCACCTCTGTATATTTGCTGTCATTGCGAGGACCCTGAGTGAAGTCGAAAGGGACGTGGCAATCCCCTGAATATTTCTCCTGACCGGGAGATTGCCACGGCAGCGAAGCTGCCTCGCAATGACACCGTATTTTTAAGGGAGATTGCCACACCAGTGTGAGCACTGGTTCGCAATGACACGTTAATCGGGCATTTTTGCCCATTCTTATTCAATTTACAATTATAATAGAAATCCCCGCAAAAGTAAACCGTATGTTTTCGGGAATTTTGGGGAAAACTCTGTATGCTTTCAAATATTTTTCGAAAAACCGATAAAAACGGAAATTTTTTTATTTTTAGACCTTGTCAAAAGGAAAAAATCGATATATAGTCTATCAGCACTAAAAAGAAAGAGGAGAGATGGAAAATGAGTAATGCAAAGAAAAATGCTCCCAAGACCGAGGATCTGCAGACCGTTTTGCAGAATCTGATCGCCCAGGGCCGCAAGGACGGCACCCTGCTGGCATCCGAGCTGAACGCCCATCTGGAAAAGCTGGACCTGTCCCCGGAGAAAATTGAGGAGATCTACGACCGTTTCGAATCCATGAATATTCAGATCATCGGTGCCGAGCTGGAGCTGGACGACGATCTGGACCTGCTGCCCGTAAGCATGGACGACGATATTGATTTGTCCTCCATGGAGGAAGAGGATCTGGTTGACCCGGTGGATCTGGCCGCGGAATACAATCTGGACGACCCCGTGCGTATGTACCTGAAGGAGATCGGTCAGGTAAAGCTGCTGTCCGCCGACGAAGAAATCGAGCTGGCAAAGCGGGTCAGCGAGGGCGATCAGGATGCCAAGAATAAGCTCACCGAGGCCAACCTGCGACTGGTTGTGTCCATCGCGAAGAAATACTCCGGCCGCGGTCTGCATATTCTGGACCTGATTCAGGAGGGCAACACCGGTCTGATCCGCGCCGTAGACAAATTTGACTGGACAAAGGGAAACAAATTCTCTACATATGCCACCTGGTGGATCCGGCAGGCCATCACCCGTGCCATCGCCGACCAGGCCCGGACCATTCGTGTGCCGGTGCATATGGTAGAGGTCATCAACAAGGCCACCCGGTGCAACCGGAAGCTGGTGCAGGAGCTGGGCCGCGAGCCCACCGTGGAAGAGATCGCCGCCGAGCTGAATCTGCCGGTGGAGAAGATCATCGAGGCCAACCGCACCGCCGCCGACACCCTGTCGCTGGACACCCCGGTGGGTGACGAAGAAGATACCTCCATCGGCTCCTTCGTAGAGGACGAGCGTACCCCCGGCCCTGCCGACGCCACCTCCAACGCCCTGCTTGCCGAGGCCCTGAAGGAAATTCTGGACACCCTGACCGAGCGGGAAGCCGATGTTCTGCGGATGCGTTTCGGTATGTACGACGGCCGCAACCGCACGCTGGAGGAGGTCGGTCAGATCTTCGGCGTGACCCGTGAGCGGATCCGCCAGATCGAAAACAAGGCCATCCGCAAGCTCCGCCACCCCAGCCGTGCCAAGAAGATCAAGGACTTCTACTGCTGATACACGACACCCCCACCCGGTCACCCGGATGGGGGTGCTTTTTGCGGACGAGCAATGATAGGTCGTTACGCAAAACCATGACATGTCATTCTGAGCGTAGCAGCCGAAGGTTGCGGAGTCGAAGAATCCGTATTCTTTTTTATAGGAGAACGGATCCTTTGACTACGGCCTGTGGCCTTCGCTCAGGATGACAGAGTATCTCCTCAAGGAGAAGGCTTGCGGGCGATTCGTGAATCGCCCCTACGCCCAACCACGGTAATGTTTGTAGGGGAGGGTCTTGACCCTCCCTTTTATCGATGGATACAATTGCGGATGGGAGGGGCAAGACCCTCCCCTACGGATTTTATTGGAGGTTGAGATGAGAAAAGGGCGTGCTTTGCAGCACGCCCTTTTGGGGTAAATTACATATCGAAGGGTTCCATACCCAGGACGGGGTGGCCCACCTCGGACAGGAAGCCCAGCAGCTCCTCAGGATCCTCGGTGCAGACAGTCTCGTCAGCGATCATGTCGGTGAAGTTCTCAACACCGTACATCTCCAGAGCGGTAGCGTCCAGACGCTCGCGAACCTGCTCCTTCAGCTCCTTGGGCATCCAGACGATACGGCCGGGGCCGCCTTCGGCTGCGATGAACTTCTTGGAGAAGATGAACTGCTTGCCGTGGCCCATGAAGCCGGGAGTCTGAACACCGCCGCCGGTCATGGAGGCCATGTCGGAGAAGCTCATGCCCAGCGGAGTCATGCCGGCGTGCTCACGGGAGGTGATGACAACGCCCATGGAGCAGGGCTCAACACCACAGATACACTCGAAGCAGCCGCAGGAAGTCATGGGATCCTGGAACAGGGAGTACAGAGTAACGTGCTCCAGAGCACCGTGAGAGTACTTCTCAATGGCCTCGTCCACGTCCTCGTAGCGACCCAGGTTCTCGTCAATGCAGCGCTCCTTGGGAACGATCTGGCAGGGACCGGTGGGATCCAGCTCGTTGGTAGCCTTGGCATCCAGCCAGCTAACGGCACCGCACAAACCCAGACGCTCGGGAGTGACGATACAAACGTGGCTGGGAGAGAAGGCCTGGCACATAATGCAGGTGTAGTAAACGGGAACGGACTCGTCGGTCATGGAACGCAGACGGTCGTCACGCTTGGCAAAGACTTCGTTGGCAGCAGCCCGGAGAGCCTTGTTCTGCTCAGCGTCAACCACGATGGTGACCTGGCACTTGTCAACAACAGCCTCGAACTCGGACTTGATCTTGGCGTACAGAACCTCGCCCAGGTGCTTAAACTTGAAGCCGGCTTCGAAATCAGCCTTGCTGATACGAATACGGATCATGTCACGCTGACCGGTGTGCATAACGCCCTCAATGCAGTTCAGGTAAGCATGGAACTTACGCTCCATAACAGACTCGAAGTCGGGCTGCATAGCCTTGCCGGCAACGTCCACGGTGTAGCTCAGGGAGATCTTGGAGCCAACGGGGATATCGTCGATCTCGGGGCCGATAACGGTGATCTTGTGATCCTCCACCTCGGCAGCTTCCTTGGTCTGGACCAGCTCGAAGCAGTCCACACGGGAGCCGTCCACTTCCACCTGCATATCGCCGCGGCGGATGATTTCGCCCTCGAAAGCGGTGGCGTATGCAACGGGAATGTCGATGTTGGTGATCTTGATCTTGATGTCACGGGCCTCCAGAGAGGTGGCGTTCCACTTCTCGGTGTCCAGCTGCTGGATCAGGCTCTTGGGAACACGGAACATGTTCTCAGTCTCGTTGGAAACAACGGGGAAGCCCAGGCAAATGGCACCGGCACCGTAGGAAACGATTTCGTCAGAAAGAGGCTTGTAAGCATTGACGAAGGCACGGACGCGGTCCATAGTGTACTTAGCCAGTGCGGGGAAGTCGCCGGGGGTGATGTTACCGAAGATCAGAGCAGCACGCACTGCAACGGAAACAACGTGGATGACGGACTGCATCTCATAGCCCAGGGGGCAGACGCGGACGTTCTCACCGGTCTTCATGCCGGCATCAGCAACGTGCTTGATGCCCTCGCCGGTGATAGTAACCAGAATACCCTGATTCTGGTAGGACTTGACCAGAGCAACGGTATCCTCGGGCTTTTCGGCACCGCCGATGATAACAGCAACGCCGGGGATATCGCCGGTAACCAGCGGCACGCCCAGGTTACGCACGAATGCGTCGGTCAGGTGGCCCATTTCGGGCTCGGTGTAGGGGGTAGCACCATGCAGGTACTTCAGAGCCTCCAGGAACTCTGCACACAGAGCGGAAGCAATGCCGCTGTCGAATGCGTCCTGCAGACGATTGTTACGGGTCATCATGGACTTGATGTTGTCCATGGCGGCCTTCATCTCGCCCAGGGTGTTGATCTTGACACCGGTAACGCCGTAGTAGCAGGGCAGGGAGTAAGCGGTGTCAGGGAAGGAAACAGGCTCTGCTTCACCATAGGTGGCAATGGCCTGATCGATGGCGGCTACGGTACGCTCATAGTTGTAGTCGTTACCGCCGAAAACTCTATCAAAAAGTGTCACGGTTTATTCCTCCTGTTATTATTCTTAAAACTTGCTGTCATTGCGAGGGAGCGTCAGCGACCGTGGCAATCTCCTAAGTATTCCTCCTAACCGGGGGATTGCCACGGCCCGTTGGGCCTCGCAATGACACCGTATCTGGAGGGGATTGCCACACCAGTGTGAGCACTGGTTCGCAATGACCGAATTGTTTTAGTCGCGATCCAGGATCGCTTTTATTTGTCGAATTTCCTCGATTGCTTTGGGACTGAAGTCGTAAGGTGATTTTCCGTTGCGGTCGGCATCCATGATCTCGGTATTATAGTGGATCATACCCAGCAAGTCCTCCGCCGGAATGGCGTTTTTCACAAACTGCTCGTCCTGCTCGTCCCGGACCTTATTGGCCACCACCCGAACACGCTTGACACCCAAATCGTCTGCCAGGCGTTTTACATTGTGGTAGGTCTGCACGGAACGGGCACCGGGCTCGATGACCACGATGAACTGATCCATATTGGCGGCAGTGCCGCGGCCCAGGTGCTCCAGACCGGCCTCCATATCCATGATGACCACATCGTTTTTCCGGTAGGTCAGTGCGGAGAGAATGCTCTTGAGCATCACATGCTCCGGGCAGACACAACCGCTGCCGCCCACATCCACCGTACCCATCACCAGCAGCTTGACACCGTTGATGTCCTTGGAGAAGGTGTCGGGAATGTCCGAAACCTGGGGATTGAGCTTGAAAAACTTATTGGCGGCGTTGGCACCGGTGCGTTCTTCCACCAGTGTACGCATTTTGGAGATGGGGACGATCTGATCCACTTCCTCCTGGCTTAAGCCCAGGGCTAAGCCCAGATTGGCATCGGGATCCACATCGGCGGCCAGGACGGTTCTGCCTTCGTCGGCATAGAGCCGGGCCAGTGTGGAGGACAGGGTGGTTTTGCCCACGCCGCCCTTGCCGGTGATCGCAACTTTCATTGAAAAATGACCTCGTTTAAGTAATAAATCTCGTATCATTGCGAGGGAGCAAAGCGACCGTGGCAATCTCCTAAGTATTTCTCCTAACCGGGGGATTGCCACGAGTTTCTGCGAAACTCTCGCAATGACAGATCCGACGGGGGGATTGCCACACCAGTCTGCGGACTGGTTCGCAATGACAGAAAACTTGTTTAGATACCCAGAGCGGCACGCTTGGCTTCGATGCAGGCGATCATCTTGTCACCCAGGGACTCGATGTCGGTATCGACGACGAACTTAGCCTCAACCCACTTGTTGATGCCGTTCTCGCCCTGCAGCAGCTCGGTGACTTCGCTGGAGCCCTTGGAGTAGGGATCCACGCCCAGGAAGGTCTCAATACCGGTAGCAACAACGTAGTTACCGATGGAGACAGCCTTCTCGGACATCCATTCGGGAGCGCAGCCTACAACGGGAACCTGAGAAATGTTGATACCCCAATCCTTGGCGATATCGGCAGCCAGGATCATCATACGGGAAATATCAACACAGGAGCCCATGTGCAGAACAGGAGGAATGCCAGCCAGCTCGCAAACACGCTTCAGACCGGCACCGCAGTACTCCTTGGCCTGAACGGGATCCATCAGACCGGCCTTGGCGGCAGCCTGAGCGGAACAACCGGTGGTGATGACGATGATGTCGTTCTCCAGCATCTTCTTCATCAGCTCGATGTGGGCAGTGTCGGGACGGATCTTGGGGTTGTTACAGCCGACCATTGCCACAGCACCGCGGAGGACGCCGGAGTGGACACACTCGATCAGGGGCTTGGTGGTGCCGAACTCGTCCAGCTGGGAGTTGGCAACGCCGTCCAGAACCTTCTTGATTGCCTCGACGGAGTAACCGACACGGGCATTCTGCTTCTGGTTGGGAATGTTGACCAGCTCAGGCTTACGGTTCTTGAAGTTCTCGATTGCCATCTTCACGATGTTCTTTGCGTTCTCGCCGGCAGTTTCAGCACTGAAGCGGTAGAACTCGGAATCGGGAATCTGTGCAATGGGAGAGGTGGTGATAAACTTGGTGTGGAAGCACTTGCTCAGGGGGCCCAGTGCAGGGAAGATACACTGAACGTCAACAACGATGGCTTCGCAGGCACCGGTCAGGACGACATTTTCCTGGTTCAGGAAGTTACCGGCCATGGGGATGCCGTGACGCATGGTAACCTCGTTGGATGTACAGCAAACACCGGAAACGGTAATGCCCTTAGCACCAAGGCTCTTGGCGTAGGCAATCATTTCGGGGTCGTTTGCATAGTAAACGATCATTTCGGACAGAGAGGGATCGTGGCCGTGGACAACGATGTTCACGTTTTCCTTCTCCATAACACCGATATTGGCCTGGGTGTCAATGGGCTTGGGAGTGCCGAACATAACGTCGGAGAACTCGGTACCCATCATGGAGCCGCCCCAGCCGTCACTCAGACCTGCACGCAGAGCCTGACGGATCAGAGCCTCGGGCAGAGAAGAGCAGCCCATGTGGCTCATGTGCAGGGACTGAGAAACTTCACGGTCGATGGCACGGGGGGTGATCTCAGCATCCTCCCACAGCTTCTGGGTGTGCTCGGGAGCACGCTCCACAAAACGCTGGGTGCCGAAGGGCTTGCCGTACTCCAGCAGGCCGATCTCAGCCATCTCGTGAGCCAGAGCGTAAATGTCCTTACCCTCGGTCTCAACGCCCCATTCCTTGGCGATGCGGATCAGCTTTTCAGGATCCTTAACCTGGTAGTTGCCACCCTCACGGGTCTGGTGCAGGGTGTGCATGATCTCACGGCCGTGGTCGGAGTGCGTTGCAGAGCCGCCGGCGGTAAAGATCAGATAGTTACGGGCGACAATGCCGTGAACGTCACAGCCACAAATGCCACGGGGGGCCTTGGGGGTGACACGGCAGGGACCCATGGAGCAGATCCGGCAGCAGGTACCTGCTTCACCGAAGCCGCAGTGAGGAGTCTGGTTCTTGGCACGCTGCTGCCAAGTGTCAGCTCCAACCTTCTGTGCTGTTTCCAGCAGAGAATTGGTGGCAGCTTCCATCTCCTCGACGGTAGTTGTAAATGCCCAATCCTTCAATCTAGTTTCCTCCTAATTGTATTAAAGTCATCTGATACGCTCAGCGCGTATCAGCGCATAGTGCATCGATATTATTCTAATATCATAATGTGTGAATGTCAATTCCTTTTTGTCGGATTTTACAAAATCCCCCCGTAGGGGATAGGAAAAATGACGGGCGGACAGCCAATGGCCGCCCCTACAACCCCTACCGGGACTGGGCGTAGGGGCGAGCAATGCTCGTCCGCAAATGAGCCTTTTGTCATTGCGAGGGAGTAGCGAAGCGAATCTAAATCAACAATTGCGTTAAGCAATTACAATAGAAATGCGAAGCACGACCGTGGCAATCTCCTTAGTTTTTTTCTGCTAACCGGGGGATTGCCACGAGTTTCTACGAAACTCTCGCAATGACATATTATTCGCAAATTTGACTTTTTTGTGAATATATGGTAATATCACCCCAGTTTCACATTAAAATAAAGGAGCGTGTTCCTTATGAAAGCAAAGAAATTGCCTATAGGTCTGCGGATCCTTTGCGGATTTTTATCTCTGATCCTGTGCGTGGCTCTGTTCGTAACCACCGTGCTGGCTATCGTGCTGGCGGATGTCCGGGTGCTGACCCGTGAGGACAATCTGCAGGTGATCATCACCCATGTGCTGTTCGGCACGCCTGTTAAAAAGACCGAGCCTGTTGTAGACCAGGCCATGGGCGGCATGAAGCTGGAGGATGTTACCGCCGGTTCTTCCAATGCCCAGCAGATGATCATCGATGCACTGTACGATTTCTTCGGTGATCAGTACGGCGAGGACGAGGAAATCCCCTTTACAGAGGATGATGTGAAGGAGCTGCTGGATCAGTCCACCCTGCCGGATTTCCTGTCGGACAAGATGGCCGGCATCGTCAGCGATATCTATACCGGTGAAGCCACCACCACTATCACCGGCGAAGAGGTGGCTCAGCTGCTGGAGAAGAATAAAACCCTGATTGAGAACACCTTCAACATTGAAGTGTCGGAAGAATATGTGTCCCAGATCGTGGACAAGGTCGAAGAAATGAACATCACCGGCATGGTTCAGAATGTGATTCTGGGCAAGCCCCCCATGGGCGACGGTGACCTTAACGGCGGCGTCTCAGAAGAAGGCGGTCTAAGCGGCCCTCTGTCCGGTGTTGCCGGCGGCAAGGAACTGTTCCCCAACGGTGTGATCAAGGGTCTGCTCTCCGGTGAGGGTACATTTACGGATGTTATCAACGGCGGTATGTTTGTGATCCTGCAGGCAGCCCGGGAGGTAACCTCCGCGGAGGCCCTGCTGCTGGTACTGGGTGCCTGCGGTGTTCTGGTTTTGCTGCTGGTGCTGGTAAACCTGAAGCAGCTCCGGGTCGCAGTCCGCTGCGTTGGCATTGCTGCCACGCTGGCCGGTCTGCCCTTTGCGGCGGTTACGGTGGTAGCCTTTGCCGTGCCTGCCCTGTTCGTAGGCACTGCCCTTTCCATTGTTCATCTGGGTCTGACCCTGACCGCCGGTGTGTCCATCGGTGTGTTCGTTGGCGGCATTATTCTGCTGATCATCAGCATGGTAATGACCGGAATTTATAAGAAAAATCTGAGAACCCCCAAGGCGGCTGCTGTGAATACCGCTCCGACAGCAGCACCGGAAATGCCCGAGCTGACCGAGGTTATGGCTCAGCAGGCCGATGCCGAGGTGGTGGAGGTTGCCGCAGAGCCGGAAGCTGTTGCAGAGGAAGCGGTTGTGGAGGAAATGCCGGTAATGGAAGAGACCGAGCCGGTGGAATTGCCCGCGGAAGAAGCTGCCCTGGAGGAAACCTCCGAAGAAGAACCCCAGCAGGTGTAAGTACATAAACCAAGCGGCACTGCACATGGCAGTGCCGCTTTTGTCATACATAATCACGCCAGTCCGGAAAACAAAGCAGATAAAAATCACATTCATCGCAGCAGCACTCAATACCCGGTTGCTCTCCGTTTCCGGCACATTTTTCGCCATGAAAACTTGGTGTCAGTACCGTTCCGCTATGGTCAAGATGTTCTTCGAGGGTATCTTGCGGCATAATCATTGTCCTTTCGATGGAAAAGTCTTTCCATGCGTCCTACTGGTAGGACATTTCTTTTCGAATATTAGTATACACTAGTTTTGTCCTAAATCAAGACAAAGGTGTATTTTTATGAAAAGAATTATTGATACCGAAGAGTTTAATATCATAGGATCCCGTGTAAAGGAAGCACGAATCAAGGCAGGTCTTAGTCAAAAGCAATTGTCAGACAAGCTGGAACTTCTGGCGGTCTATACCTGCAGAGGTTCGATTTCCCGAATTGAGAACGGCAAAAGAGCGATTACGGACATTGAGATTGATGCCATATCGAAGGTATTAAATGTGTCCTTAAATTATTTGTTTGGCAGAGAATGAACAAAGCGGCACTGCACATGGCAGTGCCGCTTTTCCTTACCTGTACGAATGTACGACGGACGGCCGATGGCCGTCCGCATAATCCTATCTCAGTCGATGCCCATCAAAATCTGAGCCAGCTCGGAATTTGCGTCCAGAATAACGGTCTTTTCGTCACCGGTCAGGCTCTTTTTCAGTGCCTCCAGAGCCAGAGTGAACTCATAGAAGTCCTTCTTATCCTGGGTATCGTAGGCCTCAGCCAGCAGACGCATATACTCAGCCTCGCCCGCAGCCTCCAGCTCCGCCGCCTCGGCACGGGCGTCGGACAGCATGATGTTTACATCCTTGTCTACCTCGTTGCGAATGATGGAAGCCTGCTGATTACCCTGAGCACTGTGCATCTCGGCAATCTGATTCCGCTCGGAAATCATACGGGAATACACCGCCTGCAGGTTGCTGTCCGGCAGGTCAAACTGCTTGATTTTTACATCCACCACCTGAATGCCGTAGGTCTTGGCCAGTTCATCCACATCCGCGGCGATGCTGTCGTAGATTTCATTCCGCTTGCCGCCGTCCTCCATGTTGATGATATCCGCCTGAGCCAGCGTACCCATGACGGTCTTCAGCTCATTATAGGTCAGGGCGTTCAGACGCTCCTCAGCCACAGTGCTGCTGCCCAGAGTCTGGTAAAACTTCAGCGGATCGCTGATTTTCCACAGAATATAGCAGTCCACGGTCATATTCTGCTTATCGGAGGTCAGAACCTCGGAGGGCGGAATATCATACAGAGTGGTTGCCTTGGAGAAGTATTTCACAGTATCCACAAAGGGAATCTTGAAATGCAGACCAGCCTGATCGGTGGTTTCCACGATCTTGGAAAACTGCACCCGGCAGGCGTACTGGTTTTCCTTGACGACATATACGGAATTGGCAAAAACCACAACCAAAAGAATCACAACTGCCAAAGCGATGAACCATTTCTTACTCATAATCACTTACCTCCATTTCCGCCCATCAGGGACTCCAGGGGCAAAAGCATCTGCATATCCCCATCGCCGGCGGTATTGATATACAACTTTACGCCGGGCAAAATCTGGCTGATGGCCTCGTAATACATACGGCTTCTGGTGATCTCCGGATTCAGGGCATACTGGGCATACATGGCGTTGAACATCGCCACCTGCTCCTTGGCCTCGTTGATACGCTTGGTTTTCAGGTAGGTCGCATTCTGAATCAGCTGATCCGCGTCGGCCTCTGCCTTGGGTATTTGGGCGTTCTGATAGGCTTTGGCGTCGTTGATCACGGCCTCAGCCTGCTGTTTTGCGGTTTCCACGGCCTTGAAGGCTTCAATAACCTGCTTCGTAGGGGGCTCGGCATCCTGAATGCGAACCTCCACCAGGGTCAAACCGATGTCATACTCTTCCAAAATGCCGGTAACCAGCTCCTTGACCTGCCGCTGGATGTTCTCCTTGCCATCGGTGAGCACGGAGTCCACAGCGGAGGAACCAACCACGTTCCGCACCTGGCTTTGGATCAGATTCCGCAGCACCAATTCCGCATCGCTGGAGGTGTACAGATACTTCACCGGGTCGGAAATCTTGTATTCGACAAAGAAATCCACGTTGACGATGTTGTAATCGCCGGTGATCATGGTGCTTTCGCTGGTGTTGGTCACATAGTTGTCACCGTCGGAGGTATAGCCCAGCTCGATTTTCTGGTAGACATTGACCTCCACCTTTTCCACCTGCTGAATACCGAAGGGCAGTTTGAAGTGGACACCGGCCTCTGTGATATCCGTCACTGCACCGAAGGTGGTCACCACCGCTTGCTCCTTGTCATCGACGGTGTAGAAGCAGGTCATGGCACCGATGATGATAATGGCAAGCAAAACGCCCACCACAATATACTTTGTCAGCTTCCCAAAGTCCGGCGAATCCTTTTTATTGCCAAAGGGGAAGCGATCGCTCCAGTTATTCATAATCATTCTCCTTTTTCATAGATAGTTGCTGGGCCATATTTTCCGCGTGCCTCTGCAGCTGAGCCGCCGCCCAGGCGGTGAGCATGATCTTCAGTACTTGCTTGACCCGTTCCTTTGCACCGGGGATTGGTTCTTCGTAGTCTGCAAGAGCACCGGTGAGCCAAACCTCCAGTTCATCCGGATGCTGCACCACCTTTCCCACATTGGCAGCCAGCCTCACAAAGATGAAATACAGATCCGTATCCCGGATCACATCGTCGCTGGTATCGTCCAGATGGCCGTTGATGTAGCCAAGCAGGCTGCAAATGGTCTCCATTGGCAGTACCGAACGCAGCATATTGATGTTTAAGATTCGGCAAACCTGATTCATATTGTAGCGTTTGTGCTGGGGCGGAGACAAAAAGCCCCGTTTCACCCAATTTTGGATGGCATATGGCTCCAGGCCGGTCAGATCAGCCACCTGCCGCAGAGCCAGGTCGCCGGTGAGAAACACCGACTGAAAAATATTGGAAATCCGCTCCGCTTCCGCCCGGTCAATGGCATGCACTGTACCGGGGATCAGAAATTCCATAGCATCGCCCCTTTCTATGTGGTAACATTACTGTATCACATGGTCACGTGACTGTCAATATGTGTTATGTGACAATTTTGTAAATATTTCATTCGTAGGGGCTTATCATCGTTCACTTCTTCTGTTATCCTGAGCGGAGCGGAGTCGAAGGATCCGTTCTCCTATTAAAAAGAATGCGGATTCCTCGGCTCGCCTTCGCTCGCTCGGAATGACATGTTATCGTTGGCGTAGAGGCGTTTACGAATCGCCCGCGGACGGCCACTGGTCGCCCCTACACGCTCTATCGATGGAGACCGTAGGGGAGGGTCTTGACCCTCCCGCCTATCCTGGTACAAAGAATCGAAAGGGAGAGTCAAGACTCTCCCCTACAAATATCCACATTGGTGATCGCATTCGGACGTAGGGGTTTATTATTGCTCGTCCGCATCGTCTTCCCTCACTTTCTTTCGTCAAACTTTTTTTATTTTCCTCTTTACTGACGTGGAAAATTGTTGTACAATATAGAAAACTATTATGGGAGGTGTTGCCATGAATTGCATGAAGTGCGGACGCAAAGTCAAGGACCGGCAGGTTTTCTGTGATGATTGCCTTGCGATTATGGACACATACCCGGTAAAACCCGGCACGCCCATACAACTGCCCCCACCGCCTCCCAAAAACGCACCTGCTGCAAAGACGAACAAACGCCGTCCCAAAAAGCCGGAAGAAGTAATCCTGCAGCTGCGGGGAAAGATCCGCTGGCTGACCCTTGCACTTATTGTGGCAATGCTTGCTTTTATTATGGCGGCAGTCATGCTGCTGTGGCTGTTGGAGAATCAGGGCATTTCGCTGACGCTTTGGAAGATAACAAGGCTCTTCTGATTGTTTCACGTGAAACAATCACTGAATTTACATTTTCCGTGTTTCACGTGAAACATAAGGAGGTTCCCCATGGGTAAAACCATTGCAGTGGTCAATCAAAAAGGCGGCGTTGGCAAAACCACCAGCACCGTAAATTTGACCGCTTGTTTGCACGATCTGGGATTAAACGTCCTGCTTTGCGACTTTGATCCCCAAGCCAACGCCACCTCCGGCCTTGGCATTGAGAAAAAGAAAATCAAGCACAGCGTTTACGACACGATCATCAACGATGTTCCTGCGGCAAACGTTGTGGTGCATACCAAATTTGGCGATGTTCTGCCCTCATCGGCGGATCTGGCCGGTGCCGGTGTGGAACTGATTACTATGGATCAACCCAACTACCGGCTCAAAAATACACTGGCTCCCTTAAAGGATAGTTACGATCTGATTCTGATCGACTGTCCGCCATCACTGGAAATGCTGACCTTGAATGCGTTGGCAGCCGCGGATGAGATTCTCATTCCCGTCCAGTGCGAATACTATGCTTTGGAGGGTCTATCCGACCTGATGAACACCCTTCGTATGGTAAAAAAGCGGGTAAATCCGGATTTGAGTATTTTTGGCGTGATTTTGACCATGTTCGACGGCCGCACCAATTTCTCCAATCAGGTAGCTCAGGAAGTCCGACGGCATTTCCCCGGCAAGGTCTTCACATCGGTCATTCCCCGGAATGTCCGTCTTGCGGAGGCTCCCAGTCACGGCATTCCTGTAACCGCCTACGACAAGTACAGCCGCGGCAGTCATGCATACAAGGCTCTGGCGGAGGAAATGAGAGCAAAACTTTAACCCATCTTTGTAAGAAAGGATGATTTATTTGGCATCTAACAAAGGTCTTGGCAAGGGGCTTGGTGCTTTATTTGGGGATATTCAGGAAGAAACCCAGGAAAAAGGCCCATACCAATTATTGCCCCTGCACAAGGTTGAACCCAACCGATCCCAGCCCCGGCAGGATTTTGACGAGGAAGAACTTGCAGCTCTCAGCGAATCCATCGCCATCCATGGCGTGATTCAGCCCCTGACTGTCCGGGAACTTTCCGGCGGTTATTACCAAATCATTGCCGGTGAACGTCGTTGGCGTGCCGCCCGAATGGCCGGGCTTTCCGAGATTCCCGCGGTCATTATTGAAGCAGACGACAAAAAAGCCATGGAATTGGCCCTGATTGAGAATCTTCAGCGTCAGGATTTGAATCCCGTGGAAGAATCTCTCGGTTACCAAAGCCTGATGACCGACTACGGACTGACTCAGGATGAAACCGCTCAGCGGGTGGGTAAATCCCGCAGTGCTGTGGCGAACGCCCTGCGTTTGCTGAATTTACCCCCGGAAATTCTGGAAAAGCTCCGCTCCGGAGCGTTGACCCCCGGTCACGCACGTGCTGTTCTTTCCCTGAAAGAAACAAAAAAACAACTGGAAGCTGCCCAGAAGATTATCGCCTTAGGGCTGTCCGTCCGGCAGGCAGAGCTTCTGTGTAAGAATATGGACAATGCCCCCAAAAAAGAGCCGAAGGTTACTTTGGCGGTGGATTACATCGGAGAATGTGAAAAATCCCTGTCTAAACACCTTGGCCGTGGCGTCAAGATCGTCAACGGCAAGCGGAAGGGCCATTTTGAGCTGGAATTCTACGGTGCGGAAGACCTGCAGGTGCTGCTGGACGCACTGATGAAGCTAAAAAAGGAATAAGGAGGGCGTAAAATGGAAAAGAAGTTATATAAGATTGAAGAAGGTAAGAAAATTTGCGGTGTTTGCGGTGGTTTGGCGGAATACTTCAATATTGACCCCACTTTGATCCGCATTGGCTGGACGATTCTGGCGTTATGTGCCGGCTCCGGTATTCTTGCATATTTCATTTGTGCCGTCATAATGCCCGAAAAACCCAAAAATATTGTTGATGCTGAGTAATCAGCCAATTTTAAGGAGAATCAATCATGTTAGACATTCGTAAAATCAAAGATAATCCCGATGCCGTCAAGGCAGGCCTGAAGGCCAAGGAAGTGGATTGCGACGCTGTGATCGACCGCATTCTGGAGCTGGATGTGCAGATCCGCGGTCTGAAGACCTCTACCGAGGGAAAAACCGCAGAAAAGAACAAGCTGGCCAAGGAAAATGGCAAGCTGTTTGGTCAGAAGAAGGCCGCTGAAAAGCAGGGTAAGGACACTGCCGGCATTGATGCCATCATCGAAAGCAATAAGCAGGCCTCCATCGCACTGGATGCCGCTATCGAGGACGAGGCCGCCGCACTGAAGGATCTGTCCGTAGAGTTCAAGACTGCCATGCTGAGCCTGCCCAACCTGCCGGATCCTGATCTTCTCCCGGGCGGCAAGGAAAATAACGAGCCTCTTCGTTATGTTGGCAAGAAGCCTGAGTTCGATTTCGAGCCCAAGCACCATGTGGATCTGTGCGAAGGTCTGGGTCTGATCGACTACACCCGGGGCGTCAAGCTGGCCGGTGCCGGCAACTGGATGTACACCGGCATGGGTGCAAGACTTGAGTGGGCTCTGCTGAACTATTTCATCGATACCCACACCGCCGACGGCTACGATTTCATTCTGCCGCCCCATATGCTGGAGTACATGTGCGGTGAAACCGCCGGCCAGTTCCCGAAATTTGCCGACGAAGTTTACAAGATCGCCAACCCCACCGACGACCGTGTACACTATATGCTGCCCACCGCTGAGGCCGCTCTGGCTTCCATTTACCGGGACGAAATCCTCAGCGAGGCCGAGCTTCCCAAGAAGCTCTTCGCATACACCCCCTGCTTCCGCCGTGAGGCCGGCTCCCACCGTGCTGACGAGCGTGGCATGGTTCGCGGTCACCAGTTTAATAAGGTAGAGATGTTCCAGTTCTGCAAGCCTGAGGATTCTGACGCTGCCTTCGACGAGCTGGTCACCAAGGCCGAAAAGCTGGTGGAAGGTCTGGGTTTCCACTTCCGTACCGTGAAGCTTGCTGCCGGCGACTGCTCCGCATCCATGGCCAGAACTTACGACATTGAGATTCTGATTCCGTCCATGGACGGCTATAAGGAAGTTTCCTCCGTTTCTAACGCCCGTGACTATCAGGCACGTCGCGGCAACATCCGCTTCCGCCGTGAAGAGACCGGCAAGCCCGAATTCCTGCACACTCTGAACGGCTCCGGCCTGGCCACCTCCCGGATTTTCCCGGCACTGGTTGAGCAGAACCAGCGTGCCGACGGCTCCATCGTGGTTCCCGAGTGCCTCCGTAAGTACCTGGGTGGCCTGGAGATTATCGAAAAGAAATAACCTTTATAAAGAAAGGAAAGAAATATCATGAGTAAGAAAAATCCCAACAAGAAGTCCCTCTGGAAGGAATTTACCGAGTTTGCCGTAAAGGGCAACGCCATGGCACTGGCTGTTGGTACCATCATTGGTGCCGCATTCAGCACCATCACCAAGAGCCTGACCAACGACCTGATCATGCCTGTGGTCAACATTTTCCTGGGCGGTGCTGATTTCAGCGAGGCCAAGATTGCTTTGCCCCGGATGCCCTGGGTCGAGCCTACTTACGAAACCGTCGTCAACGAAGCCGGTGAAGAAGTAGTCCAGGAGGTTCTGAATTACCTGACCTACGGCAATTTCATCTCCGCTGTCATCAACTTCTTCATTCTGGCCCTGGTTGTTTTCTTCATCGTCAAGGGCATCAACACTCTGACCGAGCTTGGCAAGAAGAAGGAAGTCGAAGCTCCCGCAGCTCCTCCCGCACCTCCCGCTCCCAGTGCAGAAGAAGTTCTGCTCACTGAGATCCGCGACCTGCTGAAGGATAAGTAAGAAGTTCTGAAACCCGGCTGTTTTATTGCGAAACAGCCGGGTTTTATAATATTTTATCATAATATAACACCGTGTAGGGGAGGGTCTTGACCCTCCCAAAATTCACCTATATATGCTGCTACCATATTGCGGCTACGCCGCACGGGAGGGTCAAGACCCTCCCCTACACATATAAAATAATTGCACAAACTATCTAAAAACCGACATAACTATTTGACAAATTCGACCAATCGATTTATAATAATGCTGTATGGGCATTTTGCCCCAAAATGATCAAAAAACTGAAAAGGACGGATCAGAAATGTATAAAATCGTACGAAAGAAGGAGCTCAATTCCGCAGTTACCCTGATGGATATTGAAGCCCCCTTCATCGCCAAGAAGGCCCAGGCCGGTCAGTTCA
The DNA here is from genome assembly GCA_015067945.1 of Oscillospiraceae bacterium. GTDB lineage: Bacteria > Bacillota > Clostridia > Oscillospirales > Oscillospiraceae > Faecousia. Next base: position 63,207 of record SVLM01000002.1, read on the forward strand.
TCATTTTCCGTATCGACGACAAGGGCGAGCGTGTTCCCCTGACCATCGCCGGTTACGATCGGGAAAAGGGAACCGTAACCATTATTTTCCAGAAGGTTGGCTTCTCCACCATCGCTCTGGGCAACCTGAAGGAGGGCGACTACATCCAGGACTTTGTCGGTCCTCTTGGCAAGCCCACTCCCGTTGAGGGCAAGAAGAAGGTTTGCGTGGTCGGCGGCGGCGTTGGCTGTGCCATTGCTCTTCCCTCTGCCAAGGCTTTCAAGGAAGCCGGTGCCGAAGTCACCGTCATTGTCGGTTTCCGCAGCAAGGATATCGTGATTCTGGAGGAGGAATTCGCCGCTGTTGCTGATCGGCTGATCCTCATGACCGACGACGGCTCCTACGGTCAGCACGGTTTGGTCACCCAGCCCCTGAAGGAGATGCTGGAAGCCGGCGAAACCTTCGACGAGGTTCTGGCCATCGGCCCCATCCCCATGATGAAGTTTGTCAGCCTGACCACCAAGCCCTTTGGCGTACATACCAGTGTGTCCCTGAACCCCATCATGGTGGACGGCACCGGCATGTGCGGTGGCTGCCGCGTCACCGTTGGTGGCGAGGTGAAGTTTGCCTGCGTTGATGGCCCCGAATTTGACGGCCATCAGGTAGATTTTGCGGAGCTGATGAGCAGAAACGCCACCTACCGTGGCAGCGAAGCTGAAGTTACCGAAACCCACGCCTGCCGCATGGACGCCATGGGCAAGGCTCTGATTAAGTAAGGAGGGAACCGCAATGGCAAATATGACTCTGACCAAAACCCCCATGCCCGAGCAGGATCCCAAGGTTCGTGCCCGGAATTTCAAGGAAGTTGCCCTGGGCTACACCCCCGAGCAGGCCATTGAAGAGGCCGGCCGCTGCCTGAAGTGCAAAAATCCCAAGTGTGTAGAAGGCTGCCCCGTCAATGTGCGGATTCCCGAGTTCATCGCCAAGGTTCAGGAAGGCGATTTCAAGGCCGCATACGAAATCATCACCTCCACCAACGCACTGCCCGCTCTTTCCGGCCGCGTCTGCCCCCAGGAAAGCCAGTGTGAGTGCAAGTGTGTCCGCGGCATCAAGGGTGAACCCGTTGCCATCGGCCGCCTAGAGCGTTTTGTGGCTGACTGGTACCGTGAAAATGTCAACGCTATGCCTGAAAAAGTGCCCTCCAACGGCATTAAGGTGGCTGTTGTCGGTTCCGGCCCTGCTGGCATGACCGCTGCATCCGACCTTGCTAAGATGGGCTACGCCGTCACCATGTTCGAAGCTCTGCACACCGCCGGCGGTGTTCTGGTTTACGGTATTCCCGAATTCCGTCTGCCCAAGGCCATTGTTGCTAACGAGATTGTCAAACTCCAGGCTCAGGGCGTGGAAGTCATGACCAACATGGTCATCGGCCGTGTTCTGACCATTGACGAGCTGTTCGAAATAGGCTATAAGGCCGTTTTCGTAGGCTCCGGTGCCGGTCTGCCCATGTTCATGAACATTCCCGGCGAAGCTCTGAAGGGCGTTATGTCCGCCAACGAGTACCTGACCCGTACCAACCTGATGAAGGCTTACGACGAAACTGCCGATACTCCCGTCATCAAGTCCAAGGCTGTGGCCGTGGTCGGCGGCGGTAACGTGGCCATGGACGCTGCCCGTTGTGCCATGCGTCTGGGTGCGGAGAATGTTTATGTCGTCTACCGCCGTGGCGAGGCCGAAATGCCTGCCCGTGCTGAGGAAAAGCACCACGCCAAGGAGGAAGGCATCGAGTTCAAGACTCTGTGCAACCCCATCGAGATCGTGGGCGACGAGGATGGCCGTGTCTGCGGCATGAAGTGTATCCGCATGGAGCTGGGCGAGCCCGATGCTTCCGGCCGCCGTCGTCCCATCGAGGTTCCCGATTCCGAGTTCATGCTGGAAGTGGACACCGTGGTTATGTCCCTGGGCACCAGCCCCAACCCCCTGATCCGCTCCACAACTCCCGGTTTGGAGACCAACCGCAAGGGCTGCCTGATCGTCAACGAGAACGAGATGACCACCCGCGATGGCGTCTTCGCCGGCGGCGATGCCGTCACCGGTGCTGCCACCGTTATTCTGGCCATGGGTGCCGGTAAGAAGGGTGCTGCCGCCATCGACGCTTACCTGAAGAAGTAATCGCTGAAAGGTAAAATTCTACATTATGTAAACCACCTCGGTAAAAACCGGGGTGGTTTTTCTGTCATTGCGAGGCCGATCGAGAGTAATCGTAGGGGAGGGTCTTGACCCTCCCACGAACACGAACCGCATTGAAGGGAGGGTCAAGACCCTCCCCTACATATTCTACCGTAGTTAGGCGTATGGTGGGCTTTTTATTTGACAACCACCTGATTTCATGCTAAACTGGCCAAGTTTGGAGGTGATGCTGTGAAAATTCGAAATATGGTACTGGCCGGATTGTTCGCGGCATTACTTGCCATCTGCAGTTGGATCAGCCTGCCTTTAGGTTCGCTGCGATTCACCCTGCAGACCTTCGGCGTATTTTTGACTCTGCTGACCCTGGGCGGAAAATGGGGCAGCCTGGCGGTTTTGGTCTACATCGCACTGGGTGCCATGGGTCTGCCGGTGTTTTCCGGATTCCAAGGGGGTATTGGTGTGATAGCCGGCCCCACCGGCGGGTGTATTATAGGTTTTATGTTAACCGCGTTACTGTTTTGGCTGGCAGAATTTCTGTTCAAACCCAAGAAATACATCCAAATTGCCGCACTGATCCTTGGATTACTCCTCTGCTATCTGGTTGGCTGGCTGTGGTACTGCCGATTTGCACCCATGGATTTTTTCCTTTGGTGTTTCCCCTACCTGCTGCCGGACGTAGTAAAGCTGTTTTCAGCCTATTGGCTTAACTGGCGGCTGGGCCAGACCCTGCAAAAGTGAACATATCCCCCTCCCGGTGGGCATAGATTGTCCCCAGGAGGGGTTTTTATTGTCATCCTGAGCGGAGGGCGTATGCCCGGATCCGTTCTCTACAAAAAAATACGGATTCTTCGACTCCACTTCGTTTCGCTCAGAATGACAGTATCGAAATCAGTGTGCTCCAGGAGGGTTTTTTTATGCGAAAAAGGGACATTTTTATTATTGTCGGTGCCATCGTTTTGGCAATGGCCTTGGGTATGCACCTTATGCTGGGTGAGGTCATCGAAACCGGAGCATGGGGCTTAAGCTACCGCACCGAGGGTAAGCCGCCGGAGGGCCCGGCATCCTCCGCCCAGCTGAACCAATACGACGCGGTGTATTTGGGAAACACAGCGGAAAAGGTGATCTACCTGACCTTCGATGCCGGGTACGAAAATGGCTGTACCGCCAAAATTCTGGATGCCCTGAAAAAACACAACGCCCCGGCGGCGTTCTTTTTGGTGGGAAATTATTTAGAGAAAAATCCCGATCTGGTGCGGCGAATGGTGGAGGAGGGGCATATTGTGGGCAACCACACCATGCATCATCCGGACATGAGCAAGATTGCCGACCCTACGGCATTTGAAAAGGAATTGTTGGATTTAGAGGTTCTTTTTAAGGAAATCACCGGTCAAAATATGCCAAAATATTACAGACCGCCCCAAGGTACCTATTCTGAAAGTAACCTGAAAATGGCCAAGGAGCTGGGATACAAGACGATTTTTTGGAGCCTTGCCTATGTGGATTGGAATAATCAATCCCAGCCAACACCGGAGCAGGCTTATGCGAAATTACTGCCACGGATCCACGACGGAGCCATCGTTCTGCTCCATTCCACCTCCCAAACCAACGCCCAAATTCTGGACGAATTGCTGAGTAAATGGGAGTCCATGGGCTATCGGTTTGCCAGTTTGGAGGAACTGTTTGCATAATTCGTGTCATTGCGAGGCCGCAGGCCGTGGCAATCCCCGGTTAGGAGAAATAACAAGGAGATTGCCACGCCAGTGTGAGCACTGGCTCGCAATGACAGCCTATATATAAAAGGCCGCCCGGTGGGCGGCCCTTTGCTTATTTAAATCGTTTTTCCAGAGTGGAGGTGTTGTAGCTGGTCAGATATACCCGGTTGAAGCCATACTCCGTGGTGAGAATGTAGGATTTCGGCAGATCATCGCAGGGTACAACCTGACCCTCCCGTTCCGCATTCTCCAAAAATTCCCTGCCCCGGGCGTTGACAGTGGTATTATCCAGATCAAAAATTCCGATCACCGAGGTATCCCGGACGGACATATCGTTGCCGATCGATAGGTACATGAACCCCTACCCCTTTCTGTAGGGGAGGGTCTTGACCCTCCCAATTCACTCTGTATAGAAACAATCCTTTTCCCAGCGTTGAGGATTTGCCTCAATGTATAACCATATTTTCTCGTATTGTTGCTGATTTCGAATAATATGGTCATGAAATGACCGTTGCCAAACCACGCCTTGAATCAAATTATGTATTCTTCGTGTAATTCCCGATTTCAATAATCCAATAACATGGATCAAATTCTTCCTATCGCAACTTATAGTGTTGTCCAAAATTACGATTGCATGGATATGATTTGGCATTACCACATATTTATCAATCTTAACCGTTTTATAGCGATCGGATATTTTCTCCAATTCTTCTGCCGCAATTGTCCCAATGTCGCTTAAAGCCCTGGGTTCACCAAAGATGCACTGCTTATTATGGGTGCAAACGGTGATAAAATAGTAGTTATCCCGGGAATAATCATAATTGGGTATTCTGGTTGGTTTTCTGCTTTTCGTCATACGAATTCCTTCATATTACCGAAAGGGAGGGTCAAGACCCTCCCCTACGGATACAGCATTATTTCAGCTTCTTCCACTGCGCGACGGCCAGTTCGTCACAGCGGTTATTCTTCGGATTCTCGGCGTGGCCTTTCACCCAATGGTAGTGCAAATGGTGCTTTTCCGTCAGGTCAAGCAGGATTTCCCAGAGATCCGGATTCAGTGCCGGCTTTTTATCGGCCTTTTTCCAACCTTTGGCCCGCCAGCTCACTGCCCAGCCCTTTTCCAGAGCGTCAATAACATACTTACTGTCGGAATACAGCTCCACGATACAGGGCTCTTTCAGAGCCTGCAGACCCTTGATCACCGCCGTCAGCTCCATCCGGTTGTTGGTGGTGCTGACTTCGCCGCCAGAAAACTCCTTTTCCACCCCGTTATACTCCAGGATGGCACCCCAGCCGCCGGGACCGGGATTGCCGGAGCAGGCACCGTCGGTATACAGCGTTACGGTTTTCATTCTTCCGTCTCCTGAGAGTCCAGATTCTCCACCCGTTCCATGGATACCAGCTCGTTGCCTTCCTCAATCCGCATGACGATAACGCCCTGGACATCACGCTTGTAAATATTGATGGTATTGGCCGGGATGCGGATGATGACACCGCCGTTTTCAATGAGCATCACATCGTCATTCTCGCCAACCACACGGCAGCCGGCGATGGCACCGGTCTTTGCGGTGATATTGTAGTTCTTCAGACCCTTACCGCCGCGGTTCTGGGGCATTTTCTCGCCATCGGGGCCGGTACGGAAGTATTCACTCAGCTCGGTACGCTTACCAAAACCGTTGGTGGTGACGGTCAGCAGGGTCTTACCCTCTTCCATCTTTTCCGCACCGATGACATAGTCATCACCGGTCAGGGTAATGCCCTTAACGCCCATGGCGTCACGGCCCATGGGCCGCACATCATTTTCGTTGAAGCAGATGGCCATACCGTTGCGGGTTGCCAAAATAATGTTATCATTGCCGGTGGTGCGGATCACATTGATCAGGTGATCACCCTCATCCAGGGTCAATGCCCGGATACCGCCCTTACGGTTGGTCTTCAGGGCGATGAAGGGAATCCGCTTGACTGTGCCCTCCTTGGTGCACATCATCAGGAATTCGTTTTCGTGGAATTCTCTGGTGATCACCATGGCGGTGACGGATTCGCCAACCTCCAGAGGCAGAACATTGATGATGGCGGTGCCTCTTGCGGTGCGGCCTGCCTCGGGGATCTGGTAACCCTTCCGGTGGTGGACACGACCCTTATCGGTAAAGAACAGAATGTGATCGTGGGTCGAAGCGATGTTCAGGCTCTTCACATAGTCCTCTTCCTTCAGATTCTGTGCACTCACGCCTCTGCCGCCACGGCCCTGAGTCCGGTAAGTATCCACGGGCATACGCTTGATATAACCCTGACTCGACAGCGTCAGGACACAATCCTCTTCCTCGATCAGGTCTTCGATATCAATTTCGTCCTCAATTTCCTGAATTTCAGTCTTGCGGTCGTCACCAAACTTATCCCGGATCTCGATCAATTCCTCACGAAGCACGCCCTGGAGCTTGACGGGATCTGCCAGCAGATCCAAATAATAGTTGATCCGCTCCTGCAGCTCGTTGTACTCGTTCTGCAGCTTTTCCCGATCCAGACCCTGCAGTGCCTTCAGACGCATATCCAAAATTGCCTGAGCCTGGATATCATCCAAGCCGAAACGCTCGCACAGACGCTGCTTGGCGTCGTCGTAGGCACTGCGGATGATACGGATGACTTCGTCGATATTATCCTGAGCAATCAGCAGACCCTCCAGCAGGTGGGCACGCTCCCGGGCCTTCCGCAGATCGTACTCCGTACGGCGGGTCAGCACTTCCATCTGATGGTGCAGATATTCGTCGATAATCTGCCGCAGGGACAGAATCTTGGGCTGCTTCTGGTCGTCAACCAACGCCAGCATAATGATACCGAAGCTAGACTGCAGAGCGGTCTGCTTGAACAGATTATTCAGCACCACCTGAGGGTTGGCATCCTTCTTCAGCTCGATGACGATCCGCATACCGATCCGGTCGGACTCGTCTCGAAGGTCGGAGATACCTTCCAGCTTCTTATCCCGAACCTGCTCCGCAATTTTCCGAACCAGCTCGCTCTTGTTGACCTGATAAGGCAGCTCGGTAACGATGATTCGAACACGGTCTGCACCGAATTCCTCAAATTCCGTCCGGGCACGGACAACCACCTTGCCACGGCCGGTGGCGTAGGCGGCACGGATGCCGCTGCGGCCCATGATGATGCCGCCGGTGGGGAAATCCGGGCCGGAAATATGCTCCATCAGGTCCACCATGCTGCATTCCGGGTCGTCGATCACCGCCACACAGGCGTTGATGACCTCCGTCAGATTGTGGGGCGGAATGTTGGTAGCCATACCAACAGCGATACCGTTGGAGCCGTTGACCAGCAGGTTGGGGAATCGGCTGGGCAGAACACGGGGTTCTTTCTTGCTTTCGTCGAAGTTGGGATCCCAGTTGACGGTTTCCTTATCGATATCCCGGAGCATCTCGTTGGAGAGCTTAGAAAGTCTTGCCTCGGTATAACGGTAGGCAGCAGCGGGGTCTCCGTCGATGGAGCCGAAGTTACCCTGACCGTCCACCAGCATATAACGCATGGAGAAATCCTGAGCCAGACGAACCATGGCATCGTAAACCGATGCGTCGCCATGGGGGTGATAGCTACCCAGCACAGCACCCACGGTGGTTGCGGATTTCTTGTACTTTTTGTCGGAAGTCAGGCCGTCCTCGTACATAGTGTACAGAATACGGCGGTGAACCGGCTTCAGGCCGTCACGAACGTCGGGCAGGGCACGGCCGACGATGACGCTCATGGCGTATTCGATGTAGGATTTTTCCATTTCGTCCACCAGGTTGGATTCGGTGATCACCTGCTCGGGAAAGAGAATATCCTCCGGTTTATAGTTACGGTTATGCTTTGCCATTTATTTACCTCCTGAGTGTTCGTATCAAGGCCCCCTTGCCTAAAGGGGGCTGTCGCCGCTGCAAAGCGGTGACTGGGGGATACTACTTCAGTAATCTGCTTTTTACAATTTGATCAATATATTCACATACGCCACGAAAATTTTCAGTAACGGCGTTATTTGGTATTCTGATTACCAATAAGTTACGATTCTGAATGATTTCTGTTCGAAATCGGTCTTTTATAAGCCCTTTTTCTTCAAAATGCTGCGATCCGTCTAATTCGATAACCAGCCTTGCATCATGGCAATAGAAATCAACGATATAGTTATCGATCACCTTTTGCCGCAGGAATCGCACGGGATAGTTCCGTAAAAAATCATACCAAAGATGTCGTTCCTCTTTTGTCATATTTTTACGGAGTTTTATAGCGTTTTCCGTTAATTCGGAATTGTGTTTTCTATCCACACGCAATCCCCCCGGCTGCTTCGCAGCCACCCCCCTTTAGGCAAGGGGGGCTTTTTTAGATATCAATATTAATGGCGTATTTTGCGTTACGCTCGATCCATTCCTTACGGGGTTCAACCTGCTCGCCCATGAGGATGGAGAAGATCTCATCGGCACGGCGGGCATCCTCCAGCGTGATCCGGCGCAGCGTTCTTCTCTCCGGATCCATGGTAGTCTCCCACAGCTCGTCCTTGTTCATCTCACCAAGACCCTTGTACCGCTGGATCTCGATCTTTGCGTTGCTTTCGCCACGCATCTCCGCAGAAACCTGATCCCGTTCATCGTCAGAATAGGCAACCCGGCTCTGCTTGCCACGAGTCAGCTTATACAGCGGCGGCACAGCGGAATAAACAAAGCCATGCTCGATCAGCGGACGCATATACCGGAAGAAGAAGGTCAGCAGCAGGGTACGGATATGGGCACCGTCCACGTCCGCATCGGACATGATGATAATTTTGTGATAGCGGAGCTTTTCGATGTCGAAATCCTCTCCGATGCCACCGCCCAGGGCGGAAATCAGGGGAGAAAGCTTGTCGTTGCCGTAGATCCGGTCAACTCTGGCCTTTTCTACGTTCAGCATCTTACCCCACATGGGCAGGATGGCCTGGAAACGGGAGTCTCTGCCCTGGTTGGCAGAGCCGGCAGCGGAGTCACCCTCGACGATGTAAATTTCGCACAGAGAGGGGTCACGCTCGTTGCAGTCTTTCAGCTTGTCGGGCATACCGCCGGATTCTAAACCGGTCTTGCGGCGGGCATTTTCCCTTGCCTTCCGGGCAGCTTCTCTTGCCCGGTTGGCCATCATAGCCTTCTCCAGAATGATCTTGGCGGTGCCGGGATGCTCCTCAAAATAGGTAGCCAGCTGGTCGCCCACGATCTGCTCCACCAGGGTGCGGATGTAGGCGTTACCCAGCTTTGCCTTGGTCTGACCTTCGAACTGAGCGTCGGTCAGCTTTACGGAGATAATGGCGGTAATACCCTCCCGGCAGTCCTCGCCGGAAACCTTGTCGTCGCCCTTGATCTGACCGTTTTTCAGGCCGTAGTTATTCAAAACTCTGGTCAGTGCGGTCTTGAAGCCGGTTTCATGCATACCGCCCTCGGGGGTGTTGACCTCGTTGGCGAAGCTGAGAATAAATTCGTTGTAGCCGTCGTTGTACTGGATGGCGATTTCCGCGGAGGCATCGCCCTTGGAGCCGCTCATGTAGATCACATCACTGTGCAACGGGGATTTGTTCCGGTTGCACCAGGTGGCAAACTCCCGGATACCGCCCTCATAGCACATATTATCGCCGATTTCCTCGTCGCCTCGCTTGTCCGCGATGGAAATATGCAGACCTGCGGTCAGGAAGGCCTTTTCCCGCATACGGGTATGGAGGATCTCGTAATCGTATTCCAGAGTATCGAACATTTCCGGATCGGGCTGGAAGGTAACCTCGGTGCCGGTTTTGTCGGTTTTGCCCACGATGGTCATTTCCTGAGTGATCTGACCCCGGGCGAATTTCATCTCATAGATATTGCCGTTCTTGTGGACACGGACCTTCAGCCACTCGGACAGAGCGTTGACTACGGAAGCACCCACGCCATGCAGACCGCCGGAGACCTTGTAGCCGCCACCACCGAACTTACCGCCGGCGTGAAGCACGGTGAACACGACCTCCAGAGCGGGCTTTCCGGTCTGGGGCTGAATATCCACGGGAATTCCGCGGCCGTCGTCTGTAACGGTGATGGAATTACCGGGGTTGATGGTGACAGAAATGTGTTTACAGTAGCCGGCCAGTGCCTCATCGATGGAGTTGTCCACGATCTCGTACACCAGATGGTGCAGACCACTGCTGGAGGTAGAGCCGATGTACATACCCGGCCGCTTGCGGACGGCTTCCAGGCCTTCCAGAACCTGAATTTGTGATCCGCCGTATTCGTTTGTTACTTTCGTTTCTTCAGACATAAATGTTACTCCTGTCTTAAAGCTTGTATTTCCCTCGCCCCCCGCATTTATGAGGGGGGTACCCCAGTGCATGCACTGGGGTGGGGGGAGCATATTAAGCTCTGTTCTTCACTTCTTGATCAATTACAGTGCAAACACCATAAAAATTCTTGTCGATATCTGTATTACAAAAACGGATTACTTTTAATCCGTATTGCGCAATAATGCTGGTTCTTATCTCATCTTTCTGCTGTGCGACCGAATCATAATGTCCGCCACCGTCTAATTCGATGACAAGCTTTGCTCGGAAGCAATAAAAATCTGCGATATAATTATCGATACATTTTTGTCTCTGAAAGCGAACCGGATAATCTTTCAAAAAGCAGTACCATAATTTGCGTTCCCAAGGGGTCATTTCTTTGCGTAGGCGTTTTGCATATTCCACATTATCGTAGTTATGCTTCATATGCTCCCCCCGGCTGCTTCGCAGCCACCCCCCTCATAAATGCGGGGGGCAAGATTTTTCACTTTTCCTTTTTCAATTTCAATAGTTTTACCCAATTTGGTAAATCTTCCGGGTTCGCAGCAGGTAATGAACACCTGACCGGAGACGATTTTATTCAGCACGAAATCCTGCCGGCCGGGATCCAGCTCAGAAAGCACATCGTCCAGCAGCAAAATCGGCTCTTCTCCCGACTCCCGACGCATCAACTCCCGCTGGGCCAGCTTCAGGCTGATGGCCGCGGTGCGGGTCTGTCCCTGAGAGCCGTAGGCCTTCAGGTCGATGCCGGAAAGGTACACGGAAAAATCATCCTTATGAGGGCCGGTCAGACATTGGCTGGATTCCAATTCTGCCCGGTAGTGACTGTTCAAATGCTCTAAAAGTGCGTCATTCAATTCTCCCACGGGAGCGAAGGGGTCTTTGACGGTGGAAACCGTCTTGTATTCCAGGGTAAAATCCTCCGCACCGCCGGAAAATTGGCTGTGGTATTCTCCTGCCGCCTTGCCCAGACTCTCGTAAAACCGGGCCCGGTAGGAGATCAGCAACGCTCCCACCTGACACAGCCGGGCATTGTACTCCGGCAGTATCTCCAAAAGGGCGGGATTTTCGTGGCGATCCTTTAAAATCCGGTTTTTCTGCTCCAAAATCCGGTTATACTCCGCCAGGGCGGCATCGTAATTGGGCCGCAGCTGGCAAAGAGCCTGATCTCCCAGCCGACGCCGGGGTGCGGAACCGGTTTTCAGGACCATCAGATCCTCAGGGCAGAACAGCACTGTTGAAAGCATGCCGGAAATCTCCGCTGCGGACTTCTTTTTCGCCCCGTTACGCCATAGCTGTCGGGGCTTTGCACCGGGAAACAGCACCCAGCGAAGGGATTGCTGCCGCTCCTGGGAGAAGAGATTGCCCTGAATTTCCGCGAAATCAGCGTGAAAACGTACCATTTCCCCGGTCTTTTGGGCACGAAAGCTCTTTCCTGAGCCAAGATAGGCGATGGCCTCCAGCAGATTGGTCTTTCCCTGGGCGTTATCGCCCACGATCAGGTTCACGCCGGGATAGAAGGAAAGCTGCAGCTGCTCATAGTTCCGGAAATCCCGGAGAGAAATATCACAAAGCCGCATGGATGCTGATGAGGTAGGTCTGGCCTTCGTAGGTAAATTTATCGCCGGGGTACAGCTTTTTGCCCCGCATGGTGCAAACTTCGCCATTAACCGACACAAAGCCCTCCTGAATTTCTGCCTTGGCGGCACCGCCGGTGGGCAGGATATTGGCCAGCTTCATGGCGGATTCCAGCTTGATAAATTCCGTGCCGATGACCACCGGAATGCTGTTATCCTTGCGTTTTACGGTTACTTTCATAGTAGACTCCTGTTACTGTCATGTCATTGCGAGGAGTAGCGAAGCGAATCTAAATCAACAATTGCGTAAGCAATTACAATAGAAATGTAAAGCTCGACGTGGCAATCTCCTAAATATTTCTCCTGACGAGGGGATTGCCACGCCAGTTTGCGAACTGGCTCGCAATGACATAAATTTTAGCTATTCTTAATTCTTACCGGCAGGACCATGTAGGAATAGTCATACTTCTCCTCCGCCGGGGTCAGAACGATGGGGCTCAGGCCATTGGTCAGCTCCAGCACGACCTCCTCGGAGGGGATCACACGCAGAGCCTCCGCCAAATACCGGACATTGAAGCCGATTTCCAGCTCCTTGCCGTCGCCGGCGATGGAGCAGCGGTCCTCTGCAGCACCGATGACCGTATTGGTCTTTACCTGCAGCTCCTGATTGCCAAAGATGCAATGCACCGGTCTTTGATACTTCTCGGAAACCACCAGACCCACACGCTCAATGGAAGATGCCAGATCGGAAACATTGGCCACCAGCTTTACGGGGCAGTTGGTGGGAACCACCTTCCGCCAATCCAGGAAATCGCCCTCCAGCAGACGGCAAACCAGTGTGGCATCGCCGATCTGATAGAGAATGTGCTTGGGGCCTAAGGTAAAGGATGCGTCTTCCTCTGTGTCGGTGAGAATTTTTTCCACTTCCTTCAGGCTCTGTGCAGGCACAACATAGCTCAGGGTGCGGCCAATGGAGCTGTCTGCGTGCCAGGTACGGCGAGCCAGACGGAAGCCGTCCACGGCGATGGCGGAAACGCCATCGTCCTCCACCTCAAATTTCACACCGGTCAGCACCGGGCGGCCCTGATTTTCGGAAACGGCAAAGATTGTGCCGCCAATCAGCTCCTTCAGAGCATTCTGGGGGATGTAGATGGCACGGCCGCTGTCCACGTCCGGCAGCTCCGGGTAATCCTCGGCACTTTCTGCACTGATGGCAAAGGAGGCGTAGCCGCTGCGGATGGAAACCTTATAATTTTCGTCCACCACTACGGTAACGGGGCCTTCCGGCAGACGGCGGATAATGTCGGCAAACAGTCTTGCAGGCAGAATGCAGGTACCAACCTCGGTAACCTCGGCATCGATCTGGTAGGAAATGGCCGTCTCCATATTGTAGCCGGTCAGAATCAGGCCGTCTCCTGCACGGCAGAAGATGCCCTCCAAAACAGACAGACTGCTTTTCTGAGCAACGGTACGGCTGGCAATACTCAGTCCCTGAGCCAGCATACTTTTTTCACAGGTAAAACGCATATACATTTTCCTTTCTGTGTATATAATAATGATAAATAAATATATAATATGCTTAGTGGTTGTAGTAGTAGAGAAAACTTATGTGGAAAAGTCGGTTTTCTCTTACTGCCGCAACGACTTTTTATCCACAGGCAATTTTGGATAATTCATAACTTTTCCACAAAAGCCCGGTGATAACTTTTTGTGATGAGTTATTCACAGGAAATTATTCCACATTCCACAGCCGGTTGTGGATAATTTTTACTACTGACAATTTTTTTACAACAGCGAATTGATATTGGCGGTAATATCCCGGACGTTGTTCTGCATGGTGGTATTGCCCTTTTTCAGCTCGGATTCCACCTTGGTAATGGCGTACAGCACCGTTGTGTGATCCCGGGCGAATTGCTGGCCGATGTCCGGCAGGCTCAGGTTGGTCAGCTTCCGCACCAGGTACATGGCCACCTGACGGGGTTCTGCGATTCCCTTGCTTCGCTGGGAGCCACGCAGAGCCACCTCATCCACGGAGTAGAATTTACAGACCTGACTGATGATCAGGCTGGGCGTAGGCAGCGTGTTGCACTCTACCTTGAACATATCGTTGATGGCCCGGGAAACATTGGGCAGATCCAGAGGCATATTATCCAGCTGACGGAAGGCCATGATCTTCTTCACCGTGCCCTCCAGCTGACGGATGTTGTTGGTGATATTGATGGCGATGTAGTTACACACCTCGTCATCCAGCTCCAGTCCCAAATCCTTGGCACGCTCCCGGATGATGGCCATGCGGGTTTCGTAATCCGGTGGCTGGATATCCGTGATCAGACCCCAGAGGAAGCGGCTCTTAAGTCGATCCTGCAGGGTGAGCATATCGTCGGGCTTCCGGTCGGCAGTCAGGACGATTTGCTTGCGATCCTCGTAAAGCTTGTTAAAGGTATGGAAAAATTCCTCCTGCATACCTTCCTTACCGGCGATGAACTGGATGTCATCCACCAGAAACAGATCCGCACCCCGGTATTTGTTCCGGAATTCGGCATTTTTACCGGTCTGGATGGCGGTAATCAGCTCGTTGGCGAACTGGTCGCCCTTGATGTACACGATGTTGGCGTTGGGATTTTTCTTACGCAGACCGTTGGCGATGGCATACAGCAGGTGGGTCTTACCCACGCCGGGAGGGCCATAGATAAACAAAGGGTTATAGACCTGACCGGGGTGATTGGTCACAGCCAGAGCAGCACTGTGTGCCAGCCGGTTAGAGCTGCCGACGATGAAATTATCGAAGGAGAACAGAGGGTTAAAGTCGCCGGTACCGGATTCGTTACCGTCATCCTTTTTGTAGTACTCCTCTTTCTCTTTTTCGCCAAAGACCATAACTTTGGCATCGGAATCAAACAGCTCCTTCAGAGCGTCCTGAATATGGGCCGTGTAACGGCGTTGAATAATGCCCTGATGGAATTCATTGGGGGTGAAGAGGATCAGCTTTTCGTTGTCCATTTCCAGGACTTCGGTTTCCTCAAAAAAGGACGAGATCACGGTGGAAGTAAATTGCTCTTCCAGATAGAGGATGATCTTCGCCCAAGCATAAGAAGCAGTGGACATAATTGGCTCCTTTCGATAGATTCTGGTCAAAATAAACGGTTTCAAAACCCTAAAAAAATGCATAATTTCTCACCGTAAATTTTACCACATTCTTGTGGAAAAAACAAGTCTTTTTCCACAGATACAATATAAAAAAAGTAAAAACAGAAAGATTCTCAAAGCCGGCCGGAAAAATGAGAATGCGACCCTCCTCTCAGCGTGAAATTAACCGCCTCTGGCCTTTCTGTAAGTAATGAAAAGTTGTTTAAAAGTTGCATCCAATTGTGCAACGAAACAGAAAAATTTAAAAAAATTCCTATGGTCAGGATTGTAGAGGCGGCCATTGGCCAAATCTTGTGTCATTGCAAGGCCTGAAAGGCCGTGGCAATCCCCCGTCGGATCTGTCATTGCGAGAGTTTCGTAGAAACTCGTGGCAATCCCCCGGTTAGGGAAAAGACTAAGGAGATTGCCACGGTCGTGCTTCGCATTTCTATTGTAATTGCTTAACGCAATTGTTGATTTAGATTCGCTTCGCTACTCCTTCGCAATGACAATAAATGGTATCGCGGACGAGCAATGCTCGCCCCTACGCAATGACAAAAAAGACGCACCCGGATGGGTGCGTCCTTGCTTACAGCGGATTTTGTTTGATTTTGGCGTAACGCCGGGGGTACTGTGCCGGGGTGGGTGCGATCTTCCGCAGAACGATCACCGAATGGGTGGCTCCGTCTACGGAAAAATCCAAAATTTTCTCCACCTGCAGTCCCAGTCGCTTGATTGCGGTTTTGGCTTCGTCCAGTTCCTCCCGGGCGGCAGAGCCCTTCATGGCCAGCACCGCACCGCCCACCTTTACAAAGGGTGCGGTCAGCTCCAGCAGGATGTTCAGCCGGGCAACGGCCCGGGATGTGGCGTAATCAAAGGATTCCCGGACCTTCGGTGCGGCCTCCTCGGCTCTTGCGGTGACGCATTCGGCCTGAATCCCCAGAGTGGGCAGGATCTCCTGAAGCCACTTAACACGCTTTCCTAGGCTGTCCAGCAGGGTCACACGGGTGCTTGGGCAGCCGATCGCTACCGGCACACCGGGAAATCCCGCACCGCAGCCCACATCGATCAGGGTTTTCCCCTCCAGCTGGGCGGCACATAGTACCGACAGAGAGTCCAGCAGGTGGAGCTTTGCCACAGCGGAAGGCTCGGTAATGGCGGTGAGGTTCATCACCTCATTTTGCCTGACCACCGCCTCGCCGAAGGCACAAAGGGTATCAATCTGCTCATCGGACAGCGTCAGCCCCAGCTCCGGCAGGCCTGATAGCAGCGTTTGTTTCATCAGACCCATGTCAGCCTCCCAGATCCACCTGATTTTTGTCCAGGGGGTCAAACTGCTGCACCTCGTCCTGATGCTCCGGCAGGTAGATCTCCTGAATGTGCCAGCTTACCAGCAGGTCGCAGACCTGACCGTAGGATGCTGTGCCCTGATCATCGCCACTGACTTTGATATAGGTATCGTTGACGGAATTGGCCATATTTGAAGCCTTTTCGTCCATATTTGCATTGAAATAGGCCTTGTAATCCGCCAAATCCGAGCGAAGCTGGTCGTTGATGCCGTCAAAAATCTGATTTGCGGCATTGCTTGCGGCGGAGGTACCTACGGAAACCAGAGCATTGTAGCAGTAGCGGAAGGCCATAAAATAGCCGGAATACTGGAATACGGGATCGTCGTGGACCCGGCATGCCAAAAATGCCGACAGATTGGCATCTCGCTCGTAGCTGATGCACATCCGGTGTGCCATTTCGTGGCACATGGTAAAGGGAATGCTCACCACGGGAATATTGGGATTGACGGCGGCTTCGCCTGTCAGGGGCATGGTGATGCCGGTAATACCCATGGATGTGTACCAATCGGCCCATCCCAGCTCCTTGACCGGTGTGGTAGAGCCGGCAAATACTGCGTAGGAATATTCATAGGTCAGTGTTTCAAAGCCCTGACCGGCGGCATTTGCCATCTCGGCGAAGCTGGGGTACTGGGGCTTTCCGGCCTCGTCCCTGGGAATTTGGGTAGCCAATTCGTTGGCCATATCCCGGAAATAGGTGGTAGCCTCTGCCAATTCTGTGGTGGAATAGGGATGGTCGGCAACGGTCAGGCGAATGTCATCGGCCAGAGGGCCGGCGTAGCTGTTCAGGCCGTAAAGACCGGTATGGAGCGTAAAAATCAGCATTACCCCGGCCAGAACCCAGCCCAGCCATTGGAAAAAGTTCCATTTCAAAACGATCATCAGCACCACAGTGGCGATGACGATGACCACCAGCATCACCAGCAGAACCTGCCAAAGGCAGAAGGATGCACCGGCGGTCCAGTCGGCAAGGGTGCTTTGGATCAGTCGGGTAAAATAGGGGTAGATCATGTCCACAAGGACAGTGTGAGCCTTTGCAAACTCCATCAATGCCCAGGTGATGGCACCCAAAAGACCGGCTGCCAGATAACCACGCCAATATTTCAAAGGAATGACCTCCTTTTTTGGAAAAATGTGAAAGGGATATACCTTCTCATAGTATAGCACATTTTTTACCGCTTGTCTGCCCCTATTTTATAATTTTTCGTAAATTCATTGTATATGTCATCCTTCGGTAGGACTTGTAGGGGCGGCCATTGGCCAAATATTGTGTCATTGCGAGGAGCCGTAGGCGACGCGGCAATCTCCTAATTGTTTCTCCTCACCGGGGGATTGCCACGGCCTGCGGCCTCGCAATGACAAAAATCGGTAATGCGGACGGGCAATGATAACAACCTACGCCCAACTATGACAAGGAGGTGCTTACAAACGGGGTTGTCCTTCTCTGCTTTGTGTGCTACAATGGAGAAAACCCACGAAATGAGGGGAAACACATGCTTCAAACGAAAAACAGAATTCAATGGATCGACATCGCCAAGGCGATCACCATCCTGCTGGTGGTCCTGGGCCACACCCTCCGGGACGGTGCTGTGCAGAGAATGGTCTACGGCGTACATTTGCCCGCATTTTTCCTGCTGGCCGGCATGACCTGCAAGACGACAAACATCGCCGGGCGTCTGCGGAAGGATTTCCTGCGGATCATGGTGCCTTATTATGTGTTCGGCCTGGCCAGTATTTTGATTTTTGCGGTGCTGGGCAGCGTGGCAGCGGATCAGCTTGCCATGGATGTGGATACCTCCTTCGGCAAAAATCTGGTGGAGCTGCTGGTCATGAACCCCAAGGGCGGCAGGATGAAATTTAATTTGCCGTTGTGGTTTTTACCCTGCCTGTTTGCTGTGAAATGCCTGTATTACGGCCTTGTAAAGCTGTTTCGGGACGATCAGAAGAAAATTCTCATCGCCAGCCTTGTGCTGGGTGTCATCGGCTTTGTGTATACCGGCCTGAAGGGCCCTTCCCTGCCCTTTAATTTCTCCGTTGCACTGAAAATGATGGCGTTTTTTGCTTTTGGTCAGTGGATCGTCCGAATGATCAGTGATGCCCGGGTACGCTTTTTTGGCGGCCCGTGGAACTGCATTCCCGGTATTTTGATGCTGATCGCGGCAGGCTTGGTGGGCTGGCTTGCACCAAAGGTGAACTATTCCGGTGATACATTTCCGGATGTGCTTGCGTTTTTGGTTACCTCTGTCAGCGGCAGCTTCGGCATTTGTCTGGTGTCTATGGCAATTGAAAAAAGTAAGATTTTGGAATATGTAGGCAAAAATACGCTGGCGATTTTGGTGATGCACAAATTCCCGGTGCTGCTGTTCCAGACCGTTGGGCCGCTGAAAGCACCGCTGACCCTGACCGATGATCCGGTGGGCATTTTGGTCGCGGTTGTTGTGGCGGTTGTTTCCATTGCCGTGTGTCTGGCGGTTGGTTGGTTCATTCATCGGTTTTTGCCATTTTTGTTTGGAGATTTCTCCTGCTTTAAGAGGAAAAAGTAACAATATCCGTAGGGGAGGGTCTTGACCCTCCCTTTTAGTTTTTCGATATGTATAAAATAGGGAGGGTCAAGACCCTCCCCTACGATCACGATCGATAGAGCGTGTAGGGGCGGCCATTGGCCGTCCGCGTGTCATTCTGAGCGGAGCTGCGATAGCAGCGAAGTCGAAGAATCCGTAGCCTTTCGTGGGGAGAACGGATCCTTCGACTCCCCTTCGGGTCGCTCAGGATGACATAGGTGGTTTTTTCGGGCAATTCATGAATCGCCCTTACAGAGACAAAAAAGACACGCTTTGCAGCGTGTCTTTTTTATAGGAATTATGCTCCAAAAATGCTCAGCAGGAAGCCTGCGGCGATGGCGGAGCCGATGACACCGGCCACGTTGGGGCCCATGGCGTGCATCAGCAGGAAGTTGGAAGGATTGGCCTTCTGGCCTTCCACATTGGCCACACGGGCGGCCATGGGCACGGCGGAAACGCCGGCAGAGCCGATCAGCGGATTGACCTTGCCCTTGGTCAGCTTGCACATCACCACGCCACCCAGCAGACCGCCGGCGGTGGACAGGATGAATGCACCGACACCCAGCAGCACGATAGCCAGGGTTTGGCCGGTGAGGAAGTTGGAGCCAACCATGGTAGAACCCACAGCGGTGGACAGCAGAATGGTGACGATGTTCATCAGGGCGTTCTGCATGGTGTCGGACAGACGGTCGGTCACACCGGTTTCCTTTAAGAGGTTACCCAGCATCAGGCAGCCGATCAAAGCTGCGGTGTCCGGCAGCAGCAGAGCAACGAAAATGGTGACGACGATGGGGAAAATGATCTTTTCCGCCTTGGAGACCTCACGGGTCTGCACCATCTTGATGGCACGCTGCTGGGGTGTGGTCATCAGCTTCATGATGGGAGGCTGAATCAGGGGAATCAGAGCCATGTAAGAGTAAGCCGCCACGGCAATGGCACCCAGCAGATGGGGAGCCAGCTGAGAAGTGACGAAGATGGCGGTGGGGCCGTCAGCACCACCGATGCTGCCGATGGCAGAGGCTTCGCCGCCGGTAAAGCCCATGGCCACTGCAGCGAAGAATGCGACAAACACGCCCAGCTGAGCAGCTGCACCCAGCAGCAGGCTTTTGGGATTACTCAGCAGAGGACCAAAATCGGTCATGGCACCAACGCCCATGAAGATCAGGCAGGGGTACAGACTGGTTTTCACGCCGATGTAGAAAATATCCAGCAGGCCACCATCCCGAAGGATTGCTCCATAGGAGTGATAGGCTTCATGCTCAGCGTTCATGAAGTTGTTCCACAGCTCCTGGTGGTACAGACCTGCACCGGGCAGGTTGGTCAGGATACAACCGAAAGCAATGCCGCACAGCAACAGGGGCTCAAACTTCTTGACAATGGCCAGATACAGCAGAACACAGCCGAAGGCGATCATCACCAGGTTCTGCCAGCCGCCCTGGGAAGTGAAGCCGGCAATGATTGCGGCAAAGCCGGAATCATTCCACAAATTCAGCAAAATTTCACCGATATTCATTCTTCTACCTCCCGAATGGACAGGAATCGCAGCTCATTGAGAGGCTTGCCCAGCTTGTCGGCCACGATGGCCATCAGCATGGCTGCGATCTTGGGCTCTACATTGTGCAGCTTCAGGTCGCCTGCGGCACCGGGAGCGGTGGGGGCTGCAACCTCCTCTACGGGGGCAACAACCACCGGCTCTGCCTGAGCCTTCCGCTTCTTGTCGGCGGCGATGAAGCATTTGCCGATGGCAATGACCACCAGCATCAGCAGGATCAGGCCGAAGAATACAACGGCATAGCCCAGCAGTGCGTAAACACCTGCTTCACCGAGGGTAATCGGTGCAGGATTATCTGTTAAAAACATGGGAAAAACCCTCCTTGGGGGAAATCTTTATTTGTCGGAAAAGAGCCAGTTGATGAGCATGGTGGTCAGAATGATCAGACCGATAACCACGAAGATTACCAGCATACCAATGCCCATATTGCTCAGCCGCTCCACAAAAGCATAGGGATTAAATTGAATATTCATAACTTAACCTCCAAACATGCTCAGAATAATGCCGCCGGCGATAACAGATGCGATCTGACCGGAAACATTGACGCCGATGGAGTGCATCAGCAGGTGGTTCTGGGGATCTTCGGCAAGACCCATCTTATGTACGATACGGCCGGACATGGGGAATGCGGAAATACCGGCAGCACCGATCATGGGATTGATCTTCTTCTTGGAGAATACATTGATCAGCTTTGCGAACAGCACGCCGCCGGCGGTGTCCACAATGAAAGCGATCAGACCCAGGCCCATAATCAGCAGGGTGTCCACCTGCAGGAACTTGTCCGCAACCATATTGAAGGCCACGGAAATGCCCAGGAAAATGGTGATCAGGTTTGCCAGCACATTCTGTGCGGTCTCGGACAGGCTTTCCAGCACACCGCACTCACGGATCAGGTTGCCGAACATCAGGAAACCGATCAGGGCGGTGGCATCGGGAACGATGGCAGAGGCCACGATGGTGATAATGATGGGGAACATGATACGGGTGGTCTTGCTGACGGACTTCTGCTCGTAGGGCATACGGATCATCCGTTCCTTCTTGGTGGTCAAAGCCTTGATCACCGGGGGCTGGATGACGGGAACCAGAGCCATGTAGGAGTAAGCTGCCACGGTGATGGCACCGACATAGTTAGAACCCAAAGTGTTTGCAACAGCAATGGAGGTGGGGCCGTCGGCAGCACCGATGATGGCGATGGAGGCGGCGTCCTTAGCCTCGGGGAAGAATACGGAAGCCATGCTCAGGGTAAAGAAGATACCGAACTGGGCAGCTGCACCGAAGAGCATCAGCTTGGGGTTGGTCAGCAGGGGGCCAAAGTCGATCATGGCACCGATGCCGATGAACAGCAGCAGGGGGAACAGCTCGTTGGCGATACCTGCGTTATACAGCTCCTGGATGGGGCCGATGAGAGCGGTAGAACCGGGAATGTTGACCAGAATCGTACCCAGACCCATGGGCAGGAGCAGAGAGGGCTCCATTTCCTTCTTGATAGCAAGGTATATCAGCAGACAGCCCAGCAGGATCATCACGATGTCCTGCCACTGGAATTTCAGTAGGTTTTCGTACAGAATTTCCATATTGTCCTCCCCTTAGGCGATGACAACAAGCACATCACCGGAGGAAACGGAGGAACCCTTGGAAACAACAACCTGGGAAATGGTACCGGCCTTGGGAGCGGTAATGTCATTCTCCATTTTCATAGCCTCCAGAACGCACAGAACATCGCCGGCGTTGACAGCCTGACCCTGGGTGACATTCACGCGGACAATGGCACCGGGCATGGGAGCACAAACCTGCTCGCCTGCACCGACTACAACGGGAGCGGCAGCAGGAGCAGCGGCGGGAGCGGCAGCGGGGGCTGCTGCAGGGGCAGCAGGAGCGGGGGCGGCAGCAGCAGGAGCCACAGCCTCATACTCGGAAAGCAGCATGGCCTTGCCGGCCTCTACCTCAACCTCGTAGACCCGATTATTCAGAGTAATCTTGTATTTCATGTTATTTGACCTCCTTAATGGAAATGAAATGAAGCTCATTCAGGGGCTTGCCCAGTTTGTCGGCCACAATGGCCATCAGCATAGCGGCAGTCTTGGGTTCTACATCGTGGAGCTTCAGCTGGCCGGCACTGCCGGGAGCCACGGGGGCAGGAGCAGCGGGAGCGGCAACCTCCTCCACGGTGACAGCGGCAGATTTTTTGTTGGAAGCAGCCTTGCGGATCACGGCAATGATCACCACAAGAGCCAGCAGAGCCACCAGACCCAAAGTCAGAGCGGTATCCAATGCGGTAGGATTGGTCACCACTTCTTCAGCAGCGGATAAGAAAGGCATGGGCTACCTCCTTATGCTTCGACGATGGAGTAGGTGCAGATGTTCTCTTCCTTGACCTTGCGTTCCTCGAAGAACTTTTCGGCCAGGTTGGGGAATGCAATGTAGCTGAGCACATCCTCGTCGGACTTAGCGATGCCCTCCAGCTTCTTCCGGGTGTCGTCTACAATGGGAGCCAGAGTGTCGGCATAGCGGCCTTCCAGGGGCTTTTCGTCGCCCAGGATCTGCTTCTGGATTTCGGGGTTGATGGGTGCGGGGGTGATGCCGTACTCACCGCGGCAGTAAGCCTTGATTTCCTTGGAAACGGTCTTGTAACGCTCACCGTCCAGCACATTGCGGACAGCCTGAACGCCGACCATCTGGGAGGTGGGGGTGACCAGCGGGGGGTAACCCATGTCGGCACGGACCTTGGGAGTTTCGGCAAGAGCCTCTTCGAACTTGTCCAGAGCGTTCATCTGCTTGAGCTGACTCAGCAGGTTAGAAAGCATACCGCCGGGAACCTGGTAGGTCAGGCACTGGGTGTCGGTAGCCATGGCCTTGGGCATCAGAGTGCCGTCGGCAACGAACTCGTCGCGAACGCCCTTGAAGTAGTCGGACATAGCGGTCAGGCAGCTGTCGTCCAGATCCACCTGATAGCCCAGCTGACGCAGAGCGTAAGCCAGAGTTTCGGTGGCGGGCTGGCTGGTGCCGCCGGAGAAGGGAGAAATGGCGGTGTCGATGATGTCACAGCCGGCCTCCACAGCCTTCAGGTAGGTCATGAATGCAAGACCGGTGGTGGAGTGGGTGTGCAGGTCGATGGGCAGATCCACGGCGTCCTTGATGGCGGAAACCAGATCGTAGGCTTCCTTGGGGCCCATGATGCCGGCCATGTCCTTGATGCAGATGGTGGATGCACCCATTTCCTTCAGCTCCTTGACCATCTCCACATACTTGGCGTGGGTGTGGACGGGGCTGGTGGTGTAGGAAATGGTGCCGGAAGCGATGGCACCGGCCTTGGCGGTGGCTTCCATAGCGACCTTCATGTTATTAACGTCGTTCAGAGCGTCGAAAATACGGATCACATCGATGCCGTTTTCCACAGCCTTGGCGACGAAGAGCTTGACAAAATCATCGGGATAGTGGGAGTAGCCCAGAACGTTCTGACCACGCAGCAGCATCTGCAGCTTGGTGTTGGGCATCTTGGCGCGGATCTTACGCAGACGCTCCCAGGGATCTTCGTTCAGGTAACGCAGGCAGACGTCAAAGGTAGCACCGCCCCAGCATTCTGCGGCATAGAAGCCGGCCTTGTCGATGGTTTCCAGCATGGGCTCGAACTTCTCGAAGGGCAGACGGGTGGCGATGAGGGACTGGTTTGCGTCACGCAGAACGGTCTCAACGAACTGTACTTTTTGTGCCATTTTGTATGTAACCTCCATTTGGATTAAAATAAATAACGGATTTATCAAATCAGGCATTTAACAGACCTTGGTATGTTAAATCCCAATCTTCACCAAATACAATATAACATAAAAAAACGGAAATGTAAATATGCTTTTTAGTGGTTTTGGACTGTTTTTAGATATAATATTCCCATGCTTTTCCCCCATTGTCATCCTGAGCGAGCCGCAGGCGAGTCGAAGGATCCGTCCTCTTTGTTGGGGTGCGGATTCCTCGACTTCACTTCGTTCCGCTCGGAATGACATAACGCAGGGACAAGCAAAAAAAGGAGAACATCCTTGGATGTTCTCCTTTTTTATCAATAAATGCGGATTTCGAAAATCCGGGCGTTTTCGCAGCCGTGGGTTGCCAAAACGGTTACCTTCACGGCATCACACTGCACGGAGTCAAAGGACAGCACGTTCAGACGCTGGTGGTTATCCTGAACCTCCTGAGATGCCACCACAGCACCCTCCCTCAGCAGCTCCACCCGATAGCTCTTGACCAGCTCCAGGGGCAGATATTTTACCTGCCGCTTGCGGACGTTTTTGATCAGAGACGGCTGAATTTCGTGGCTGAGATCCGTGTCGAAGGTCAGCCGTACCTGCTTGACCGGGGCTTCCTTCTGCAATTGCAGGCAGATGCTCTGGGGTGTGGTCAGAGGTTCGGAGATCCAGCAGTTGGTGTTTTCATCCATGCTTCTGGATATACCATTGACCACATTTTCGCCCTGGCCGCCGGCAATGTGGCTGCTGGTGGTGATCTTTGCAGACCGGGCCAGATCCTTGTCGTCTGCATTGGTATGACCGGGGATGTAGCAGTCGTTTTTCAGCAGGGTCTGCTGCAGCTGGCGGATATGGCTCTGACCCACCTGCCGGGGGGTGCAGCCCTGCTGTACAGCGATGGCTGCGGCGGTGCCGGCGGCCTGACCGCCTACGGCACAGGTACCCATAACCCGCAGGGAGGAAAAGGCCATTTTCGATGCACTGACATCCCGGCCGGCCATCATCAGATTTTCTACATTGCGGCTGTAGAAGCAGCGGTAAGGGATGGAATAGTGACCCTCGAAATTGTAGACCTTGGAGGGGGTGATATCCAGAGATTTGGCTCCGCCGGGAACGTGGACATCCATGGGCCACGCACCGTAGGCCACTGCGTCATCGAAAATCCGGTTGGAGCGGATGTCGTTCTCGTTGAGCAGGTAATCGCCCTCCAGGCGGCGGCTTTCCCGGTAGCCGGGAACCATACTCACCCATTCTAAGTCCAGATTGTCCGCACCGTGGTCGCCCTGATTTTTGATGTGATCCCATACGCCGTAGAGTACCTTCAGCAGGTCGTCACGGATTTCCTCGCTCTGGGCGATGATATCATCATAATCGCCGCCCAGCTCGATCCACCAGTAGCCGGCGTCTACGTTGGAGAACTCCGGCAGACGGTTCTTTGTGCTGTCAAATTCCGCGATTTCGCCGCCGTCGGAGTGGGAGCAAACATGATCCACATGGGGGCGGTTCTTCAGGTCCTCCTCCGTGTAGGTGTTGGCCCAGACGGGTTTGATGAACTCCACCGGCTCGCCCCGGTCCGTGGCGGCGAACATAATGGTGTTGCCCATGGTGTAGGTGTTGGCCTCCTCCGGGGCAGTGGGTTCGTTGAATTCGTATTTGGATTCCGAGCCGATCCGGCTTGCCGCACCGGCCATCACGCCTACGGTGCCGTGGCCGGTGGCATCGATGAAGATCTTGCCCCGGACGGTCAGCTGGGTTTCGGTGGTGTTCTGGTGACCCACCACAGCGGCAATCTTGCCCCCGTCCATAATCACATTATCGATATTGGTGTTCAGATAGGGGGTGATATTTGGCTCCAATTTGACCTTTTCCCATACGATCATGTCGAAAATGGGGAAATTGGCGTAGGGATTTCTGCGTTTGTTTTCCAGAAGGATTTCTTCGAGAATACCGGTCTCCCGCAGGTTAGCCTTGGAAGAATGGCAGTTTGCACCCACGATGTGCATCCGGGTCTCGGAGCTGCCGGTACCGCCAAAAACCGGGCGGTTTTGGATCAGTGCTACGCTTACGCCCTCTCTGGCGGCGGCGATGGCCGCACAGACACCGGAAAATCCGCCGCCGATGACAACGACGTCAAAGGACGCTTCTTTCTGATTGATTGCCATGATATGCACTCCTTTTTCATAAGGTTCTTCTATGCTATCATATCATTAAAAATAACAAATTCAACACATGAAATTGGTGATTTATTACACCAGATAACGATATTTCCCATTTTAGGTATGTAGGGGCTTATCATTGCTCGTCCGCAATACCGTCTTTTTGTCATTGCGAGGGAGTAGCGAAGCGAATCTAAATCAACAATTGCGTTAAGCAATTACAATAGAAATGCGAAGCACGACAGTGGCAATCTCCTTAGTTTTTCTCCTGACCGGGGGACTGCCACACCAGTGTGCACACTGGTTCGCAATGACAGTTCTAACGAGGGGATTGCCACGGCCCGTTGGGCCTCGCAATGACATAATATTCGAAAATGACGGACGGACGGCCAATGGCCGCCCCTACAAGTCCTACCGGGGGTGGTCGCCCTCTTCAATTCCCGTACGGCAAAAAAAGACACACACCTTGATGAGCGGTAAGAAACAAGCACGTATTCTCTTTCATTTCCCAGTCCTTACGGACTGTGCTCTGAAAGAGCGGGAATCTCCCCCGACCTAAAAAACATGCCACCGGCATGTTTTTTGCCTCGCTTCGCTCGGCCGGTCTCTTCGATTCCCGTACGGCAAAAAAATAACACCACCCTGATGGGTGGTGTTATTTTTTGGTGACCCGTACGGGAATCGAACCCATGTTACCGCCGTGAAAGGGCGGTGTCTTAACCGCTTGACCAACGGGCCTGGTAGCGGCGACCTGACTTGAACAGGTGACAGACCGGGTATGAACCGGGTACTCTACCAACTGAGTTACGCCGCCATGGGTGGTCAAAATTCCGATTTCGTCGAAATCAGCTATGTCATTATATACAAGCATGCCCCTTTTGTCAAGTGAAAATTCAAGATTTTTTGGGCATAATCCCATTGGAGGTGTTTGTATGCGATTTTGGAAGGCTTGTGTGATGTTTTATTTGGGCGGCGGTGCCTATATGGCACTGGAATTTTTATGGCGTGGACGCAGCCACGGGAGTATGTTTGTGCTGGGAGGACTGTGTTTTCTGCTTATCGGAAAGCTCAGCAGCTGGCTGGCACGGTTACCCCTGGCGGTGCAGCTGTTGCTTTTTTCCGCCATGATCACATTTTTGGAGCTGCTGACGGGGCTGATCGTCAACTCCGGCTATGGGGTGTGGGATTACCGGAGTGTGCCCTACAATTATCTGGGGCAGATCTGTCTGCCCTTTACCCTGCTGTGGATCCCCGTGAGTCTGGGAGCAAGGGAGCTATACCGGCTGGCAGACCGGGGTCTTGCCCGTGTGTAAATTTGCAATTTTGGAATGATCACTATCGTAGTTGTTTGTAGGGGAGGGTCTTGACCCTCCCGTGGACATTGTATCGTCATCGAAGGGAGGGTCAAGACCCTCCCCTACAGGTTCTATTGTGGTTGGCCGTCCCTACGATTCTCCCTGCACATACATCGCCTCACGACATAGGATGATCAGTCTGTGGATTTGTACATTATTTATTGACGGGACGATATTTTTTTGCTATTCTATAAGTACCGGGCAAATCCTATTGATTGGAGGTTACGTTATGAATGCAGCTGCAATTATTTGGCTGATCATCATGGTCGGATTTCTGGTGGTCGAAGCAGCCTGCCCCATTCATCTGGTGTCTGTTTGGTTCTCTGTCGGTGCGTTGGTCGCTGCCCTTGTGGGTCAGTTTGGCGGCAGCATCGGATGGCAGATTGCCACATTCTTCGTGGTGTCGGCATCCTTGCTGGCAGTGCTTTGGCGTTACGTCAAGGCGTTCCTGAATCCCAAGGTGACCAAGACCAATGTGGACAGTGTCATCGGAACAGAGGGCTATGTGACCGCAGCGGTGGATAACCTCAATGCCACCGGTCAGGTGAAGCTGGGCGGTATGCACTGGACTGCCAGAAGCTCCGACGGAAAGCCTATTGCCGAAGGTACGCTGATCCGTGTGGATCGGGTCGAGGGTGTAAAGGTCTTCGTGACGGAAGTCAAAGAAGAAATCAGCGTGTAACCACGCACAATATAAGGAGGAACTGTTATGACATATATTATCATTGCTGTTATCGCGATCGTTTTCGTTATCATTATTTCCAACATCACGGTGGTTCAGCAGTCCCGGGCTTATGTTATTGAGCGTCTGGGTGCATTCCAGAGCGTGTGGGGTGTTGGCCTGCACATCAAGATCCCCTTCATTGACCGCATTGCCCGTCGGGTCAGTCTGAAGGAGCAGGTTCTGGATTATCCTCCTCAGCCCGTTATCACCAAGGATAATGTTACCATGCAGATCGACACCGTTGTGTATTTCCAGATCACCGATCCCAAGCTGTACGCCTACGGCGTGGAGCAGCCCATGGCTGCTATGGAGACCCTCACCGCCACCACCCTGCGTAACATCATCGGCGACCTGGAGCTGGATCAGACCCTGACCAGCCGTGACGTGGTCAATACCAAGATGCGTGCTATTTTGGATGAGGCTACCGATCCCTGGGGCATCAAGGTCAACCGTGTGGAGCTGAAGAACATTCTGCCTCCTGCCGATATTCAGAGCTCTATGGAGAAGCAGATGAAGGCCGAGCGTGACCGCCGTCAGGCTATTCTGCAGGCTGAAGGCCAGAAGAAGTCTGCCATTCTGATCGCCGAAGGTGAGAAGGAGTCCGCAATTTTGCGTGCCAGTGCCGAAAAGGAAGCGGCCATTCTGCGGGCAGAAGCGGAAAAGCAGTCCGCAATTCTGAAGGCTGACGGTGAAGCCGAGGCCATCCGCAAGGTCCAGCAGGCTCTGGCAGATTCTCTGGAAATGCTGAACCAGAAGGCTCCCAACGAGCAGGTCATCAAGCTGAAGTCCATCGAGGCTATGCAGAAGATCGCCGACGGCCAGGCCACCAAGATCATCATCCCCAGCGAGATGCAGGGTCTGGTGGGCATGGCAAACGGTCTGATTGAGGGCGTGAAGGAACAATAATATGGCAAAGAAAGAAAAACGCTTTGTCAAAACCTATTCTCAGGGCGGCTGGGATCGCAGCATGGAGATTTGGGTAGACCGGCAAACCGGTGTGAACTATGTCTGCACCCAAAACGGCTATGCCGGCGGCATGACGCCCCTTTTGAACCGGGACGGAACGCCGGTAATCACCTCTGTTCCTACAGAATTTGATAAGTAAATGCAAACCGCCGTGGGAAATCCCACGGCGGTGTTTTTATGGTAGGGATATCGTAAGAACGTGTAGGGGAGGGTCTTGACCCTCCCTAAAAACTTTGCAACACCATCGACGGGAGGGTCAAGACCCTCCCCTACAAAAAATTCAGAAAATCAGGAAATACAGCAGCACCACGGCACCGAGGACGATGCGGTACACGCCGAATACGGAGAAAGAATGCTTCCGGACATACTCCATCAGGCCACGGATCACCAGCAGGCTGACCACGAAAGCCACTACACAGCCGGTGATCAGCACCATAATTTCCGTGTTGGTTGCCTGAACGCCCTCCAGCATAAATTTCAGCAGCTTCAACGCACTGGCACCCAGCATGGTGGGAATGGCCAGGAAGAAGGAGAATTCCGCACCGGCACTGCGGCTGGCACCCAGGAAAATGGCACCCAAAATGGTGGCACCGGAACGGGATGTACCGGGGATCAGACTCAGGCACTGGAACGCACCGATGGCGATGGCGGTCTTGTAATCGATTTGGCTCACATCGGTGATGGCAAATTTCCGGTTCTGATTCCGCTTTTCCACAAGGATAAAGGCTACGCCGTATACGATCAGCATAGCGGCTACCACCCAGCCGTTGTACAGATTTGCATCCATCCAGTCGTCTAAGAGCAGACCCAGCACAGCCGACGGCAGCACCGCCACCACAACCTTGAACCAAAGCTGCCAGGTAGATTTTTTCTGCACCGCGTCCTTCTTGGGACTGAAGGGGTTGAGTTTATGGAAGAACAGTACAATGACAGCCAGGATCGCACCCAGCTGAATCACTACCTGGAACATTTCGTAAAAGGCAG
The DNA here is from genome assembly GCA_015067945.1 of Oscillospiraceae bacterium. Lineage (GTDB taxonomy): Bacteria > Bacillota > Clostridia > Oscillospirales > Oscillospiraceae > Faecousia. The sequence continues at coordinate 93,473 of SVLM01000002.1, forward strand.
GGCTTACATCCAGCTTCACAAATTCATCCAGCAGGATCAGATGGCCCGTGGAGGACACGGGCAGCCATTCGGTAATGCCCTCGACAATGCCGAAAAGCAGGGCTTTCAAAAATTCCCACATAAAAATCGACTCCTTTTTAGAAATAGACGGAAGAGCAAAACTTATCTTTGCGGGGCTGTGTCATTGCGAGGGAGCGTAAGCGACCGTGGCAATCTCCTAAGTATTTCTCCTAACCGGGGGATTGCCACGTCGGGCGTTGCATTTTTATTGTAATTGCTTACCGCAATTGTTGATTTAGAATCGCTTCGCTACTCCTCGCAATGACAAAAGGATGAGGGGATTGCCACGGCCCGTTGGGCCTCGCAATGACAACAATGTTATTTGCTCTATCATACCCCATTGGGCATTCAAAAGCAAGAAAAAGTTGCTTGTTCACATTTTTGGGTGAAACTCTTAAAAAAATGTTCATGACAATTCAGAAAAATGCGGTATAATAGAAGAAAAAACCAATTATCACAAATAGGAGGATATTTATGGCTACTTCGGTTTTGGTTGTAGAAGATGACCGCAATATTGCGGAATTGCTGCAAATTTATCTGGAAAAAGAGGGCTATGCCGTAACCATGGCATTTGACGGCGGTCAGGGTCTGAGTAAATACCGTGCCATCCGGCCGGATCTGGTGCTTTTGGATGTGATGATGCCGGTGATGGACGGCTGGGCGGTTTGCAGGGCCATCCGTGCAGACGGCAATACCCCCATTATCATGCTCACAGCCAAGGGCGAGCTGGATGATAAGGTGGCAGGCCTGAAATCCGGTGCGGACGACTATATCACAAAGCCCTTTGAAATGAAGGAAGTCCTTGCCCGGATCGAGGCGGTGCTCCGCCGCAGTACCGGTGCTGTGAGTGAGAAGAAAAAGCAGCGGCTGGTTTTCGATAAACTGATCATCGATATGGAGGCCTTCGAGCTGACGGTGGACGGCAAAAAAGTGGATACGCCCCCCAAGGAACTGGAGCTGCTGTTCTGTCTGGCATCCTCTCCCAACCGGGTCTACACCCGCAATCAGCTGCTGGACGAGGTCTGGGACATTGAGTATTTTGGCGACAGCCGGACGGTGGACGTGCATATCAAGCGGCTTAGGGATAAGCTGGAATTCGTCAGCAAGGAATGGAATCTGACAACCGTTTGGGGCGTCGGATATAAATTCGAAGTTTTCTAAACTTCGAATTTAACGAAGTTTGCCTAACGGCAAGTGAAGTTTATTGCATAAGTGAAGTTACTGCGTAGTGAAGTTACGCCTTCGGCGAAGTGTTATTTGGCAAACCTAACTTCACTTGGCGTAAGCCAAACTTCACTGGCCTTGCAAACTTCACTTTTGCGAAGCAAAAACTTCACTTTACTGAAAACTACCACAAAAACTACCGCACTGCTGACATTAAACAATTTTTCTGATGGTAATTGCGGTTCAATACGGTAACAGAGTAAAGAAATGAGGTTAAATTATGCTAATGAGATATAGTAAAGTTTACAAATTGCGTTATAAGTTTGAGGTGTTGTAAACTATGAAAACCACCTTTAGCCGAACCTTTACCGCCATTACGGTTCTGATCGTCGCGGCTATGGTGATCCTGGGCATCTCCTTCCAGCTGTTGGTGAGCAATTTTTTGACCGACAGTGCCATGGAGGAGCTGAAAGAGGATGGCGAAACCATCGTAGAGTTGGTGCAGGCCTATGTTGCCGACGGGCCGATCAACGACCGGGATTTTGGCATCGCCCTTTCGGTGGCGGCATCGGTCAGCGATGCGGACGCGGTTATCTGCAACAGCAGCGGCAAGCTGATCTGCTGTGCCCGGGATCCCCTGGGCTGCTCCCATGTGGGTATGCAGCTGACGAATTCATATATGGAGCGGGTGTATTCTGAAGGGGGCATGACGGACACCGGTGTGATCCGGGGTCTTTACGAGGATAAGCGGTATGTGGTATCCCTGCCCATTTACGCCGAAAGCGGCCAACCTCTGGGTATTGTGCTGGTGTCCTCGCCCTTCGATACCACCCAGCTTGTGATGAACCGGATCACCGAAATCTATGTATTTCTGTCCGTTTTGGTGGTGGTTGTCGCGGTTGTGGTTATGACCATTCTGCTGCGGCAGCAGTCCACCCCGCTGAAGGCCATGGCGAAGGCTGCCCGGGATTTCGGTCACGGAGAGCTGACCGCCCGGGTCAAAACCAACGGAAAATGTACCCAGGAAGTGGAAGATCTGGCCCTGGCCTTTAACAATATGGCCTCCTCCCTGCAGAAAAGTGAGTATCAGCGGCAGGAATTTATTGCCAATGTATCCCATGAGCTGAAAACCCCCATGACCACCATTTCCGGCTTTGTCGACGGCATTCTCGACGGCACGATCCCCCCGGAGAAGGCCGAAAAGTACCTGCTTTTAGTGTCGGATGAGACCAAACGGCTGAACCGGCTGGTTCGCAGTATGCTGGATATCTCCCAGCTGCAGGACAAGGGCGGCATTCCGCCGGAGCAAAAGACCCGGTTTGACCTTGCCGAGTGCGTGGGGCAGGTGCTGATCACCTTCGAGCGAAAAATTACGGACAAGAAACTGGCGGTAGATGTGAATATGCCGGAGCTTCCGGTGTATACCATGGCAAATCAGGACTATATCACCCAGGTTGTGTACAATCTGCTGGACAACGCGGTGAAATTTTGCCCCGAGGGCAAGAAAATCTCCCTGGAAGTCACCACCGGACGGAACAAAGCCTATGTGCGGGTCAGTAATGAGGGTGCCACAATCCCACCGGAGGAGCTGCCGCTGGTGTTTGACCGATTCCATAAAACGGATAAAAGCCGCTCCCAGAACCGGGACAGCTGGGGCTTGGGTCTGCATATTGTCAAGACCATCGTGGGTGCCCACGGGGAGAATATCTCCGTCACCAGCCGCGACGGCAAGACGGTCTTTACCTTTACCCTGCCCGTGGTGAATTGATTTCTTGGCATTGCGAGGTTGTGTCATTGCGAGGAGCCGTAGGCGACGTGGCAATCTCCTAAGTCTTTCTCCTAACCGGGGGATTGCCACGGCCCGTTGGGCCTCGCAATGACAGAAAAACCCTTTACGAGGTGTTTTATGAAAGAAAACAATTATTCTACGGATTCCTGGGCACAGGATTCCTATAAAACCGGCTCTACCCAGCCGCCCAAAAGCCGTGGCGGATTGGTGGCGGTGCTGCTGGTGCTGGTGATCCTGCTATGCGGTGCCACCAGTTACTTAAGTGTGCTGAATATCCGGCTGGGACAGCAGCTGCAGCAATTTGGGGACACGGATATGCAGATTGAATTTATTCCGGCAGATCCTGCAACGGAGGACCCCGGCGAAAATGCGGAAATTGCCGACGGTATATTGCCCGGCGTGGAGGGACGGACGGTGTCTGCACCGGAGCAGTCCTTTTACCACTGGCCGGCAGGGGTGGTGGTCACCAAGGTGCAGCCCGGCTCCGATGCCGCAGTTTCGGGGTTGACCATTGGCGATATTGTCACCGCCGTGAACGAAATTGCCGTCACCGATACAGAATCTCTGCAGGCAGCTTTGCAGGAGCTGAAGGCGGGAACCCGGATCTCGGTCACCTTCTGCCGCAGCGGCAGCAGCTACCACAGCTTCCAATGTACTTTGGAGTAAAAAAGAGGAATTAATATGACAGTACCATTTGAAAAAACCTTCCATATCACCGCCTCGGCAGTGGATCGGTTTGACCGCTTAAAACCCAGCTGCGTACTGGATTATATGCAGGAAGTGGCCGGCGATCACAGTGCCATGCTGGGTGCGGATCGAAATATGCTGACCCGGAAGGGCCTTTTCTGGGCGGTGATCCGCCACCGGATCCAGATCACCCGGCTGCCCAAGGCTGGGGAGGATATTTTGGTGAAAACCTGGCCCATGCCTACCACCCGGACGGCCTACCCCCGCTCCACCATCGCCTGGGATGCTGACGGCAACGAATGCTTCCGCTCCATCAGCCTTTGGGTACTGATGGATCAGAAGACCCGGACCATGGTTCTGCCGGGAAAAAGCGGCGTGACGGTGGAGGGTGTGCTGCTGGGCAGCGAGCTGGCTGTGCCCGGCTCGGTGATGCCCAGAACCATGGATAACCGTCAGGAGCGGGTCGTGCGGTTTTCCGATTTGGATTACAACGGCCATATGAACAACTGCAAGTATCTGGAGTGGATCGCGGATCTGCTGCCCAGCGGCTTTCACAAGGATCGCCAGGTTCGTGAAATCACACTGAGCTATCTGTCTGAGGCCCGGGAGGAGGAGACGCTGGCACTGCAGTGGGAGATGAGCCCCGAGGGCTGTATGACCGTGGATGCCCGGCGTTTGGGCGAAGAAATTTCCGCCAATCACAGCCGTGTGTTTGCGGCCCAAATACAGTTTTAAAAAGTGTTCTGTAAACCAATCGACGGTTTCCACAAGATGTTGATAACTGTGGATAAGATTCGACGAAACCCCTGCGAGCCTATGGTTTGCAGGGGTTTTCCCATGCATGCCTGTGGAAAAAGTTGTGGATAATGTGGAAAACTCACAAGTATCCACAATCCGGCATAACGGGATTTGCAACAGCTTATGTAAACCGTCGATTCCTGTAAACAGCCCCTATTTCCACCTCCGTTACACCTTGTATGGGCGGTCGTTGATCGCCCGTCGTACATGATTACAGTATCGATGCGGACGAGCAATGATAAGCCCCTACGCCTAACTACGATATGTCATTCTGAGCATAGCGATAGCGAAGTCGAAGAATCCGTTCCCCTGCCGGCAAAGCCGGCTGCGGTGCTATGCACCGCAAGGATGCGGATCCCTCGGCTACGCGCGGGATGACAGAAAAACCGGGGTGTGCATTTCGCACACCCCGGTTGGGTCATTTATACGCAGTCCACTGCCACCTGCTCCAGTGCCAGTGCCTTTTGATACCGCTGCAGGTAATCCCGGAAAGCCGTCACCTCGGACTGCTCCGGCTCCAGCGTTACGCCTTCTGCCCCGGCAAACACTTCCTTCTCCAGGAAGTCCTCCAAGGGCATCTCGTCCCGGACGTTCCGGTAGGCCGCCAGCAATGCCATGCCGTAGGGGCCGCCCTCGCCGGCAGTCTTCATCACCGTGACCGCGGAATTGACCGCCGCGGCCAGATACCGCTGGGCAACACCGGCTGTCTTAAACAGACCGCCATGTCCGGTAAGCCGGCGAACAGTGACCTTTTCATTGGTAAAGATCTCCATACCAATCGCCAGAGAAGCCCAAACGCCGTAAATCTGACTCCGCATAAAGTTGGCCAGGGTCAGCTTGCTGTCCTTGGGCCGCACCAGCAGAGGCCGTCCGTCGTTCAGGCCGGTGATGGGCTCGCCGGAAACATAGTTATACAGCAGAAGACCGCCGCAATCGGCATCGCCCTTCAGACTCTCATTGAACAGCTTGCCGTAAAGATCCTCGGTATCTGCACCCAGCAGCTTGGCCAGCTGGGAGAACATACCCATCCAGCCATCCAGCTCCGATGCACCGTTGTTGCAGTGCACCATGGCAACGGGCAGACCGCTGGGAGTGGTGACCATATCGATATCCCGATACAGCTTGCTCAGTGCCTTTTCCAGCACCACCATGGTAAAGATGGAAGTACCGGCGGACACATTGCCCGTACCGGCAGCCACGGAATTGGTAGCCACCATGCCGGTGCCGGCATCGCCCTCCGGAGGAACCATGGGAATGCCGCTTTGCAGCTTACCGGTGGGATCCAACAGCTTTGCTCCCGCCGGGGTCAGAACACCTGCATCCGCACCGGCACACAGCACCTTGGGCAGTACCTTGCGGATATCCCAGTCGTAGCCCATTTTCTGTGCCAAAGCATCAAATTTCGTCAGCATTTCGCCATCGTAATCCAAAACCGTGGAATCAATGGGGAACATACCGGAGGCTTCACCGATGCCAATGACCACTTCCCCGGTGAGCAGGTAGTGGATATAGCCGGACAGGGTGGTAATATGGGCGATGCAGTCCACGTGCTCCCGGCCTTCCAGCATGGCCTGATACAGGTGGGAAATGCTCCAGCGGAGGGGGACATTAAATTGGAACAGCTCCGTCAGCTCGTCCGCCGCCCGGGCGGTATTGGTATTGCGCCAGGTCAGGAAGGGGGCAAGCTGATTGCCACTGGCATCCAAAGGCAAATAGCCGTGCATCATGCCGGAAATGCCGATGGTGCCAACACTGGTCAGTTCCACGCCATACTGCTTTTTGACATTTTCTGCCAGTTCGGCAAAGCTAACTTGCACGCCGTGGACCGCATCTTCCAAATGATAGGTCCACAAATCATTCTCCAGCCGGTTCTCCCAGCTGAAAGAACCGGTGGCCAAAACCTGATGGTCGTGACCAATGAGCACCGCCTTGATCCGGGTAGAGCCCAGCTCGATGCCCAGGGCGGTCTTTCCGGCGAGAATCGCCTGATTAGGGGTCATGAAGATACCTCCTTAGAATACAAACGCAACCTTGAAATCGCCGTATTTGCCGGTGGCGTAGTCAAAGGCCTCTTCCCAATCCTCCAGCTTGAAGATCTTGGAAACCACGCCATTGGTCTTCAGATTACCCTTGACCATGTTTTCAATGACGAAGGGATAGGCGTAGGGGCTCAGGTGGGCACCCAGCACATCCAGCTCCTTGCGGTCGCCGATGATGGACCAGTCCACGGTGGTCTCCTTGCCAAAGACGGAAAATTCCACAAAAGTACCCAGCTTGCGGATCATGCTCAGACCCTGCACAACGCTGGCGGGATTGCCGGTGGCCTCGATGTAGATATCACAGCCGTAATTCTCGGTCAGAGCCATGATCTCGTCCACCACATTGCACTTGCCGGGGTTGAACACCAGATCCGCACCGAATTCCTTGGCCTTTTCCAGACGGTTGTCCTGCATATCCAGGGCGATCAACAGCTTGGGGTTCTTCATGCGGGCGTATGTAATCATGCCCAGGCCCAGGGTGCCTGCACCGGAGATGACAACGATATCCTCGTTGGTGATGTTTGCCCGGTCAACTGCGTGCTTGGAGCAGCCGTAGGGCTCGATGAGCAGGGCATCCTCGATGCTCATTTCATCGGGAACACGGGCGATGACGCTCTGCTTGGGGTAACGGACATACTCAGCCATGCCGCCGTTGTTGGTGGACTGGAAGCCGAAGATATTGTGGGGCTGGCACATCCAGTACCGGCCGGTCTTACAGAACTTACACTCACCGCAGGGCACGATCTGGTCAGCGGTGATCCGGTCGCCGATCTTGAACTCGGTGACATTTTCGCCAACCTCTGCCACGCGGCCAAAGAACTCATGGCCGGGAATGAAAGGAGGCTTGACCCAGCTGGGCTGCACATCGTCGCCCCAGAACATGGCGGCACCGTGGCTGCACTTCAGGTCGCCGGCACAGATGCCGCAGGCCTCCACCTTAATAATAATATCGTCGGGACCGCACTCGGGGGTGGGGTACGCAGGTTCGAACTTGTAATTGTCCTTGCCGTAGGCTACGAGAGCCTTCATTGTCTTGGGAATTGCCATGGTATGTACCTCCTGGTTTTTTATAGTTCGTCATTTTTATTATACAACATAATTTCAGAAAATCCATACATTTTTTATACATTCTGATTGGCAATTCAATTCTGCCCTCTAAACACAATGTCATTGCGAACCAGTGCACACACTGGTGTGGCAATCTCCAAAGGTTTTCGCCCTACCGGGGAGATTGCCACGGTCGTGCTTCGCATTTCTATTGTAATTGCTTAACGCAATTGTTGATTTAGATTCGCTTCGCTACTCCCTCGCAATGACAAATGGACAGAACATTTTCTTGACAGTCCGGTGGATCTATGGTAAACTGCAAGCAATCCTATATCTGTAATTTTGATAGAGGTGCGGTAGATCATCAGTACCCTTGCCGGGAGGCTTTCGCAAGGCTGTGGCACAGGAAAAAGGGGTCGCCGCCGAAGGAATGGAAACGCGAAGACCATTCCTGGACGGGCAAAATAAGATTTGTCCGGCTGTCGCATCCGCGGAGGGCTATCATCATTGTGCAGCGTGTTACCGGTTTATTGCGTCCGGGCTGCTTTTTGATGCCCGATGCTCTGCATCGGTCTTTTTTATGGCAAACTGCCGCAGCGGCTTGCCTCTCCCAAAGGGAGAGCCAAGGGGTATTTCTAATGAGGGGATTGCCACGCCAGTGTGAGCACTGGCGCGCAATGACACGACCTTCATGACATTTTCTCCGCACTTACAGTAAAAATTCAGCAGAAAGCAGGCGTTTACTTATGAAACAGCAAACCATTTTTCAGGGCGTTGCCACCGCGTTGGTGACCCCTTTGACCAAGGATGGCGTGGACTATGCCGCCTTCGAAAAGCTCATCGAGTGGCAGATTGCCCAGGGCATTAACGCCTTGGTCATCTGCGGCACCACCGGCGAAAGCTCCACCCTCACCGATGAGGAACACCGTGAAGTTTTGAAATTCGCCGCAGAAGTGGTTGCAGGCCGGGTGCCCCTGATTGCCGGCACCGGCTCCAACGACACCGCCTACGCCATCGAGCTGACCCAGTTCGCCTGTGAAATCGGCTATGATGCCATGCTGGTGGTGACACCTTATTATAATAAGACCACCCAGAAGGGTCTGGTTGCCATGTTCAGTGCCATTGCTGACGCATCCACTAAGCCGATTATCCTTTACAATGTCCCCTCCCGTACCGGTGTGAACATTGAGCCTGCCACCTATGCCGCCCTGGCGGAGCATCCCAATATTTGGGCTATTAAGGAAGCAAACGGAAATCTGTCGAAAATCGTGGAGACCGCCGCATTGGTGGGGGACAAGCTGGATATCTACTCCGGCAACGACGATCAGATCGTGCCGTTGCTGGCCTGCGGCGGCAAGGGCGTGATTTCTGTGCTGTCCAATGTGCTGCCCAAGGAAAGCGTAGAAATCTGTGACCGGTATTTTGCCGGTGATGTGGCCGGTGCCATGGAGCTGCAGAAGAAATATCTGCCCCTGATCAATGCTCTGTTCTGCGAGGTCAACCCCATTCCCGTGAAGGCCGCTATGGCCGCCATGGGCTACTGCGAAAATTACCTGCGTTTGCCTCTGGTTCCCATGGAGCAGGCTCACTGCGAGCAGCTGCTGCAGTGCATGAAAAACGCAGGTGTCCAACTGTCATAAAACAATGTCATTGCGAGCCAGTGCTTGCACTGGCGTGGCAATCCCCCGGTTAGGAGAAAAACTTAGGAGATTGCCACGTCGCCTACGGCTCTTCGCAATGACAGGGTATCTTAACAAAATGACATTAACGGAATGAATACTTGTTTTTTTGGGAAAGCTGAAACCAAATGTAAGGAAGTGTATGCTATGATAAGCATCGGTATCGTCGGCTACGGCAATTTGGCCAAGGGCGTGGAATGTGCCATCCGCCAGAATCCGGATATGTGCCTGAAGGCGGTGTTCACCCGCCGGGATCCCGCATCTGTAAAGATTCTGACCCCGGATGTGCCGGTGTGTCCTCTGCAGGATGCCCAAAATTGGCAGGGTAAGATCGATGTCATGATCCTCTGCGGCGGCAGTGCTACGGATCTGCCCGCCATGACCCCGGAATTTGCCAAAAGTTTCCATGTGATCGACAGCTTTGATACCCACGCCAACATCCCCGCTCATTTTGCCGCAGTGGACACTGCCGCAAAGGAAAGCGGTCATATCGCCCTGATTTCCCTGGGCTGGGATCCGGGTCTGTTCTCTGTCAACCGGCTGTATGCCTCTGCGATTTTACCCCAGGGTAAGGACTACACCTTCTGGGGTAAGGGCGTGAGTCAGGGGCATTCCGATGCGGTGCGGCGGATTCCCGGCGTTGTGGACTGCCGGCAGTACACCATTCCCGTGGCTGATGCCATGGACCGGGTACGCCGGGGTGAAAATCCCCAGCTGACCACCCGGGAAAAGCATACCCGATACTGCTATGTGGTGGCGGAGGACGGTGCGGACAAGGCCGCCATTGAAAACGCCATCAAGACCATGCCCAATTATTTCGCCGATTACGACACCACGGTGGAATTTATCACCATGGAGCAAATGCGTGCCGAGCATTCCGGTCTGCCCCACGGCGGCAGCGTGATTCGCAGCGGCAGCACCGGCTGGAACGGTGAAAATAATCAGACCATCGAATATAAGCTGACCCTGGATTCGAATCCTCAGTTTACCGCCAGTGTGTTGGTGGCCTGCGTCCGGGCGGCCATGCGGATGTACAGCCGGGGAATCACCGGCTGCCAGACGATTTTCGACATTGCCCCGGCAGACCTGAGCCTGATGAGCAAGGAAGAACTGCTGAAAACCATGCTGTAATATCAAACCATTCTGTAGGGGAGGGTCAATTTTTTATTGAGATTGCTAACGCAATCATCAATTTATATTCGCTTTGCTACCCTCCTCTACATAGTTTTTTGGCCAAAAAATCACCGCCGCTGGGGTTCAGCGGCGGTGCTGCTATTTAGCGAACGAATTCAATGACAACTCTGCGGTTGGGCTCGGTACCGGTGGAATGGGTGGTGATGTTCTCCATATCCTGCAGAGCGGCGTGGATCACATGACGCTCATAGGCGTTCATGGGCTCCAGAGTGGTGCGGCGGCGAGCCTTCAGCACCTGCTGGGCCTTCTTCCGGGCGTAGCGGCGGAGACTGTCCTCACGCTTTTCCCGGTAGTCCTCGGCATCCACGCTGATGCGGATATGACCCTCCACATTCCGGCCCACGCTGTAGTTGGCCAGGTGCTGCAGAGCATCCAGAGTATCGCCCCGGCGGCCGATCAGGAAACCCAGATCCTCGCCAACCAGCTCCACCTTGTAAGTATTTCCCTCTTCCTTCCAGGCGTGAGGGATGGCATCGCTGCCCATGTGCTCCAGCAGACCCTTCAGGAACACCTCGATCTTCTCCTCCACAGAGCCGGGCTCAGCGAGGGCGAAGGTCTTGGGAGCTTTGGGCTCCTTGGGTGCTTCGACCTTGGACTCGGGCTTCCGCTCGGCCTTGGGAGCCTTAGCGGGTGCCGCCTTGGGAGCTTCGGTCTTGACAGGCTTGGGCTCTGCCTTGGGAGCTTCGGTCTTGGGAGCTTCCGGCTTCTTGGCCTTGGGCTTAGAGCGGGATGCGGAGCTTAAGGCTACCTTGGGAGCCGGATCGGGAGCTTCGTAGGTTACCTCAACCTTAGCGGGCTGTGCACCCAGGCCCAGGAAACCGGATTTTGCCTGCTGCAGGACCTGAACAGAAACGCTGTCCCGGTCCAGACCCAGCTGGGTCAGAGCGGCCTCAATGGCAAGGTCAATGGTCTTGCCGCTGGTTACAATGGTCTTTTCCATTGGTTATTCCTCCGTATTTTTGTTGCTATAGCGGTTGGGGTCGTAGGCACGGCCCTTGCAGTAAGGACGGTCGGCAATGCCGGACAGAGCCTTGGATTCCTTCGTCTCCTCTTCCTCTGTCACGATGCCCTTTTTGGCGTCGTACTCCTTCTTGGCGGCAGCCTTGGCGGCTTCTGCCTCCTGCTGCTTCTTCTGCTGCAGCTTCTTCTTGCTTGTGTTTTCGGTGATGCCCTCGGGGTTAGCGGCCCGACGCTCGGCACGGATACGCTCCTTTTCGGCCTCGGCAGCTTCCTCGGCCAGATGCTTCTTCAGACGCTCAGCATCCTCGGCATCGTAGATCTTGCGGTAGTGCTTGGTCAGAATGATGTCTTCGACCATTCTTGCCACGCCGCCGATGAACCAGTACAAGCTCAATGCGGCAGGCACACCAAAGCCGATGAACAGGGAAATGATGGGCATCATCCAGGTCATCATCTTGGCGGACTGATTTTGCTGGGACTTCTGTGCGGTTTCCTTGTCCTCAATGCCATGCTCGTTGGTAACAACGGAGTTGTTCATCCGCTGAGAGATCTTCATGGACACGATCTGCTGACCGGCGGAGATCAGGGGAATCAGGGCACCGCCGATGCGGTTCCAGGTCCAGCTGTCCCAGCCCCAGAACTGCCAGTCGGGGATCTGACCCAGGTCAATTCCCAAGAATTGGAAATTTAGACCGTTCAGGGTATCGGGGTTGGACAGAGCCAGGCCGGCCTCTGCCAGTGCAGCCTGAATGGCGGCGGCACTTTCCTGCAGCTTGGCACTGCTGATGGCCACGATTTCGGCATAGTAGTTGCCGTTGTAGTCCAGGCCCAGGGTGGTGGCGATCACCTTTGCTACATCCTGGGATTCATGGAGCATATACTGAATGGGCTGCCGGATAACGCCGTACAGGGGGATCAAAATCAGCATGGGAACCAGACTCCACAGACAGCCGCCGCAGCCCAGGGAAGCACCCTCTTCCTTCTGCAGCTGCTGAATGGCTTCATTCTGCTTCTGCTGGTCGTTGGGGTACTTTTCCTTGATGGCCTGCATCTTGGGGGTCAGCCGGGACATCTTCATCATGCTCTTTTTGGACTTGGCGGTGATGGGCAGCAGCACCAGCTGTACGATCAATGCAAAAATGATCAGTGCCAGACCGTAGTTGTCCACAAACTGGTACAGCCAGTCCAGAAGATAACCAAAAGGTACGGTAATAATCTTATCCAATTGACATTCTCCTTAGGGAACGGGGTCGTAAAAATCGCCTTTGTAAAAAGGATTGCAGCGGAGCAGCCGTTTGATGGCCAGCCATCCGCCCTTGAGGGCCCCGTATTTGTTGATTGCTTCCAATGCATATTGGGAGCAGGTGGGTCGAAAACGACACCGCGGTGGTGTGCAGGAGGAAATGTGGCGTTGATAGAAACGAATCATTGCGGTCAGGATCTTTTTCATTGGTTCACCAAAATTTCGGCTTTTTCTGCCAACTGAAGATAAGCGTTTGTCAGGGTCTGGAAATCCGCGTGGACGGCTTTTGTTCTTGCCACCACCACGATGTCCCAGCCCGGGGCGAACCGGTCTTCATTTAAGCGGTATATTTCCCGAAGGCGGCGACGCACACGGTTGCGGACCACAGCATGCCCCAGCTTTTTGCTGACGGTAATGCCCACCCGATTGGTGTCCGTCCGATTCCGGCGTGCATAAAGCACAAGGCAGGAATTGGCATGTCCTCCGGTGTGGTACAGTCGCTGGAAAATATGATTCAGTTTCAACGCACTGGAAAATTTCATAGATATTCCTCCCTGCAGTGCAGAGATTGGGTGATGTCTATAACATACCCTCGGCCCCCGCTTTTAAGAGGGGGCTGGAGAATTGCCGATTTTAGGCAATTCGACTGGGGGAGTTCGCATATTCGCCCCCCGGCTTCGCCTTTCGGCGTGCCACTTTTTTAAGGTGATTGCTTCGCAATCGTTAATTTAGAATCGCTTCGCTACCCTCACAAGTGCGGGGGGCAAGGGGTCTTACATCCATAAGACACCGTCGGAAATCCAAGACAGCTTCGCAAAAACAGATCATTCGGCGGTCAGCGAGAGATTTTTTTGCAAGGCAAGGTTAAAGACCGAGGGAATACTTTGTGTATTTCGAGGGTTTTAAAACGCAGCATTGCGGAAAAAGATCCGCTGATCCGGCAAGGAGATGTTTTAAGACGCTGTCAAAAGAAAAAGGGAGCGGGGCGAACAATACTTCGCCCCGCACGGACTCCCGTTTTGCATTGAGCTGTTCGTGCTGGGCACAGAGCCTCAGTTAAGCTCAGGCAGACAGAACCTTGCGGCCCTTGGCACGGCGGCGGGCGAGAACCTTACGGCCGTTGGAAGTAGCCATTCTCTGGCGGAAACCGTGAACCTTGGAGCGGTGACGGCGGCTGGGCTGGTAGGTACGCTTCATGTAGTACACCTCCTCAAAAATCAATAATGCTCGACAGCCGATTTTTCGGCCGCAGCGATACATGGTAAATGCCCATAATGGGTCATGCTAGGGTATTATAACCGAAAAAAGCAACCAGGTCAACCATTTTTTTCTGAAAACCGCTGAAAAAGCCCCGGCAAAGTTGGAATATGTACGCTTCCACCCGCCGGACACAAGATATGGTGTTCTGGTGGGAAAAATCATTGACGGCAACAACCCGGTGTGCTATATTACAAATTAAGAAGCACCACGCGTTCTGTCATTGCGAGGCCAAACGGGCCGTGGCAATCCCCCCGGTCAGGAGAAACACTTAGGAGATTGCCACGTCGCCTGCGGCTCCTCGCAATGACATGCGTGTTGGCGGTGCTTTTTTAGAGAAAGAAGGAGGAAATACATATGAACTGTACAAAATGCGGACAGGAAATCGAGGCAGCTGCAACCGTGTGTGAACACTGCGGTGCAGAGGTCAACAATGGCGTACCCTCCGTTGAGCTGGGTAAGCCGGAGAATATCATCAACGGCATCGTCGGTGCGGTGATCGGTGCATTGCTCGGTGGCCTGTGCATTCTGCTGCTGAACCAGGCAGGCTATGTGGCTGCCATCTCCGGCATCGTCCTGGCATTCTGCACCCTGAAGGGCTATGAGCTGCTGGGCGGCAAAATGTCCAAGGTGGGCATTGCGGTTTCTGCGGTGCTGATTATTGCCATGCCCTTCGCTGCTTATCTGGTGAGCACGGGCATCAGCATCGCCGATGGCATGAAGGAATACGGAATGAATCTGAACTGGATGGAAGGCATTCAGCTGATTTTTGAACTGCTGGAAACCGATCCTGAAATGGGCGAAGCACTGGCAGAGGATCTGATTCAGCTGTATCTCTACACCGGCCTGGGCGTTGTTGTGTATCTGGCTAGCAAGAAAAAGAAAAAGGTTAAGTAACAACAAAAAGAGGAAGGCTTCGGCCTTCCTCTTTTTGTTGTTATTTGTCGGAATGGGGGATGTTCTTCTTGTCGCAGTATCTGGCGGCGGCGGAAGAATCGGAGCAGATTACATGGATCTTGTCGCAGCCGTTGAAAATACCCCAACCGAAATCCAGTACGGAATCGGGAATTTCCACCCGCTCCAGGTTGCTGCAGCCCCGGAAGGCAGTGTCGTCGATCTTGTCCACAGAATCCGGAATGACGACACAGTGCAGGGATTCACACTGATAGAACGCACCCTCGCCGATTTCTGTGACGGAGTCGGGAATGATCACTTCCTCCAAATTGCGGCAATCGCAGAATGCCCAGGCACTGACCACGGTTACGGAATCCGGAATAGCATAGGAGGACTGTGGCATCTGCGGAGGGAATGCATACAGCACAGATTTGTTTTTGTTAAACAGGACGTTATCCACAGCTTTGAAGTACCGGCTCTTGGGATCAACCTCTATCTCAACCAGATTGGTACAGCCACGGAACGGGCCTACGCCGATAAAGTTTACAGAACGGGGCAGGAAGATCTTTTTCAGACTCTTGCAATCCTTGAAGGCATACTTACCGATCTTGGTGATTTTGTCCTTCATATCCACCCGTTCCAGTGCGATACAGCCATTGAATACCATATCGTCGATCTTGGTGACAGACCGGGGAATGTCGATCTTCTTCAAAGAGACGCAATCGGCAAAGGAGCTTTCGCCCAGTACGGTCAGCTCCCGGGGCAGGCGGATGGATTCCAGAGATTTACAGCTGTTGAATACACCGCCGTAGATCTCGGAGATACCGTCAGCCAGCTGTACATCCTGCAAAGCGGCACAGTTTTCAAAGGCACGCTCGCCCAGTTCGATCTCCTCATTTTCGACGATGACGAAACGAAGAGAAGTGCAGTCACGGAAGGCACTTTCGCCTACGGAACGGACATTCTTCGGCAGCACAAAGCCCTCCAGCCGCTTACAGCCACGGCAGGCCTCGGCCATCATGATTTCCGTAGTATTGCCCACATCCAGCTTTTCCAGCTTTTCACAGTTTTTAAAAGCACCGGCTCCAATCACACGAACGCCGTCCGGCACAGTCAGTCGGTTGCTGCCGTCCTTGCAGCGAAGAAGTACGTCGGTGTCGATCTGCAGACTACGCATGGTTTCCGGTGGCAGGCTGGCGATCAGCTTGTCCAGGTACCGGGTGTCCTTTTGAATGGAACCGCCCTTGACGTGCTGCAAATTCTCAAGGATCAGCTTCAAGGCACCGGGAATTTCGGTGTTGTCATCCAGATACACCGGGTAGATCCGCTTATTGTGCTTAAAAGCGGTGATGATTTCCATACCGCAGTATTTGCTCTGCATGGACGCCGGGGAAACAAACAGCAAAAAAGCATGGCACCTCTGCACCTTATCCTGAAGCTCCTGACGGAAGTCTTCGCCGATCTCCATGGTGTCGTCGTACCAGAAGCGGAATTTTTCCCGGTCGATACGCTGCAGCACTTCCCGTACCATCACACTGTCGACGTGGGAGTAGCTGACAAAGATATATGGCTCGTCTCCTTCATAGGAAGGCAGGCCGATATTGACAATATTGGCATTCATTTTGTTTTCGCTCATAACAAACAAGCCTCCTTATTTATGTTAAAAAAACAACTGCAGTACAACCAAGGCTACCAACAGCGTGGGGATCGCGATGGTCACGCCGATTTTCAGGAAATCGGTATATCCGAATTTCAGTCCGTGCTTTTTCAGGATAGAGCTCCACATGATTCCGGCCAAAGCACCGATGGGTGTCAGGCAGGCACCCAAATTGGAACCCACTACGGTGGCATACACCGCTGCCTGAGAGGCTGAGCCGGACAAAATGGAGGAGTACAGCACGCTCATGGGGATGTTGTTGATCAGGTTTGCCGCGAGGAAAGAGGAAATGCCGTATTTCCAAACAGGCAGGCTTTGCCCCATCAGGTTGTAAAGAGCGTCGGTCAGGCCGTTGGCGTTCAGGGCCTCCACCATCACGAACATGGACAGAATGAATGGGATCAGCTCCCAGGGGGCCCGCCGCAGGCAGGAAATCAGTGCGTTTGGTCGGACACGGCGAACTGCCGCCGCACCCAGCGTCCACACAAACAGGCTGATGGCAGCCAGCAGGGATACCAGCCACATTTCCAGACCGATGTACGAACCCACTGCCAGCAATACCGTGCAAACTGCCAGATGAGCTATGCCGACCCACAGGGAGAACCGATCCGTCAGCTTTACATCCTCGGGGGTTGCACGCAGGGGCTGGGACAGCTTTTTCCGGAAGGACAGGAACAAGCAAATAAAAGCAATTACACCGGAGACTAAGGTGGGTAGCAGCATGACCTTGAGATAGGATACAAAGTCACCGCCCGCAGCTGTCACCAGATACACATTGGTGGGGTTGCCGATGATCAGAGCCATGCTCCATGTGTTGGCGGCCACAAATTCCGCAGCCAGATAGGGCATGGGGCTGATGCCTGCATTCTTGGCGAAATAGCAGATAAAGGGGGTGAAGGAAAGAATAATAATGTCGTTGGAGGTAAATACCGTCAGCACAGATACGGTAATGTACAGGAACATAAAGAGCTTTATCTGGTTTGCACCGGCCCGCCGCAATGCAAAGTTGGCAAGGAACCGGAAGAAGCCCAGTTCGTCCAAAAAGATGGACAAAATGGTCATGGAGATGAAGAGTACCAGAATTTTTATAGGGTTGATAGCGGTGTCCGCCAGCAGAGCGGCTCCCACCGTGCGGATATCCACACGGCCGCAGAGCAGCAGTGCTGCCGCACCTGCCACAGTTACCACCCAGTAGCTGCTGAGAGCAAAGCGACCCAGCCGCAGCTTGGGGAAAAACAGCACCGACAGCACCATGGTAAGACAAGTCACGGCGGAGAGAATAACCGTTAGTTGCATAAGTACATCCCTCGGTTTTGACAAATTTTGTATGAGAAAAGTTTATCATAGTGGCAGTTTTTTGTCAAGAAAAAGGGGGCTTTGCCGTAGCGGAAGATATCATGGGAGTACAGAAAAAACGCCTGCTGCAGAAACCGCTGAAGGCAGACGTTTTTTTGTATTTGGGGCATATGGCCTGTGCGGCTCAGCCGATAAATTTGTCGTTTTCAAAACGACCCTGCTGGACAGTGCCGTTCGCCAGGGTCTTTTTGCCGAAGCCGTGGAACTTATCGTTCACGAAATCGCCCTCGTAAACATCACCGTTCGTCCAGGTATATTTACCTTTACCGTGGAAATTGCCAGCCACAAAGTCACCGACATAGACATTGCCGTTTTTGCAGATGAATTTACCCTTGCCGGTACGAATTCCGCCCACAAAGTCACCTTCATAGACTTGACCGTTGGCCCAGATGTATTTACCCTTGCCGGTACGATTATCGTTCACGAAATCGCCTTCGTAGACATCACCGCTTTTCCAGGTAAATTTACCCTTACCTGTACGTTTTCCGTCTACATAGTCACCGACATAGACATTGCCGTTGGGCCAGGAATATTTACCCTTGCCGGAAAGTTCCTCGTTTACGAAATCGCCTTCATAAACATCGCCGTTGGGCCAGGAGTATTTACCCTTGCCGGTACGCCTGCCTTCCACAAAATCGCCCTCATAGACATCGCCGCTTTTCCAGGTCTTCTTGCCGTGACCATGCAACTTACCGTCCACAAAATCACCTTCGTAGACGTTGCCGCTTACCCAGATCAGTTTACCCTTGCCGGTACGTTTGTTGTCTATAAAATCGCCTTCATAAACATCGCCGTTTGTCCAGGAATATTTACCCTTGCCGGTACGTTTTCCGTCCACGAAATCGCCTTCGTAGACATCACCGCTTTTCCAGGTGAATTTACCCTTACCGGTACGCTTGTCATTTGTGAAATCGCCTTCATAGACATCACCGTCGTTCCAGGTGAATTTACCCTTGCCCATACGCTTGCCATCTACCAGCGGGCCCTCGTATACGCCGCTATCATAAACCTTCCGGGTGATTGGCGGAGCGGGAACCACCGGAGTTACGGGGGCTGACTTGGAAACGGGTGCCTTTCCGGTGATGGCCATAACGCTTCTCAGCACATTGCGGACGCCATCGGAGTTCTCGTCCAGCGTTAGAACGGGAACAATCTGCTGATCGTTGAGATACAGCTTCATGGCACTGTTCAGCTCAATATTTTCCAGTTTTACGGGAATGACCGTCTTGCAATTGGAAATCGCAATATTGACTTCCTTTTTTACCCACTGAGAGTTTTGGGAATCTCCGGTGAGCAGCAGGACAAGGCAGGAACAGCCGGTGAGGGCATCGTAAAGCACCTCGGCGTATTCGCTGCCGGCGGGGATGTCGTAAGGTGCCATCCAGATATCCACATTATTTTTCCGGAAAAGCTGACGGAAAGCGTCTGCCGCAGTCTGGTTTTTGGAGCTGTAACTGATAAATGCATAACCCATGGGATATACCTCTTTGTTTCTTTTTTTATCATTTTAGCACAGAAAAGGAAAAATGCAAATATTTTCAAGGATTTTCTGCAAGATCAGAAATCCTCCAGCACCAGCACATTGACCTGCTGGGAGTCGGCGGTGCCTGCGTCGATGGCGATCAGGCCGTTGCCGAAGAAAATGTCAGCACTGTCCGGATCCCGGCTGGGATCAAACCGCCCGGTGAAAAATGTGGGCACATGGCCGCAGACCAGAGTTTTGTCCGCAAGGGGGCGTTGGCCGGTGTACTGCTCGATCCATTTGGTCCATCTTGCCTCCTCCCAATCCTCCGGTGTCGCATTTTTGCGGGCTTCGGGGGTTAGGGCGTTCTCCGGCAGCCAGCCGTGGACGAACACATAATGCTTGGTTTCAAAATAATCCACCGTTTCCCCGATGAACTCGCAAAACCAATTCACAGTTCCGGTTTTGCCGGAAAAATTGATGGTGTCGGTCAGCGGATCGATGGAATACTTGCCCAGCATATTCTTCAGGGTTCTGGTGGTGCCGTTTATGTAGTGGTGCGGCTGGAGCTTTCCGGTGTGCAGCAGCTTCAGCAGCATATCCTCGTGGTTGCCCCGGAGCAGAACCTTGTGCTTCAGTCGGTCCAGATACCGCAGCACATCCATATTTTCATTACCCCGGTCGAAATAATCGCCGCAGCCGACCAGCAGATGCTCCGGGTTGGTTTTGTCAAAGCCGGCCCGGTCCAGTGCATTCTTCAAAAGCGTATAATGTCCGTGAATGTCGGACACAACAAACATTTTTTTCATAGACTCACCCGTTTAATATCTTGATTGCTGTCTGCATATCCGTTTCGTCCAAACCCCGGGCGTAGCCGGAGGTTTTGACAAAATGCCCGGTCAGATAGTCGGCACTGAGGAACCGGTCGTCCAGCACGACAAAGCTCTCAACACCCGGGTGGCTTTCCAGCCAGCTTTGGATTTCCGTTTCTCGTTTCGGGTAGATCATGGGGGTTTTGTCAAAGATCTGCAGGCCGTATTCTGCAAAAATTTCGTTGATCTCCCGGCCGGTGCTGTTGCATTCGTCGGGATTTTGGGACCAATGCTCCCGCCATGTGGTGGACAGCACGATCCGGGCATCGGTGGCGTCGATAATCTGCTTCAGCAGAGCCATATTGACCGGGTCGATGACAACGCCGGTCAGACCGGTCCTGCGGATATATTTTTCGGAATTCAATACACCGTCAAAATCCAGAAACAGAACTTTCATAGTATCACATTCTTTCTCTATAGTGTGGAAAGGAGCGGCGGTTACTTGCTTTTGGTAAAGGATTGCTCTATTTCGTCCATTACGCCATGGATAAAGGCACTTTCTCTTTCAGTAAAGCAACCCAAATATTTGTAGTCAACCAGAGTTACTCTCGGCATCTTTGATTCAATGCGGGAGACCGCAATTGTCAAAACGACGTCAAAATCCGGCCAGCTGGTTGGGTATCTCCCGGAAAAGCCCAATACCAGAGACATGAAAATAACCTTGGAATCCTGATCGCAAAAATAGGGATCATCAAACACCGATACGCTGTTCAGGGAATACGTCATGTCATATGCCGGGCGTGCCTGAAAACGGTAAATAACAGCTTCTTCGCCGGTAGTGGAATTGGCAGCACGGATTGCAAAGGAGTTGTGTTCTTCGCCTGCAAAATAGGTTCCTTCCGGGAAAATGTAGGAGGTGTTTTCCAAATAAAAATGATTGTTTTCTCCAGCATAAAACGGGTCGGACAGGGTTTGAAAAACAGTGTTTGGCAAATTGTTTTTGATTTTTTCTCTCAGCTTAAACCGATTGTCGAGAACGTCGCTATCCGAACAGCTGATCGCCTGTGCTCTGCCCAACAACAATTCCAAAGACAAAGACAGGGTGACGTTTTCCAAGAATATGGGATATATCTTTTTTTGCTTGGATTTGGCGAAATTCAGCTCATCCTTGACATATTCGGATTCTATGGAGTTGGCCGTAACCATAAAAATCACACATTCTGCGTTGAATAAATGCAGGGCAATCTCATTGTTCCAATCTTCGCCGGAATGGATGCCGGTATCGTACCAAATATTACAAGCACACAGCATAAGATCGCTGATGATTTCACACACACGCTCCTTGTCTTTATGTGAGTAAGAAACAAACACATACGGATCGGATCCTTGGTAAACTTTTTGAGACATTGGCAAGTCACTCCTTTGTGGATACTTTCGTTTTTCTTATTGTACCACACCTTCCGGGGAATTTCTACATAGAAAAAGCACGATGGTTCTGTATCAAAACCATCGTGCTGGTATGGTGCGGATGACAGGACTCGAACCTGCACGCTCCCGCGTTGGAACCTAAGGGTGATGTCACCTTCGTGAAGGTTTTGAATACGTGCTTTAACGGAACTGCGAGTGATACAGCGAATAGTAAAAACCGCCCTGCCGGATCAGTTCATCGTGATTTCCCTGCTCAATAATTGTGCCGTCTTTCACGACGAGAATCGTATCCGCATTCTGAATAGTGGAAAGCCGGTGTGCGATAACAAAGCATGTCTTGTTTTCCATCAGTGCCGTCATTGCATATTGGATCTGTATCTCCGTACGGGAGTCCACATTGGAAGTCGCTTCATCCAGAATCAGGATCGGCGCTTTAGACAGAAATGCCCGGGCGATGGTAATCAGTTGTTTTTGTCCCTTCGAAATGTTCACACCGTCATCCGAAAGCACCGTATCATATCCATTTGGAAGGCGCTGGATATACGCATCGATCTTTGCGGCTTTTGCTGCCGCATAGACCTCTTCAGCAGATGCATCCTCTCTTCCGTATACGATATTGTCATATATGCTGCCGCAAAACAGCCATGTATCCTGAAGTACCATATTGAACGCCAGACGCAGATCCGCCCGTTTGATGCTGATGGACGGTATCCCATCGATCCGTATCTCGCCGCTTTGGTGATCATAAAACCGCATCAGCAGATTGATAATCGTGGTCTTGCCGGCACCTGTGGGTCCGACAATCGCCACGGTTTGTCCCTTTTTCGCACTGACGGATACATTCTTCAGCACCGTTTTGTCCACCGTGTAGCCAAAGGTCACATTCTGCAGACAAACGTCACCTTTCACTTCTTTCAGTTCCTTTGCGTCGTCCGCATCCACTTTTTCAGGTTCTTCGTCCAGAACGTCAAAAACACGCTCTGCCGCCGAAAACGCAGACTGTATCTCGTGAAGGATGTTGGAAAACTCGTTGATGGGTCCAGCGAATTTTCTGGAATACTGGACGAATTGGGCCACACCGCCCAGGGTGATAAAAAAGGCAGAGGAGGCCAGAATCGTGCCGTTTTGCGAAAACATATACAGAATACCGCCGATGGCCGCCACCAATGTAAGGGAGATGTTGTTGATGAGATTAATGGTGGGATACAGCAATGCTGCATTGTACTCCGCTTTGTAGTAGGCATTCATGGCCTCGTCGTTGATCTTGTTGAAGCGGGAAGCGATCACATCCTGCCGACCGTAGGCAGAGATGGTGCGGGAGCCGGTGAGCATCTCTTCCGCAAAGCCGTTCAGCTCACCGTATTTTTTCGCTCTCCTTCTGAAAAGCGGACGAACTTTTTGTGAACGATACCGGGTAAACAGCAGCGATACGGGAACGGTCAGAGCAAAAATCAAGATCATGGGTTTGGAAATCTGCCACATAAAGAGTAACGAACCCACAACGGTATACGCACTGGTCAGAATCTGCACCAAGTCATGTGACAAAGTGCTGTTGATAGTGTCGATGTCATAGGACAAATGGCTGATGATGTCGCCGGTCGCGTGGGTATCAAAAAAATTAACCGGGAGTGTCATCAGCTTTTCAAAGACCTGCTTACGCATTTTGTAGATGATCCGCTGGCTCAGGCGGATCATTACTACAGACAGCACATAGGCCAGCAACGCTGAAATCAAATAGCAGCCCAGCATCCGTCCGATATTCTCCCAGACCGCAGAAAAGTCCACGCCGCCTTCCAGCTCGATGGCATCAATGGCTGCACCGGAATACCGCGGTCCTAACAGAGAGAGCTGATTGGAACCCAGCGTCAACAACAATGCCAGGATAAACAGTGGCCATTGTTCCAGGATATACCGGCTCAATCGGATAAAAATCCCTGTTTTGTTTTTGGGTGTTGTGTTCTTATTCGTCAAGGAAGGCACCTCCCATCTGCGAGTCACTGATTTCCCTGTATTCGGCACAGTTTTCCATCAGTGCCTCATGCTTTCCGCAGCCGATGATCGCACCCTCTTCAATAACCAGAATCAGATCGCAGTTTTTCACCGAACTGACTCTCTGTGCTACGGTGATCACCGTAGAATCAGGAAGAGATTCCGCAAGGGCCTTGCGCAAATTGGCATCGGTTCTGTAATCCAGGGCCGACGAAGAATCGTCCAGGATCAGGATTTCAGGCTTTCCCGCAATGGCCCGGCAGATCAGCACACGCTGACGCTGACCACCCGAGAGATTCGTTCCCCCCGTAGAGATACTGTGGGCATAGCCGTCCGAAAAAGAGGTGATAAAATCATGGGCCTGTGCAATTTTCGCCGCTTTTTCAATATCCTCGCTTGTGATTTCCCGGCCGAAACGAATGTTTTCTTCGATGGAATCAGCATAGAGAAAATCGTTTTGGAATACGATTCCAAACATAGCTGTCAACTCTTCGCGAGTGTAGGAACGCACATCCTTTCCCTTAATACGAATGACACCTTCGTTTGTATCGTACAGGCGCATCAGAAGCCGCAGGATGGTGGATTTTCCGCTGCCTGTGGCACCGATGATGCCCAGGGTTTCACCCTTTTTCAACGAGAAGGATACATCGGTTAGGTTGTTGCTTTTTCCGAGATAGGAGAAGGATACGTTTTCAAAGGAGATATGGACGGAAGGATCACCCTTACCGTCGTCGTCACAAAGTGCCAGTTCGTTTTCTTCTTCCATGACCGATGCGATACGCTTTGCCGAAGCAGCACACTTGGTGAACATGACGAACATTCTCGACAGCGACATCATCGCCATGGAGATCAGCGTAAAATACTGCATAAACGCAATGACTGTGGTTGCCGAGGATTGGTTTTGGGATACGAAATAGGCACTGACCGCGATTACCGCAACAATACCCATATTCATCAGCAGCGTCATCACGGGATTGACGGCACCCATAATGGTTCCTGCCCGGGTTTCATTCTGCCGCAAGGTCATATTGGCTTTGTCATAACGGGCACTTTCGTAATGCTCCTTTGACAGCGCCTTGATCACCCGGATTCCCTGGGCATCCTCACGGACCACACGAACCATACCATCCACCGACTGCTGGACCTTGGAATAAAGAGGGACACCCATCCGGGAAATGCTGTAAACCACAATAAAGATCAGCGGCAGGGTAGCAATCATAACCAGTGCCAGCTTGTTGTCCATTAGGAGCGTGATGATGCTGCCGCCAAGCAGCAGGATTGGTGCACGAATACCCATTCTCTGCATCATACCAACGAAATTCTGCACATTGTAAGTATCCGATGTGATTCTGGATTCCAAAGACGGAATGGTAAACCGGTCTGTGCTCCTGGCGGACAGATACAGGGTTTTGGAAAACAAATCCATCCGCATCCGCACAGAGAACATCATGGTCGTTTTTGCCGCCATTCTGTTTGCAATGATATTGCCCAGGCAGGCAGCTACCGCGCAAACCACCATCAGCCCACCAAAGACCAGGATTTTCACCACATCGTTGGATTCGATGACGTTTTCAAGAATATAGCTCAGCAAAAACGGAATAAATAACTCCGCCACAGTGCCGACGATCTTTACCGTAATTCCTTTCAATATTCTTGTTCTCAACGGTTTGATATATGTAAATACCCACTTCATTTGCCAACCTCTTGTTGTTCGATGATCTCTCTTGCCTTCTCCTGCATCCGTTTCAATACAGAATCGAATGTGTCCAGCTCGGCCTGTGATATTCCCTCGGATAAAAGAATCATCCATTCTGCGGAAGCAGCCTTTATTTCCGGCAGAACGCAAAGTGCTTTTTCGGTTGGAAAGACCGAAACTTGCCGTTTATCCTGGGGCAGTGGGTTTCTTGTAACATACCCCTTCTCCTCAAGGTAATTGACGTTTCTTGCCACCGTGCTTTTGTTGACACAAAGTTCCCGGGCCAAATCCTCCTGGGAGCGGCCCGGCTCACGGCAGATTGCCAGAATAAAGGCATAGTGACTGCTTTGTAAATCATCCGCCAAAACTCTGCTGTTCCTGTAAATCGCCTGGGAGCGGCAGATATTGTTCAACATCTTCATAAATCTCGACATAGTATCCTCCGTAAGCCAAAATCGTTGCACATGCAACAGTTTCCGTTGCAACTATTATAAGTAAAAACCAGCTATTGTCAAGCAAAACATATTTTACATAGTTTAAAAAAAGAGGGAGGCTTTTGCCTCCCTCTTTTCGTTGGTGCGGATGACAGGACTCGAACCTGCACGCTCGCGCGTTGGAACCTAAATCCAATGAGTCTACCAATTCCACCACATCCGCATATTTTGTTGTTCGATTTGATTCGCCCCTACGATCACACAATAGCAACGGGAACAGAAAGCCTTCCCTGAGGTGACAGCACCGAAATCCAATGAGTCTTCCTGTTGCGGTGCCCGGCATCTTCCTTGTCGACGAAGCGGCTGCGTCATCTGCCGACCGCTGCCACTCGCTCAGGTCGCTTACTCCGCCACCGGCGGCGCTCCCATCGCTCCCCAATTCCACCACATCCGCATATATTTAGTTGAAAGATGAAAATGTTATCGGAAGATTGAAAAAATACCCTCGTCGATCAGCTCGTGAAAGGGGTCGATCAGGTCTGTGCCGGAACGGTATTCGTACTCGATATTACCGTGGGTTTTGGTGGCGAGCCAATGGGGGTCGGAATAGATGGCGGAAAAGAGCCACAAAAGCACATTCCATTGCCGCTGGTCGGCATATTCCTTGGCAGATTCCTCGGAATCGAAGAAATGGAAGTAGATATATTCGTCGCTGTCGTTGTCCAAAACCTGCACATAGCAAACCTTGCCGTCGTCGGAGTCGTCCTCTTCCTTGTGCCAGGTTTTATAACCCGCGTTTTCGTAGGTATCGATCACATCCTGGCAGGAGATATCCCGGGGATCGCTTTGGGAGCAGGCGGCACAGCTGAGCAGAACGAAAATGCACAAAAACAATGCAAGGAACTGCTTCATGCCGCCACCTCCTTTTGGGTGGATACATTGTAGCACAGCTTCGGAGGATTGTCAACGGAGGGATGCCCTCCTTGCCGACCCTCGGTGTAGGTTTGCCAATGATATGCTACACATTATTATAATATTGTAAGTGTTACACATCAGTGTAACACCTACACTGCGAACCAGTGACAGAAAACTTTGGGGGATTGCAATTCTTGCTAATATGTGTTATATTTTTTAGGTTAAGAGTATAAGTGAAAATTTGCGTTTTTTAAGGAGCGTTTTTATGGTATCTCAGGAAAATATCCGCAATATTGCCATCATTGCCCACGTTGACCACGGCAAGACCACCCTGGTTGACGAAATGCTGAAGCAGGGCGGCATCTATCGCGAAAACCAGACCACTGTTGACAGAGTCATGGACTCCGGTGATCTGGAGCGTGAGCGTGGCATTACCATTTTGGCGAAAAATACCTCCGTCCGCTACAAGGACACCAAGATCAACATTGTCGACACCCCCGGCCACGCCGACTTTGGCGGCGAGGTGGAGCGTATTTTGAAAATGGTCAACGGCGTTCTGCTGCTGGTGGACGCTGCCGAAGGCCCCATGCCCCAGACCCGGTTCGTGCTGCAGAAGGCACTGGAGCTGGGCCACAAGGTCATCGTGGTGGTCAACAAAGTGGACAAGCCCGATGCCCGGATCGAAGAGGTCATGGACGAGGTGCTGGAGCTGCTGCTGGATTTGAATGCCACCGATGAGCAATTCAATTCTCCCACAGTGTTCTGCTCCGGCCGCCAGGGCACAGCATCCTACGGCCCCGGCGAGCAGGGTAAGGATCTTGTGCCGCTGTTCGAGACCATTGTCAACTATATCGACCCGCCCAAGGGCGATGCGGAAGGACCTCTGCAGCTGCTGGTCAGCTCCATTGATTATAATGAATATGTGGGCCGCATTGCCGTGGGCCGCATCGAGCGTGGCACTATCAAGGTCAATCAGGAAGTGGCTATTTGCGACTACCACAACCCGGAAAAGAAGCAAAAGGGCAAGGTCGTTGCTCTTTACGCCTTCGACGGATTGGGCAAAGCCCCTATTCAGGAAGCCTCCGCCGGTGAAATCGTGGCACTTTCCGGCATGGCGGACATCACCATTGGCCGCACCCTTTGTGCCGTGGATAATCCGGAGCCCCTGCCCTTTGTGAAGATCTCCGATCCCACCATCGAAATGACCTTCGCCGTCAACGATTCTCCCTTTGCCGGCCGGGAGGGCAAGTTCGTCACCTCCCGGAATCTCCGGGATCGGTTGGAAAAGGAGCTTTTGAAGGATGTTTCCCTCCATGTTACCGAGGCCAGTACCGATGCCTTCAATGTGGCTGGCCGTGGCGAAATGCATCTGTCTATTCTCATGGAGACCATGCGTCGGGAGGGCTTTGAATTCTCCGTTTCCACACCCCGTGTACTGACCAAGACTATCGACGGCAAGCTCTGCGAGCCCATCGAACGGATGGTGGCGGATGTTCCCGAGGAATGTGTGGGTGCGGTTATTGAGAAAATGGGTCGCCGGAAGGGCGATCTGCTCAGCATGACCCCCATGGGCAGCCGTTACCGCCTGGAGTTTATGGTTCCCTCCCGGGGACTTTTCGGCTACCGCAGTGAATTTTTGACCGACACCCGGGGCGAGGGCATTATGTCCAGCGTTCTGGCCTCCTACGCACCCATGAAGGGCGAGATCGAGCGGCGGCTCACCGGCAGCCTGATTGCCTTTGAGACCGGCGAGGCCGTGACCTACGGCTTGGGCGGTGCTCAGGAGCGTGGTGCTCTGTTCATCGGCCCCGGCACACCGGTGTATGCCGGTATGGTGGTGGGCATCTGCAGCCGGAATGAGGATATGACCGTCAACGTCTGCAAGCGTAAGCAGCTGACCAATATGCGTGCCTCCGGCTCTGACGATGCCATCCGGCTGGTCAGCCCTAAGGTGTTCTCCCTGGAGCAGTGTTTGGAATTTTTGGCAGACGATGAGCTGCTGGAATGCACCCCCAAGAGCCTGCGTATCCGCAAGCGGGAGCTGGATCACGGCCTGCGTATGCGGGAACTGATGAAGAAGCGTAATCAGGAGTAATTTTTCAGAAAGGCGGTAAAGCCGTGAAAATTTTGACAATATGCTTGGCCGCCGTGCTGGTATTTTTGCTGGTCGTGTCGGCGTATCTGCCGGGTCTGCTGACACCGCCTATGAGTCCTGAGTTAAGTACCCAACCCAGTCAGACCACACCTTCCGTACCGACGGAAGTTACCCAGCCCACCGAGCCTACTCAGGTTACTGAGCCTACACAAGCTACTGAACCTTCCCAGCCCACCGAGCCGGCAACAAAGCCGGAGGGCGACCGGTTTTTGATATCCTTCGCCGGCGACTGCACCTTTGCGGACAATCTGACTGCAACGCCCAGCTGGGATCTGTTTACCTCCGTCGTTGGGGACCGGTATGACTATCCCTTTGCCGGTGTCAAATCCTACTTTGAGGGGGACGATCTGACTTTGGTGAATCTGGAGTGTGCCCTGACCACCTACGATCCTACGGAGGAGGAAATCAAGCTTTTGCAGCTGGATGTCAAATCCTTCCGTTTCCGGGGACCGCTGGAATATGTGAATATTCTCACCGCCGGCAGTGTGGAAGTGGCCAGCGTTGCCAACAACCATGCCCGGGATTTTGCAGAGCCCGGCTGGAAGGAGACCCTGTCCGTGCTGAAAAATGCCGGCGTGGGATACGCAACCTGGGGCAGCAACTGCCTGATCACGACGGAAAACGGCCTGAAGGTGGGCATTTATGCCAACAATTCCTGGGTCACGGAGTCCGGCATGGTCAGCAACATTCAAAAGCTCCGGCAGCAGGGTGCCCAGGTGGTTATCGTATCGCTCCACTGGGGTGACGAGCGGCATTATGCTCCCAACGAGGAGCAGCAGAAGCTGGGCAGACTGGCTATCGATTCCGGTGCGGATATCGTGTTTGGTCACCATCCCCATGTGCTGCAGCCCCTGGAGTTTTATAACGGCGGCCTGATCATGTACAGCATGGGTAATTTCTCCTTTGGCGGCAACCGGAACCCGGTGGATAAGGATACGGTGGTGATACAGCAGGAGTTTATCCGCACCGCCGACGGCAGCGTGGTTTTGGGCGAAACCATTCTGATCCCCTGCCGGATCAGCAGCACCGCCAGCCGGAACGATTATCAGCCCACGCCCTATGATCCCACTGACCCCGGTTACCTGCGGGTGCTTTCCAAGCTGGACGGCAGCTACGCCCAGCAATGGCTGGAGCAGCAGGCCGCAAAGAACCCGGCTGCATAAGATATAGTATCATAAATGCGGACAGCCGATGGCTGTCCGCTTGTCATTTTCGAATATTCTGTTATTGCGAGGGAGCGTAGTGACCGTGGCAATCTCCTGATTATTTCTCCTGACCGGGGGATTGTCACGGCAGCGAAGCTGCCTCGCAATGACACCGTGTTTTTAGGGGGATTGCCACGGCCCGTTGGGCCTCGCAATGACAACAACCTTTTGGGGAAGGTATAAAAAGCTCGCACCGGGTAATCGGTGCGAGCTTCATTTGACTTTGCTTACAGCTTGGGGCCAGCTTCGACCCGAGCCTTAACATCAAGGGCCACCTTTGATTTTATACAAAATCTTGAAAAACAGCATAACCAGCAAGGATTTTCTTCTCCCAACCACAACTCGTTTCCACTGTCCGCAGCCTTCGCATAGATCGTAATCCCAGCTAAGTATATACGCTTCCGGTGGATCTGAATAATTGTTAAGACTGTTCCAGCATTCCGGGCAAAATTCTGCCACATATATCACCTCGCACATATTATAGGTCAGTTTCACCCTATTTTCAATAGGGAAAT
This sequence comes from Oscillospiraceae bacterium, assembly GCA_015067945.1. Lineage (GTDB taxonomy): Bacteria > Bacillota > Clostridia > Oscillospirales > Oscillospiraceae > Faecousia. The sequence continues at coordinate 123,908 of SVLM01000002.1, forward strand.
TTGCCATAATATTGGTGGGTGATTGTAATGGAAAGATTGCGTCAATTGCGTAAAGAAAAGGGTTTTACACAGGTCAAAATGCAGATGCTGACCGGTATCGATCAGAGTGATTACTCAAAAATTGAAAGTGGAAAACGCTATTTTACCTTTGAACAATGCAGAAAATTGGCCATTGCATTGGATACCAGTATGGACTATTTGGCTGGTTTGACCGATGAGAAAAAGCCATACCCCAAGGCAAAGAAGTAAGGATATTTACACACCGCCGCTGAACTCCAGCGGCGGTGATTTTTTGCGGCGTAGCCGCCTTGGCTCCCCCCTCTGGGGGAGCTGGCAAAAATCGAAGATTTTTGACTGAGAGGGCAACTTATTCCGCATTGCCCTCTCCGTCCCAAATCCGTGATTTGGGGCACCTCTCCCAAAGGGAGAGGCAAGAAAGCCTTTGCAAAAAAGCTCGCACCGAGGAATCGGTGCGAGCTTCGTTACTTTTATTCAGCTTACAGCTTGGGGCCAGCCTCGACCAGAGCAGCACCTGCTTCATTGCCGGTGTACTTGACGAAGTTCTTGATGAACCGGCCAGCCAGATCCTCAGCCTTCTTCTCCCACTCAGCAACATCTGCGTAGGTGTCGCGGGGATCCAGAATAGCAGGGTTCACGCCGGGCAGGCTGGTGGGAACCTCCAGATCGAACAGGGGGATCTTCTTGGTCTCAGCCTTCAGGATGGAGCCATCCAGAATGGCATCGATGATGCCGCGGGTATCCTTGATAGTGATACGCTTGCCGGTGCCGTTCCAGCCGGTGTTGACCAGGTATGCCTTGGCACCGTTGGCCTCCATCTTCTTAACCAGCTCCTCACCGTACTTGGTGGGGTGCAGCTCCAGGAATGCCTGGCCGAAGCAGGCGGAGAAGGTGGGAGTGGGCTCGGTGATGCCACGCTCGGTGCCGGCCAGCTTTGCGGTGAAGCCGGACAGGAAGTAGTACTGAGCCTGCTCGGGAGTCAGGATGGACACGGGAGGCAGAACGCCGAAAGCGTCAGCACTCAGGAAGATCACGTTCTTGGCAGCGGGAGCTGCGGAAACGGGCTTAACAATGTTGGTGATGTGGCTGATGGGGTAGGAAACGCGGGTGTTCTCGGTGACGGACTTGTCGTCGAAGTCGATGGTGCCGTCAGCGGCCACGGTAACGTTCTCCAGCAGTGCGTTACGCTTAATGGCGTTGAAGATATCGGGCTCGGATTCCTTGTCCAGGCCGATGACCTTAGCGTAGCAGCCGCCCTCGAAGTTGAACACGCCGTTGTCGTCCCAGCCGTGCTCGTCGTCACCGATCAGCAGACGCTTGGGATCGGTGGACAGAGTGGTCTTGCCGGTGCCGGACAGACCGAAGAACAGAGCGGTGTTCTCGCCGTTCATATCGGTGTTGGCGGAGCAGTGCATGGAAGCAATGCCCTTCAGGGGCAGGTAGTAGTTCATCATGGAGAACATACCCTTCTTCATCTCGCCGCCGTACCAGGTGTTCAGGATGACCTGCTCACGGGAGGTGATGTTGAAGGCAACGCAGGTGCTGGAGTTCAGGCCCAGCTCCTTGAAGTTCTCAACGGAAGCCTTGGAAGCGTTGTAAACAACGAAGTCGGGCTCGAAGTTAGCCAGCTCTTCCTCGGAGGGAACGATGAACATGTTCTTAACAAAGTGAGCCTGCCATGCCACTTCCATGACGAAACGGACGCTCATACGGGTGTCAGCATTTGCACCGCAGAAAGCGTCGATGACGTACAGTTTCTTGGGGCCGGACAGCTGCTTCATGGCCAGGTCCTTAACGGTAGCCCAAACGCTCTCGCTCATGGGGTGGTTGTCATTCTTGAACTCGGGGGAGGTCCACCACACGGTGTCCTTGGAGTTGGAGTCCATGACGATGTACTTGTCGGAGGGGCTGCGGCCGGTGTAAACGCCGGTCATGACGTTAACAGTGTCCAGCTCGGTCAGCTGACCGACCTCATAGCCTTCCAGAGCGGGATCCAGCTCAGCCTTGGCCAGCTCCTCGTAGGAAGGGTTGTGGATGATCTCGGTAGTACCGGTAATGCCGTACTTGCTCAGATCGATCTTTGCCATAATCTATATACCTCTTTCATTAAAAAGTAATGCCGTGGTTCTTTGCCGTCCGGCATCCCATAGTTTGCGATTGTATCATACACGATTTCCTGCAAAAAATCAATATATTTTCTGTGATTTTTTTATCCCTAATGTGTAACATATCATTGACAAACCAACACCAAAGTTTTCTGTCACTGGCTCGCAATGACATGATATCCGAAAATGATAAGAGGGCGGCCAATGGCCGCCCTACAAATAGGCTTTTGCGGTTATGTCAGCATTTTGGCGATGGCCTGCATGGTGTCTTTGCGTAGCTTGGTAACCTTCCGGTCGTAGCTGAGAAGACCGTTGGTTTCGTCTTCTACGTCGGAGACCTGGGTGTAGATGGCGGCACAAAGTCCCTGCCGCCGGGCAGGCAAAATCTGCTCTTTATATAGCTCCTCCACGGCCTTTTCAAACTCCCGGACGGTGGTGAATTTTCCGTAGCCGTAGGTCTGCTCGGTGTTGAACACGTGGCCCGCAGGCTTGTAGGAATAGCCGCCGAATTCCGACAAAACCAACGGCTTATCCGTAGCCTTGAGCTTCACCGGCTTGAAATACACATGGCGGCTGTCCACATCCGTATTGCTGCGGCGGAACCAGCCGGAGGTAGCATCAATAAACCGGGTGTCGTCCAGCTTGCGGAAGGTGTCGCATACATTGTCACTGTCAAACTGACCCCAGCCTTCGTTGAAGATGGTCCAGTAGCAGATGCAGGGATGGTTCTTTAGCTGATTCACCGTTGTGGCCATGCCGTCGAGGAATCGCTGCCGTGCTACGGGGTCTTTGTGAAGGTTTTTGTCGTTCAGCTTTTGTACGCCCACGGTGGGCAGTGCGGTGTCCCGGAAGAAGCTGTAGTCACCGTTGTTGACCATGTCCTGAAAGACCACCATGCCCAGTTTATCGCACTGGTAGCAGAATTCCTCCGGCTCGACTTTAATGTGCTTTCTGAGTGTATTGAAGCCCAGCTCCTTCATGGCCAAAATGTCCTCAGCGTAGCACTCCGGATGGGCGGGGGTGAACAGTCCGTCGGGCCAGTAGCCCTGGGCAAGCAACCCGTGGAAAAAGTAGGGCTTTCCGTTCAGACACAGCCGGGGAATGCCCCGGATATTGCGGACGGACAGACTCCGGATGGCAAAATAGCTCTCCACCCGGTCGGTTGCGGTTTCTACCGTAAAATCATATAAATACGGGTCTTCTGGACTCCAAAAGTGTGGGTTTTCCGGGGTGATGGTGCTGCCTAGGGGGTAGCTTCCAAGACCCTTAACGGTGATCGTACCCTCCATGGGCGGCTCGGTGGAAATGGTGACGGAGCTGCCCCGATTTTCAATATTCAGCCTGCGGATATAGTTCTTCGGAACGCTTTCCAGCCACACGGTTTGCCAGATGCCGGACACCGGAGTGTACCACATTCCGCCCCGTTTCATCACCTGCTTTCCATAGGGAAAACTCTTGTCCCGCAGGTCGTCGGTGCAGGTGATTTCCAGTACATTTTCGTCCTGCAGAGCGTCGGTAATATCGAAGGTAAAAGCCTCGTAGCCGCCTTGGTGAGAACCGATGAAGTGTCCGTTCACGGTGATCACTGCTACCTGATCGGCAGCCCCGATGTGCAGCAAAACCCGTCCCTTGCTGAACCCCTCCGGCAGGGTAAAGCACCGGCGGTAGAGTAAGGGAGTGCCCTCGGGGAAGTGGGTTTTGATATCGGAAAGCTGGGATTCCGGGCAGAAGGGCACACGGATTTGGGCAGTATCGCCGCCACCGGCGGAGAACTCCCACCAGCCGTTCAAATTCAAATAGCTGTCCCGCTGCATCTGGGGCCGGGGATAGACCTGCCATGGGGTCTCATTGGAGGCGAGCAACGCCTCACCTTGTTTGGTCAGTAATTGGGTGGGCATAAAATGCTCCTTTCGTGGATCTATATTGGAGTGCCTTGCAATGACATTTGTAGGGGAGGGTCTTGACCCTCCCATCGGTATTGGTACGATTTTATTAGGGAGGGTCAAGACCCTCCCCTACAGGGGCTCGCCGCAATGACAAAAACTTTACTTTTTCTTCACCATCTTACACAGCGGGATCAGCACCAGCCATGCGAAAATGGCGGCGATGAATGCGGCCAGGAAGATGTTTTCGTTGGGAATAAACGAGGTGGTGCCGTCGCTGTTGACCAGGGTGTCGGCATTTTGCAGCACCGCAGCACCGATGGCCGGGCCGACTACGCCGGGGATCAGCACCTGCCCCACGATCCGCAGACCCTGAAACATACCGGCTCTGTTTTTTGGCGTGCAGTCCCGGATCAACGCACCGATGACCGCACCGGTGCCGATGAAGCCGCACATCATGATCAGGCTTCCCACAAATACCAGAGCCGTACCCCGGACAAAGAACAGTAAAACATAGCCGATCATCAGCATGGAAAGGGTAGGAATGATGGCGGTTTTAAAGCCGAATTTGTCGTAAACTCTGCCGTAAACGGCGGTAAATGCCGCAGAAAGAATGATCGCCGGCGCGAAAATCAGCACATAGTCTGCAAGTCCCAGGGCCTCGGTGTAGTAGAGGATCAGATAGGGCATGAAGACCTGAATGGAGATATTAAACAGTGCCAGCAGTAGCAGGGTTACATACAGTGGCTTGTTGGCCTTCAGCACCGAGGGGCGGAAGCCGTAGAAAATGTTGGCGAAGTAATTTTGATTTTCCGGGATCTTCGTGCCGGTATCCTGAATGAAGAAAAATCCCGCAATACCCAGGGCAGTGACCACACCGCCGATGACCGTGAAAATCAGGGTCCAGTCCCCGGCTTTGCTCTGATCCATACCCATAAAACCGCCGAACACCACCAAAATCGCCACCAGCGGCATCATGGCATTGATGCCCTCGGCCGCACCCCGGTTGGTCTCGTCGGTGGCGTCGGTGAGCCATGCGTTGAAGGCGGCATCGTTGGCGGAGCTGCCGAAGAAGGTCATCACGCAGTCCAAAGCGATGGTCAGGGTCACGCAAAGCCCCATGGCCGGCAGTGTGGAGGAAACCAAAGGAAAAAACAGCGAGTGAACCAAATCTGTCCGGATCAGGGCAAAGCCCAAAATGGACAAACCCCACAGGATATAGCCTGCACAGATGAAAACCTTCCGCTTGCCCAGCTTGTCGGAGAGAGCTCCGATGAGCAGGGTGGTGACTGTGGCAGTGACGGCGGAGGCGGCCACCATCAAAGAGATCTGCTCGGCAGTGGCGTGGAACATCTTGTAAATAAAGACGTTCAGGTACATATTTTCCACCACCCAGGCCACCTGGCCGATCAGCGAAAAGATCACCAGTGCCAGATAGAATTTGCCTTTGGAAGTTCCGGTCTTCATGGAAAAGACCCCCTTTTTCAAATTTTCTATGATTATATCACGGGGAAAGCCATTCTACAAGGCAGGAAATTGTAAATTTTTCCACATTTTCATTGACTTTTCCCCGGTTCGGCTGTATAATCTGCCCATATTACCGGAATATTCGGAAAATCGAAACATACAGTAGGAATGATGGAGGGATCAAGATGGTCTTACGGGAAGTGACATATTTAGCGATCGCATTGCGACTGGTCTGTGCGGTGATCATCGGCGGCCTGATCGGCCTGGAGCGTGGCATGAAGAATCGCCCTGCCGGTCTGCGTACATATATGCTGGTGTGTGTGGGTTCCTGCCTGATTATGCTGACCAACCAGTATTTGTTCCAGGTGTCCGGCTCCGGCGACCCCATGCGTCTGGGTGCTCAGGTAGTCAGCGGCATCGGCTTTTTGGGTGCCGGTACCATCATCGTCACCAAGCATAATCAGATCAAGGGTCTGACCACCGCCGCCGGTCTGTGGGCCGCTGCCGGTGTGGGTCTGGCACTGGGCGTTGGCTTCTACGAGGCCGCACTGATTGCCGGATTTTTGGTTTTCTTCGTGCTGACCGGCCTGCAGAAGCTGGACAACAGAATGCGTAGCAAGACCCGTACCCTGGAGGTCTATATTGAGATCGCGGATTCTTTGAACATCGGCACCCTGGTTCGCAGCATTCGGGAGCTGAATGTGGTGATCGAGGATGTGCAGATGGAGCACGATACCGTGCCGGAGGACGGTGCCCGTTCTCTGATCGCAACCCTGAAGTGCAAAAAACGCACCGATCATTTGGCTCTGATGGAGTCCGTCCGGGCAATCGAGGGCGTTATCTATCTGGAAGAGATCTAAGTTATGAACATTTACACACTGACCCTGTCCCCTGCCTATGATATCCACGCCACGGCGGAGACCTTTGCGGCATTCCACGAAAACCTGGCCACGGTAAAAACCCGGGAGGCCGGCGGCAAGGGTGTCAATATCAGCAGGGCGTTGGCCGCAGGCGGCGGACACAGTACCGCAGTGGCGGTTTTGGGCAAGGAAAATGCTGCAGAATTTCAAAAGGCTCTGGACGGTGCCGGCTTGGAGAGTTTGGTGTTTTTGCGGGATGGACGAATCCGGGAAAATCTGACCCTGCACTGCCCCGGTGTCCCTGAGACGCGGATCAGCTTTACCGGCTTTTCTGTGGATTGCGAGGTGCTGGAGCAGGTTCGCAGTGCCATGCAGATCACCCCGGGCACGGTGGTGACGTTCACCGGTCGCGTACCCCAGGGTATTGATATGACTCAGGTCAAGTCCTTCCTGAAGGATTTGCAGAAATGCGGTGCGTTGATCGTTTTGGACTCCCGTTCCTTCGGTCTGGAGGACATTTTAGAGGTTCGCCCCTGGCTGATCAAGCCCAATCAGGAGGAGATTTCCATGCTTTGCGGCTGTGAAGTGGAGACCATGGAGCAGGCACTGCAAAAGGCGGAAGTTTTTGCCGAGGCCGGCATCGAAAATGTGATGGTGTCCCTGGGCGGCGACGGTGCGTTGCTGATCCGTGACGGCAAGGTTTACCGGGCTGTTCCGCCCCGGATCACCCCGGTGTCCACCATCGGTGCCGGTGACAGTGCTATCGCCGGATTTATCGCCGCGGCACAGCAAGGGAAGGCTCCTGCCGAGTGCCTGAAATGGGCGGCGGCCTATGGCACGGCAGCCTGCCTGACGGAGGGCTCTCAGCCGCCCCGCCGGGAAGATATTCAGAATGTGCTGAAGCAAGTTCAAATGATTTGAATTTCAAAAAGGGTGCGTGAGAACGCATCCTTTTCTTTTTGCACCAACTGTTGGGAACGTCATTCCGAGCGCAGCGAAGCGAAGCCGAGGAATCTACACATCCATCGAAAGGGACGGATCCTTCGACTCCCCTCCGCAATTTTAAATCAGCAATTGCTGATTTAAAATTGCTTCGCTACGCTCAGGATGACAAAACCTATGGTTTTCTTGCAGAGAGCCTTTGATTGTGTCGGTGGTTATGATTTTGCACAGAGTTTTTTGAAAATTTGGCAGGTTTTGGCTGTAAAAAAGAGAAGAATTTACTTGAATATATATTTAATGTGTGATAGTATTAGTGTGATATAGAATGGAAAGTACGCCCTTGGCACAAAAATGGTGAAATTTGACCCTCCAATGCGGAGCAAAAAAGAGCACACAGAGGAGAAGTACATATGAATTCCGTAGAAATAAAACCTGAAATTCAAATTCTTGAAAAGACGATACTGGATCGCAAGGCCATTCTGCGTCGGGACAGAGGCTATTGGATTTTCCGCAGAGCCCAGGATATTTTCCTTTCCCTGCTGGCTCTGCTGGTGCTGTGGCCGGTGCTGCTGGTGATCGCCATTGTGATCGTGATCGACAGTCCCGGTGCCGGTCCGATCTATTCCCAAAAACGCGTGGGAAGAAACGGAAAGGAATTTAAATTCTACAAATTCCGCTCCATGTGTCCCAATGCGGACAAGATGCTGGATCAGCTGCTGGATCAGAACGAAATGGAGGGCCCGGTCTTCAAGATCAAAGAGGACCCCCGGATCACCCGGGTGGGCAAGTTCATCCGCAAAACCAGTATCGATGAGCTGCCCCAGCTGTTCAATGTCCTCAAGGGCGATATGAGCATCGTGGGCCCCCGTCCGGCACTGCCCCGGGAGGTGGAGCAGTACACCGACTATGAGCGTCAGCGGCTCTATGTGACCCCGGGCCTGACCTGCTACTGGCAAATCCAGCCCCGGCGGAACAGCCTGAGCTTCTATGAGTGGCTGGATCTGGATCTGAAATACATACAGGAACGCAGCTTCTGGACGGATTGGAAGATTATCTTCAAGACCTTCGGTGCGGTTCTGGGAATGAACGGTGAGTAAATGAAAATTACCATGTTTGGTCACAAGCGGGTGCCTTCCAGAGAGGGCGGCGTGGAGATCGTAGTGGAGGAGCTCGGTGCCCGACTGGCGGCACGGGGACATCAGGTTACCTGCTATAACCGGGGCGGCCACCATGTTGGCGGTGCGGATTTTGACGGTCAGCAGCTGAAAGAGTACAGAGCCATGCGGCTGAAAACCGTGCCGACCTTGGACAAAAAAGGCCTGGCGGCAGTAACCTCCAGCTTTTTTGCCGGCTTTGCGGCGGCCTTCAGCTCCGCTAAGGTGGTGCACATCCATGCCGAGGGTCCGGCGGTAATGGCCTGGCTGCCCAGACTCATGGGCAAACGGGTGATCGTCACAGTCCACGGATTGGATTGGCAGCGGGAAAAGTGGAGCCGGGGCTTCGGTGCGAAGTACATCCGCTGGGGCGAAAAAATGGCGGTCAAATGTGCCCATGAGATCGTGGTGCTGAGCCAAAATGTGCAGAATTATTTCCGGGATACCTACGGCCGGGAAACGGTGTTCATCCCCAACGGTGTCGCAAGACCGGAAAACCGTCCGGCAGAGCAGATCACTGCAGAGTACGGCCTTGAGAAGAACGGCTATATTCTGTTTTTGGGTCGCTTGGTGCCGGAAAAGGGCATCCATTACCTGATTGAAGCATTTCGGTCTGTGAAAACCGACAAGAAGCTGGTCATTGCCGGCTCCGGCTCGGACACGGATGAATACGCGGCAAAGCTGAAAGCCATGGCGGAAGGTGACGACCGGATCTTGTTTACCGGCTTTGTTCAGGGAAAGCCTCTGGAGGAGCTGTACAGCAATGCCTATCTGTATGTGCTGCCCTCGGATCTGGAGGGCATGCCCCTGAGCCTGCTGGAGGCTATGAGTTACGGAAACTGCTGTCTGGTGTCGGATATTGCCGAGTGTGCCACGGTGGTGGAAGATCAGGGTGTTATCTTCCCCAAGGGGGATGTGGACAAGCTTCGGGTGGCCTTGCAAAGTCTTTGCGACGAACCGGAGCGTGTGGCGGAATATCAGGCCGCCGCGGCGGATTTTATCTGCGAAAAATACAACTGGGACGATGTAACGGAGAAGACATTGGAACTGTACGGTGAAAGCACCGGTGGGAGATTTGTTTAGATTTGGAGAGTTTTCAAATGGCACGCGAAATTAGAAGATCAAGGGAAACCTGGGTAGACGCAGCAAAGGTACTGGCTTGTGTTTTGGTTGCATTGGGTCACTTTTACCAGAGCATGGTCAACGGATATATTGTAGAGAGCTCAACAACTTATATCTGGTTTATCCGGACAATTTATTATTTCCATGTACCGCTGTTTTTTCTGTGCTGTGGCTACCTGTATCAGAACGGAAATCCGGTGAAGACCGTAGATGGCTGGAAGCAAAATGTGCTGAAAATGCTGGTTACACTGGGCGTTCCCTTTGTGATCTTTACTTGCGGTAACTGGGCGGTGAATGTATTCGTCTCCGGGAGCACAGGCGACCTGCTGCAGGAGCTGTTTGTCGAACCTGCTGCACCCTATTGGTACCTGTATACACTGTTTTTTGTTTTCTTGCTGACACCCACCATCAGCAACACAACCTCTGCTATGGTGATCGTCGGCTGTGCCGTTGGAGCAAAGGGTGTATCCCTGGTCATGGGCAGCGTGGGCATCTATGCGGCCGATACGCTGTTTAGCTATTGGTTCTGGTTTGTGATCGGTATGCTTTTGTCCCAGTATAAAGTACCCAAGGCTCTGCGGAAACAGAAGATTTCCTTCCTGTTCGGCGTGGCACTGCTGGTTTTGTTTATCGCTGGCAGCGTGGCACTGGTGGTTCGGAAAGTGAATACGGGAATCGTGGGCTTTATCTTCGGTATTTGCGGCTGCGGTGCGGTGGTAATTCTGACCATTACAGCGAAATTTGCCGAGGGTACGAAAAAGATCATCCGGTGGCTGTCCGATTACGCTTTGCCGGTGCTTTTGATGCACCCAATTTTTGCCACCGGTATGCGAAGCGTGCTGCTGAAATTGGGCGTTACCAATGCCATCTTGCATGTGGTCGTGGGACTGGTGGTTACCTTTGCAGGCCCCATTTTGGTGGGTATCATTCTGAAAAAGCTGAAATGGGCGGAGTTCATTCTCTACCCCGGGAAGTTTATTAATTTTGGACCAGGAGAGAAATTGAACCATAGCCAAACAGTACAGGAGCGGTAAAAATGAAGAATGCAAATAATCCGTTAATTAGTGTTGTGGTTCCGGTTTACAAAGTTGAACCGTATCTTAAAAAGTGTGTGGAAAGTATTTTAGCACAGACATATTCCAATTTGGAAATTATTTTGGTGGACGACGGATCGCCGGATAATTGTGGAAAGATTTGTGATGAGCTTAAACAAAAAGATCCGCGTATTTTTGTGATTCATAAAAGCAACGGAGGGCTGTCCTCTGCGAGAAATGCGGGAATTGAAATCGCTCGCGGTGAATATATAGGTTTTGTTGATAGCGACGATACGGTTGAACCCAATATGTACGAAAATCTATACGCTGCAATTCAGCACGACAAAACAACATTGGCCGTTTGTGCAGTAAACTATGTATATGAGGACGGCAAGGTATTAACAAAGCCGGGCCTTGGTGAAAATGCAATATTCAATTTTCCTGAAGCAATGATTGAAATGAATTTGCATAGATTATTTGATATGGCCACATGGAGCAAGCTCTATCACCGGGATTTGTTCGACAGCTTACGCTTTCCGGTTGGAAAATTAAGCGAAGATTATTATGTGATGTTTCATATTCTCGATCGGGCACAAAGAATAAGCTATGTGGATACGAGATGCTACAACTATCTGCAACGGAAGAACAGTGTAACACGCAGCAATAAAATTAACCATGATCATGAATATGCAGCGTTGGAGCAGATGGAGTATCTGGAAAAGAATTACCCGGAGATGAACGTTGTTGGACACGTGGCATATGCATCGGCGGCATTAACTGTGTACGATTCTTATTTGAAAAATAAGGTTCGTTGCCCAAAGGAGAAGCTGGATCATTTTAAAACGGTGGTACGGGAAAATCAAGAATACATTAAGCAGGCGGATTTTTTACCGAAGAGCAAACAGATACAGTTTAGTCTGTTTGGCTTGAGTACCGTGCTTTATAACATTGTGTTCAAGACATATCGTAAAATTAAGAGGATCTAACATGGAAAAGCTAGTGACAGTCATCATGCCGGTATATAATACAGGTCTGAGTTTCATAGAAAGTGCGAATAGCGTTTTGCAGAGCAGCTATCGCAATATAGAATTTCTGATCGTCGATGACGGATCAGAAAAAGAAACTGCCGGCTTGTGTGATGTGCTAGCTGAAAAAGACGACAGAGTAAAGGTGATCCATCAAAAAAACGGTGGTGTCAGTGTGGCAAGAAACACCGGTTTGGAACATGCCAAAGGTGACTATGTTGTCTTTGTAGATTCAGATGATTTCCTTGAAGAAAGCATGATATCTTTGTTGATCGAAATCGCAGAAGAAGAAAATGTGGATATGGTGGTCGGCGGATATCGGGAATGTAATGATGACGGCAGCGAGATCAGATGCGGCTGCCACAGAAAAACAGTGATCAAAAGGGGAAAAGAAATTCTTACGGATTTTTTTACTACCAACAATATCGGATGTGTTGTTTGGGGAAAGCTGTACAGGCGTGAAGCAATTCAGTCTGTTTGTTTTTTGGAAGGTAAAAAAGTTGCAGAGGATATGTTTTTCGTTTATCAAATACTGAAAAAAATAGATTCCATTGCAATTTATGGATTCCCGGTTTATAGGTATATTAAGCATGATAACTCGGCAATGGCGGACACGAACAGTGCGAAATTCTTTGATTCTTTTTACTTAATAAGGGAGATCTTTCACGATCCTGAAACAGACGAAACGGTGAAAAGCGAAAAAGAGATATTTTATATCCGGAATGAGCTGTTCTTCTTTCGGCTTATCTATACAAAAGATAAACTGGGATCGGTTGAAACAGAAATCAACCATGCGAGAAAACTGTTTCTGCAGGATATTGAAAACTTTGAGGTGCGTACAACGTTACGTATGAAGCTGGAGCTTTTCATGCTGAAAAGAGCACCGTGGCTGTTTAAAGCCTATGCAAAAGCTTCTTGGGGTAAGAGGAAGATATAGAAAATGAAAGCATACAGAGAATTGAAAAATCTTTTGCAAAGAGAAAAAAAGAATTATCCCAACACCTGGTTTGACAATATTAGCTGCAATCAAAGAGTGTACAACTGGAAATTCATAAAGCTGCTTAGAAAATGTGAATATCTGCGGTCAAGAACAAACCACTCCAAGAATCCGGTATGGAAGGCACTCTATTGGCTATATAGGATGAAAAAGAACCGCCTGGGTGTCTTTATTGGCGTGGATATTCCTGAAGGTGTGTTTGGGGAAGGCCTTATTATACATCACAACGGCAATATTGTTGTCAACGGAAGCAGCAAGGTTGGAAAAAACTGTCAGCTTCACGGCGATAATTGTATTGGAAATGCCGGTGGAGTCGCCAATTTGACGGATTGTCCGATTATAGGCGATAATGTAGATATCGGCGTTGGTGCAAAAATACTTGGCGGAATTACAATTGCAGACAATATAAAAATCGGTGCGAATGCGGTTGTTACCAAGTCGTTTGAAGAACCAGGTATAACGCTCGTGGGGATTCCGGCACATAAATTGGAAAGGAAATAGTCTATATGCGGATTTTGCTTCTAATCAACTGGAAAATCAGATATTGCGATGAGATCCCAAATGATTTGCAGCCGTCTGACTATGACTGCCCGCAGGAATTGTTTTGGTTTTTCAGATATTTTAAAGAAAAACCGGTTGTGGATGTAGTAGATATCCGTGCACCGAAATGGATAGAACGGGTCGAAAATAAACTCCGCTTCCATTTCTTTCAAACCCTGCGGATTCTGCGCAAATTAAACAAATATGATTTGATTTTTGTGCATGGGACAACCAGTGCAATGCTGTTAGGAGCAATAAAACGCGTATTTCGCATGAAAACACCGCCGATTTTGGATGTGGATATCAGCTCTTTCCGTCAGGCAAGCACGAAAGGTATGATTCATAAATTGTCCCAGTTTTCCAGCAAGGCCTTTGATTACATGGTTTATCATACCAGTTCTCAAATTGAGTACTATAGAGAGCAATTTCCTTGGTTGGTGGATAAATGTGAATTTGTGCCTTTGGGCGTAGACTATGATTATTGGAAAACCAAAACTTATCCGGTGATTCCGGAAAAACATTCCTATATTGTTTGTGTAGGGTATCGCAAGAGAGATTGGGATACACTGCTTAAAGCATATGATCAGGCGAAAATAAAGGAAAAACTTTATCTGATTGGCAACCCGGATCTGAAATGTGATAACCCGGATGTGAAGGTAATGCCGTTTATCCCGATTGATGAGCTGATGACATATATTGCAAATGCAAAATTTTCTGTAATACCCTTGGATGATTTCAATTATTCCTTTGGACAACTCACTCTGCTTCAACAAATGGCCGCAGGAATTCCTATTTTGGCCGCAGATGTTCGGGCGGTTCGGGATTATATCAGCCAAAGCAAGGGTGCGGTGTCCTACAAGCCCTACAATGCTGAGGATTTAACAGAAAAACTCATTCAAATGTCCGCTCTTTCAAGTGAAAGCATGCAAAGAATGACTGCTGAGAATATTGAAGCGACAAGAACTTCTCTCAGTGAGCAGGCAATGGCAGAAAGATTTGAGAAAATCTGCAGAAGACTCGCTTGTGCAGAGGGAAAAGAAACTATGGAGATACGTTAATGGTAAGCTTAAGCGGATTTTTTACTATACTTTATGGCATGTTGTTACTAAGCCGAATCTATGCAATCGCGAATGCCTATACATTCCCGGTGGATTCGGCGACGGTACAAATGCTTTATGTAGCAATCATATTGCTGCTGGCAACGGTGAAAAATAAAAGATATATCGTATCTAAAAAGATCACGGAATTTAAAATAGCCATTATTCTCCTGATAGGATACCTTGTGCTGTTTGGCTTTGTTTTTGTGAATCCCTTGATGGCAAAATACACATCAAGCATTGTCTTAAGACAAGGCTTGTTTCTGGCGGTAGTAATTTCGACGGCACTGTTTGCGTGTCGGAACAACCTTCTTTCAGAAATTGTTACCACGAGCTTTTGGACAGTGGCTCTCGTTCTGTGCTATCAGTTTGTAACAAACATAGGGGATGTCGCAAAAATCAATGTGGCGACAATTTTCAGCACATCCAGCAGAACGAGAGCGAACTTTGGTCTGGGTCACTATAATTACATCGGAATGCTGTGCACTTGCGAAATCATTCTTGGTGTATGGCTGCTTAAATTGAGGAAAAAACAGAAAGCTGTGTTTTGGGTAATGGCACTTTCTGTAGTTATGCTCCTGGGAAGTGCTTCGCGAAATGCCATTTTTAGCATATTTGTATTTGCTTTGTTCTGTTTTTACTTTAATCTCGACAAATATCCGATGAAAAAGACATATAAATTCTTGGTAAAGCTATTTATCGGTATTTTGGTGCTGTTTGCAGCTGTGGTGGGAGACGAGGGCTTCTCAATTGAAGCAATATTAAAGGAGTCCAACAGACTGACACTATTCCAGGTTGCCCTGCCTACTTTCTTTGGCAGCACTCGAACATGGACTGGTTTAGGCCTGGCATCAGGAGAAATATATGGACGAAATTTGACACCGTATAAAACATATTGGCTGGATAATGGTTATATATATACGCTGATAACCAGTGGCTATATCGGTGCGATCATATATTTGGCACTTATCATTTTGTGTTTGCGGACGTTTTGGCTCATTAAGAAGAAGGCTCGGGTTACAGGTACCTTGGCCAGTGCTACATTTTATATGTATATGTTTACAGCGTTGTTTGAAACGTCGCTGTTTAATGGCGGAGTTTTAATAAATTACTTATGGCTGCCGATTTTCCTGATCGTACTGGATTATAAGGCCACTGATAATGCTGTGCCGATTAACAGAAAGAAGGTGTGAGAATGAACAAAATAGCAATGATTACATTCCATGCATCCCATAATAATGGCTCGATGTTACAGGCGTTGGCTCTGCAAACGGCGTTGGAAAAAAATGGGTGTGACGTTGAGATTGTGAACTTCTCCAATGAAGGACAAAGAAATCTGTATGCTCCACTTCCGACACCCCACAATTGGAAACAGTGCATCAAATGGTTAATATGGGCAAGTAATTATAAGGAATTAAAAAGACAGCATGCTGCGTATGATGCTTTCCTGAACAAGTACTTTAAATTGACCAATGAGGAGTATCATAAAACTGAGCAGTTAAGTGCACTGAACAGTAACTATGATGCTTTTGTTACAGGAAGCGATCAGGTTTGGAACATAAAATGTATAGATGCAGACGATGCTTATTTTTTGAGCTTTGTAAAAGATAAGCCCAAATTTGCATATGCGGTCAGCTTGGGTGCGAACAATGCCTTTGATGGAGAGCAAGGAGAAAAGTATACGGCTTACATCCGGGATTTTACCGGAATCTCCGTTAGAGAAAAAAACGCACAAAAGTGGATAAAACAGGCAACGGGGGAAACATATCCAATCGCATTGGACCCGACCATGCTTTTCGACGCAGAAGACTGGGAAAAGATCGTTCAGGTAAAGACAGAACCGATTATTAAGGGGAAGTATATCTTCTACTATTGTTTCGGTATCAATGAAGAGGTTCAAAAGTTCCTTCATAGAATATCGGATGCCTTGAACATCCCGGTTTATTTTATAGAAGCAAAAGAGTGGACATTAAAGACCTGCTGGCGGCACAAGATTCGCCTGGTGAAAGAGTATGGACCGGATGTTTACCTGAATTTGGTGAAGCACGCAGATTTGTTTATCACAAGCTCTTTTCACGGCACGGCCTTTGGAACGATTTACAGAAAGAACTTTTGGTATATTAAAAGCAAGGATAGCGAAAGTTCTATGGATGACAGAGCGGTTACGTTCCTGTCGCAGCTTGGGTTAATGTCCAGATACCGGACAATTGAGGAGTTAATGAACTGCGATTTATATGAGCAGATCAATTACGCTCCGGTAGTTGAAAACATAGAAACACTCAGGGAAACATCGAAACAGTATATCGAGAGCATGATAGGAAAAATCTGATATGGGAAAACATGCTTATTTGATTATGGCACATAATCAAGAAGAATTATTAAAAAGCCTGATCCAATGCCTTGATTACGAAGATAATGATATTTATGTTCATTTGGATTACAAATGGAAAAATGTAAATATCGATGAATTATATGCGACTGTCCATAAATCGAAACTGATCGTTTTAGAGGATAGAATTGATGTCAAGTGGGGCACATACGCACAGATCGCCTGTGAGCTTGCGTTATTAAAAGCGGCAACCCCTAATCATTATGCGTATTACCATTTGATGTCAGGCATGGATTTGCCGCTGAAGAAACAACCAGAGATTCATGGTTTTTTCAAGGACAAGCAGGGAACGGAGTTTATTCATTTTGATGCACCTCAAGTAGACCGTGAAACCTATAAACGCATATCAAAATATAATTTCATAATTGCAAAAAAACAGAATTGGATATCGCGTATTTTTTATCATGCACTAATGGCACTGCAAATTGGAACAGACCGTGCAAAACGCTACGGTATGGAATTCCAAAAAGGGGCTAATTGGTTCAGTATCACAGATGAACTGGCACACTATGTGGTGGAGAAAAGCGATTGGATTCATGAAGCTTTTCGTTACGCCCGATGTGGAGATGAGATGTTTCTGCAAACACTGGTTGTGAATTCAAAGTTCAAGGACCGTTTGGTTGAAAACAATTTTTGCGATAATTATGAAACAATTCAGTATTGCATAGATTGGGATAGAGGGTCACCGTATATTTTTACAAGTAATGACTTTGAATTCCTGATTGCGTCAAATATGTGTTTTGCCCGAAAATTTGATTGGAACGCAGATAAGGAAATCATTAGACAAATCACAGAACATGTTCGGGATAGTATCTGCTAAGATTTCTGATGGACTGATGGACAACAATGAAAACTTTACAAAAGAATCTCATTTATAATGTGCTGTATCAATTGCTTGTAATCGTGTTGCCGTTGATTACGGCACCATACATTGCACGGGTCTTAGGGGCAGAATCTGTTGGCGTTTATTCGTATACTTCGTCGGTAGCACAATATTTTTTGCTATTTGCTATGCTGGGTATATCACAGCACGGAAACAGAAGTATTGCTGCGGTTAAAGATGATCCGAATGAATTGTCGAATACTTTTTGCTCGATCTATGCCATTCAATTGGGAACGTTTATCGTGTCAACCGTTTTGTATTTGGCATACATTCTGCTTTTCCCTGTCGACAATAAACTGATTGTGGCAATACAGTTTTTATATGTTCTGTCAGGTGCATTTGACATCAGCTGGTACTATTTTGGAACAGAACAATTCAAAATAACAGTTACAAGAAATACAATCATTAAGTTGGCAACCGTTCTTCTGATGTTTGTATTTGTTCACAATCCGCAAGATCTTTGGAAATATACCCTGATCATGACAGCGGGAACACTTGTCAGTCAGCTCTACTTGTGGAAATATATTCCAAAACAGATTCGTCTGCGAAAAGTATCATTTGCACAAATTAAGATGCACATAAAGCCGGTTGTTGTATTATTCGTTCCGGTTATTGCGTACAGCATTTATAAGATCATGGACAAAATAATGCTTGGCAATATGACGTCTTATGCCCAGGTCGGATACTATGAAAATGCTGAAAAGATCATAAATATTCCTATGGGCGTGATTACGGCTCTTGGAACGGTTATGCTGCCAAGGATGTCCAACATGATGTCCAAAGGCGAAGAGGAGAAAGCAAGAGATTATATCAGACTTTCTGTAAAACTTGTGACCATCGTCGGTTCGGCAATTGCCTTCGGGTTTATAGGAATTAGCAGCGTTTTTGTGCCGGTCTATTTTGGCGAGGAATTTGTTTCCTGTGTTTCGCTAATCAATATTTTATCTGCCACAGTATTTTTTGTTTCGTGGGCAAATGTTATAAGAACACAATATTTGATACCGCGGCATTATGATAAGATTTATGTTGTTTCGATGCTTGCCGGTGCACTGGTTAACTTTCTCATAAACTGTTTGCTCATTCCACGACTTCAGGGGGACGGAGCTGCAATTGGAACGGTTGCTGCAGAGTTTGCGGTAATGTTTGTTCAGATGTTCTGGATCAGAAAAGAAATTCCGATTATGAAATACTGTAGAGATACGATACCTTTTTGGGTGATTGGCTTTCTTATGCAAGTCGCAGTAAGAGGCTATGGAATGCTGAAAGGTGCAAGTGTTTTAACATTAGTATCACAAATTTTGATTGGAGTATTTGTATACTGTGCCGGCTGTTTGCTTTATTTTGTTGTATTTAAGGATGAGATCGGACGTCTGTTGCTAAATGGAATAAAGTCCCTTCGGCAAAAGAAAAACATGGAATAAACATACAAAATGATGGGAAATCAATATGTCCCTCTCCGTGTGTTAAGGAAGTAAATATATTAAATCGTAAATAAATATCGCGTTTGTGACGCAAATGGAGGTTCTCTTATGGACGAAAAAATGATACAAAAGAATGAGGAAGTCGAAGTTGACGTTAAGCGACTTCTGGGAGCGGTTTGGAGCCGGATCTGGCTGGTTGCGATGGTGGCGGTGCTGACCACGGCCATTGCACTGGTGGGTACACTCATGTTTATTACCCCCCAGTACCAGTCTTCAGCCAAATTCTATGTCAATAACGGCTCTCTGTCTCTGGGTGATTTCAGCCTGTCGGCTGCTGACCTTTCCGCATCCAAGGGCCTGGTCAATACATATATCGTCATTTTGGGTACCAGAGAGACCCTGAACGATGTCATTGACTATGCCGGTGTGGAAATGACTTACGGAGAGTTAAAAGGAATTGTAACAGCCGCATCGGTGGATGACACGGAAATCTTCCAGGTTACTGTGACCCACCCCGATCCGGTAATCGCGGAAAAGCTGGCAAATGCCATTGCTCAGATATTGCCCAAGCGGATTGATACTATCGTGGAAGGCACCTCCGCGAAGGTGGCAGAAGCTGCTGTAATCGCTTCCGCTCCCAGTTCTCCCAACTATGTGAAGAACTCCATCTTAGGCTTGCTGGTAGGTGTGGTGCTGACTGTGGCAGCGATTGTCATTCGGGAATTGGTAGACGTGACCGTTCGGGCGGAGGAAGATATTGCCCGTGTATGTGCCCACCCCGTGCTGGCTGCTGTGCCCGATATGACTGCACCCTCCAAGGGCGGTCGCTATCAGCGTGGTGGTTACGGCGAGAGGAAAAACGGCAACAGTGCCCCGCAGGAACCGATACTGATTGGTAACGATATCAGTTTCGCTGCTTCTGAAGCCTACAAGCTGCTGCGTACCAAGCTGCAGTATTCCTTCGCAGACGAGAGCAATAGCCGCATTATCGGTGTTTCCAGTGCGCTGACCGGCGAAGGCAAGAGCCTGACCTCTGTCAATCTGGCATACAGCCTGTCCCAACTGGATAAGAAGGTTCTGCTCATCGACTGCGATATGCGTCGGCCTTCTCTGTCTACCAAGCTGCCCATTTCCAAGCGTCCCGGCTTGTCCGGTTATCTGACCAGCCAGAACAGCCTGGAAGAATTGATGCAGGATTGCAATGTTCCCGGAGATGAAAAGGCCTTTAAGGTTATCGCCTCCGGTCAGAATCCTCCCAACCCCATCGAACTGCTGAGCTCTGCAAGAATGGTGCGTCTTTTGGATAAGCTGCGGGAAACCTTTGACTACATTATTCTGGACTTGCCTCCCGTCAACGAAGTCAGTGACTCGTTGGCAGTTGCAAAGAAGGTGGACGGTATTTTGATGGTCGTCCGTCAGCATTACTGCCAGCGGCCTGCACTGAGCAGTGCAGTTCGCCAGTTTGCCTTCGTGGATGGTCGTATTCTGGGCGTTGTGTTTAACTGCACCATCAGCGACAGCGGCCGCTATGGCTATTATAGACGCTACTATCGCAAGTACTATAAATATGGCTATAAGTACGAGGGCAGTTATCTGTCCAAGCAGTCTGCAAAGACTCCCGAAAAGGGTAACGGACAATGATGTCCGTGGATGTGCACAGCCACATTCTGCCGGGAATTGACGACGGAAGCCGAAACTCGGAGCAGTCCCTGGCAATGTTGGCTGAGGAAGCAAAGCAGGGCATTACCCATGTGGTGGCAACACCTCACTTCTATGCACGGCACTCGGATCCGGATACATTTCTTGCCAAGCGGGCGGTAGCCGTACAGGTGCTGGAGCGAGACATGGCTGGACGGACAGATCTGCCTCAGATCATTCTGGGTGCGGAGGTGCACTATTTCTCCGGTATCGGAGAATCGGAGCATCTTGCCCGGCTGACCATTGAAAACACTCGGCTGGTGTTGATCGAAATGCCTATGCCGCCCTGGACGGAATCCATGTACCGGGATTTGGAAAACATTTATCTTTTCCAGGGGCTGACCCCTGTGATTGCCCATGTGGATCGGTATATCAGACCTCTGCACACCTATGGCATTCCCAAACGTTTGGAGCAGCTGCCGGTGCTGGTGCAGGCCAATGCGGAGTTCTTTCTGGAACCTGCCACTGCCGGCATGGCTCTGCGGATGCTGAAAAAGGGGCAGATCCATCTACTGGGTTCGGACTGCCACAATTTGTCTGATCGGGCACCCAATTTGGGAGAGGCACACAGAGTTATCACGCAAAAGCTGGGGAAAACGGGGTTGTCCGAAATCCACAGATTTGAAGCGATCTTATGCGGGGAATAAGATCGGGAGAGCACACTCTCGATCTCCCGCTTTTTGGAGGATGTATCATGAATGCAGTACAAAAGGATGTAATCGCACTGCTTCGCAGTGCGGTGACCGGTGTGGCCTACCCACTATCTGCAGATTTTGATCTGGAAAAGGTAAGGCCTTACATAAAACAACATCATATTTTGCCCTTGGTCTATGAAGGAGCAAGAATTTGCGGTGTGGAATCTTCCCTTATGATGCAATTGTTCACCGGTTACTGCAAGGCCTTACAGGTCAGTGAGGGACAAATGCAGGAGCTGGAGAGGATACTCCGTGCCTTTGAGGAATCCGGAATCGACTATATGCCCCTGAAGGGTTGCCGGATGAAGTATTTGTACCCCAAGCCGGAACTGCGGATGATGGGCGACGCGGATGTGCTGATTCGCTTGGAGCAGTATGACAAAATCATACCGATTATGGAGCAGCTGGGCTTTACGGCAACGGATGAAACTGACCATGAGCTGATTTGGAAAAGCCAGAATTTACAGCTGGAGTTGCATAAGCGGCTGGTTCCTTCTCAGAATAAGGATTATTTTGCTTATTACGGTGACGGTTGGCATCTGGCGAAGGAGCATGACGGACATTACTTCCGTATGACGCGGGAGGATGAGTGGATCTATGAGCTGACCCACTTTGCCAAGCATTTCCGGGATGGCGGCATTGGCTGCCGGCATGTATTGGATCTGTGGATGTACCATAAAGCAAACCCCGGAATGGATGAAAGCTATGTTGAAACAGAACTGGAAACGCTGGGGCTGCTGGAATTTTACCGGAATGTATGCCGGTTGACCCGTTTTTGGTTTGAAGACGGCCCGGAAGATGATGTGGTGGCTCTCATGAGCGACTATATTATGGCCAGTGGAAGCTGGGGTCATCTTGAAGAGCGGGTACGCTCCATTACAGTCCGGGAAAAAAAGCATTCTGCTGTGTCTTTTAGCGTTAAGCTGGTGTATGCTTGCCACCTTCTGTTCCCACCTGCAAAGATGTTGCGCAGAAAGTATACGATTCTGCAAAAAGCACCCTGGATGCTGCCGGTAGTGTGGCTGATCCGGCCCTTCTATAAGGTTCTGTTTGAATGCAAAACTCTGGATAAGCGAAAGAAGGAAATGCATGCTCTGGATAAGAAATCTGTAGAGCAGCATCACCAGATGCTCAAGGCCATGGGTATCGATTATCGATTTTGAATAAATAAAGCCCCCGGGTGGATAAACTTTTGGAAACTTTGGATAAATTTCAGCCCTGAAAGGGTTGAAATTGACAAAGTTATATGGTAAAGTATGTAAAGGACAATGGTCATTATGACCGCTTTCCTAGTGAGAACCCCCAGAGACCCCAAATTAAAAAACGAGGAGGAATTCTTAGCATGAAACTTACCAAGCAAATCTTCAGTGTGCTGCTGGTGTTGGCCATGGTTTTGTCCCTGTGCCCCATCATTCCGTTCGCTGAAGAAACAACCCCGACTGTGGAAGCAGTCAATGTTGGCACTAAGGGCACTGCTGCGCAGCAGGCTGGCCTGGCCGGCATCAATGAGGAAGGTTCCAATGTCTGGTACCTGTCCGACCTGCACACCGCAGGCAAACTGAAAGAGCACAAGAACGAAGGCAATAAAGTTGCTCTGGACGTTAACTTCAATGGCGACCTGTACGCCTTTAACGGCGCCGGTGCTCGTCGCCAGATCAAGGCAAAGCTGGTTGACGGCTACCGTCAGCTGGAAAACGGTGTTTACTACACCGCTACCGAAATTGCCCTGGGCTACATGGGCACCAAGTACGAAAAGGGTCTGGGCGTTGTCCCCGCTATCGAGGGCACCGATGACAACTTCATCGTTTACAGCACCAGCTCCCTGAACGTTGACCGCTTCTACGCAGTGGTCGGCGGTACCGGCGCGGTTGTTACCAACCCTGCCACCGAAACCGCATATGTGGACGTTGAAGTCTATGGCTGTGCAGCTGAAAGCTATGTGGACAATGCCTCCATGGAGTGGGTCAAGCTGGCCTACGCTGAGGGCATCCGCTCCTACCTGGTTGCGGAGTTCGATGTGGATATCACCGGCTACCGCTACATCAAGCTGGTTTACAGACTGAATGCGGACAAGTCCAACAACCTCACCGCTGACGGCGTGGACACCAACTCCGGCTGCCAGATCGCATTCGGTGATGCTTGCTTCTACAGCAGCACCGGCGCTGCCAAGGTTGACTACGAAGAAGGCCTGGGCAAGGCTCCTCAGCAGGCTGGCCTGGCCGGCAAGGCTGAAAACGCCAAGAACATCAACTACCTGTCCGACCTGATGGCCGACAAGAAGTACTATGTTGAGCATCTGGGCACCAATGTTGTCAATGCCAACTACAATAGCGATCTGTACACCTTCTCTTCCGGTGCCCGTAAGCAGATCAAGGCTAGCCTGGACGCAAACGGCGAGCGTACTCTGGACAACGGCGTTACCTACAAGCCCACCGACATCGCTCTGGGCTGGAACGGTATCAAGTATGAGAAGGGTATCGGCGTACATCCCGATGCTTACAACAAGGCTGACCGTTACATGACCTTCGACGTCAGCAGCCTGGGTGCCGAGCGTTTCTACGCTGTTGTCGGTGCTACCGGTGCAACCATTACCAACGCACCTTCCGACGTCTGCGTCACCTTCGAGGTTTGGGGCGGCAAGTATAACTCCCCCTCCAGCTTTACCAAGCTGGCTTATGCTGATAAGATCCGCTCTTATGTCATCGCTGAGTTCGATGTGGATATCAGCGGCTACGACTACATCAAGCTGGTTGTTAAGATGACCGGCACTGCAAGCAATTCCTCCTGTGCAGTTGCATGGGGCGACGCTTGCGTCTACAGCGTTCTGGATGAGGTTAAGCAGACTGCCATGGGCAAGACTGCTCAGGAAAGCATGACTGGCCTGCCCGCCGGCATCACCAGCCAGTACTTCCTGTCCGACCTGTACCACACTCCCGCTCTGGTCAGCAAGGTTGCTGCCGAGCGTAAGGTTGACGGTAATGTCGTGCACACCGGCGCTATGCTGGACGGCGAATACAGTGGCAGACTGTACACCTTCTCCGACAGCACTAGAGCAGACATTGCTGCTAAGCTGGACGCAGACGGCACCCGTACTCTGTCCAACGGCGTTGCCTACAAGCCCACCGATATCGCTCTGGGCTGGAACGGCACCAAGTATGAAAAGGGCCTGGGCGTCCATCCCGACGCATACATGAACCCCGACCGTTACCTGGCATTTGACGTCCGCGGCCTGAACGCTGACTACTTCTACACTGTGGTCGGTGCTACCGGCTATCAGCTGACCGATCCTGCCGCAACCAGTGCCAACACCCGTCTGGGTATGGTGGAAATCTGGGCAAGCAAGGGCGACAGCTACGACGAGAACGGCTTTGTGAAGATCGCTACCGTTGATGGCATCCGTGCTTACCTGGTTGGCGAGATCAATGTCAACATCGAAGGCTACAACTTCATCAAGCTGGTCTACAAGATGGACGACAAGTCCCCCAACAAGGACAACAGCTCCTGCGCTATGGCATTCGGTAACGCTTGTGTTTACAGCCTGGACGAGGAGAAGTATGTTCCCGACTTCACCACCTCCGGTGCTGACAAGGGCGTTGTCGACGCTGGCGGCTCCTACACCCAGCACACTTACACCGGCGTTGCTAAGGCTGAGGTTGAGGCTTACGAGGCTGTCCTGACCAACGCTGGCTGGACTCTGTACGATCAGAGCACCAAGGCTGGCAACTACTTTGCTACTTATGTGACCGCAGGCGACAAGATGGTTCACCTGAACTACTTTGCTACTCTGGATGGCGGCCGCTTCCAGATGATCTACGGTCCTGACACCTGGCTGGTTCCCACCACTTCCATCGGTGCCGGCGAGAACCTGGTTACTCCCTCCGTCACTATTATGGAAATGAGTGTTGGCACTCTGTCCATGGTCATCCAGGCCGCTGACGGCAGCTTCTTCGTCATCGACGGTGGCTACGGCAACGACGGCGACACCTTCGATGCCGACGGCAACCCCATCTGGGTTCAGAACCCCATTTATCAGACGAACCCCCTGAATCCCGCTTCCGGCATCCGTGACTTCAAGGGCGATATGCAGAGACTGCTGACCTTCCTGGAAGACAACAAGCCTGCTGAGCACGAGAAGCCTCAGGTTTACTGGATGGCTACCCATGCCCATGGCGACCATGTACAGATTCCTTATCTGATCTTCTGGGGCAACACCGACCTGGGTGACGGCAAGAAGACCAATGAGAGAATTGACCTGAAGGGCATCATTTACAACTTCCCCAACTTTGCTAATGTTGGCTTTGATACCACCCACGAGAGCGAAGACTCTGATGAGAATCTGGCATTCATGGGCTACGATCGCTTCGTTGGCAAGGCTGTGGAGAACTTCTCCGGCGTGAAGCAGTATATCTACCACACCGGCAATACCCTGAAGTTCCAGGGCGGTGAGATCGAGTTCCTGTACACTCCCGAGGACGCACGTCCCTACAGCATGCCCACCGGCAACCACACCGTCGGCGTGTGGAGATTCAACTTCGACGGCGGCAAGAGCCTGATGATCACCGGTGACGCACAGCAGACCCGCGACGGCTACGACAACAACGATCAGCTGGCCCGTGCATTCGGCGACTATCTGAAGAGCGACATGCTGCAGGTCATTCACCACGGCACCAACGGCGGCTCCGAGGCCTTCTACAATGCTGTGGATGCTGATATCCTGTTCTACGGCCAGCTGGATGAGAACCTGGATACCGACAAGCGTCAGCTGGGCACATACCCCGGCTACGCGTTCAACAAGATCCTGCGTGATGGCGAGCGGGTAATCTACTCCTGCAGCCAGACCAACACTGTTTACATCCCCACCGTTACCTACAACGATAACGGCAAGATCAAGTCCGAGGCTGTTCTGTACAGCGAAGCTACTGCTTACCAGGGCACCAACCCCGACGGCAGCTACACCTTCGCAGAGCAGTTTAACACCAAGGAAGGCTACGTCTTCTACGGCTGGTCCACCACTCCCAAGGGCGTTGTGGAATACAAGGCCGGCGAGACCGCGAACCTGACCGAGAGCGTCGCTCTGTATGCTGTTTACGCTCCCGCTGCAACTGTTATTCCCACTATGGGCAAGGGTCCCCAGCAGCAGGCTGGCTACCTGACCGGCATGACCGGCGATATCGTCAAGAGCTACTGGCTGTCCGATTGGTACAACGGCAGCCGCATGGTTGAGTCCGTCAACAGCAAGGTTATGCTGGACGAGAACTACAATGGCGACCTGCTGGCTTGGGACGGTGCTGGCGGCCGTAAGCAGATCAAGGCTAGCCTGGATGCAAACGGCGAGCGTGAGCTGGCTAACGGCATCAAGTACAAGCCCACCGATATCGCTCTGGGCTACAACGGTGACAAGTACGAGAAGGGCCTGGGTGTCCATCCCAACGGCGTTGGTGCTGCCGACCGCTACATTGTTTACAATGTTTCCGGCCTGACCAACACTGCCAACTACTTCTATGCTGTCGTCGGTGCTACCGGTTACGATATCACCAATGCAGACGTTACTAACCGTAAGGTCACCTTCGAGCTGTGGGGCAGCAAGGCTTCCGAGAACGATGCCGACACCTTCGTGAAGCTGGCATCCGCTTCCGGTATCCGTGCTTACCTGATTGCTGAGTTCAATGTTGACATCACCGGCTACAACTTCATCAAGCTGGTTGTCAAGATGTCCGATGACTCCGCTTCCAACTCCTCCTGTGCAGTCGCTTGGGGTAATGCTGCAGTTTACAGCATCTCCAGAGAGGCTATGGGCAAGGACGGCGTTCTGGCCGGCAAGGCTGAGAATGCTACCAACATCAACTACTTGTCCGACCTGTACAACACCGAGAGCAAGGTTGCAGAACTGAACAACAAGGTTGTTCTGGATGGCAACTACAACGACGACCTGTATACCTTCGCTTCCGGTGCCCGTTACCGCATCAAGGCAGAGCTGGACGAGAACGGCGAGCGTCTGCTTGCTAACGGCATTTCCTACAAGCCCACCGACATCGCTCTGGGCTACAACGGCACCAAGTTCGAGAAGGGCCTGGGTGTCCACCCCGACGCTATCGGCAAGGCTGACCGTTACATCACCTATGATGTTTCCGGCCTGAATGTTGACCGCTTCTACGCAGTTGTCGGTGCTACCGGCGCTGAGCTGACCGATGCTGGTGTGAATGTCCGCCGTGTTGAATTCGAGGTTTGGGGCTCCGTTGACGGCACCAACTTCACTCAGATCGCAAGAGCTGACAAGATCCGTGCATACGTGATCGCTGAGCTGGATGTGGATATCACCGGCTACAACTTCATCAAGCTGGTAGTCAAGATGGATCCCACTTCCGATGCCAACACCTCCTGTGCAGTTGCATGGGGCGACGCTTGCGTCTACTCCACCTCCGAGGAAGACCACGAGCACACCGCTGCTGATGCTGTTGTTGAGAACAAGATCGACGCTACCTGCGATGCCGCTGGTTCCTATGACTCCGTCGTTTACTGCTCCGGCTGTGGCGAAGAGATCTCCCGCGAGACCATCATCGTTCCCGCTCTGGGTCATAGCTACGCTTACACCAACAATGGCAACAATACCCACACTTATGCATGTGCCGGCTGCGGTGATTCCGTTACCGAGGCTCACAGCTACACCAATAATGCTTGTGCCTGTGGCCACACTCTGATCGACCTGATCAAGTCCAGCCAGGCTACTCTGGAAGCTATGCTCCGTCTGGACTTCACCGTTGACAAGAGCCTGCTGACCGGTGAAGATAACTACGTTGTTCTCACCCACACCTATGCAG
>SVLM01000018.1 GCA_015067945.1 Oscillospiraceae bacterium
GGGTGTTGTTGCCATTGTTGGTGTAAGCGTAGCTATGACCCAGAGCGGGAACGATGATGGTCTCGCGGGAGATCTCTTCGCCACAGCCGGAGCAGTAAACAACGTTGTCGTAGGAACCGGCGACATCGCAGGTAGCGTCGATCTTGTTCTCGATGACAGCGTCAGCAGGAGTATGGGTGTGCACAGGTACGCCAATTTCTACTGTATGAGTAGCACTGGCGGTGTAGTGTACACGATCCAGGCCTTCTGCAGTCTTTGTATTGCGCAGCCAGTAGTTGAAGTAATATACACCTTCCTCAACCGCTGCCAAACCAAGGCCTTCCCAGCTCAAGCCCTTTACGGTGTTCCAAACGCCCAGAATCCGCTGGTCGTTCTCGAAATAGCAATCCAAGGTGGGCCAGAAGCAGATGGTGGGATCCACAGCCTGGTAGAATGCCAAGGATGCACCGTTGGTACCATGGTGAATCACCTGCAGCATGCTGCTCTTCAGATAGCTGCCGAATACGGTAGCCACCTGCTGGTTGCATTCCTCTTCGACATCGCCGGTGATCATCAGGCTCTCGCCGGTAGTGAACTTGAATCTCCAGATATTGCTGGTATGGTTACCGGAGGTCAGTTCGCTGGGCAGCATATCCTCGGAGGTAAACAGGAACTCGATCTCCGCACCGGGCAGCTGCCAGGTCTGGCCGGTATGGTAAACATACTGTGCGGCGTTGGGGAAGTACTTATTTACAGCAAAAAGGAATTTTGCTGCAAGGCCCGACTCGGAACTCAGGCCGAGGCTTTCGTAGTCGGGGAAGTTGTAGGCAACTGCCAACAGATCAAAATCATCGGTGTTTTCTGCCATCATCTTGTTTGCCAGGCCCGTATGGTCGTCGTGGCAATGGGTAATCATCCAGATAACCTGGGGCTTCTCGTGGGATTCAGGCTTATGCTCCTCCAGGAAGGTCAGCAAAGTTTCGATGTCCTGCTGATAGTTGCGGTTAATGGTAGCAGCAGTAGCACCGCTCTTCAGATAGGTATCCTCCTGGATCTTCTCCGCATCGTAGCCGTAACCGCCGTCGACCACAACAAAGGTGCCGTCGGCAAGCTGAACGACCATACACAGGGTGTTATCGGTGCGTTCGATGATGGACACAGAAGGTGTTACCACTTCAGAGCCGGTTGCAATGCCCTGGGGAGCCATGTTGATCTCAGGTCCACAGACAATCTGCAGTCTGCCATTATTCAATGTGGCAAAATAGCTCAGGTGGATCACGCCGTCGCCCTTGGTAAAGCTGGCGAAAATGTTGTTGCCAACTTCCACGGTCTTGTCGGTGCTGCGGGTCCAACCGTCAGCGATCAGGGTGTTGATATAGGCATTGACCTGATCTGCGGTCACATCGAAGTAAGTTTCCTGATAGTTGCCATTGCCGGCATCAATGCGATTGCCGCCTTCTGCAAATTCGGGGATCTCAATAGCGTTAACAATATTGCCCTTGTAGTACTTAACATCACGAACGATGGAGTTGACTTCAATCTCTTTTGTGTAAACAGAGAACATCAGTCTTGCATCGTCTGCGGCGGTAAAGGACTGGCTGTACAGCTCGATCCAGTGATGGTTGAGTTCACCGGAGTAACCGTCCTTCAAAACATAGGAAGTAGCTACATGGTTGGTGTTATCATAAGTAACACGGAAGATATAGTATTCCTTGCCGTCAACGGTCTCCGTTGCCCAGGAATCCATAGAAGGAATATCCTTGGTGCCGGGGACGGTATTTAGATTCGCAGCGGTATCAGACAGCATGAAGCCCTGCTTGTAGTTGTTGTAGTTTACAAAGGCAGCCAAATACTTGGTAGTAGCATCGTCAGCACTGGCTGCGGACTCAATACCACCGACACCAGTGGTGGTGTAACTCTGGGTCTTGTCCACCCAGAGCTTGTAGGTCATGGTGTAATAGGTGCCTTCGCTGGCCGTATAGTTGCCAATAGCACTGCCGTAAACATTGATGTTAACGCCCTTGCCTTCGATAGGTTTGATGGCCAGAGCCGCACCATCAGCAGAGGGAGTATAGGTCTTGTTGGCAACTCTGTTATTCAGCATGCTGGGGGTGTAAACGCTGTCGCCACGGAAGTCTACTTCATACAGCAGTTCGCCGTTTGCAGCATCCTCGTAGGCCTTGGGCTGCTGCACGATAGAGCCCTTGTAGTACTTAACATCGCGAACGACGGATTGTATTTGAGTCTGATTTGTGAAAACAGAGAACATCAGGTTGGGATCGCTCTCAGCAAGATATGTGTAGCTGTTCAGCTTGATCCAGTCCTTGCTGAGCTCACCGGTGCAGCCGTCAATCAGGACATAGAATGTAGCCACATGTTTGGTGTTGTCATAAGTGACACGGAAGGTATAGAATTCCTTGCCGTCAACAGTCTCTGTTGCCCAACGATCCATGTCGATGGCACTTCTTGCGTTTTTAGCAGCACTGTTAACCACAAAGCCCTCGTTACCGTTGTTGAAGTTCACAAAAGCGGCCAAATACTTGGTAGAAGCATCGTCAGCACTGGCCACGCACTCAATACCGCCAACGCCGGTTGTGGTTGCACTCTGTGTCTTGTCAACCCAGAGCTTATAGGTCATGGTGTAATAGGTGCCTTCGCCGGCCTTATAGCTGCCAATGGTGCCACCGTAGATAACAGGGTTGTTGCCTGTGCCTGCGATGGGATCGATGTACAGAGCTGCACCGTCAGCAGAGGGGGTATAGGTCTTGTTTGCGGTAGTGCCAGCCAGTTTACCGGGAGTGTAAATGCCGTCAGTACCGGTAAAGTCCACAGCATACAGCAGCTCGCCTTCTGCAGCATTCTCATATGCCTTCAGACCCTTGTTTGCAATCTGATTAAACATAGCATAGAGCTTTGCGGGGAATACGATGCTGAGAGTGGGTACGAAAACATCGGACAGATGGCCAGCATTGCCGCCAATGGCAGTGCTTTCCAGTGCGGTCTTGGCGGACAGGCCGCTATAATCTTCCAAGGCAATTCGATAGCTTCTGTCACAGTAGCCGGTATCTGCGGTGGAAGTCATTCCAAGATAATACTTTTCCTCACCGTTCACATTTACGGAAATGCTGCAGTTGCCGTTATCGGTACCGGCAGGATAGACGCTTCTCTGACTGCTCAGATTGTAGAAATAGCAGTCGTTCAGGGTAACATTCTGTACCACGCCGGTGCCCTGTACCAAAACACTTGCAATGAATGTAGCAGTATTGTTAGAGCCATAGAACGTACCCAGACTCAGGCAGTTTGTCATGGTGATATTGGCAACGCCCTCGGTACGGCCAATGCCGGCAGCGACACGCTGATAGGGGCTCCAAATCTTACCTGCGAAGATGGAGTTCTTCACAGTAACATTGGCAGGCTTAGCAGCGGTGCCGTTAACGCGACCGATAAAGCCACCTGCGTTGTCCAGTCTGTAACTGGTAGTATTCTTATTGAAGGACATGGAGCCTGCATACACAGTGTCCTCAATGGTCAGAGTGCCTGCGCAGTAGCCAACCAGGCCACCGAACATAGCCTGAAGGTTTGCACTCTTGGAGGTGGACTTCTCGTACAGGTCGATGTCCACATAGCAGTTAGAGATCTTTGCAGTAGTGCCACCGGGAACCTTGGTGAAGATACCAGCCAGAGGCTTAGCCTCAGCGAGGTTATCACCGCCGTTAGCGAAATAGGATTTTAGAACAGCCAGATTCTTAACCTCTGCAGAGCCAATAACCTGACCGAACAGGCTACCTGCACTGCCAGAGTTCTGGCTCAGATACAGACCGGAGATGCTGTGGCCCATACCGTCAAAGATACCGCCGAACTGCTTCAGCTGAGAAGCGTTTTCGGTTTTGGTGCCAACACCGGGAATCGTGTAGCTAGGGGCAGTAGCGGCCTGCACGGAATCCTCCGACAGCACACCTTCGGCCCACCTCAGGGATACAGCAGAATCCCAATCTTCATTCAATACAAGGTCAGCGGTCAGATAGATGGTATAGCCCTCGAAAGTTCTACCAAATCTGCCCAGCTCCTGCTGGAAGTGTCTGAAGTCTTTGGCATCATTGATTGCCAACTCCTTCTTGTCCAGTTCTGGGTAACCTGCTGCTACCCAACTGTACATGCCCATTACATCATCCAGTGCAACCTCATCGGCTGCCTGAGACGCAAGGCTCATGCCGGGGAGCATAGCAATAACCATACTCAGAACCAGAAGAATGCTCAAAATCTTGTTTGTGGTCTTCATTGCGTTAATTCCTCCTTGTTTTTTATGGGGTTGCCGGGGTCTTATCGCTAGCTGACAGATGGCATGGTCTCAACGGCCACGCCACCAGCGGGTTTGTGTTGATCGCTTGGATCAACAATGCGGATAATGCTTGCTTTTGCCGTAATGCCCAATTTGTTCATCCACTTTTTGGATGTATTAAACAAAGTACTTGACATTTATGCAAAATTCCTATATCCTATTTAAGGATAGCATTATTCTCATACATTTTCACCAAATATATTACTGTCTTATGATATAATCTTACTTTTTTAGGGGGTGCAGTATGAAAATTTCCGTTGGCTCTATTCACACAAGTGATTCCTTATTTTTAAATATGTTTATTGCTACAATGTCCAAGCAAACGCGTCCGTCACTTTCTCACTCCCATCCTTTTGTGGAAATAGCGATCGTCCTGAAAGGAACGGGCACTTATACAGTAAATGCCGAGGAATATCCCATCTCACCGGGTGATTTATTCTTTTTCGGCAGCAATACCATACACTACATCACCAATGCCACCAGCTCGCTGGAGCTGCTCACACTGCAATTTTCCACCTCGTTTCTGATCGACATCACCCCTGTTCAAAGAGTTTCTCCCCATTGGCGCTTATTCTCTTCCCCTGTTTCTATGTATATTCCCGATTCCGACGCAAAGCCCTTTCAGCTCATAATGCACGAAATACAACGAAACCTGTCGGAGGAACCCTTAAATTACATCACATATGTCAACAGTCTTGTTGTTCTCCTGGCGATCTCTCTGCTGAGATTCGTCTCGAATAACAACATCACTTTGTCCCCCACCAAAAGCAATCCCTCTATGTGTGCCGCACTGACTTATATTGATAACAACATCACCCAGCACATCACCCTGCAGGATGTGGCTGCCGCAGCTATGCTCTCCCCTTCTTATTTCTCAGCATCCTTTAAGCGATACACAGGATATTCATTGATTGATTACACAAACGCCAAGCGAGTCCGGCTTGCCTCCAAATTGCTTTTGAACGACACAAACATTTCTATTTCCGAAATTGCCATGCGGGTTGGCTTCAATAATATGTCCAACTTTAACCGGGCTTTTCGGAAATACATCGGCTGCACCCCCAGCGAATACATTTCACAGAACAGCAAGCCGAAGCAATAAGTCCTGCAAAATGCTTAAAAAGAAACAATACGCACAGGCCACAACAAACCGTTGCCTGTGCGTATTTTTCATAAATATTCTGTTCACTTTTCCCTGAACACGATACAAAGGGGCTTTGGAACAGATAACCGGGCATTCATGGATTGCAGACCGTCTTCTCTTAATCGAAAAGCCGTAACGCAGTCACTGTTTTCGTTGGCACAAAACAGAAAATCACCGATGATATTCATATCCCGGGGGCTTTTCCCCTCAGAATCCACCAATGTCGGCTTTGTTAGCACGCCTTCATGATGCGACAACATAACGATCTTATCGCAACCCCGAATGGAGATATAAATGCGTTCTCCTGCTACACGAATTGCCGCAGCCGTATTGTTTCCCTGGCACTGCTCGGGCAGCAACGAAATCGTATCTATTAAAACAAGTTCATCCTGCACATATCGCAAAACGCTCAGGGAAGATGCCAGCTCATTGACACAAAAACAATACTGGCCATTCTCCGACCACGCCAAATGACGACAACCATGCCCAGCCGGCATTTGGATACGTCTGGATGTCTGCAAATCCGGGGAATACATATAGATCGCATCAACGCCCAGATCAACCGCCAGCAGCCATTTTTGATCCGGCGTTAATCCAACAAAGTGAACATGGGGTGCTTCCTGCCGCATCGGATTTGTCCCCGTTCCGGAATGAATCGCCACCCTGCTCTCGGGCAGCATGCAAACGCTGCCGGAAAGATAGTTTGCCACATAAATGTGATCGTTATGTACCATCAGATGGCAGCCGCATCGTCCACCGGTGCTTATAATTTCACTTTGATGATACAGATTGCCATTCGCATCCAGATCCCAGCAGCATACGCCGCTATCGGAAAAATCCGCAAAGGGTTCTCTCAGCACTGCATACAGCCGATTGTCACACAGCGTCAAATACATTGGCCGATCAGCGGATATTTTGGAAACCTCGTGGATTTTCCCATTTTCATAAACATAATGATATATACCGCCATCCGGTACACAGGATGCCACATACATATGGAATGCACGCATATTATCACCTATCCTAATCCGGAAATTTGTGGCCACAACACCAATCTGATGTTGTGGCCACATTTCTATGACAATTCATTGGCTGAACATCGGTCAGCCGTTTACCTTGCCTATGCAGGGTATGTTCTTACTTCTTTGCCTTCTTCTTGACGACAATAACCACAACAACAACTGCACCAGCAACAACCACTGCCGCGACGATACCAATAATCACAGCAGTCATATCATTGGAGTCTTCATTGCCGGCGTCGGAAGTATTATCGTTGTTAGTGGGTGCCTTGGGATTGGTAGGCTTCTCACTGGGCTTGACAGATTCGGCAGGCTCGGAAGGCTCAGAGGGTTCCGTAGGCTCAGTGGGAATTTCTTCGGGAGGATTGGTGATCTCGGACTTGCCTGCCACATTGGTGCCAAACACGGCAACCAGATTGCTGGGCAGAGGATAGCCCTCTTCTACTGCCTGGAAACCGGCAATACCATGCTGAGTCAGAGCGTCACCTGCAGCAGTACCCTGATAGTCCTTATTGTCAACGATGACAACGTTCTTCAGGCTGGCGGACACGCTACCCAGAGCTGCGGCTTCAAACGTATAGTGTACATTAGGAATCTTGTCAATGCTAGACTGCAGAGCCTTGTTCACGATCAGCTGCAA
Source organism: Oscillospiraceae bacterium (assembly GCA_015067945.1). Taxonomy (GTDB): domain Bacteria; phylum Bacillota; class Clostridia; order Oscillospirales; family Oscillospiraceae; genus Faecousia. The sequence goes on from SVLM01000018.1 coordinate 7,122, forward strand.
ATATCCAGTCTTACGGGAATTTGCGTCCAGCCGATAACCGGCGAAAACGGTGCCGCCTTCGGGGGTTTTCTCAAAAACCTCCGTCTGAGAAACATTGGGATGATACAGACAATTCTCAATGGTAAAGGTGGTAGTTACGCCTTCCTTAACGCCGGCAATATTGCGGCACAGACCGCCATAATTGCTCAAAACACCACCAAGAGCCAAAATATTCTTGAAATGGACATTGGCATAGTTTTCGACACGGCCAATCAAAGAAGATACACGCTGGCTGTTCTCCCAGTTGATATTGCCGGTAAAGGCAAAGTTCTCAACATTCAGAGTTGCTGCCTCATCGTCGGGAGTAGCACCACCCATAACCAGGCCGGTCACAGCACCGACATGACGATGGTCGTCACGACCCAGGACACCGCCGAAGATCTCACCTGCATAAACCGTGTCCTTAATGGTCAGATTACCAGCCACCTGGCCAACCAAGCCACCGGCAGAGCAGTTGCTTTTCGCTGCTGCAGTGGAGGTGCTGTGCAGGTCAACATCTACATAGCAATTCTCGATCACAGCGTCAGTGCCGGCAGTAATGCCGCTAAACAGTGCACCCAGACCGTGGTTGGTACCCTCAATGTAAGAGTTCTTGATGGACAGATTCTTAACGCCAACAACGAAGTCGTTATCGGAGTGTCCCACGCCAAACAGGGACTGTGCAGATGCGGTATTGCTGGAGACAATGCACAGGCCAACGATGGTGTGGCCCATGCCATCAAACATACCGCCAAAACCCTTCTGGTCAGCTACCTGACCCTTATGCACCTGAATGGTGTAATCAGGCAGCTGGGCAATGCTGTCAGCAGCATTATCCAGGCTGTCCTGCACAAAGTCATCGTCATTCTCCAGATGATCCCAGCTTACATCCATGGTGGATTCCCAACCGGGGTTCAGGTCCAGGTCTGCGGTCAAATAAACGGTAACGCCAACGAAAGCAAACACGCTGCTATCAGTGCCGGGCTTCAACTCACAGGCACTCTTCAGGCCAGGCTCACTCTGATCCTGCAGCACTTCCATAAAAAGTTTGAAGTCAGAAACGGTAGCGATCTGCAGTTCGGTAACACCCGGGTATCCTGCATCTGCCCACTCAGTCATGGTCTGTGCAGTGACAGTTGTTGTGTCAGCGTTCTCTGCATAGGCAGGGATCGCCAGGCCCAGCAGCATGACCACGATCATGAGCAGGGCAAAGAGTCTTTTCTTCATAATGGATCAACCTTTCTTATTCTAGGTGTAAAAGCACTTGCAAACCGGATTACTGATTGACGCGCTTCTTGGGAACCAGAACAACCAGCATCACAACGGACAGGACCATGGCAACGATCACGAAGCCCAGAGCCACGTCACCGGTGTTGGGGTTCCGGATCACACGGGTTGCAGTGCAGCCATCTGCATTGCAATCGGCATCCTTGTCGTCAGTGTAGATATGCTCGGGGTTGGCAGTTGCCATCTCCTTGCAGTTTACACACTTATCAGCGGTGGTGCAATCAGCGTCAAAGCTGTGCTTGTCATTGGCAGTTGCAACAGCATCACAGTTTGCACACTTGTCAGCGGTAGTGCAGTCATTGTCAAAGGCGTGGTCGGGAGTGTCAATGATGGTGGGACACTCGGCGACGTTGCAGTGCTTGGGCTCGGTGCAAGAACCGCTGGTCCAATCATGGACGTGGATCTTCACGGTGTTGGTGGTTGCGGTAGCAATGGTGGTGCCCAGGACACCGGTCTTGGTTGCAGTTACCACACAGCTGTAAGTATAATTGCCGGCTTCTGCAGTGCTGGGAGTGTAGGTTGCGGAGGTTGCGCCCTCGACAGCCTCTCCGCCGCAGTACCACTGATAGGTCACTGCACTATTGGAAGCGGTAACCTTCAGCTCAGTTGCGATATCGTCCTTATCATAGGCGGCATCGGTGAAGGTAGCGCTGATGGTGGGGATCTTAGCACCGAACAGCTGAGACAGAGCCTTGGGAGCGACGCAGCCGGAGGTAGCAGCAAAGACATCGGACAGATAACCGCCATTGCCGCCGATGGCCTGTGCAGCCAAGGTAGCCTCTGCGGTCAGGCCGGTGTAATTCTCAACAGAAATTGCAAAGCTTTCGTCAAATTCGCTGCCGACGGTTCCAGCAGAATCCAGCTTATACTTCTGCTCACCGTTTACGGTAGCAGTGACGCTGCAAGTGCCATTGTGGTTACCTGCGGGAGCCAGTATTCTCGATATATCTGTTTTAACGCTGTAGCAGTCGGTCATGGTGATATTCTGCACTACGCCATCACCCTGCACCAGGACACTTGCAGCCAGGCCAGCGGTGTTGTATGCACCATAAATTCTGCCCAGGTTCAGGCAATTGGTCATTGTGATATTTGCACGGTTCTGGGAACGACCGATGCCGCCCGCAACACGCTGGTAGGGGCTGTAAATGGTGCCCGCAAATACAAAGTTCTGCACAGTAACATTGGCAGCAGCTGCGGAAGTGCCTTCCACCAGGCCGACAATGCCACCTGCATTATCCAGTCTGTTCTGAGTAGCAGCCATATTGAAGGACATGGAGCCTGCATAGACAGTGTCCTTAACAACCAGCGTACCCTTGCTATAACCTACCAGGCCGCCAAACTTCGCATGGAGGTTTCCGCTCTTGGAGGTAGACTTCTCATACAGGTCAATATCAATATAGCAGTTGGAAATGGTGGCAGTTGTGCCGGTAGGAACATTGGTAAAGATACCAGCCAGAGGCTTGGACGCAGTCAGATCGGTGCCGCCATTGGCAAAGCAGGAGTCCAGAACAGCCAGGTTCTTAACCTCTGCAGAGCCAATAACCTGACCAAACAGGCTGGCTGCATTGCCGGCGTTCAGGCTCAGATACAGACCGGAGATGCTGTGTCCCTGACCGTCAAACACGCCGCCAAACTGCTTGCTCTTTCCGGCGTTGTTCTCGGTATCAATAGCAGGAAGTGCATACTCAGGAGCGGTTGCTGTCTGCACGGAATCCGCTGTCAGTTGGCCATTTTCCCATTTCAGGGATACCGGGGAATTCCAACCGGGGTTCAGATCAATGTCCGCGTTCAAATAGATGGTATAGCCTTCAAAGGTTCTGCCGTACTTGCACATTTCCAGCTGGAAGTGTCTAAAGTCTTTGGCATCATTGATTGCCAGCTTCTTGTCAGTCAGATCCTTACGGCCTTCTTCTACCCAGGTAGACAGATCCGTTGCACTTGCAGCATCTGCCACCAGGCTCACGCCAGGCAGAAACGCAATAACGAGTGCCAGCGCAAGAAAAATGGATACGATTTTCTTGTTCATAATTAACTCCCTTTCAATGCATTATTTTTTGAGATATTCACTTTCACCTTATTCAGGTGTATTTGCGACGAAATTTATTGTACGCCTTTACCGCCATCGACATAAATGCTTTGGCCGGTGATATAGCGTCCCTGCTCGGAACACAGCAGGCTAACCATGGCTGCACAATCCGACGGTTCTCCGTAAAAACCAACAGGAATGAGGTTCATTACCTTTTGTGCGTATTCCGCATCGCTGAGTGCCTCAACATTGCGGTCGGTGTAGATTACACCGGGTGCCACATTGTTGACGGTAATACCATCCTTGGCCAGCTGCAGCGACAGAGAGTGAACCATGTTCGTCTGTGCTGCCTTGGATGCGGAGTAGACCAGCATATCCGGGTGGGGCTTCTTCTCCTGAACAGAACCGATGGTAACGATTCTGCCCCATTTTTTCTTCTGCATGTTCTCTGCCAGGCCTTGGATCAGCATCATGGAAGAAACAAAATTGCAGTTAAGCTGCTGCAAGCAATCATCCGGCGTGATTTGATCCCAGCGGTTAGGGATCTGCAAGGATGCATTGAGCACCAACACATCGATCTCGCCGGCTTCCTGCGTCAGTCTGGCAGTATCCTCCAGATTGCACAGATCCGCCTGGATAATCGTTGCTGTGCCACCCTTTGCCTCAATTAACGCCTTAACTTCCTGAGCTTTGGCGATATTGCCTGCACAGTGCAGCACAATCTCAAAGCCATCATCTGCCAGTGCCAAAGCAATCGCTCTGCCAATACCCCGGGAGGAGCCGGTGACCAATGCCCTTTTATTCTGCATAGCCATCACCCCTTATTACAGTGCGGATTGTGTATCATTGGGATCGCCGTTTCTGGCGGCGTCATACTCCGCAGACCAGTCCAGATCCCGATATTGTTCCGCTCTGGGGTCTGTGGCAATGAACTCCATCAAAAGATCCAGCATTTCCACAGACCAGGTGTTTTTATCAATCTGTGCCGGAGTAAACTTATTCTCCGTAATCATCTCAAAACCGAAGATATCTTTTACCTGCGTCTTTGCGGCACCGTCCACAACCTCAGCGATCAGATGCGGCGGAATGAATAATACACCACCGCTGCAGCCATAGACAATATCACCCGGCAGGCAAATGCAAGCCTCACGGCCGGAGCCCAGGCGGGCAGGTGTATTGAAGCCAGTCAGCACAAATTCCCGAATGGGTGTGGGATCAATGCCACGGTAATATACCTGAACGCCCACTTTTTGCATCTGTTCGACATCACGAATGCCGCCCCAGATGACCGCACCGCCGGTTTTGGTTTTATTCTTCACCGCCGTGGTCAGATTGCCGCCGAGGAAGGTGCCCTTGTATATCTTATCGTACATATCAATAACGATGACGTCACCGTCCGTCAAAGACTCGATTACCCACTGATTGGGTGTGCCGGACCAGCCCTGAGCGGCAGCGGTATCCATCATTGCCTGGAAGTAATCCGGGCGAGTAGGTGCATACACTGCCGTCACAGCACGGCCGATCAACTTCTTGTTCAGATTTCCGTTGGAATCAAACTCCGGATACAAGGATTTCATGGAGATAAACTGATTCTCGTAGCCCTGCACAAAGATCGGCTTCCAAAGCTCCTCCAAGGTTAGATTCTTCAGTGCTTCCAGATAACGATCCGGAACTCTCGGACGACCATCAGGGAAACGCTCGCCCTTCCACAGCGGTGTCATGGCGATAATATCTTCTCTGGAATTAAATTGCATTTCTGATTCCCCCATCCAATTCTATAATGATTTATTCTCTGCGTTAAATTGCCTGGCAGTAAAAGGCTTCTTCTGCATCCACAATCCATTCGTTTTCAGGTGCGGAGCAGGTTACATTGTTAATGCTAATATCCCCCTGGGTCCAACGCTTGACTAAGTGCAAATCTCCCTTTGCCGTCACATGCACATCATCCAGCACCACTTTTCCGTAATACGCAAGATGCAGAAAATCCACATCTGTTACATCATCACGAAACGCCACATCAATATGCTTCAGCGTCAGCTCTACGGGCAATTCAGCAGAGCCATACGCCGTTAACGGCATTGCGATATCCTTTGCCTGAATATTTTCAAACCGGATAGATGCCAGTGGCTTGCAGGTCTGCCAATGGGCATTGCCCGAGAAGTTATAACACAGGAAACGATCCACATTGTCGATGGTGCAATCTTTTATGATAATGTTACCGGGTTCCTCTAAAATGGGCACAGAAAAATCTGCCAGGTATGTAAACGCAGAAAGCATATTGACGCGGTGCGGGCGATGTGCCTGGGCACCGTTTCTTTTTTCTTCTGTGCTAAGGCTTCCACGGAAAAAGAATTTCGCCGGGCCATAGAATTTGCTGTTGCGAACCAGAACATTGGTTCCACCAAAACGCAAGCCGGAGCAAGCCGTGTTGAAAACGCAATCCGTAACCAAAACATTGACATTGGCACAGCCTGCAATGCAGTCGTCTCCAGTGTAAAATTCACAATTTTGGACGGTGATATTTGTGCAGCCACGGCAATGCACACCATCATGGCCACCCTGCACGATTACAGAGCTGACGCAAATGCCCACTGTATGATAAATCAAGTGTGCCCAGTTTCCGGTATTGCGAATTGTATATCCACGAAGTGTAACATTGCGGCAGTAGTGCATACTGACACCATGGGGGCCGCGATAATACTCCTCGCCATTTTCATCGTAACAATCTTGACCGTCGATCAGCGAACCCGGTTCACCGATGACTGCCACATTTTCTGCCCCAACCGCTCTGATCAAACCATTTGTCCAGGGACTGCAGGGCTTCATAAAATCATAGGAACGAACAACGCCCTTGCGGAACGGTTCCCATCCTTTTTCAGATATCCATTGTGCCGGAAGCGGCTCTAACGCATCATTTTCTAAAACTCGATATGCAGCCGGATCTCTTACGCCATAAAGCTCCGCACCGGCACACAAGTAAAGGGTAGTATTCGATCTCAAACGAATACTGCCAATCAAATATCGACCGGCCGGCACTTGCACGACGCCGCCACCTGCGCGCCAAACCTGATCAAGTGCCGCCTGAAAGCAGGCGGTTTGGACATTATGGCTGCCAGGCTGTGCACCCAGCCCAGTGACCGAAATCATCACTTTTTCCATAATATACCCTCCTAATGAAAACCAATGGCACAGTTATTCCTGTGCATCTCAGTCATCTTCCATAACATGCAAAGCACGGTCGTAAATACCACTCTGCACGCGAGCAACCAAAGCCAGCCCCAAAAGCAACACAAGCGGTGTTGTAAGGGGATAATAAACCAACAAATACAAAGGGACAAGCGTCACCGCCAACATCAGCAGCGTGCGAAACGGAAACGCAATAATGCGTGTAAATGCGTAACCAATCGTTTGCGGTATGCTTATGCGATATCGTGCAACCAGGACAAAAGACCATTGCACTGCCGCAACGCTAATTAACATCAGTGCCAGGACGATAATTTCAATAAAGCCCGGAATGCGGTCCGCAGCTTGATTCAGCAACTCATAATCCCACCAGAGAAACAAGAAAACACCCACAAAAATCAACCAGGTTACGGTTGCGTGACGGAAGTTATTCTTGAATGCCCGAAAGAAACTACCCGTAATCGTATAGAATTCGTTTCGTTTCTTACGAATCAACACATCATGCATAGCGGCCATGGAAGCACCAATCGTCACAACGGGAACACAGCATAGGAGCGTCCAGAAGTTCAGTATGATCATTTCTCCAACGCTTTCTGTATACGCGAAGAATTTGTTGGTTTTTTCAGATGCAGAACCCATATGATCTATCTCCTAAGGAAAATTGCCTGTGCTTCCACTTTCTGCACCGCAGGGGGCTTACCAATATGATAAGCCCCCGCAGGCTGATGAAACATTACTTACCAAAAACAGACTCCATGTAAGGTGCATATGCATTTACATAGATTTCGAGATAGCGGTCGATATCCATCTGCTCCAGTTCATCCCAGAACTCATCAATCTCAGACATGGGACGACGTCCGGTAATAAACTTTGCAGACTCGGAAGCAATATAGTTGTTCAAAACGGCTCTCAGGTCGGTGATTTCCACATTTTCATCTTCACTCAGCCAAACAGAACCCAGCTTTACGGAAGTTGCATAGGGTCTCCAGGTTTCGGAAGAGGTTTTGTGCCAATAATTATCTGCATTATCAATATTCAGATCCAGAGTAACCTTGGCGGAAATATCCTCACCAGTAACTGCATCCTTATAGGTCAGAGTCTCACCGGAACCACTGGTAACCACAACGGGACGCACGCCAGCTGTGTCAATGGGATAGATCAGCTGACGCTGATAGTCCTGAATGTTGGCGTAGGTGCCGTTTTCTACTTCCGTGTAGGTAATATCACCGTTCTTGTCATAGTACCAGCCGTCCAGCAGGTTCAGGGGATCTTCGCCCTGCTTGGGTCCGTATCGGTACAGGAACGCGCCTTCGTCACTGTAGATAAAGTCGATCATCATTGCCACGACTTCCGGATATTCCGTCTTGGAGGAAGCCCACACGGAGCCGGTGGTGTACCAGGACAATCTGGTCAGGTAGCAGTCATCGTTGCCACCCATGGGAATGGGAGGCAGTGCTACATAATCCTTATAATCCTTACCGACGGCACCCAGGGTCCAGTCACCAAAAACGCCAAGCTTGCCGGAAGCAGCCATAGCCTGCACAGCGGAGGAGCTCAGAGTACTGAAGTATCTGGAGTCGATCAGGCCCTCGGTAAAGAGGGTATTCATAAACTTAATGTAAGTGCGATAATCCTCAGTCATGCAGGGCAGCACAACCTTGCCATCCTTAATTGCGGGAGAAGTGCCGTACTTGGAAGCACCACCGTAATAGCCCAGGCAGGTCCACAGATAGTATTCCAGCATCATATCCGTATCTGCCAGAGGAACAGAGCTGGGTCCTTTGAGCTTCTTGAAAGCTCTGAGCATATCGAAGAATTCCTTTTCGGTTGTGGGCATATCCAAGTTGCAGGCATCCAGCCAGCTCTGGCGTACAAACAGGCCGCTGCCATCCTGGACATTGTGGGGGCTGGAATGCCACATTGCAGGAGCAATGTAGGGCAGGGTCAGGACTGCACCGTCGGGAGCCGTGCTTTCAGCCAGCATGGCCGGATCGTCCTGGAAACGCTTGTATATATTGGGCATTACCATCTCGTTCAGATAGGGGGCCCAGTCCAGAATCAGATTATCCTCCACACCATAGGCCGTAGCAGTAGCCTCGGAGAGGGTCATGCCCCACATGATATCCGGCAGAGAGTCGGAACCCAACAGAAGCAGAGTCTGTTCGGTGGGATCACCGGCCTGAGTCACGTTAATGGTGACATTATAGCCATACTGTGCATACCAGTACTCCATATATTTAAAGAACCACAGGTCCTCCGCATCGTTTGTGGTACCGGCATGACGCTTAGTCATAATCGTGATCGTAATGGGATCTGTTGTGATAGGCTCCGTGTAAGGATCTCTGACGTTCACGGGGCCTCTCCGATCGTCCTCACCCGTACAGCCTGCCATCATACCCAAAAGCATAACGCAAGCCAGCATCAGAACCAAAACACGCACGAATGTTTTTTTCATAGCTTTCACTCCTTATTTTAATTTTGATATTCTTGTCCGTGCAAGAATATATGGCACAAAAGAAACTCTATTGTTCGCACACAACTGCACTTATGAGACGATTAGCCCTTTACGCTGCCCGACATTCTTCCCGTAACAAAATGCTTCTGTACGAAAGGATATGCCACCAGCATCGGCAAGCAGGATACAAACACAACACCGAACTTCATTGTGGTTGCCAAAGCAGCCTTGCGTGCCGCATCCACCATAACGCCTGCAGCGTCGCCCACGATTTCCTCGTTTTTCAGAAGGACACCACGCAGAACCAACTGAAGCGGTTGAATTGCCGTATCGGAGGTATAGATCATTGCACCGTACCAGTCGCTCCAGTGGCCAACCGCATAGTAAAGTGTAACCGTAGCGATAATGGAAGTACTCAGGGGCAGCACAATAGAAGTAAACACACGGAACTCACTGGCACCGTCGATCCGGGCCGAATCAAACAAGGATTCCGGAATGTTGTGCTCAAAATATGTTCGGACGAGAACGGTATTGTGGATGCTCAAGCCACCGCCAATAATCAAAACTGCCCGGGTGTTTATCAAGCCCAAGTTACGCATCAAAATAAACTGCGGAATCATACCGCCGGAAAAGTACATTGTGATAATGAAAAAGGTTGCCAGTATGCTTCTGCCGAAGAATCGCTTCCGGCTCCAGGCATATGCCAGCGGCAGCGTCAGGAACAGATTCCACAGCGTACCGGCAACGGTATAAAGAATCGTGTTGCCGTAAGCCCGCCAAATGTTTTTATTTTCAAATATCAGCTCATAGGCTTCCATTGTAAAACCCGAAGGCAGAAGCGACACCTCGCCGGCTGCCACATCGTAAGGATCCGAAAAGGATGCGATAATTGTCCAATACACGGGATAAATAACAGCCAATGTTATCAGAGCAATTACGGCGTAAACAATACTCAGAAAGACCTTATCGTTCCAAGGGAGGCTTTTCCAGTTGATCAAGGAACGCCTCAACTTAGAATTTTTACGTGTTAGTGTATTATTCATAGCTTTGTTCTCCTCTGGCGATCAAACCAAGCCCACACTGGTCAACTTCTTGCAAATACGGTTTGCGATCAGAATAATTACCAGGTTCATGACATTGTTCACCAAGCCGATGGCTGCTGCGTAGCTGTATTGTCCGCCACGCAAACCGATTTCATAGATGTAAGTACCCAGAACCTGAGATACATCCTTTGTAAGGTCATTCTGCAGCAGCAAAATCTTTTGGAAACCAACATTAAACAAGTTACCAAAACGCATGATCAAGGAAATTGCAATTGACGGAACAATCGCCGGCAGTTTGATATGCCACATTGTCTGGAACCGGGATGCACCGTCGATACGTGCGGCTTCAATTTCCTCACTGGATACCGAGGCCAGTCCGGACAAATACAAAATACTGCCCCAACCAAGATTCTTCCACAAGCCGGACAGAACATATACCCACGGGAATGCGTCCGGATCAGCCATCGTATCGTACTTTTGGCCGGTAAAGAATTCAATAATTTTAGCTAAGGGACCAATGCCTGTATCCAACAGCATAACCACCAACGCACACACAATGACCTCAGACATAAAGTGCGGCATGTAGGTAATCATTTGTGCCGTCTTTTTGAATTTCTTTTGCATAATTTCATCCAGGAACAGTGCGAAAATAATGGAACAAGGGAATGTAGACAAGCTGAGCAAGGAAATACGCAGCGTGTTTACCATCATTTTCTCAAAGCCGGGGAACTTAAAGAATCGAGTAAAATGCTTAAAAGCGACAAATTTACTTCCAAAGAAGCCCTTCGATGCTTTGTAATCCTGGAACGCCATGACAATACCGTACATGGACGCATAGTCAAAAATAATCGTGTAGATAATCGGTATCAACGCCATCAGATACCACGGCCAGCTTTCCACCAGGCGTTTGCGGAGGCGAGCACTCTTGCTGCGTCTCGGCTCTAAACGCGTTGCTATCGAACCTGACTTGTCTTTCATTTTATTTACCTCCATTGCTGCAACTGAGAACCCACTTTTCCATCAGTCGTAGTTATTATCTTTTGGTTAAAGTGGGAAGTTCCAGAGTCACTGTTTCGGACTGATGGTAATGTGCTTTCACATTGGCAGACTTGCGAAGCCACTGGTTGTAATCGTACTTAGGATATGCCGTTCCGCCCATACGATTATCATTCTCAAATTTCTCTTTGGACACAGCCCAGAAGCAAACACTCGGATCCACGACCTTGTTCATTGTCAACACGCCGCCATTTGCACCATGATGCGGTACCTGATACACATCGCTCTTCAGATACTTTCCATAGGTCTGGTACATTTTGTTGTTCGGTGCGGTCTCCGTATCGCCGGTAATTAAAATTGTTTTTCCTTCCACGGTAAAACGCCAGGCTGCACTGGTAAGGTTCCAGTTATTCCATTTCAGTTCTTCCAGATCTTCTACTGTGCACAGGATTTCCAGCTCAGCATTGCCGGGCAAGTAGAATTTATCGCCCGTATGCATCACATAATGACCTGCGTTGGGATAGAACTTCCGAACCGTTTCCACAAAACCCACACCGGCTCCGTCATTGGGGAAATTGTAGCACACCTGAGTCAGGTCAAACTGACCGGCATAGGCCTTAATAAACTGAACGGGTGCGTCAATATGATCCGTGTCCGCATGGGTAATCATCCAGGTAATTTGCGGACGCTGTCCTTCAGGTGTATTCTCCTGAAGAAATGCCCACAGTTTTTCCACATCGCCGGCAGTATCCTGGGTAAAGGTATATTCCTTCTTATTAGCAGCACCTTCGTTGATTGTCTCATCGATTTTTCCGTCGTGAGCAGGATCATAGCGGCCGCCGTCAATAATATAGAAGCTTCCGTCTGCCAACTGCAGCACCATGGACAGTCCCGTATTGCTCAGATACATCTGCGTAATAGAAGGAACCACCACCTTCTGCTCAGCAGTCAATTCGATGGGCTGATTGCTGAGCAAATGGCCCTTAACGCCGAACAGAATGTTCAGCTGTCTATTTTTTGCAAAGTAGTTAATATGGACCAAGGTATTGCCTTTTACATACGTGGCAAACAGGTTATTGCCCACGTCCTTATTTCCGGTGTAATATGTAAAACCAGCTTGCTCCAGTTCCGCCACATAGGCAAGGACTTCCGCCTGATTGCCTACTTGGTTGTAACGAACCTGCGTATCTCCATTGGCACATTTATACAGCTCGTTAACGAGCACCGCATTCTTGGAGTCAAACATAGGCACCGGTTCTTCCACACCGGATACGCCTGCAGTCAGGTTTATGTTTTTTTCAAAACCAAACATACCTTTCTTTACCTCTACAAACAATCCGGATGCCGCAGATATCGCTTCTGTAAGCATTTCTTTCATCATCGTAAAAATATACAGATTTCCGCTTTCGTCAACCCGAATACTGTAGTGTGAATAAGATTCCACCAGGCTAAAGCCGGAAATCTCTTCGATTTCGTCCGCAACACCGACAAAAATGCCTTTGCCCGTTTCCGGTGCTTTATTGACAATCTTAAGTTGCACGCCCATGCGTTTGTTCAGCAACGCACTAAACTTCGCAAGCTCAACTGCATCCACTCCGCAATTTACCAAAACATAATCGGTGCTGCCGTTTTCTGCAACGATCATATAGTCTTCAGAATTCAACGCAGGCTCCGTTGAACAGCCGGCAAAAGTACCCATCAGGATCAGCAGCGTAAGGGCGACCAATAAACAACGCTTTATCATCCGCATCCTCGCTTTCTTATTCGGAAATGGCAGCTTAGCTCCAAAGTCTGTCATTGGAGAACTCCATATTCCACTCATCGGTGGACTCAAAATAACCGGGGATCTTAGGATTGATATGTTCCTTAATAACCTCTTCGTTCAGATCATCAATGCCCAGACCGGGTTTCTCAGGCACTTTGATAAAGCCATTCTCAATGAGAGGATCCGGCAGGCCCACAACAATATCCTTCCACCAAGGCACATCCACGGAGTGGAATTCCAGTGCGAGCACATTGTGCATTGCTGCTGCAGCATGAACAGCCGCCATGCAGGCAACCGGGCTTTCTGCCATATGAATTGCCACAGCCACACCATGCTCATCTGCAATATCTGCAATCTTCTTCAACTCCAAAGCACCGCCGCAGGTGAGGATGTCAGGGTGAATCACAGAAACGCCGCCGGCCTTGATCAAATTCTCAAAGCCTTCCTTTAAGTAGATATCCTCACCGGTGCATACCGGAACGGTGCAGCTGTTCTTCAGGCGAACGTACTGATCCGTATACATCCAGGGAACCATGTCTTCCATCCATGCCAGATTATAGGGTTCCATCCGTCTGGCAAAGCGGATACAATCTTCAACACAGACATGGCCAAAATGATCGATTGCCAAGGGTACCTCGTAACCGATTACCTCTCGAACTTCCTTCACATAGTTCTCCAGATAATCCAGGCCCTTCTCGGTAATATGAATACCGGTGTGCGGATGTGCAGTGGTCACAATGGAGTAGCTCTTTTGATGGTTGACCATATCTGCAGTCACGCTGCCGCCCTGCACATTCAGAAGATGAGAGGCATACTTCTGCATATCCTCCAGGAAGCCGAGAGGTGCAGTTAATGTACCGGGCTCATCCAGCAGCAGGCCAATACCCAGATCCATTTTCAGGAAGGTAAAGCCCATATCCAGGCGTTCTTTCAGTGCCAGGCCCATATCGTGACCGGAATGCTTGCCGTCTACATCGGTATCGCAATACACACGGATTTCGTCACGGAACTTTCCGCCCAGCAGCTGATAAACAGGCACACCGTATGCCTTACCGGCCAGATCCCACAAAGCAATCTCAATACCGGAAACACCGCCGCCCTGACGGGAATGGCCACCGAACTGCTTGATCTTGCGGAATATCTTATCCACATTGCAGGGGTTTTCTCCCAGAATTCGGCTCTTCAGCATCAGTGCATACGTCTTGCTTGCTGCGTCGCGAACCTCACCATAACCGCAAATGCCTTGATTGGTCTCGATTTTGATCAAGGTGCAACGCTTCGGTGCACCGTCGATATCCACGAAACGCATATCAGTAATTCGCAAATCAGAAGGATTTGAATAAGTATTATAGCTCATAACCTCATACTCCTTTTTACCCAATTATATTGTCATATGGCAAAAATACCATATTCCCATTAGAATCATACCATTATTCCTATATGTTTTCACCAAATATCTTACTATATAGTGATACAATTTTACTTTTTTAAGCACCACATAAGGCTCTGAATGGTAATATATTTCTTTTTTGGTTTTTTATGGTAATTTTTCTCAGGCCAGATGCGGGGTGCGTAGTGAGAACAGCTTGATTTTACTCTGCCCTTGGTATATATTTTAATTTCAATTTGTCGAATAATCGCAAGCAGCCGCCTCCGATCTGGAGGCGGCTGCACTGTTTTATACACCAATGCCAGCGACGAATTTTGCACCTTTTTGGCGGCCGGAGCATACGCTGTGGCAAAGAACGATTTTGAGAGGAGCCTTGCTATGTCCGCTGTGATTGGTGTGCTTTTACTGCCTTTTCTGGGCACCGCCCTGGGGGCAGGCTGTGTGTATTTCCTGAAGAAACCGTCCCACGAATTTTCACGCCAGAGCCTATCCGGCATGGCCGCCGGGGTGATGGTAGCCGCGTCCATATGGAGCCTGCTCCTGCCTGCCCTGGAGGGCTCGGCCCACTTGGGGAGACTTTCCTGCCTGCCGGTTTTGGCCGGACTTTGGTGCGGTGTTTTGCTGCTGCGAATTTTGGATCGGATCATCCCGTGGCTTCACCGGGGGCAGACTGAATCAACCGCCTCCGGCAGCCGAATGCTGACCCTGGCGGTGACACTGCATAATCTGCCGGAAGGCATGGCCGTTGGGGTTGCCGCGGCAGGTTTTTTGGCAGGCAGCATTCCATTTGCCGCATTTTTAACATTATCTCTGGGTATCGCCCTGCAAAATCTACCGGAGGGAGCCATCATTTCCCTGCCACTTCACGATGCCGGAATTTCAAAGCACAAGGCCTTCGCCACCGGGGCATTATCCGGTGCGATCGAACCCATCGGTGGTGGGCTAACCCTGCTTTTGGCGGCTCTTGTGGTGCCGATTCTGCCATTTTTACTGAGCCTTGCCGCTGGAGCCATGCTGTATGTGGTGGTGCAGGAGCTGATCCCGGATATGCAGGAGGGGCGGTTCACCGCCGGGGCAATTTGCTTCACCGCCGGTTTTTCCGTTATGATGCTGCTGGATGTCCTGCTGGGATAAGAAAAGGGTGCGTTACAAAACGCACCCTTTTTGTTAGTGTTCCGAAACCACCACGATCTGGTCCCCTGCTTTAAAGGTGATCTTCTCTTCCTTGTTGGGATTCACAACCACCTTTGCAGCATCCTGATCAATGTGCCGGTAACCCACATAGATCTCACCCTTCCGGGCGGCACTTTCTGCCAGAGTATAGGAATTCACCGGCTGCCCAAGAGTCACATAATCCGCCGCCGGCTTCATGTACAGCTCCGAACCGGTTTCATCCAGCAGGTCTTTGAACAGCGATACGATTTTCGGATTCTCAGAAACCTGTGCCATCAGCAAGCACACAAAATCCGTGCCGATTACAAAATCATCCACTCTGGCCTGCACCGCCAGACGCTTGTTGTCCACATTTTGCATCTCCGTTGTAATGGAGAATCGCCGTCCCGTCCGGTCGGCAACATCCCGCAGCAGGATCAGACGCAGCAAGGTTTGGGAATCCGACTTTTCAAATTCCAGACTATCGTCATTCAAAAGCAAAATATTGTTGGCATGCTCCGCCATAAAGCGGTTGAGCAGATCCCGGGTAATGGCTTCCTTGCAAATGGTGATTTCCAAATTTGCATATGTGCCCAGTTTTTCCATGGTCAAATCGTCATCCACCACGATCACCGGAGTGCCCGGTTTGACATATTTTGCATATTCTGTCAGAACGATCGGCAGCTTTGCGTTGCTGCCCAGCACCACAAGGCTGTCCGTGGCCATCGCAGCCACGCCGTCCTTTTGGCAAATGTGGGTGCTGTCCACGCTCTTGCCGGATCGCACCCGATAGGCTCCGTCATCCTCTTCCAAAAGCACCAGCTGATCTGTTTCCCCGATCACCGTGTCCATAGACGGATTCAGCCGAATCTGTCCGTTTGTACACAACGCCACCGGCACCGCATTGGAAAAGCTCAGAATTGCCTCATGGAAGGTTTTTCCCGCCAGCTCGGGAACGCTCTCAAAATACAGCTCATTGCCGCCAAAATTGAACAACTCGGTCAACACCTGAGAAAGACCGTGCTGACGGCAGGTGTTGGAAATGATTCTGGCAATGGCGTCCTGTGCGAAGATCAGCTCCGCACGGCCCTCGCCCGCGATCTTCGCCACCTCCATATAGTCATACTTCTGCAGCGATGCCACAAACCGCAACTGGGGATTGCGGAGTTCCTTACCCTTGACATAGGCAGCCAAAGCCAAAAGGGCCTTGACGGTTTCCGCATCGTCCTGAATATTGACAATAACCGAGCGGCTGGTCTCCACGGAACAGCGTTCCAAGGCATAGTTATGATGGGGCTTACCGCTGCGGCATATGATCCGGGTGGTTTTGGTGTTCGGAATATGGGACGCAATGGCATCCTCCATTTCCTCCTTCGGCATGTCTCCCAAAACCACAATACAGGCTTTTTTGTGATTGGAATTTGCCTCGATCAGTTCCCGCAGAAGGGCATAAATATGATTGTCAAAGCCGATGATGACGGTATGATCTTCCTCCTGCACCACAGAAAAGCCCTTGCGAAGATCACTGAGCTTTCCCTCCACACCGGTGGTAATGACACCGATCAACACACTGGTCAGGAACAAACCGCAAAGGGTAGCCAGGAACATCAGGATCAGGTACGCCAAATTATCCGTAGAGACCGTGGCAAGATTGCCTGCATCCAGTGTGTACAGCAAGCTGTTCCAGATCTGCAGGAGCATGCCGCCGTCATCCGACACAAAATAGGCAATGATACCGATTATACCCACAATGCTGGCCGTTACGAAAAACAGCAGCAAGGACATCGCAATGGGGCCTTTGGACATCATACGGTCGATGCCATAGCGTATACGGGCGGCAAAGGATCGCTTTTTCATATCTCTTCCTCCTATAATATAAACCATATGTTGGCATTATATTACAGTTTTCCCTAAATCACAAGCCTTTTTCGACGAAAAGGGTGCGTTTTGCAACGCACCCTTTTGGTATTTATTCTTCGTCTTTGGTTTTTTCGTCGTCCTCGTCGTCTGCATCATCCTCTTCGTCTTCCTCGTCCTCGTCATCATTTTCTTCCAGGGCAGCAACCTGATTGACGAAGAGCTTTTCGGGAGTGTGGTACTTGAAGGACATAATCATCAGCACGACCACCGCCGCGGCACAGCTCGCCGCCGCCAGCAGCTGACTGACCCGGAAGGGTCCCCAGTACAGACTATCGGTACGCAGACCCTCAATCAAGGCTCTTCCCAAGCCGTACCATGCGGCATAGCCTAAAGCGATCTGGCCGTCGTACTTACGACGCTTGGACAGAAAATGCAGCAGCACAAAACCGGCAGCATTCCACAAAGATTCGTAGAGGAAGGTGGGATGATAGTAAAGCTCTGTGCCGATACTCATTCTGTCCGGGGTCAGCATCAGGCCCATCCGCAGGAAAAAGTCAGTTTCCGCGCCGTAGGCCTCCCGGTTGAAGAAATTGCCCCAGCGGCCAATGGCCTGTCCGATCAAAAAGCCCAGAGCAACCAGGTCCAGCACGGCCGGCAGCTTGATCTTCTTGACAAAACAGAAAACGGTCACACCGATTACCGCACCGATAACGCCGCCGTAGATTGCCAGTCCGCCCTTCCAGATGTACAGCACACTCAAGGGATCCGCGGCAAAGCCATCCTCCGTCCAGCGGAAAATGCAGTAATACAAACGGGCACAGATGATGGCAAAGGGCACGATCCACAGCACGCCATCTGTGATGTCATCGCTCTTGATGCCAAACTCCTTGCTCCGCTTCCAGCCGTAAGCCACCGCCAGAATCAAACCGACAGCGATGATCAGTCCGTAAAAATGAAGGCTGAAGGTGCCGATGCGGACACCGGCTGCCGGATTTATCTCCAGACCCAAGCCGGGGAAGCTGATGGGAGAAATACCTTCTATCCATTCCATGTTCAGTTGCCTCCTAAAATCATCAAATTGGTGTAATGACGGACAGGGCACAGCGTTGCTCTGTGACGACCCGCGTCAAAAATTCAAAAACTTCCTTCCGGGTCACCTCTGCGTAAACCTTGGGAAATTGGAAGTAATCAAATTGGGAGAAATGATAGGCACAGATCCGGAAGCAGGTGGAGTCAAAGCTGTCCAGATCCCGGATCCGCCGTCCAAGGGCACTGCGTTTCATCCGCAGGAAGCTTTCCTCATCGATTCCGGTTTCCAGCAGGACCTTCACACCGGCCAGTATGGCATCGCGAACCTTTTCCGGCTCCGGACTGTCGCCGCCGCAGGTGACCATGGCTCCGCCGTCCACCGTTTCAAAGCCTCCGCCAAAGCTGGCATCGATCAAGCCTGACTCGTACATCTTCAGATACAGTGCCGAGGACTCGCCAAACAGTGCCTCCGCTGCCAGGTCGCCCACCACCTCTGCACGGATGGCGGCTTCGCCCATATCCGTGCCTTCGCACTTGAAGCCAAGCTGGAAGGTAGGCATTGCCACTTCCATCTGCTGTGCGGTGTAGGGCTCGGGGCAGGTCATTTCCTCCTGCCATGCCCGGAGCTTTTGTGCTACGGGACGAGATTCTTCCCCAAGCACCCTGTTGGCGATATTCGCCACTTCCTCCGGATCCACATCACCCACGACACAAAGGATCATGTTCCCCGGTGCGTAAAACGCCCGGTGGCAAAGCTCCAGAATCTCCGGGGTGATTTCACGAATGGATTCCCCGCTGCCCAAAATCGGCACCCGGATGGGATGACGGCGGTACATGGCCTCCATCAGCCGGTCAAAGACCCGGGCCTCGGGACTATCCAGATACATACCGATCTCCTGATCGATAATCCCCTGCTCCCTGACCACGCTTTCCGCGGGGAAGTAGGGTGTGGACACAAATTCCAGCAAAAGAGCCAGACTTTTTTCAAAATTCTCCGTGCAGGAGAAATAGTAGGCGGTCATATCATAGCCGGTGAAGGCGTTAACATTGGCACCCAGTGCCGCAAATTCTGCGGATACATCCCGTCCGGGCAGCTCGAAGAGCTTATGCTCCAGATAATGAGCAACGCCGGCCGGTACATGATATTCCTGACCATCCAAAAGGAAATCCGAGTGGATGGAACCGAAATCCGTGACAAAATAGGCCAGCTTCCGGGTAAACCCGGGCTTGGGAACCACCGCCACAGTCAGTCCGCAGGGCAATTGGCACCGATACACCGTTTCGTCCAGCTTGGGGTAATGCATTTTCATCATTCGCCCACCCCCTTCAGGAAAAAGGATGTGTGCAGCTTCAAAGTTTTCGCCACTGCCGCCACCTGCTCCGCTGTTACCGCCGTCACCGCAGTCATATACTCCGGAATGCTCAGCTTCAGGCCGCTCAAAGTGGAGGTAAGGCAGTAATTTTCGATGGCACCGGGAGAATCCGTTACGCCCCGGAGGCCGGACAAAATCGCTTCTTTGGCAGCTTGCAGCTCCTCATCGGTGATATCTCCGCTGCAGCAGGCCTCCAGCTGGGCAAGAATTTCCCGGCGAACCTTGTCATACTGCACCGTATCGATGCCGGCGGAAACGGTCATAATGCCCTTGCTGCCGTGGTAGCCGGAGCCGATGCTGTAGCAAAGGGACAGCTTTTCCCGGACATTCATAAACAGCTTGGAGGTCATACCACCGCCGAAGACCATATTCAGCACCTGCATGGCGGCAAAGTGGAGGCTTTGATTGGTTACAGTAGTCACAAAGCCCATGCACAGCGTGGCCTGAGCAATGTCCATTTTTTCTTCGTTTTCGCTTTCCGGACAAGCACGGAAAGGCGTTTGCGGGGGCAGAACTTCCGGAGTTCTCTGCAGGCCTGCCAGCAAAGGCCGGGTCAGCTCCGCCACCTGAGCGGCAGAACAACTGCCCACATAGAACATCTCCACCACAGAATTGTGGAGAATTTTCTGATAATGGGCGTAAAGCTGCTCCGGTGTGATTTCCGCCACCTGCTCTTTTTCGCCCAGCCGGGGAATGCCAAAGGAATCCGTCTTGCACATCAGCTTCATCAGCTGAGACGCCGCATAGGCACGCTTATCATTACGCTCCGCCTCGATGGTGGCGATGAGATTTTTCTTCTCACTTTCCACAAACTCATGGCAAAAGCCTTCGCCCTCCAAAATCGGCTCTGTCAGCAGCTGCCGCAGCAGGTCTGCCATAGGTGCAAAGATGGCATCGCCCTCCAGGGCAAACCGATCCTCCATAAAGCCGCAGTGCAAGCCGGTGGTTTGGTAATCGCCCACCCGGCGAACCAATGCTCCCACGGAAGCACCGTACAGTTCATCCAACCGTCCGGTGATAGCCCGCATATCCGGGTAAACCCGGCAGCCTCGCAAAAGCACCGCAGGGAGCAGGGCGTTCATTGCCGCCTCCTCTGCCGCCATGGGCCGCACCAGCTGAAAGCTCAGACAGCCCTGCTTGAACCGGCTGTCCGTATAGCACCGGAGGGTCACTCCAGGTAAAAGTTCCATCGTTTCGATCATTATTATAAGCTCCTCGCTGCAAATCTTCCTTATTATATACCACTTTTCCCAAAATAGGAAGAGGGGTACAGAAATTTAACATCTTTTCCGGTTGCCATTTTTCCCGGAATGCGGTACAATAACAAAAATGCATTCTGAGGAGGTGCCGCAATGGCATGGCTTGAGATCACCGTTAACACCGCCCCCGGCACCGCCGAGGACATTGCCGCCCGGCTCACCGCCGCCGGTTTTTCCGACCTGGTCATTGAAGATCAGGCGGAATTCGAAACATTTTTGGATCAAAACAAGGCGTATTGGGACTATATTGACGAAGAACTTCAAGAAAAGCTGGAGGGCCTTTCCCAAATTAAACTGTACCTGGAGGACACGGACAAGCAGGGTCTTGCCCGGCTGGAGGGTCTGGTAAACAAGCTGGGTCTTACCCATTCAGTGACCCCCATGGCGGAAACCGATTGGTCGGAAAGCTGGAAGGATAACTACCCCCCGGTTCAGGTGGGCGACCGTTTTGTGGTTCTGCCCTACTGGCTGGCGGATGGAGATTACGGTGATCGCCTGAAGGTGATTTTGGATCCGGGCCTGACCTTCGGCACCGGTGCACACCCCTCCACCCAAATGGTCATGGATGCCATGACCAAGGCCGTCAAGTCCGGCAGCCGATGTCTGGACCTGGGCAGCGGCAGCGGTATACTGTCTATCGCCGCCCTGCGGTTGGGTGCTGCAGAAGCGGTGGGCGTGGACATTGACCCCAAGGCCGAGACCATCGCCGCTGAGAATGCTGGCTATAACGGTTTTTCCGCCCCGGCCTTTACTGCCCTGACCGGCAATGTAACTACGGACAAGCCTCTGATGAGACGGCTTTCGGAGCAGGAATGGGATGTGGTTCTGGTGAACATCGTGGCCGATGTGATCATTGGATTGGCCCCGGTGCTGCCTGCATTCCTGACGGATAAAAGCGTACTGATCTGCTCCGGCATCTTGGATGTGCGGCTGGCGGAAGTCATTGCTGCCCTGGAAAAAGCCGGTTTAACCGTTCAACAGATCCGCAGCCAGGAGGACTGGCGTTGCGTGGTGGCGAGAGGAGGCAGACTATGATCCCCTTTCGTTCCCGGCAGGCCGCAGGCCGACTGTTTTCCTCCCTGCTGGTTTTTTTGCTGGTACTGGCCATTGCCATCGTGTGCTGGGGTCTTTGGCTCAACCGTTACATCGTCTACACCCGCAGCGGTGCGGTGCTGGATTTCGGCATCGACCTGAGCTTCCCGGAAGCTAAGCCTGCCGATCCCCCGGCCCCCGGCCCCACGGTAGATATTTACTACAACGAAGGTGACAACGCCATCACCCCCGTCACCTCCGAATTAAAGCAGCTGACCGGCTATCATGTCACCGAGGCCATGCTTCAGGGTGACATTGCCGCCA
Source organism: Oscillospiraceae bacterium (assembly GCA_015067945.1). GTDB lineage: Bacteria > Bacillota > Clostridia > Oscillospirales > Oscillospiraceae > Faecousia. The sequence continues at coordinate 29,314 of SVLM01000018.1, forward strand.
TCAGCAGGCAAATTCAGCTGCTGCCCAGCGGCACGCCCATCATGCTGGATGTCAAAAACATCCGGGGCGATTTTCTGTACAACTCCAGTCAGGGTTATCAGTCGGAAAACGTAGATCGGGACGCTCTGGAGGCCATGATCGCGACCCTGCGGAGCAAGGGCTATTACCTCATCGCCCGACTGCCTGCCTTCCGGGATTACCGGTACGGTCTGGCGAATGTGAACGATGGTCTTTTTAACCTGAACCAGATGTCGCTGTGGATGGACGCAGACAGGTGCTACTGGCTGAACCCGGAGCGGGACGGCACCTTGACTTATCTGCTGCAGATCATCGCGGAAATAAAAAATCTGGGTTTTGACGAAGTGGTGTTCTACGACTTCCGGTTCCCGGATACTGATAAGATCTACTTCACCGGCGACAAGGCCGCCGCCATTGAAAATATCGCCTCCGTGCTTGTCAAAACCTGTGCCACGGAGAAATTCGCGGTTTCCTTTGTCAGCACCGTTGCGAATTTCCCCCTGCCCGAGGGTCGGACACGGCTGTATTTTCAGGGCATTGCCGCGGCGGATGCGGCCAATCTGGCCGGTCAGACCGGAGTGGATAATCCGGCTGTAAAGCTGGTATTCCTCACGGATTTGATGGATACCCGATTCGACAGCTACGGTGTTCTGCGACCCCTGCCCATGGAAGGATAACAAAGCGGCACTGCATTACGCAGTGCCGCTTTTCCTTGTCATTGCGAACCAGGGTGCACACTGGTGTGGCAATCTCCTGATTGTTTCTTCTGACCGGGGGATTGCCACGTCGCTCCGCTCCTCGCAATGACAGATAACTTGTAGAAGAGGGTCAAGACCCATCCAAAGTCTTCCCCTCTGGGGAAGGTGGCACGCAGCAAGGCGTGCCGGATGAGGGTATGTCATCCTGAGCGAAGCGAAGGATCCGTTCCCTCCGAAAACAAGAGTACGGATTCTTCGACTTCGCAGCCTGCGGCTGCTACGCTCAGAATGACAAGCGGGAGGGCCAAGACCCTCCCCTACAAGTCATGCCGAAGTAAGGATGACAGACATTTTATTTATGGAAAAACGCTTCGATTTGTTCCTTGGTTGCGGCAACTGTGCCCTGCTGGAACTCCGGCTTGCCGCCGCCGCGACCGTTTAATGCAGCGGTCATTTCTTTTCCCAAAGGACGCAGATCCGCGGACTTGGAGGCTAAGCAGTAGCTGTACCGCCCCTCTTCCCCCGTAAACACTGCCGCAACGCCACTGCACCGCAGGCTGATTTGTTCTGCCAGCTCCCGCAGAGCTGCACCGGATAAATCTTTCTCAAAATGCAGCACATCTTGGCGGTTTACATAACTTTCTGCAAGCTGTGCCAAAACCCGCTTTTCCAAGGCGGCACTGCGGAGCTTTTCTGCCGCCAGAGCATCGCTGACCTTCCGGACAGCAGCAGCGGTTTCCAGTATTTTCGCAGACAGCAGCTGGGAAACCTGCTTGTTTTGGTCAAACACCCCGGCTGTGTATCGGTACGCCCGCTGTCCGCAGACCATTTCCAGCCGCACACCCTGATGGAATTTCACGCAGGACAAAATCTTGATCAGTCCCACCTGCCCCGTGGTCTTGACATGGATACCGCAGCAGGCACAGCTGTCGTAACCCGGCACCTGAACGATCCGCACCGGCCAGGGCAAGGCCCGTTTGCTGCGGTAGGTCACATGGGGCAGCTCCTCTTCCGCGGGATACCAGCATTTCACCGGAACATTCTCCCAAATGGCTTTATTGGCCTCCAGCTCCGCCCAGGCAATATCCTCCGGAGTCAGGGGGCCGTCAAAGTCCACTTCCATCACCTCGGCTCCCACATGGAAGCCCACATTCTGATACCCAAACCGCTTATGCAGAATGCCGGAGAGAATATGCTCGCCGGTGTGCTGCTGCATCAGGTCAAACCGGTGATCCCAATCGATTTTTCCCAGAACCTCTGCTCCCACCGTCAAGGGTGCGTCGCAGAAGTGGACCACCTCTTCCCCCCGTTCCCGGGTATCCAGCACCCGGACTGCATCCAAAGTACCAACGTCGGCAGCCTGACCGCCGCCCTCGGGGTAAAATGCGGTAGCGTCCAAAACCACCGCCCAGCGATCGTTTTCCTTTTTACAGGACAGAACCCGGGCAGAAAATTCCGCCAAATCCGGGTCTTCATAAAACAGTTTCCGGGTCATTTATCGGTTTTCCTCCGGGATAAAATCCAACGTAATGGAATCCACGCTGGTCTTCAGCTGGGTGAATTTCACACCGGCAGCGGTGAGCATCCGCTTGGATGCGAAATTGCCCATAGTGTCCTTATACTTGTCGGACAGATACAGCACTTCCTTCACGCCGCTCTGGATAATGGCCTTGGCACACTCGTTGCAGGGAAACAACGCCACATAGATCCGGCTGTCCCGGAGGTCACGGCCGTTGGCGTTGAGAATGGCGTTCAGCTCCGCATGGACAACATAGGGATATTTGGTGTCCTCTCCCTCCCGCTCCCACGGAAATTCATCATCGGAACAGCCCTTGGGCATGCCGTTATAGCCGGTGGAAATGATGATATTGTCCGGGGACACGATGCAGGCACCCACTTGGGTGTTGGGATCCTTGCTCCGCTTGGCAGCCAGCATGGCAATGCCCATAAAATATTCGTCCCAGCTGATGTAATCGGTGCGTTTCATAAGTGTACCTCCGTTGGTTTTTGTTTAGCATACCAAACCCCCGGACGGATGTCAACAAAAACGCACGCACCAAATCCGGTGCGTGCTTTCGTTTATTTAGACAATCTATTTGTAGAGGAGGGTCTTGACCCTCCCACGGGCGATTCGTGAATCGCCCCTACGGTTTTGTCATTCTGAGCGTAGCAGCCGCAGGCTGCGAAGTCGAAGAATCCGTCTTCCTCTATATAGGAGAAACGGATCCTTCGGCTCCACTTCGTTCCGCTCAGGATGCCAAGGTAAGGGAGGGTCAAGACCCTCCCCTACTGATATATGACCATTGCACGAATGCTTTTAGTCAAAAAAGTCCTTCAACGTTTCAAAAAACTTCTTCCGCTTGGGGGTTTGGTTCATAGCTCCGTCCAGCTGACGCAGCAGCTCCTTCTGCTCCTTGGTCAGCTTGGTGGGAGTCTCTACCACCACAGTAAACCGCTGATTGCCCCGGCGGCCGCTGTTGCCCATAGGAATGCCCTTGCCGGACAGAGTAAAGACTGCTCCGGTTTGGGTGCTTTCCGGCAGATCGAAGGGTACTTTGCCGTCCAAAGTCGGGACTTGAATTTCGCCGCCCAAAGCCGCCTGGGCAAAGGAAATGGGCACTTCGCAGTACACCGTGTAATCCTGACGGCTGAAGATGGGATGCCGCTTGATCAGAATATCCACAAGCAGATCGCCGTTAGGGCCTCCATTGGTGCCAACGCAGCCCTCGCCCGCCACCCGGACGGTTTGGCCGTGATCCACACCGGCAGGGATCTTGATCTTCACCTTTTGGGTGCGGCGAACCTTGCCCTTGCCACGACAGGTGGTGCAGGGATTCTTCACGATCTTGCCACGGCCGTTACACTGGGGACACACGGATGTGGACTGCATCTGCATACCCATAAAATTCTGGGTCGTCCGGACCTGACCGGCACCCCGGCAGTAAGAACAGGTCTCCACCGCACCGTCGGAAGAACCGGAGCCGGAGCAGGCGGAGCAGTTTTCGATCCGCTGAGCGGACACCTGCTTTTCACAGCCGAAAGCGGCCTCTTCAAAGGTCAGCTCCAGCCGGGAGCCCACATTTTCACCCCGACGGGGGGCATTGGGATTGCTTCTTCTGCTGGCACCGCCACCGAAGAATGAGCCAAACAGATCGCCCAGATCTCCGAAGTCACCAAAGCCGCCAAAGCCGCCGCCATAGCCGCCCTGACCGGCACCGTAGTTGGGATCCACACCGGCAAAGCCAAACTGATCGTAGCGGGAACGCTTCTCGTCGTCAGACAGCACTTCATAGGCCTCGGCGGCCTCCTTGAATTTTTCTTCTGCCTCTTTGTTATCCGGATTCCGGTCGGGATGGTATTTCAGAGCCAGCTTCCGGTAGGCTTTCTTTATGTCCTCGGCACTGGCACCCTTCTGGACGCCCAGCACCTCATAATAGTCACGTTTATTTTCTGCCATAGGATTTCACCTCGTTATTGTCATTCCGAGCCGTTGTGATTACTCCGAATATTTCTGTCATTGCGAGGCCGCAGGCCGTGGCAATCCCCCGGTAGGGACGAAATATTCAGGAGATTGCCACGGTCGCTTACGCTCCCTCGCAATGACGGGTTATACACCGAAAAGGGGCGGTTTTGCCGCCCCTTTGGGAAGTTTAGTCAACGGTCTCGTAGTCGGCATCCACCACATTGTCATCGCCGGGCTGTGCACCGGACTGACCCTGGGGATTTGCCTGCTGATACAGCTTCTCGGACACTGCGTAGAAGGCCTTCTGGACTTCCTCGGTAGCGGCCTTGATGGCAGAAACGTCGTTGCCCTTGTTGACTTCCTTCAGGTTGTCAACGGCAGCCTGAATGGAGGCCTTCTCCTCTTCGCTGATCTTGTCGCCCAGATCTGCCAGAGTCTTTTCGGTCTGGTAGACGGTCTGGTCGGCCATGTTGTGGGTGTCCACTTCTTCCTTCTTGGCCTTATCCTCGGCGGCGAACTGCTCGGCTTCCTTTACAGCCTTGTCTATGTCTTCCTGGCTCAGGTTGGTGGAAGCGGTGATGGAGATGTTCTGCTCCTTGCCGGTACCCAGATCCTTTGCAGAAACCTTCACGATGCCGTTGGCGTCGATGTCGAAGGCGACTTCGATCTGAGGCACGCCACGGGGAGCCGGAGCAATGCCACTGAGCTGGAAGCGGCCCAGGGTCTTGTTATAGGCAGCCATCTCACGCTCGCCCTGCAGCACGTGAACCTCAACGGAGGTCTGGCCGTCAGCAGCGGTGGAGAAGATCTGGCTCTTACGGGTGGGGATGGTGGTGTTGCGGTCGATCAGTCTGGTGAACACACCGCCCATGGTCTCGATGCCCAGGGACAGAGGGGTAACGTCCAGCAGCAGGATATCCTGCACATCGCCGGTCAGCACGCCGCCCTGAATGGCAGCACCCAGTGCCACGCACTCATCGGGGTTGATGCCCTTGAAGCCTTCCTTGCCGGTGATGCCCTTAACGGCTTCCTGAACAGCAGGGATACGGGTAGAGCCGCCAACCAGCAGAACCTTATCCAGATCGCTGGGCTGCATGCCGGCATCGGCCAGGGCCTGACGAACGGGCTTCAGAGTCCGCTCAACCAGATCGGCAGTCAGCTCGTTGAACTTTGCACGGGTCAGGGACACGTCCAAATGCTTGGGGCCGGTGGCATCGGCGGTGATATAGGGCAGGTTGATCTGGGTGGAGGTCACGCCGGACAGCTCGATCTTGGCCTTCTCGGCAGCTTCCTTCAGACGCTGCATAGCAGCCTTGTCCTTGGACAGGTCGATGCCCTCTTCCTTCTTGAACTCAGCTACCAGATAGCTCATGATCCGCTCGTCGAAGTCGTCGCCGCCCAGACGGGTGTCGCCGTTGGTGGCCTTAACCTCAACCAGACCGTCGCCAATCTCCAGAATGGAAACGTCGAAAGTACCGCCGCCCAGGTCGTAGACCATGATCTTCTGCTCGTTTTCCTTGTCCAGACCGTAGGCCAGAGCAGCAGCGGTGGGCTCGTTGACGATACGCTTGACCTCCAGACCGGCGATCTTGCCGGCGTCCTTGGTGGCCTGACGCTGAGAGTCGGAGAAGTAGGCAGGAACGGTGATGACTGCCTCAGTGACGGTGGTGCCCAGGTAAGCCTCAGCATCCGCCTTCAACTTCTGCAGGATCATGGCACTGATCTCCTGAGGAGTGAACTTCTTGTCGTCGATGTCCACATGGTAGTTCTCACCCATGTGACGCTTGATGGAAGAGATGGTGCGGCCTGCGTTGGTCACAGCCTGACGCTTTGCAACCTGACCGACCATACGCTCACCGGTCTTGGAGAATGCAACAACGGAAGGGGTGGTGCGGGCACCCTCTGCGTTGGCGATGACAACAGGCTCGCCGCCTTCCAGAACTGCCACGCAGGAATTGGTGGTACCAAGGTCAATACCGATAATCTTACTCATAATGTTTTCCTCCTATATGAAACTTAAAATTATTAACACGGTTATCTTGGCCCCTTCTTTGAGGGGGCTGTCAAATTGCCGATCTTAGGCAATTTGACTGGGGGAGTTCGTTTGCTATCCGACAACTCCCTCCGTCACGGCTTTCGCCGTGCCACCTCCCTCCAAGAGGGAGGCAAGGGGTTTGGTTAGTTCGCGACCTGCACCATGGCAAACCGCACGATCTTATCACCCATCTTACAGCCCTGCTGAAACACCTGGGTGATGGTGTTTTCGGGAATGGTCTCATCATCAACATGGAGCACCGCGTTGTGCAGGTTGGGGTCAAACTGATCGCCCTGTGCACCGTAGATCTCCACGCCCAGGCTGTCAAGGATCTTCACCAGCTCAGCCATGGTCATCTCCACGCCTTTTTTGTAGGCGGCGTCCTGGGTGTCCTGCTGCAATGCCCGGGACAGATTGTCGTACACCGGCAGCATCTTTTCCACTGCATCTGCCCGGCCATTGAAGAAGGATTGCTCCTTTTCCTTGGCGGTACGCTTGCGGAAATTGTCGTATTCCGCAGCCAGCCGCAGGTGGGCATCATGCTCTGCATTATATTTTTCCTCAAAGGGGTTGACCTCAGGAGTTTCCTCAACGATCTCCTCCACAACCTCTTCGGCTACGGGTTCTTGCTTCTGTTTTTCCTTTTTCGCCACGTTTCTTTCCTCCATACACACCCTGTCATTGCGAACCAGTGTGCACACTGGTGTGGCAATCTCCTGAATATTTCGCCCCAACCGGGGGATTGCCACGGCCTGCGGCCTCGCAATGACAAAAACTCAGAATATCCCACGCCAGTCTGAGGACTGGCTCGGAACGACACGATATATTAGTTTTCTTCTGTGCTTTCCGGCAGCTTGGGCTGCTCAGGCTTGGCAAACATTTTAGACAGACTCTCTGCAAAATAGCTCAACCGGGCAGTGACCTTCGCGTAGTCCATACGGGTGGGGCCAACCACACCGATCATACCCTGCAGGCCGTCGCCGATGTCAAACTTCGTCATAACAACGGAAGTATCCTTCAGCTCCTCAGCCACATTTTCCGGGCCTACCAGAACCCGGGTGCCGTTGGCATTCTGCATGACAGCAGGCAGGTTCACCAAAGCATCCTCATCCAGAGTGGTCATCATCCGCTGGGCCTTGTCGATATCCCGGTACTCCGGCTGATGCAGCAGTCTTGCCTGTCCGGCAACGGCCATGTTGGTACTGGCACTGCGACGCAGGGTCTCCACCGCAAACTCCACAACCACCGGCACTAAGCTGGCAGCGGCACCGGCGGAGGCCATCACACGCTCCATCAAAGCGGCGGTAAATTCCTCCGGATAGATGTCAATCATGGTGGCATTGAGCAATGCACACAGAAGCTTCAAATCATTTTCTGCCACATTCAGGGGCAGCTTGATCAGCTTGTTCACCACTTCTTCGTTGCTGAGCATCAGCACCAGAATGAAGCTACCGCTTCCGGCCAAAATCAGCTCATACCGCTTAACCTTCGCTCCACCCTGCCGGGAGGCAACAGAGATGGCCGGCAGATCGGTGGCCTGAGATACCAGCTTTGCCACACGCTCTACCATTTTATCCACACGCTGCATCTTTTCCTCGATGGCCATGTTGATGGAATGGGCTTCGTCCATGCTCAGGCGATATTCCGCCATCAGCTCATCCACATACAGCCGATAGCCTGCAGCAGAGGGAATCCGTCCGGCACTGGTGTGGGGCTGCTCCAGATAGCCCATGGCTGTCAGGTCCGCCATCTCATTACGGATGGTGGCGGAAGAGTAGTTCATATCCGGCAGCTCGGCGATGGCCTTGGAGCCTACGGGCTCTGCTGTGCGGATATACAGGTCTACGATACAGCGCAGAACCTTCTTTTTCCGATCGGTCATTTCCATAGCTGCTTTCCTTTCTTAGCACTCATTGTCTCCGAGTGCTAAGCAGAGTATACCGCAGAGTGCTAAAATTGTCAAGGGGGAGAAATATAAATTATTTTTGAACATTTTTTCCAGGCTATACATTTTACATGTTTTGTGTCATCCTTCGCTCCGCTCAGAATGACAAACTTGTTGGTTGGCTGTAGGGGAGGGTCTTGACCCTCCCGTCAACGGTGGCACAGTGTCCGAGGGAGGGTCAAGACCCTCCCCTACAAATTAAAAATATTTATAAAAAACATAATAAAATGTAGGAAAAACGTTTGCTTTTTTCCATTCTATGTGCTATACTGTACGCGCATTATTATGCTATCTAATAAAAATGACAAAAATTGGACGGCAAAAGGACCGTCCTCACTAAAGAAAGGGGTAATTCCAATGCACAAGTATGTTTACCTGTTCACCGAAGGCAACGGTTCCATGCGTGAGCTGCTGGGCGGCAAGGGTGCGAACCTGGCCGAAATGACCAACATCGGTCTGCCTGTCCCTCAGGGCTTCACCATTTCCACCGAGGCCTGCACTCAGTACTACGAAGACGGCCGCCAGATCAACGCCGATATCCAGGCTCAGATCATGGAGCACGTCGCCAAGCTGGAATCCATCACCGGCAAGAAGTTCGGTGACAAGGAGAATCCTCTGCTGGTTTCCGTCCGTTCCGGTGCCCGTGCTTCCATGCCCGGCATGATGGACACTATCCTGAACCTGGGTCTGAACGAAGATGTTGTTAATGTTCTGGCTACCAAGTCCGGCAATCCCCGCTGGGCCTGGGACTGCTACCGCCGCTTTATCCAGATGTACTCCGACGTCGTTATGGAAGTCGGTAAGAAGTACTTCGAGGCTCTGATCGACGAAATGAAGGAGAAGAAGGGCGTCGTGCAGGACGTTGAGCTGACCGCTGACGATCTGAAGGAGCTGGCAGGCCAGTTCAAGGCTGAGTACAAGGCCAAGATCGGCACCGACTTCCCCTCCGATCCCGTTGAGCAGCTGATGGGTGCTGTCAAGGCCGTGTTCCGCTCCTGGGACAACCCCCGTGCCAACATCTACCGCCGCGAGAACGACATTCCCTACTCCTGGGGCACCGCTGTTAACGTCCAGTCCATGGCCTTCGGCAACATGGGTGACGACTGCGGTACCGGTGTTGCTTTCACCCGTGACCCCGCCACCGGTAAGCGTGGCCTGATGGGCGAGTTCCTGACCAACGCTCAGGGCGAAGACGTTGTCGCCGGCGTTCGTACTCCCATGCCCATCTCTGAAATGGCTGACAAGTTCCCCGAGGCATTTGCTCAGTTCGAGAAGGTTTGCCAGATTCTGGAAGACCACTATCGTGACATGCAGGACATGGAGTTCACCGTTGAGAACGGCAAGCTGTACATGCTGCAGACCCGTAACGGCAAGCGTACCGCTCCCGCTGCTCTGAAGATCGCCTGCGATCTGGTGGACGAGGGTATGATCGACGAGAAGAAGGCCGTTTCCATGATCGATCCCCGCAACCTGGACACCCTGCTGCATCCCCAGTTCGATGCCAAGGCTCTGAAGGCCGCCGAGCCCATCGGCAAGGCTCTGCCCGCTTCCCCCGGTGCTGCTGCCGGTAAGATCGTCTTCACCGCTGAGGACGCCAAGGAATGGGCTGCCCGTGGCGAGAAGGTGGTTCTGGTTCGTCTGGAAACCTCTCCCGAGGATATCGAAGGCATGATGGCCGCTCAGGGCATCCTGACCGTCCGTGGCGGTATGACCTCTCACGCTGCCGTTGTCGCCCGTGGCATGGGTACCTGCTGTGTCTCCGGCTGCACCGACATCAAGATGGACGAGGAGAACAAGGTGTTCACTCTGGGTGGCAAGACCTTCCACGAGGGCGACGAGCTGTCCCTGGATGGCTCCACCGGTAACATTTACGACGGCCTGATCGCTACCAAGGACGCTGAGATCGCCGGCGAGTTCGGCCGCATCATGGCCTGGGCTGACCAGTACCGCACTCTGAAGGTCCGCACCAACGCCGACTCCCCCCGTGACGCCATCAAGGCTCGCGAGCTGGGTGCAGAAGGCATCGGCCTGTGCCGTACCGAGCATATGTTCTTCGAGGAAGGCCGTATTGCTTCCTTCCGCGAGATGATCTGCTCCGACACTGTTGAGGAGCGCGAGGCTGCTCTGGCTAAGATCATGCCCATGCAGCAGGCTGACTTCGAGGGTCTGTACGAGGCTATGGAAGGCAACCCCGTTTGCATCCGCTTCCTGGATCCCCCGCTGCACGAGTTCGTGCCCACCACTGAGGAAGACATCGCTGCTCTGGCTGCTTCTCAGGGCAAGACCGTTGAGGACATCAAGAACATCATTGCTTCCCTGCATGAGTTCAACCCCATGATGGGTCACCGTGGCTGCCGTCTGAGCGTCACCTACCCCGAGATCGCTGCTATGCAGACCAAGGCTGTCATCCGTGCAGCTCTGGCTGTTAAGGGCCGTCATCCCGAGTGGAACATCGTTCCCGAGATCATGATCCCCCTGGTTGGCGATGTCAAGGAGCTGAAGTTCGTTAAGAGCGTCGTTGTTTCCACCGCTGACGCTGAGATCGCCGCTTCCGGCATTGAGCTGAAGTACGAGGTCGGCACCATGATCGAGATTCCCCGTGCCTGCCTGACCGCTGACGAGATCGCTCAGGAAGCTGAGTTCTTCTGCTTCGGCACCAACGACCTGACCCAGATGACCTTCGGCTTCAGCCGTGACGACGCCGGCAAGTTCCTGGATGCTTACTACAGCACCAAGATCTACGAGAACGATCCCTTCGCAAAGCTGGATCAGACCGGTGTTGGCATGCTGATGGAGATGGCTGTTGCCAAGGGCAAGGCTTCCGGCAAGAATCTGCACTACGGCATCTGCGGCGAGCACGGCGGCGACCCCGTCTCCGTTGAGTTCTGCCACAAGATCGGCCTGGACTACGTGTCCTGCAGCCCCTTCCGCGTGCCCATCGCCCGTCTGGCCGCCGCACAGGCTGCTATCAAGGGCTAAGAATTAACCCCTTAACGAATCCCCTCGGATTTCTGAACAGAACCAGTAAAAACGGACAATAGACAAAATCCCCCCTGATGTAGGATAATAACTACACCAGGGGGGATTAATTATGAGCAAACGAAGATACACCAATATGGTTGCCTTACTGCCCACAATT